>NZ_VFPQ01000001.1:2608215-3260268 GCF_006716785.1 Thermopolyspora flexuosa | reverse complement strand
GGCCGAGGAGGACCTCGTCGGCCACCTCGCGGTCACCCACAGCCACCCCCGGTGGATCGTCACCGCGCTGCTCGACGCGCTCGGCGGCGACCGGGCCGAGGCCGAGGCGCTGCTCGCCGCGGACAACGAGCGTCCCCTCGTCACCCTCGTCGCCCGGCCCGGCCGGGCCACGGTCGACGAGCTGGTCGCGGCCGGCGCCGAGCGCGCCCGCCGCTCGCCGTACGCGGCCTACCTGCCCGAGGGCGACCCGGCCGCGATCCCCGCGGTCGCCGAGGGGCGGGCCGGGGTGCAGGACGAGGCGAGCCAGCTCGTCGCGCTCGCGCTCACCCGGGTGCCGGTGACCGGGCCCGACGCCCGGTGGCTCGACCTCGCCGCGGGCCCCGGCGGCAAGGCCGGCCTGCTCGACGCGGTCGCCGCCCAGCGCGGCGCCCGGCTGCTCGCCTCCGACGTGCAGCCCCACCGGGCCGCCCTGGTACGGCAGGCGGTCCGCGACGCCGCCGTGGTCGTCGCCGACGGCACCGCCCCCGCCTGGCGCGAGGCCGCGTTCGACCGGGTCATGCTCGACGCCCCGTGCACCGGCCTGGGCGCGCTGCGCCGCCGCCCGGAGGCCCGGTGGCGGCGCGGCCCGGAGTCGCTGCCCGAGCTCACCGCGCTGCAGCGCCGCCTGCTGGAGGCCGCCGCCGACGCGGTACGGCCCGGCGGCGTGGTCGCCTACGTCACCTGCTCGCCGCACCTCGCCGAGACCGTCGTCGTGGTCGAGGACGTCGCGGGCCGCCGCGGCGACCTGGAGACGCTCGACGCCCGCGAGTACCTGCCCGAGGCCGACGGGCTCGGCGACGGGCCGTACGCGCGGTTCTGGCCGCACCGGCACGGCACCGACGCGATGTTCCTCGCCCTGCTGCGGCGCACCGCGTCCTGATCGGACGCGGCGAGGGAGCGGTCCCGGCACAGGTCACGGCGGCGGGCCCAATAGACTCGCCCCATCATGGCTGTACAGATCTCGCCCAGCATCCTGTCCGCGGACTTCGCGCGGCTCGCCGACGAGGCGGCCCGGGTCGGCGACGTCGCCGACTGGCTCCACGTCGACGTCATGGACAACCACTTCGTGCCCAACCTCACCCTCGGCCTGCCGGTGGTCGAGTCGCTGCTCAAGGCCACGCCGCTGCCGCTCGACTGCCATCTGATGATCGAGGACCCGGACCGGTGGGCGGTGCAGTACGCCGAGGCGGGCGCGGGCAGCGTCACCATCCACGCCGAGGCGGCCAAGGCGCCGGTGCGCACGCTGCGGCAGATCCGCCGGGCGGGCGCGCGGGCGGGCTTCGCGCTCAACCCGGCCACCCCGGTGGAGCCGTACGCGGACCTGTTCGGCGAGATCGACATGCTGCTCGTGATGACCGTGGAGCCGGGCTTCGGCGGCCAGCCGTTCCTCGACGTGGTGCTGCCGAAGGTGCGCCGGGCCCGCGAGCTCATCGACCGGCACGGCGGCGAGGTCTGGCTCCAGGTGGACGGCGGCGTGTCCGCGGCCACGATCGAGCGCTGCGCCGAGGCGGGCGCGGACGTGTTCGTCGCGGGCAGCGCGGTGTACGGCGCCGAGGACGCCGCGAAGGCCGTCCAGGAGCTGCGCGACCTCGCCGAGTCGGCCTGGAAGCGGCGCGGCTGACCGGCCGGCCGTACCGCGGCTCAGCCGGGCCGGTTCTCCGCGGACCCCTGGGCGAGCGCCCCGTGCGCGGCCGGCTCCGCCGGCGGCGGCGGGTCCATCGGGTGGTGGCAGGCCACCAGGTGCCCCTCGGCGTTGCCGTCGAGCCGGACCAGCGGCGGGGTCTCCTGCGCGCACTTCTCCGTCGCCTTCCAGCACCGGGTGCGGAACCGGCACCCGGACGGCGGGTCGACGGGGGAGGGGAGGTCGCCGGTGAGCCGGATGCGCTCGCGGCCCGGCTCCGGGTCGATCTCCGGCACCGCGGACAGCAGCGCGTGCGTGTACGGGTGGCGGGGCCGCTCGTAGAGCGAGGCGCGGTCGGCGATCTCCACGATCCGGCCCAGGTACATCACCGCGACCCGGTGGGAGAAGTGCCGCACCACCGCAAGGTCGTGGGCGATGAACAGGAACGCGATCCCGAACTCCCGCTGCAGCCGCTGCAGCAGGTTGATCACCTGGGCCTGGATCGACACGTCGAGCGCGGACACCGGCTCGTCGGCCACGATCAGCCTGGGCTGCAGGGCGAGCGCCCGCGCGATCCCGATGCGCTGGCGCTGCCCGCCGGAGAACTCGTGCGGGTAGCGGTTGTAGTGCTCGGGGTTGAGCCCGACCGTCTCCAGCAGCTCGCGCACCCGCCTCTCCCGGCCCCCGGGCGGGTCGATGCCGTTGATCTCCATCGGCCCGCGGATGATCGACCCCACGGTGTGCCGCGGGTTGAGCGACGAGTACGGGTCCTGGAAGATCATCTGGATCTGCGGGCGGATCGGCTTGAGCTCCCGGCGGCTCGCGTGGGTGATGTCCCGCCCGTCGAACCGGATCGTCCCGCGATCCGGCTCGAGCAGCCGCGCCACGAGCCGGCCGGTGGTCGACTTGCCGCAGCCGGACTCGCCGACGAGGCCGACCGTCTCCCCGGGGGCGACGGTGAGGTCGACGTCGTCCACCGCGTGCACCGACCCGATCCGGCGCTTGATCAGGAATCCGCCCGTCACCGGGAAGTGCTTGGTGACGCCGGACAGCTCCAGCAGCGGCTCGGTCATGCCCGCTCCTTCCGGTCGTCTCGGGCGTCCGTGAGGCGCCGCTTGTCCTCGGGCGCCAGGTGACAGGCGTCGGCGTGCCCGTGCTCGGGGACGAGCGCGGGCCGCTCACGGGTGCACAGCTCCCGCCCGGCGAGGTCGACGAAGTCGCACCGGGGGTGGAACGGGCAGCCCGGCGGCGGCGCGAGCAGGCTCGGCGGCGTGCCGCGCACCGGCCGCAGCGGGACGTCGAGCGGGGAGCGCAGGCTCGGCATCGACGCGAGCAGGCCCCAGGTGTACGGGTGGCGGGGCTCGCGCAGCACCTCGCGCACGGTGCCCCGCTCCACCGCCCGCCCGGCGTACATGACGAGCACCTCGTGCGCGGTGTTCGCCACCACCCCCAGGTCGTGGGTGATGAGGATGATCGCCATGCCGGTCTGCTGCTGCAGGTCCTTGAGCAGGTCGAGGATCTGCGCCTGCACGGTCACGTCGAGCGCGGTGGTGGGCTCGTCGGCGATGAGCAGGTCCGGGTCGCAGACGAGGGCCATGGCGATCATCGCGCGCTGCCGCATGCCGCCGGAGAAGTGGTGCGGGTAGTCGTCGACGCGCAGGTGCGGCTGCGGGATGCCGACCCGGCGCAGCATCTCGATCGCCCGCTCGCGGGCCTCGCGCCGGCTGCCGCCCTTGTGCCTGCGGTAGGTCTCGGCGATCTGCCGCCCCACGGTGTGGTACGGCGACAGCGCGCTGAGCGGGTCCTGGAAGACCATGGCGACGCGGTCGCCGCGCAGCCGCTCCATGGTGGCCCGGTCCGCGGAGACCAGCTCCCGGTCCTCCAGCCAGATCTCGCCGGTGACCGTGGTGGTCGCCGGGTCGTGCAGGCCGAGGATGGACAGGCTCGTCACCGACTTGCCGGAGCCGGACTCGCCCACGATGCCGAGCGTGGTGCCCTTCTCCAGGTCGAAGGAGAGGCCGTCGAC
Source organism: Thermopolyspora flexuosa (assembly GCF_006716785.1). Taxonomy (NCBI): domain Bacteria; kingdom Bacillati; phylum Actinomycetota; class Actinomycetes; order Streptosporangiales; family Streptosporangiaceae; genus Thermopolyspora; species Thermopolyspora flexuosa. The sequence continues at coordinate 3,256,582 of NZ_VFPQ01000001.1, read as the reverse complement.
CGCGTGCACCACGCCCTCCTCGGTGGTGAATTGCACGGCGAGGTCGCGGACGGCGAGGAACGGCCCGGGGCCGCGGCGCACGGGGGACTCGGTGGTCCAGGTGGCGGTGCTCACTCCTGTTTCTCCGTCTCTGGCGTCAGCTCAGCCGTACCCGCGGGTCGATGACCGCGTAGAGGACGTCCACGATGATGCTGAACACCACGATCGCGGTCGCGGCGAGCAGCACGGTCGCCATGAGCATCGGCAGGTCGGAGTCGGTGACCGCGCGCACCGCGAGCCGCCCGATGCCCTGCAGGCCGAACGTGGTCTCGGTGATGATCGCCCCGCCGATGAGGTGCCCCAGGTCGACGCCGAAGATCGTGACCACCGGGATGAGGGTGCCGCGCAGCGCGAACCGCCCCACCACGGTACGGCGCGGCAGCCCCTTGGCCACGGCGGTGCGCACGTAGTCCTCGGTGAGCTGCTCCACCATGGTCGAGCGGGTGATCCGCGTGTAGTTCGCGGTGAAGATCAGCGACAGCACGACCCACGGCAGCAGCAGGCCGTACGCCCAGCCGATCGGGTCCTCGGTGAGCGGCACGTACCGCGGCTGGTCGAGGATCTGCCACTGGTAGACGAGGAAGTACATGGCGAGCGTGCCGACGAAGTAGATCTGCACCGAGGCGCCGATCAGCGACGCCACGCTCGCGATCTTGTCCAGGGGTCTGCCGCGGCGCAGCGCCGCGACCACGCCGGTGCCCACCCCGAACAGCAGGAACAGCACCGCGGCGCCGAAGGTGAGGGAGAGCGTCAGCGGCAGCCGGTCGAGGATCGTCTCCAGCACCGGCTCCCGGTTGACGAACGAGTAGCCCAGGCAGGGCGCGGGGCAGTGGCCCAGGCCCTCGTAGTCGCGGCCGACCACCAGGCCGGCCAGCCAGGCGACGAACTGCTGCCACACCGGCGCGTCCAGGCCGAGGTTGCGCCGGGCCTGCTCGAGCAGCTCGGGCGGGCAGACCTTGCCGCAGGCGAGCCGGGCCGGGTCGGCGGGCACGGCGAAGAACAGGAAGAACGTGACCGCCGCGATGATCAGCAGGGTGACCACCGCGCCGATGGTGCGGCGGGTGAGGAAGGCGAGCATGGTCGGCGAACACTCCGGAACGACGTCGGCGGGCGGGCCCCGGGGCGGGCGGGAGCGCCCGCCCCGGAGCGCGCGGCGTCACTGCGGCTTGACGTAGATCAGGTTGGGCGACACGGTCCACAGCTGCGGGTCGATCTCGGCGCCGCCGATGCGCGAGCCGTACAGCATCGTGCCGATGTCGTTGGTGTCGGGCACGATCGGGGTGATCGTCTCCATGATCCGCTTGTCGAGCGCGGCCCACGCGGCGTTCGCCTCGTTGGCGTCCGCCATCTCGAGGATGCGCTTCATCTCCGCGTCGATCTCCGGGTCGCGCAGGTGGGAGAGGTTGTAGCCGCCGTCACGCACCGGGCCGAAGATGACCGGCAGCACGGTCGAGCCCGACGGCCAGTCCTGGCCCCAGCCGCCCCAGTACAGGTCGAAGCCGTTGTCCACCTTGCTGATCTGGTCGTAGTAGGTCTTGCGGGCCAGCGGCTTCGGCACCACGTTGATCCCGATCTTGGCGAGCTGGTTCTTGATCACGACCGTCTTGCGCTCCTCGATCGGGGTCTGGTTGTAGGCGTAGACGATCGTGGGGTTGGGGTCGCTCGACTCGGCCATGAGCTGCTTGGCCCGCTCGATGTCGCCCTCGGGCTTCGCCTTCATGCCGAACACGTCGTAGTCCTGCCAGCCGGCCACCACCGGGTTGAGGATCGTGGTGGAGATCACGTTCGCCGCCGGGCCGCCCTCGAGCTGCTGGAGCTGCCGGGTCGGCCAGGCGATGTTGATCGCCTGCCGGTGCTTGATGTCCTTCACCCGGTCGAGGTTGAAGTAGTAGTAGTTGCCGTACGGCGACGGCTGGCGCAGCATCCGGGACTTCAGGTTCTCGTCCTTGAGCACCTGCTGCAGCCGCTCCGGCGCGACCCACGCGTAGAACGACAGCGCGGTCTTGTCCTCACCGGCGTCCGCGATGAACCGGTCGGTGATCTGCAGCCGCTCCTGGCCGAACTCGAAGCGCCACTTGTCCGGGTAGCCGCCGCGGATCGGGTCGGTCGCCGGGTCCCAGTGCGGGTTGCGCTCCAGCTCCATGGACTTGTCCGGCGTGTGCGACGTGATCATGTACGGCCCGCTGGAGAAGGGTTCCTTGTCGTACTTCTCCTTGGTGTCCTTCGCCTTCGGCACGATCGCGTAGCCGGTCATGGCGAGGGCGAAGTTGGCGTCGGCGTGCGGCTCCTTGAAGCGGAACACGACGGTCTTCTCGTCCGGCGTCTCGATGCTGTCGAGCCGCTTGCCGCCGTACGGGCCGCCGTAGGCCTTCTTGTAGTCCTCCTCGCCGGTGAGCCACTGCTGGATGTAGGCGGGCCCGTAGGTGATGTGCGGGGCGAACAGCCGTTCCATCGTCCACTTCACGTCCTCGGACGTGATCGGGCTGCCGTCCTGCCACTTCACCCCGTCCTTGAGGGTGAAGGTCCAGGTCCGCCCGCCGTCGGAGGGTGTGCCGGGGTCGGTGGCGAGGTCGCCGACGAGCTTGTACTCGTTCGGGCCGACCCGCTTGTACCCGGTGAGGCCGCGGGCGTACAGCAGGGCCATGTTGCTCTCGGTGTTGAGGTAGATCTGGCCCGGGTCGAGGTGGGCGAAGTCGTCGCGGTCGAGCATGGTGACCGTGCCGCCGCGCACCACGCCCTCGGGCGCCGGGGCCGGGCCCTTGGAGTCCTCGGCGGTGCCGATCGTCACCTTCGGCGGGGTGAACGTCTCGGTGTCGGACGCGGGGGCCGGCGCGGAGGAGGCGGGTGTGCTGCCGCCGCCGCCCGCGTTCCCCGGAGCGCACGCCACGGCGAACGCCAGCACGCCGATCGCCGCGACCGCGGTGAACGACCGTCTCCGTCCTGTCATTGGTACTCCTATCTCCACCTGGTGGGGCGTAGCCGTGCCGAGGGCGCCGTCAGCGCCGGATTCTGGGGTCGAAGGCGTCCCTGACCGAGTCACCGAGCAGGTTGAACGCGATGACGAAGATCAGCAACGCCACGCCGGGGAACATCAGGTATGTGATGTCGTCCTGGTAGACCTCGGTCCCGCGCAGGAACATGCGGCCCCAGTCCGGGACGGGCTCGATCATGCCGACGCCCAGGAAGGAGAGGGCGGCCTCGGCGGTGACCAGGGCGGGGAGCATGAGCGTGGCCTGGACGAGGATCGGGGTCCACAGGTTGGGGAGCAGCTCCTTGAAGATGATCCGCGCGGGCGAGGCGCCGGTGACCCGCGCGGCCTCGACGAACTCCCGCTCGCGCAGCGAGAGCACCTGGCCGCGCAGCAGCCGGGCGATCGCCGCCCAGCTGAACGCGGTGAGCACGATGATCAGCGTGAGCGCGCGTAGCCAGACCGGGGTCTCCTCGTCGGGGCCGACGAAGAGGTTCTCCACCACCGGGGTGAACGCGATGATGAACAGCGTCGACGGGAACGACAGGGTCACGTCGATCACCCGGCCGAGGAAGTAGTCCGTGCGCCCGCCGAAGTAGCCCGCCACGACGCCGATCACGATGCCGATCAGCGTGGAGCCGAGCGTCGCCGCGAGCGCGATCGCCAGCGAGGTGCGGATACCGTACACCAGCTGCATGAACACGTCGCGGCCGAGGCCAGGTTCTATGCCGAACCAGAATTCCGGGCTGATCCCGCCGTTGGGGAGGATCGGGAAGCCGTACTCGTTGAGCAGACCCGGTCGGTCAAGCCCATACGTCGTATATGGGTCTTTACCGTACAAAAGCGATATAAGTGGGGCGGCCGCGGCCACGAGCAGGTAACAGGCGACGATGATCGCGGCGACCACGCCGGTCCGGTCACGGCGGAAGCGCCGCCACATGAGCCGGCCGGGGGAAAGCCCCGCCACGTCCCGGTCCGGGTCGCGTGGCGTCGTGGCCGGATCCACCGGATCCACCGGGTCCGCCGGGCCGGCCGAGGTGGCCGGAGTGGGGAACGTCATCGTGCAGGGGCTCCCGGGTGTTACGTGAAAGATCGGCCAAAAGTCCGACCTGCTGGCACCCTGACAACTTATTTTCCGCGGGTCAACCACATCGAAGGCGAACCCGGTTTCTTCGTCACTTCGTTGTTCAAAGTCAACCAGCTTGTGTCCGGATAACCCGTTGACCAGGGAAGACAACTCCGCAAAAATGTGAATAGCCTGTTCCCTGGTTGTTCACGGTTTTGTGACACAATCCCGACGTGATCGGGACAATAAGGTTCCCGGCGGCGGCAATCCTCATCCTAAGTGACCGCCCGGGCGATAAACCGTAATTGACGGGCGCGGCCGGTGACGGCGCCGCGACGGGGACGATCCCGGCGGCCGGGGTTCCGACCTGCGGCACCCCGGAGGGGCCACTCTGCGCGTCACGCCCCCGGACATGGCACACTACAAGGGCGACACTGCGTGCTCCGGGGTCGGTGGAACTCCGAACCGGCGGTGAAAGTCCGCGACCCGGCCGAAGCCATCGGCCGGTTGACCCGGTGGAACTCCGGGACCGACGGTAAAAGTCCGGATGGGAGGTAGCGCGCACGGCGGGACGGGCGTCCCGTCGAACATGATCGGTGCGCGTCCTGCGCCGCCCGGTCCCCGGGGCTCGCCGTGGCAGAGCGGTTCTGGCGAGTAGGAGGCCCCCGGTGATCGGTTCCCCATCTTCCCCCCGGTCGCGTTCCCCCCGCGCCCGGCGTTTCCCCGGCGCCCGGCGAGAGGACTGACCGGGATGTTCACCGGAATCGTCGAGGAGATCGGCGAGATCGTGCGTGTCGAGCCCGCCGGTGACGGGGCGCGGCTCGAGATCCGCGGCAAGACCGTCACCGAAGGCACCCGGCACGGCGACTCGATCGCGGTCGACGGGGTCTGCCTCACCGTGGTCGGCCTCGACGGCGAGGTGTTCACCGTGGACGTCGTCGCCGAGACCCTCGCCCGCAGCACGCTCGGCGGCAAGGACGCCGGCGCGCGGGTCAACCTGGAGCGCGCGGTCCGCGCCGACCAGCGGCTCGGCGGGCACATCGTGCAGGGACACGTGGACGGCACCGCGGCCGTGCTCGACCGCACACCGGGCGACCACGGGGAGCGCATGCGGTTCTCGCTGCCGCCCGCGCTCGCCCGCTACGTGGTGGAGAAGGGCTCGATCGCGGTGGACGGGGTGAGCCTCACCGTGGCGGCGGTCGACGCCGAATCCTTCACCGTGGCCCTCATCCCGGCCACGCTCGAGCTCACCACGCTCGGCGCCAGGCGCCCGGGCGACCCGGTCAACCTCGAGGTCGACGTCATCGCCAAGTACGTCGAGAAGCAGGTGGCCGCCTACGCAGGGGCGCACGCGAGGGAGGCCGGGCGATGAGCCGGAACGGGACCATCACCCTCGACCCGATCGACCGGGCGATCGCCGACATCCGCGAGGGCCGCCCGGTGGTCGTGGTCGACGACGAGAACCGGGAGAACGAGGGCGACATCATCTTCGCCGCGGAGAAGGCCACGCCCGAGCTGCTGGCCTTCACCATCCGCCACACCAGCGGCGTGATCTGCGTGCCGATGCTCGGCGCGGACCTCGACCGGCTGGAGCTGCCGCTCATGGTCCGGCAGAACCAGGACCGCATGCGCACCGCCTACACGATCAGCGTGGACGCCCGGGACGGCGTCACCACCGGCATCTCCGCCGCCGACCGGGCGCGGACCATCCGGCTGCTCGCCGACCCGGACACCGAGCCGGACGAGCTGGTGCGCCCCGGCCACATCTTCCCGCTGCGCTACCGGGAGGGCGGCGTGCTGGTACGGCCCGGCCACACCGAGGCCGCGGTCGACCTCGCCCGCCTCGCCGGCCTCACCCCCGCCGGGGTGCTCGCCGAGGTGGTGAACGACGACGGCACCATGGCCCGGCTGCCGCGGCTGCGCGAGTTCGCCGACGAGCACGACCTCGCGCTCGTCTCGATCGAGCAGCTCATCGACTACCGCCGCCGCGCCGAGCGGCTGGTCACCAGGGCCGCGGAGACCCGGCTGCCGAACAAGTACGGCATGTGGCGGGCCTACGGGTACGTGAGCGCGCTCGACGACGGCGAGCACGTGGCGCTCGTCTACGGCGACGACGTGGTCGGCACCGGCGCGGAGAACGTGCTGGTCCGGGTGCACTCCGAGTGCCTCACCGGCGACGTGCTCGGCTCGCTGCGCTGCGACTGCGGGGTGCAGCTCGACAACGCGATGCGGGCGATCGCCGCCGAGGGCCGCGGCGTCATCGTCTACCTGCGCGGCCACGAGGGCCGGGGCATCGGCCTGACCGCGAAGCTGCGCGCCTACGCGCTGCAGGACAACGGCAGCGACACCGTGGACGCGAACGTCGAGCTCGGCCTGCCGGTGGACGCGCGGGAGTTCTCCAACGCCGGGCAGATCCTCGCCGATCTGGGCATCCGCTCGGTGCGGCTGCTCACCAACAACCCGGCGAAGGCGCGCGGCCTGGACGGGTACGGGGTCAAGGTGCTCGGCCGGGAGGCCATGCCGGTGGCGGCCAACCCGTACAACCTGCGCTATCTTGCCGCCAAGCGTGATCGGCTCGGCCACGACATCCCGGCCGGGCTGGGCGCGGTGCCGGAGGCCCGGCACGGAATTCGGGAGACGGTGGACGTGGAGGGCGCTCGGTGAGCGGCATCGGCAGGCCGGAGATCGGCACGGTGGACGCGCGTGGCCTGAGCCTGGGCATCGTCGGTGCCCGCTGGCACGAGAAGGTCACCGACCAGCTCGTGGCCAGGGCGGAGCAGGCGGCGGCGGACTGCGGGGCGCGCGCGGTGACCGTGCGCGTGGCGGGCTCGCTGGAGATCCCGGTGGTGGCCCAGGCCCTCGCCCGGCGGTTCGACGCGGTGGTCGCGCTCGGCGTGGTGATCCGCGGCGAGACCGCGCACTTCGACTACGTGTGCGAGTCGGTGACCTCGGGCCTCACCCGGGTCGCCCTCGACGAGTCGACGCCGGTGGGCAACGGGGTGCTCACCTGCGACACCCTCGACCAGGCGATCGACCGCGCAGGGCTGCCCGGCAGCCGCGAGGACAAGGGGTACGAGGCGACCCTCGCCGCCCTGGAGGCCGCGCTGCTGCTGCGGAGTCTGGCCCGATGAGCGGGGGGCCGTCCGAGGCGGCGGCCCCGCCGCTGCCGGTCACCTGGGTGCCGCGCCGGTCCCGCGCGGTCGCCTACACGGTCGCGGCGCTGCTCGTGGCGGGCGCCGTGGCCTTCGCGATCGTGCTGCCCGAACGCTTCAAGATCCCGGACCGGATCGGCGTGGTCGCGTTCGCCTGCGGGCTCGCCTGGCTGCTGCACATGCTGGGCCGTACCCGGGTCGAGGCCGACGAGCGGGGCGTGACGCTGGTGAACGCCTTCCGGGTGCGCCGGTACGAGTGGGCCCAGCTGATCGGCGTGTCGATGGAGGTGGGCGATCCCTGGCCCCGGCTCGACCTCGCCGACGGCTCCAGCATCGGGGTCATGGGCATCCAGGGCTCGGAGAAGGAACGCGCCTACCGGGCGGTCGCCGAGCTCCGCGCGTTGATCAGGCAGTACGGCGAGGCGCCGGAGCCTCGGTAGGCTGCGTACCCTTTTAGGCGTGTTGCGGCAGGAAACGATGTTTGAACCTGAATCGCCCGAAATGTTGGCGAATGTGCTTGAGAAGCACGGTTACCTGGCCGACGAGGGCCTGGCGACCGCGTGCTTCCTGGCACTGCGCATGGGCCGCCCCCTGTTCCTCGAGGGCGAGGCGGGCGTGGGGAAGACCGAGCTCGCCAAGACGCTCGCGACCGTGCTCGACGCGCCGCTCATCCGCCTGCAGTGCTACGAGGGCCTGGACGCCGCGCAGGCGCTGTACGACTGGGACTTCCCCCGCCAGCTCCTCCACCTCAAGGCGGCCGAGGCCGCCGGCGTGCACGACGCCGAGCGGCTCGAGGGCGAGCTGTACGACCGCCGCTACCTGATCGCCCGGCCGCTGCTGCGCGCCCTGGAGACCTGGCCGAGCGTGCTGCTCGTCGACGAGGTGGACCGCGCCGACGACGAGTTCGAGGCGTTCCTCCTGGAGGTGCTGAGCGACTTCCAGATCTCCATCCCCGAGCTCGGCACCGTGCGCGCCGAGCGCCCCCCGGTCGTGGTGATCACCTCCAACCGCACCCGGGAGGTGCACGACGCGCTCAAGCGCCGCTGCCTCTACCACTGGCTCGAGCACCCGTCCTTCGAGCGCGAGGTGGCGATCCTGCGCAAGCGGCTGCCCGAGTGCGGCGAGACGCTCGCCGCCCAGGTCGCCCGCGCCACCGCGCGGCTGCGCGAGGCCGACCTGGTCAAGCCGCCCGGCATCGCGGAGACCCTCGACTGGACCGAGGCCCTGCTCACCCTCGGCGCCCGGGACCTCGACCCCGCCCTCGCCGCCGCCTCCCTCGGCGCGCTGCTGAAGTACCGGGAGGACCAGGAGACGGTGCTGCGCAACGGGCTGCTCGACGATGTCCGGCCGGCCTGAGCACGGGTACCCCGATCCGGCGGCCGCCGCCCGCGCCGCCCTCGACCGGATCCTGGCGGGCGTCTCCTCGCACGCCGCGTCCCACCCGCCGGCGGACACCCCGCCGCCCACGCCGCCGGACGAGCGGGGGCGTGCGGAGGCGGACGACCGTCCGGTCGACGAGCGCCTGTACGCGACGATCACCGGCTTCGCCCGCACGCTGCGCGCCGCCGGGGTCGCCGCCGACCGCGAGCGCACCCAGAACATGGTCGAGGCGCTCGCCCGGCTCGACGTCACCCGGCCGATGGACGTCTACTGGGCCGGCCGGTTCACCCTGTGCTCCGGCCCCGACGACATCCCCCGGTACGACCGCTGCTTCGCCGCCTACTTCGGCGGGGAGCGGGCGCTGCCCGTCCGGCAGCCCGCCGTGGTCACCGTCACCCGCCACGTGGTGAGCCTCGGCGACGACGGGGAGGGCGGGCAGGAGGGCGACGGCGACGTGGTCCCGATGACCGCGAGCCGCGTGGAGATCCTCCGGCACCGCGACGTGGCCCGGATGACCGCGGCCGAGCGCGACGAGATCCACCGCATGCTCGCGCTGCTCGAGGCGGCCCGGCAGCGCCGCCGCTCGCGCCGGTTCACCCCGGCGCAGCGCGGCCGCATCGACCCCCGCCGCACCGTCCGCGACACCCTGCGGCGCGGCGGCGAGCCCGCGCGGCTGCGGCGGCGCACCCACCGCACCCGGCCGCGCCGGGTGGTGCTGCTCGTCGACGTGAGCGGCTCGATGGCGCCGTACGCCGACACGCTGCTGCGGTTCGCCCACGCGCTGGTCCGCCGCGAGCCGCGCGCCACCGAGGTGTTCAGCGTGGGCACCCGGCTCACCCGGATCACCGAGGAGCTGCGGCACCGCGACCCCGCCACCGCGATGCGCGAGGTGTCCGCGGCGATCCCCGACTGGAGCGGCGGCACCCGGCTCGGCGAGGAGCTGAAGGAGTTCCTCGCCCGCCATGGCTCGTACGCCCGCGGCGCGATCGCCGTGATCGCCTCGGACGGGTGGGAGCGCGGCGACCCGTCGCTGCTCGGATCGCAGATGGCCCGCCTGTCCCGGCTCGCCCACCGGGTGGTGTGGGTCAACCCCCACAAGGGCAGCGAGGGCTACCAGCCGCTCACCGGCGGCATGCAGGCGGCCCTGCCGTACATCGACGACTTCGTCGCCGGGCACAGCCTCGCCGCGTTCGAGGATCTCGCCGCGCTGCTCGCCGGGAAGCAATCCGGCAAAACGCGCTAATCGCCACAAGCTCGCCTACTCTTGATTTATTCGCCCTGGCCACCTGTGCGACACATAGCGTGACCGGCGGACCGCGGGCCCCCGTGGCGACCCGACGGTGACCCAGCGGTGAGTCAGCGGTGACGCAGTACGACTGGAGGGTCCCATGCGTGACGTGCTTTCGCAGATCACCCGCTGGTGGGAGGCTGGGGAGACGTTCGGCCTGGCCACCGTGGTCAACACCTTCCGCAGCGCGCCCCGGCAGCCCGGCGCGGCCATGGCGGTGCTCGGGGACGAGGCCGTGGGCAGCGTCTCCGGCGGCTGCGTGGAGGGGGCGGTCTACGAGCTCGCCCAGCAGGTCGCCGCCTCGGGCGAGCCGGTGCTCCAGCGGTACGGGGTGTCCGACGACGACGCCTTCGCCGTCGGCCTCACCTGCGGCGGCATCATCGACATCTTCGTGGAGCGCGTCGACCGGGAGAGCTTCCCCGAGCTGGGCGAGATCAACGCGTCGATCGCCAAGCACGAGCCGGTGGCGATCGCCACCATCGTGTCCGGCAGGGGCCGGGTGGGCGCGCGCCGGGTGGTGTGGCCGGACCGCTCGTCCGGGTCGCTCGGCTCCGCGCGGCTCGACCAGGCCGTCGACGACGACGTGCGCGGCATGCTCGCCCAGGGCCTGACCGGCACCCGCCGGTACGGCGCGGCGGGGGAGCGCCGCCTCGACGAGCTCGAGGTGTTCGTGCACTCGTTCGCCCCGCCGCCGCGCATGCTCGTGTTCGGCGCGATCGACTTCGCCGCGGCCGTGGCGCGGATCGGCAAGTTCCTCGGCTACCACGTCGTGGTCTGCGACGCCCGGCCGGTGTTCGCCACCAAGAAGCGCTTCCCCGAGGCCGACGAGGTGATCGTGAAGTGGCCGCACGACTACCTCGTGGAGACCCACGTGGACGAGCGCACCGTGATCTGCGTGCTCACCCACGACCCCAAGTTCGACGTGCCGCTGCTGGAGGTGGCGCTGCGCACCGACGCCGGGTACGTGGGCGCGATGGGGTCGCGGCGCACCCACGAGGACCGCATGGCCCGGCTGCGCGAGGCGGGCCTGTCGGAGGAGGAGCTCTCCCGGCTGCGCTCCCCGATCGGCCTCGACCTCGGCGCCCGCACCCCCGAGGAGACCGCGGTGTCGATCGCGGCCGAGCTGATCCAGATGCGCTGGGGCGGCTCGGGCCGGCCGCTCACCTTCACCGAGGGGCGCATCCACAAGGACGACCCGACGCCGGGGCACGGCGCCGGTGCGCGCTGACGGGCCCGCCGCGGGCGGCGCGGTGCCGGCGGTGGCGGGACTGCTGCTCGCCGCGGGCTCGGGCAGCCGGCTGGGCACGCCCAAGGCGCTGCTCGAGCTCGACGGCGAGCCGCTCGCCGTGCGCGGCGCGCGCACGCTGCGCGAGGGCGGGTGCGACCCGGTGGTGGTCGTGCTCGGCGCGGCCGACGTGCCGGTGCCCGGCGCGCTCACCGTGCACAACCCGGACTGGGCCACCGGCATGGGCTCGTCGCTGCGGGCCGGGCTCGCCGCGCTGCCCGCGCGGGCCGAGGCCGTGGTGGTCGCCCTCGCCGACCAGCCACTGGTCGGGCCCGAGGCGGTGCGCCGCCTGGTCGCGGCCCGGCGGTCCGGGGCCACGGTCGCCGTCGCCACGTACGGCGGGCGGCGGCGCAACCCGGTGCTGATCGCCCGCGAGCACTTCGCCGAGGTCGCCGAACTCGCCGTGGGGGACGTGGGCGCGCGGCCGTTCCTGCGCCGGCACGCCGCCCTGGTGACCGAGGTGCCCTGCGACGACGTCGCCGACCCGGCCGACATCGACACCGCCGAGGACCTCGCCCGCCTCGCCGGGCGGACCGCGCCCGGCGCCTGAGCCCGGCATGGCCCGCGGCTTGGTGCCCGGCGCGCGAGCCGTTACGCTGTCCCGAGTAGAACTTTGTTCCGTAGCTGGGCCGGGAGGAGTGCGGGCGCATGCGCATCGGGATGACCCTGAACTACACGGGCGGCTTCAAGCAGACCGTGGCGGAGCTCGCCGACTTCGAGAAGGCGGGCCTGGAGATCGTGTTCGTGGCCGAGCTGTACAGCTTCGACGCGGTCAGCCAGCTCGGCTACATCGCCGCCAAGACCGAGCGCATGCAGATCGCCTCGGGCATCCTGCCCATCTACTCGCGCACCCCGGCGCTGCTCGCGATGACCGCGGCCGGGCTCGACTACGTCTCGGACGGCCGGTTCGTGCTCGGCATCGGCGCCTCCGGGCCGCAGGTGATCGAGGGCTTCCACGGCGTGCCGTACACCGCGCCGCTGGGCCGTACCCGTGAGGTGGTGGAGATCTGCCGCAAGGTGTGGCGGCGCGAGCGGCTGGTGCACGAGGGCCGGTACTACACCCTGCCGCTGCCGCCGGACCAGGGCACCGGGCTGGGCAAGCCGCTCAAGCTCATCAACCACCCGGTGCGCGACCGCATCCCGATCTTCATCGCCGCGATCGGCCCGAAGAACGTCGAGCTCGCCGCGGAGATCGCCGAGGGCTGGATCCCGATCTTCTTCGTGCCGGAGAAGTCCCGCGAGGTGTGGGGCGACGCCCTCGCCGCGGGCAGGGCCAGGCGCGACCCCGCGCTCGGCGAGCTCGACATCGTGGTGCAGGCGATGCTCGCGATCGGCGACGACGTCGGCGACATGGTGGAGCTCGCCCGGCCCATGCTCGCCCTCTACATCGGCGGCATGGGCGCGAAGGGCAGGAACTTCTACAACGACCTCGCCCGCCGGTACGGCTACGAGAAGGAGGCCGAGCGGATCCAGGACCTCTACCTGGCCGGGAGGAAGGACGAGGCGGCCGCGCTCGTGCCCCGCGAGCTGCTCGAGCTGACCTCGCTCGTCGGCCCGGAGGGGCTGGTGCGCGAGCGCATCGCCGCGATGCGCGAGGCGGGCGTCACCGTGCTCAACGTCACCCCGATGGCGAACACCCACGCCGAGCGGGTGCGCCTCATCGAGCGGGTGCGCGAGCTCGCCTCCTGAGCCCGGACCCGCGTCACGCCCTCTGGCCCGCCGGGTCGGGTCAGGGGGCGAGGCACTGGGTGTACAGGGCGGTGAGGCGGCGCTCCAGCTCGGCCAGGTCGAGCTCCCGGGCCGTCTCCTGCCCGAGGGTACGGCGCAGCGACCCGCCGCCGAGGAAGATCGCGGTGGCGAGCGCGGCGCGCTCCCGCGCGTGCGGGCCGTCCAGCTTCTCGGTGACCGGCCCGAGGATCGCGCTCTCCACCCGGCGGCGCAGCACCGAGCGGATCTCCGGGCTGCCGCCGGCCCGGTCGATCATCCGCGCCACCGGGTCGGTGGTCTCCGCGGCGATCCGGCGCGCCACGAACGCCGCGAGCCGGGCGGGCAGGCCCTCCACGTCGCCCTCGATCACCGACTCGAGCTGGGAGCGCGCGGCGATCACCTCGGCGAACAGGTTCGCCTTGCTGCCGAAGTAGCGGTTGACCAGGGCCACGTTCGCGCCCGCCTCGTTGGCGATCATGCGCACCGTGACGTGGTCGTAGCCGTGCTCGGCGAACAGCCGGGTGGCCGCCTCGAGGATGCGGCGCGTGGTCGCCTCGCGGTCCCGGCACGGCCGGTTCGCGGTGCGGGCCGTGGTGGGCTGGGTGTCCATGTGGCCGTCGTCCCCTCACACCCGGCGCTCGCCGGATGTCCTGATCGTTTCCCTGAGCACTGTAGTGCGCCCCGGCCCCCTGGCAGCGAAGTAAACAACCGTATACTAGCCAAAAGCTGTACGGTGCACACAAAAGGGGCGCTTGGTGACTGAGACTGGCATCCGATCGGACGTCCCGCAGACCCCGAGCCCGCAGCGGCGCGGCTACACCCACCGGGAGATCATGCAGATCCTCTCGGGACTCCTGGTCGCGATGCTCACCTCCATGCTGTCCACGTCGGTGGTGGGCACCGCGCTCCCCACCATCGTCGGTGAGCTCGGCGGGCAGGAGCAGCTCTCCTGGGTGGCCGCGGCGAACCTGCTCACCATGACGGTGTCGGTGCCGCTGTGGGGCAAGCTGTCGGACCTGTTCGGGCGCAAGCGCATGTTCCAGCTCGCCCTCGTGCTGTTCGCCCTCTCCTCGGTCGCCGCCGGCATGTCGCAGAGCATGGGCATGCTGATCGCGGCCCGTGCCGTGCAGGGGGTGGGCGGCGGCGGGATCATGGCGCTGGTCCAGGTGATCCTCGGCGACGTGGTCGAGCCGCGGGAGCGCGGCCGCTACAACGGGTACGTCGGCTCGGTGTTCGGCGTCTCCACGATCGCCGGGCCGCTGCTCGGCGGCGTGCTCGTCGACACCCAGGGGCTCGGCTGGCGGTGGTGCTTCTACCTCGCCGTGCCGTTCGCGGTCGCCGCGTTCCTCGTGGTGCAGCGCAAGCTGCGCCTGCCGTACGTCAGGCGGGACGCCCGGATCGACTGGTGGGGCGCGTTCACCATCACCGGCGCGGCCGCGAGCCTCATGCTCGTGCTCTCCCTCGGCGGGCACGAGTTCGCCTGGGACTCCCCGTGGACCTTCGGCCTGTTCGCGCTGAGCGCGGTGCTCGCCGTCGCCGCCGTGCTCGCCGAGCGCCGGGCCGCCGACCCGATCCTGCCTCCGCGGCTGTTCCGCGACCGCACCTTCGTGCTCACCAGCGTCGCCTCGCACCTGCTCGGCATCGCGCTGTTCGCGATGATGATCTACCTCCCGCAGTACCTGCAGATCGTCAAGGGCATGACGCCGATGGCCTCGGGGCTGATGACCCTCCCGATGGTGCTGTCCCACGTGCTGTCCTCGCTCGTCTGCGGCCGCCTGGTCAGCCGGTACGGGCGGTGGAAGGTCTACCCGGTCGTCGGGCTGCTGCTCGTGGCGGCCGGGCTGGCGCTGCTGTCCCGCCTCGAGGTGGGCTCGAGCGAGGTGGCCATCGGGCTGGACGCCGCGGTGGTCGGCACCGGGTTCGGGATGAGCATGCCCATCCTGCTGCTCGCCGCGCAGAACGCCGTGGAGCACCGGGACATGGCGGTCGCCACCTCGGGCGTCGGCTTCTTCCGCAGCCTGGGCGGCGCGGTCGGCGTCGCCGCGTTCGGCGCGATCCTCACCAACCGGGTGCACGACGAGATGACCCGGCTGCTGGCCGCGAGCCGCGTGAAGCTCACCGGTACCGTCGATCTGGGCACGCCCGAGGCGATCCGTGGGCTCGCGCCCGCCGTACGGCACGTCGTCGTGCACGCCTTCGCCGACGCGATGAGCACCGTCTTCCTCGTCGCCGTCCCGACGGCACTGCTCGGCGCCGTGGCCGTCGCGTGCCTGCGCGAGCTGCCGTTGCGTACCGGGGCGTCATCGCCCTCCGGTTGAACGGTGCGCAAGATTTGACACATCAAAGACTTGAATCGTTCAGGTTAATGGGGGTAGGTTCAAGCCATGGCGACGCCGACGACTCCGACCACCGCCGACGAGCTGCGCCGCGCGGGCCTGCGGGTGACCGCGGCCCGGGTCGCACTGCTCGAGGTGGTCCGTGCCGGGGATCACCTGGGTGTCGAGGCGATCGCCGAACGGGTGCGTGACCGTGTGGGTCACATTTCCCTGCAGGCCGTGTACGACGCCCTGAACGCGCTCACCGCGGCGGGGCTCGTGCGCAAGATCGAGCCGGCCGGAAGCCCGGCCCGGTACGAGGGACGCGTGGGCGACAACCACCACCACGTCGCCTGCCGGTCCTGTGGCGCCGTCGCCGACGTCGACTGCGCGACGGGGGCGGCGCCCTGCCTCACCGCGTCCGAGGACCACGGCTACGTGATCGACGAGGCCGAGGTCATCTACTGGGGCCTGTGCCCAGCCTGTTCCACCTCACGCAGCCCGGAGAGCACGTCCTGAATTCGAGACGCACCGTCCGGAGGGATCCCCATTGACCGAGAAGACTGACGCAGCTGCCACCGACGCCACCGCGGCGCAGGGGGGCTGCCCGGTCGACCACAAGCGTCTCCCGCACCCGACGCGGGGCGACGCGAACCGCATGTGGTGGCCCGAGCGACTGAACCTGAAGATCCTCCACAAGAACCCGGCGGTGGCGAACCCGCTCGGCGAGGAGTTCGACTACGCCGAGGAGTTCAAGAAGCTCGATCTGGCGGCGGTGAAGCGGGACATCGCCGAGGTGCTCACCACGTCGCAGGACTGGTGGCCCGCCGACTTCGGCCACTACGGCCCGTTCATCATCCGTATGGCCTGGCACAGCGCGGGTACCTACCGGATCCACGACGGCCGCGGCGGCGCCGGCTCCGGCCAGCAGCGCTTCGCGCCGCTCAACAGCTGGCCGGACAACGCCAACCTGGACAAGGCCCGCCGCCTGCTGTGGCCGGTGAAGAAGAAGTACGGCCGCAGGATCTCCTGGGCCGACCTGCTCATCCTCGCCGGCAACGTCGCCCTCGAGACGATGGGCGTCAAGACGTTCGGCTTCGCCGGCGGCCGGGTGGACGCCTGGGAGCCCGACGACGACGTGTACTGGGGCCCGGAGGCGACCTGGCTCGGCGACGAGCGCTACAGCGGCGACCGTGAGCTCGAGGAGCCCCTCGCCGCCGTGCAGATGGGCCTCATCTACGTCAACCCCGAGGGCCCGAACGGCAACCCGGACCCGCTCGCCGCGGCGCGCGACATCCGGGAGACCTTCCGCCGGATGGGCATGAACGACGAGGAGACCGTGGCCCTGATCGCCGGCGGCCACACCTTCGGCAAGACCCACGGCGCGGGCCCGGCCGAGCACGTCGGCCCCGAGCCCGAGGCGGCCCCGATCGAGCAGCAGGGCCTGGGCTGGAAGAGCAGCTACGGCACCGGCAAGGGCAAGGACACGATCACCAGCGGCCTGGAGGTCACCTGGACCACCTCGCCGACCAAGTGGTCGAACGGCTTCCTGTGGAACCTGTTCGGGTACGAGTGGGAGCTCACCAAGAGCCCGGCGGGCGCCTGGCAGTGGAAGCCGAAGGGTGACGCGGGCAAGGACCTGGTGCCCGACGCGCACGACCCGAACAAGCGGCACCAGCCCGGCATGCTCACCACCGACCTCGCCCTCCGGTTCGACCCGATCTACGAGCCGATCGCGCGGCGCTTCCTGGAGAACCCGGACGAGTTCCAGGAGGCCTTCGCCCGGGCGTGGTTCAAGCTCACCCACCGCGACATGGGCCCGGTCACCCGCTACCTCGGCCCCGAGGTGCCGAGCGAGGTGCAGATCTGGCAGGACCCGCTGCCGGAGCGCGACTACGAGCTCATCGACGACGCGGACGTCGCCGAGCTCAAGCGCCGCATCCTCGACTCCGGCCTGTCGCCGTCCGACCTGGTGTTCACCGCGTGGGCGTCGGCCGCCTCGTTCCGCGGCAGCGACAAGCGCGGCGGCGCCAACGGCGCGCGCATCCGCCTCGAGCCGCAGAACTCCTGGGAGGTCAACGACCCCGAGCGGATCGCGGTCGTGCTGCGCGGCCTCGAGCAGATCCAGCAGGAGTTCAACGCCGCCCAGACCGGCGGCAAGAAGGTCTCGCTCGCCGACCTGATCGTGCTCGGCGGCACCGCCGCGGTGGAGCAGGCGGCGAAGCAGGCCGGCGTCGACGTCACGGTGCCGTTCACCCCGGGCCGGGTGGACGCCCTGCAGGAGCAGACCGACGTCGAGGCGTTCACGGTGATGGAGCCGAAGGCCGACGGGTTCCGCAACTACCTCGGCAAGGGCAACCGGCTCCCGGCCGAGTACCTGCTCGTCGACCGGGCGAACCTGCTCACCCTCTCCGCCCCGGAGATGACGGTCCTCGTCGGCGGCCTGCGCGTGCTCGGCGCGAACCACAAGCAGACCCCGCACGGCGTCTTCACCGACCGGGTCGGCACGCTGAGCAACGACTTCTTCGTCAACCTGCTCGACATGGGCGTTGAGTGGCAGCCGGTGTCCGGCGACGACAACCTCTTCGAGGGCCGCGACCGCGCCACCGGCGAGGTGAAGTGGACCGCCACCCGCGTCGACCTCGTCTTCGGCGCGAACTCCGAGCTCCGCGCGATCGCCGAGGTGTACGCCTGCGACGACGCCAAGGAGAAGTTCGTCCACGACTTCGTCAAGGCGTGGCACAAGGTGATGGACCTCGACCGGTTCGACGTCCACGCCTGATCACGACCTGACCGGCCGGGCCGCGCGGCCCGGCCGGGCGGAGGTCCGGATCGGCCGCCCGGCCGGTCCGGACCTTTCGTTTCGTACGGCTGTGCGCGTTGTACGGCCGTGCGCGGCCGACGGCCGGGCACACCGCCGCCGCGGGCCGCCGAGCACGTAGAGCTCGCGCCGGTTCGCGCCACCTCGCCTCCGGGTGACCGCGGCGAGGCCGTACAGTCGGGGACATGGAGTTCGACCACGCCGCGCGGCGGGCACGGCTCGCCGTACTGCTCGCCGGATACGCCGAGACGCCCGAGGAGTCCGCGGAGGGGCCCGGCCTGGACGCGCTGCTCGTCACCGACCCGGTGAACGTGCGGTACCTCACCGGGCTGGTGAGCTCGAACGCGGCGGTGCTGGTGCGCGCGGACGGCTCCGCGGTGCTCGCCACCGACGCCCGGTACGCCGAGGCGGCGCGGCGGCGCTGCCCGGACGTCGAGGTCGTCGAGCACCGGGACACCGCGGGCCGCCTCGCCGAGCTCGCCCGCGGCGGGCGCGTCGGCATCGAGGCGCACCACATGACGGTCGCGACCTACCGGCGGCTGGGGGAGTGGCCGGTGCCCACCCAGGGGCTGGTGGAGACCGTGCGGGAGGTGAAGGACGAGGCGGAGATCGCGGCGCTGCGCACCGCCTGCGAGATCACCGACCAGGCGTTCGCCGACGTGATCGAGCGGATCCGGCCCGGCATGACCGAGCGCGAGATCGCCCGCGCGCTGGAGCTCCGGATGATCGAGCTCGGCGCGGAGAAGCCCGCGTTCGACTCGATCGTGGCGAGCGGCCCGAACGGGTCCGTCCCGCACCACTCGCCCACCGACCGGCCGGTGGCCCGCGGCGACCTGCTCACCATGGACTTCGGGGCGCGCTACGCGGGCTACCACGCGGACATGACCCGCACGGTCGCGATCGGGACCGTGGCGGACTGGCAGCGCGAGCTGTACGAGCTGGTGCGCGAGGCCCAGCGGGCCGGCCGCGAGGCGGTGCGGGCCGGGGCGGTGGTGCACCGGGTGGACGCCGCCGCCCGGGACGTGATCGCCGCCGCGGGCCACGCCGAGCGGTTCGAGCACGGGCTGGGGCACGGCGTCGGCCTCGCCATCCACGAGGAGCCGTTCCTCGCCCCCGACCGGCACGGCTCCGCCGGGGAGCCGGGGACCGGCCGTGCGGGGGCGGTGACGGATCGGCGCGGTGAGTGCGACCGCGAGGGCTGTAAACTAAAGGATCGAGTTCCGATCACCGTGGAGCCGGGAGTCTACCTCCCCGGCGTAGGTGGCGTCCGTATCGAGGACACTCTCGTGACGCGGGGCGACAAGCCGGAACTGCTCACCCGCACGACCAAGGAGCTGTTGGTCCTCTGACATGCGAGGGCCCCGCGGCGGTACCAGGAGATGACTAGTGGCGACGACGAACGACCTCAAAAACGGCATGGTACTCAAGCTCGACGGCGGCGAGCTGTGGTCCGTCGTGGAGTTCCAGCACGTCAAGCCCGGTAAGGGTGGCGCGTTCGTCCGTACCAAGCTGAAGCACGTCCTGACCGGCAAGGTCGTGGACAAGACGTTCAACGCCGGTGTCAAGGTGGACGTGGCGACCGTCGACAAGCGGGAGATGCAGTACTCCTACCTCGACGGCGACGACCTCGTCTTCATGGACACCGAGACCTACGACATGATCCACGTTCCCCGGGCCACCGTCGGTGACGCGGCGAACTACATGCTGGAGAACCAGATCGTCACGGTGGCGTTCAGCGAGGGCGAGCCGCTGTACGTCGAACTGCCCGCCTCGGTCGAGCTCACCATCGCCCACACCGAGCCCGGCGTGCAGGGTGACCGGTCCACCGGCGGCACCAAGCCCGCGACCCTGGAGACCGGCGCGGAGATCAAGGTCCCGCTGTTCATCACGACCGGGGAGAGGGTCAAGGTCGACACCCGTACCGGCGAGTACCTCGGCCGGGCCTGAAGGTGACCGCACGGGGAAAGGCCCGCCGCCGCGCGCTCGACATCCTGTTCGAGGCCGAGATGCGCGGCGAGGACCCGGCGCAGGTCCTCGCCGAGCGGCGGGAGCGGGCGCAGCCGCCGATCAACGAGTACACGGTGTTCCTGGTCGAGGGCGTCTGCCGGCACCGGGAGCGGATCGACGAGCTGATCTCCACCTACGCCCAGGGATGGACCCTCGACCGCATGCCCGCGGTCGACCGCAACGTGTTGCGCGCCGGCACCTACGAGCTGCTGTGGGCCGACGACGTCCCCGGCGGCGTGGTGATCAGCGAGTGGGTGCACCTCGCCGCCGAGCTGTCCACCGACGACTCGCCGCACTTCGTCAACGGCCTGCTCGCGCGCTTCATGAAGCTCAAGCCGTCGCTGGCGCTGTGAGCCGTCCCGCCTCCCGGTCGAGGACGGTAGGCTGGCCGTGACCGGCCGAACCAGGCTCCGACCAGACCGGGAGGCGAACCGAAGGTGCGCACGGAGGGCGCGACCCGGCAGCAGGCCACGTCACCCGCGGCACGGACCGCCGTGGTGTGGAGCGCGCTGCGCGCGGTCCTCGCCGATCGCGTGGCCGAGACCGGCCGCGCGCGGCTCGACATCGTCGACGCCGGCGGCGGCACGGGCAACTTCGCCGTCCCGCTCGCCGAGCTGGGGCACACGGTCACCGTCGTCGACCCCAGCCCCGACTCCCTCGCCGCCCTGGAGCGGCGGGCGGCCGAGGCCGGGGTGACCGTCCGGGGCCTGCAGGGCGACGCGGCCGACGTGGCGGAGCTGCTCCCCGCGGGCACCGCCGACCTCGTGCTCTGCCACAGTGTGCTCGAGTACGTCGAGGACCCCGCCGCCGCGCTCGCCGCGCTGGCCCGGCTGCTGCGCCCCGGCGGCTTGATCAGCGTGCTCGCCGCCAACGCGGTCGCCGCGGTGCTGCACCGCGCGGTCGCCGGCCGGTTCGACGAGGCGCTGCGGGCGCTCACCGACCCGGCCGGGCGGTGGGGTGACCGCGACCCGGTGCCCCGGCGCTTCACCCGCGACGCCCTCACCGCGCTCCTCACCGCGGCCGGGTTCACCGTGATCGAGACGCACGGCGTGCGCGTGTTCGCCGACCTCGTGCCGAGCCGCCTCGTCGACATCGTGCCCGGGGGCGCCGACCACCTCATCGAGCTGGAGGAGGCGGCGGCCACCCACCCGGCGCTGCGCGACATCGCCACCCAGCTCCACCTGCTCGCCCGCGTGCCCGAGGGGTGACACGCGGGCCGTTCGCGCAGGTCGAACGGCTGTTCGGGTAGGATGGCGCCGTGTCGCGCAAGCAGGTGATGCCGCCACGGGCGGTTCCCTGGGGGGCCGCGGCCGACGACACCGGCTGCACGATCCTCCACGTCGACATGGACGCCTTCTTCGCGAGCGTCGAGCTGCTGGAGCGGCCCGAGCTCCGCGGCAGGCCGGTCATCGTCGGCGCGGCGGGACCGCGGGGCGTGGTGCTCAGCGCCACCTACGAGGCCCGGCGGTACGGCGTGCACTCGGCGATGCCGATGACCCGGGCCCGGCGGCTGTGCCCCGACGCGGTGATCATCCCGCCGGACCACCGCAAGTACGCCGAGGTCTCCCGGGGCGTGATGGAGCTGTTCCGGTCGATCACGCCGCTGGTCGAGCCGCTCTCCACCGACGAGGCGTTCCTCGACGTCGCGGGCGCCCGCCGCAGGCTCGGCTGCCCGGCGCGGATCGCGGCGCTGCTGCGCGAACAGGTGGCCGAGCGGCACGGCATCACCTGCTCGGTCGGGGTGGCGAGCACGAAGCTCGTCGCCAAGCTCGCCTCCCGCCAGTGCAAGCCCGACGGCATGCTCGTGGTCCCGGTCGACCGGGTCCTGGAGTTCCTCCACCCGCTCCCGGTGGCGGCGCTGTGGGGCGTGGGGGAGCGCACCGAGCAGGCGCTGGCCCGGCTCGGCATCCGCACCGTCGGCGACCTCGCCCAGGTGCCGGTGGCCACGCTGCGGCGCGAGTTCGGCGCGGTCGGCGAGCACCTCGCCGAGCTCGCCTGGGGCCGCGACGAGCGGCGGGTGACGCCGCACGTGCCGGACCGGAGCATCGGCGCCGAGGAGACCTTCCCGTACGACATCGTCGACCCGGACGAGATCCGGCGCGAGCTGCTGCGCCTGTCCGAGCGGGTCGCGGCGCGGCTGCGCGCCGCCGGCCAGGTGGCCCGCACGGTGAGCGTGAAGCTGCGGCGCGCCGACTTCACCACCATCACCCGCTCCCGCACCCTGCGCGAGCCCACCGACGTCGGCCAGGAGATCTACGCCACCGCCCGCGAGCTGTACGCCGCCGCGGGCCTGGAGCGGGTACGGCTGCGCCTGGTCGGCGTCCGCGCGGAGAACCTGCGCCCCGCCGAGACCGCGACGCACCAGCTCACCCTGGGCGAGCGGGAGACCGGGTGGCGCGAGGCGGAGCGGGCGATGGACGCGGTGGCGCGCCGGTTCGGCAGCGGCGCGGTCCGGCCCGCCTCGCTGCTGCGACCGATTCCGGACGAGGCCGACGCGGAGGTGAACGAGCAGGATCGTCGCATCGTTTGATGGAATGGAGGTATGACGTCGCGCAGGCGCCGGGAGGGGGTGACATGCGAACCGGGTCCCGCGGCCGGGGCACCCGGGCCCGTTTGGTGGAATGGGTTCGTGTCGTCACCACCGGTTTGGTCTGGGTTGGACGTTTTCTTTCGCCTGCGTCTGCAGCCTCGTATTCTGGGGATAACCGACCGCGAGGTTCGGACACCCCGTGTCGTCCGTTGCCGTCTTCCCCGTACTGGGGCCGTCCTTGGGAGGCGCCGTGCCGCTCTCTGAGCACGAGCAGCGCTTGCTCGACCAGATCGAGCAGGCCCTCTACGCCGAGGACCCGAAATGGGCCAACGCCGTTCGCACCACTGATCCGCGCAACCACTACAAGCGCCGTCTGATCAAGGCCTCGATCGGGTTCGTGCTCGGTGTCGTGCTGTTGATGGTGGGCGTGGTGACACCGCTCACCCCGCTCGGTGTCGCGCTGGGGGTGGGCGGCTTCGTGGTCATGCTCGCCACGTCGCTGTGGGGCCTGTCCAGTTGGAAGCGCATGAACGGATTCGCCGCCGACCCGGCCGGGCCGGCGGGCCGGCCGGGCCGTCGTGCCGGCCGCCCCGGTTTCATGGAGCGCATGGAGGAGCGCTGGCGCCGCCGTCACGAGGAGCGCTGAGCGCCCCGCAAGACGGCCACCGGGCGGCGGCCCGCGGGCCTTGGCCGGCCCCCGGACCCGCGTAGTGTGCGCTCGGACCGAACCGTTCGCGTCGCGGCGGACCGTTGGACCGGTCCGCCGCCCCGTCATGGGCAGGGTGCCGGCGGGAGCGTGACCGTACCCTGCCCGCGGCACGGCACGGATCGGGCATGACACGGGACCGGCCGGACCGGAGGAACCCCCGGCCGGTGATCGCTCATCCACCGGACGGGCCTCGCCGTGCCCGCATCCGTCTCGCCCGGCCGTCCGCGTCCTGATCGCCCGCGGGACGCGCCGCCGCAGGGCGCGCCCCGGGCACGCCCGTCAGCGGCCCGTCCGGGTGAGGACCCGGCCGGAGCGGCCGGCCGTCTCCCGCGATTCGGGGACGCGGCGGCGCGGCCGGATGTTCTCCAGCAGATCGAACGCGTCGAGGATGCCCTCGCCGAGGCCGCGCAGCCGCCGCAGCGTCGAGGGCGGGGCGAGCACCGCGCGCAGCCGCCGCCGTCGCGACACCGTGGCGGCGAGGGCGCGCCGTACCCGGCGGATGTCGTCCCGGTGCGGGGTTTCGCGGCCCGGGTCGCGCGCGTAGCGCAGCCGCTCCTCGGCGTACGCGATCCGGTGCACCGCGGCGGCCGCCTCCGCGTCGAGGTCGTACTGCTCGGTGAGCCGCCGGGCGAGCGCCCGCGGGCTCTCGCTCGCCTGCCGCGCCAGGCCGAGGTCGTACAGCACGTCACACAGCTCGGCCCACGCGGCGTGCACCGCCGCCCGGCGGGCGCCGCCGCCCGCACGCCACCCGGTCCCCGCGTGCGTCACCCGGCCGCCGGCAGCGTCGGCCGTCCCGCCGCCCGCCACGGCCGGCGGCGTGGTCCAGACGCGGCGGCGGCGCAGCCGGACGAGCACGCGCCAGGCCGCCGGGAGCAGCGCGACGAGCAGCAGCGCCGCCGCGCCGATGCCGATCCTCGCGGCGAGCGGCATGCCCTCGTCCACCTCGACGGGCAGCGCGCCGAACCCCTGGTCGAGCTCGCGCGGGTTGCGCTGCGTCTGGCCGGACTCGCCGCTCTGCTCGCTCTCCTCCGGCGTGGCGGCCGGCTCGTCGGACGGGGTGGTGTCCCGCTCACCGTCGCCGACCGGCGTGGACGGCTCGGAGTAGTCGGGCGCCACGGCGGTGCCCTGGCCGAACGCGCCCGCCGGGGTGGGCTCGAAGCGCAGCCAGCCGACCCCCTCGAAGTACAGCTCCGGCCAGGCGTGCGCGTCGTGCGTGCCGACCTGCCAGCCCTGGCCCACCCGGGTGCCGCCGGTGTAGCCGATCGCGACCCGCGAGGGGATGTCGAGCACCCGGGCCATCACCGCCATCGCCGCGGCGAACTGCTCGCAGTACCCGGTCCGGTTGCGGATGAGGAAGTCGACCAGCGCGGAGTTGCTCTGCCCCCGGGTGGCGAGGCTGTAGGTGAAGTCGCCGTCCTTGGTGAACCACTCCTGCAGCCGGACCGCCTTCGCGTACGGCGTGGGCGCGTCCTGGGTCACCCGGCGCGCCAGCCGGACGATCTCGGGCGGCAGGTCGGCGGGCAGCCGCAGGTACCGGTCGACGACGTCGGCGGGCGCCGGCCCGGCCCGCTCCAGCAGCTCGGGGGTCGGCCGGGGCTCGTCGCTGATCACCCGGTAGGTGAGGCCGCGCGCCTCCTGACGGGTGGAGAACACCATGAGCGTGGTCTGGTCGGCCCGCCAGTCGCCCTCCACCTCGACCAGGGTCGGCGGGTACGGCAGCGGCAGGAAGTGCAGCCGCGAGATGTCCTCGCTCATCGTGACCCGCGTCTCCACCCGCTCGGTCCGCACCGTCGAGCCGAGGCCGGGCGGCCGGGGCAGCGGGCCCTCCGAGA
The DNA here is from genome assembly GCF_006716785.1 of Thermopolyspora flexuosa. Classification (NCBI taxonomy): domain Bacteria; kingdom Bacillati; phylum Actinomycetota; class Actinomycetes; order Streptosporangiales; family Streptosporangiaceae; genus Thermopolyspora; species Thermopolyspora flexuosa. The sequence continues at coordinate 3,231,483 of NZ_VFPQ01000001.1, read as the reverse complement.
CGCGGTCCTCGGGCCGCCCGCGCGGGCTCGACATGCCCCACTCCTCGCCGTCGAACTGGTCGAGCGACCACAGCCGCAGGTAGCGGGGCCGGCCGTCGGAGGTGGTGTAGGTGAGGACGGTGGCGTTCTCGTCCTGGGTGAGCTGGCCGCGCATGCCCGCGACCGGGTTCGGGATGGTGATCGTGTTGCCGCGCCCGCCGGGCCCGCCCCCGGCCCCGAACCCGAACAGCGGGTCGGGCTCGAGCGTCGGCACGAGCGCGGGCACCAGGATCGCGAGCGCGATCGCGGCGAACCCGATGCGCTTGCCGGACAGCCGGAACGGCGCGCTGTTCGCCGCGTACGCCCCGGGCGGGGCGGAGGCGGCCGGCCGGTGCGCGCGGCGCAGCAGCACCGCGCGCCCCCACTGCCCGATGCGCTCCCGGCCGTCCGACAGCAGCAGGCCGATGTAGCCGAGCGCGGCGATCACCACCACCGGCCACGCGATCGGGTCGCTGATCACCGCGGCGGGCACGCTGAACAGCGCGAGCAGCGGCAGCCCGGCGAGGGCCGCGCGGCGCAGCCGTACCGCGAACACGTCGACGAGGATCGCGATCAGCCCGACGCCGCCCGCGGTGAGCAGGGTGATCCCGGCCGCGGGGGGAACCGGCGCGGCGTACCGCTGGATGTCCTCGAATCCGGCGACGAGCAGCAGCCACAGCGCGTACGCCGAGTCGCGGGTGGGCACCACCCCGCCCCAGGCGTGGTCCCCGGCGAAGATCCAGGTGAGCATGAGCCCGAGCACGACGAGCTGCAGCACCGGCACGAGCCGCCGGTCGAGGGTGAACCGGGAGGCGAGCACGCCCACGCCGGTCACCGCGATCAGCACCGCCAGCCCGGACCAGAACCACGCCCCGCCCTGGAACAGCGGGTAGAGGGTGAGCGCGACCGCGCCGGTGGCGAGGCCGGACGCGAGGGGAAGCCTCATGCCGCACCTCCGCTGATCGGGCTCGGCGCCTGCACGGTGGACCGGCCGGCCTGCGGCCACACCGCGGCGAGCGGCACGCCCGCGGGCAGGCGGACCACCCGCCAGCCCGCCGACGCGAGCACCGTGCCCGCCGCCCGGACCGCCTCCTCGTCCTCGGGGCGGCCGCCCGGCCGCCAGGTGGCGACGTCGAGCAGTACGGCCACGCCGGTCATGCCGCCGTGCCGCAGCCGGGCGAGGGCCCGGGCGTCGGTCTCGTCGAGCGCGCCGAGCACCGCCACGATCAGCCCGTCGCCGCCGCCCTGCCGCAGCGCCGCGACGCCCAGCTCCAGCGACCGCGCCGGGCTCTCCCGCACCACCGCGAGCGCGTCGAGCAGCCCGTGGCCGGCGCCGTCGGCGGCGAGGTGCTGCGGGCCGAGGTCGGTGACGAGGCGCAGCCCGAGCCCCTCGCGGGCGAGGTGCACGCCGATCGACGCCGCGGCCGACACCGCCGTCTCGAACGAGGAGCGGGGTCCCTCGCCGCGGTGGGCGTACCTGCGGGTGTCGAGCAGCAGCGCGCCGCGGCTCTGCCACTGCTGCTCCTCGCGGCGCACCATGAGCTCGCCGTACCGGGCGGTGGAGCGCCAGTGCACCCGGCGCAGGTCGTCGCCGTGCCGGTACTCGCGCGGCGCCACGTCGTCATCCCCGGCCACCGCCACGCTGCGGGTACGGCTCTCGCCGCCGCCGGCCCACTCGCCGGACAGCGGCACCCGCGGCAGGGCCGTCACCTCGGGGGTGACCACGAGCGTGTCGGTGATGGTGAACGACCGGGTGAGCTCGACCAGCCCGAACGGGTCGGTGATGCGGACCGACAGCGGGCCGATGGCGAACCGGCCGCGCAGGTCCGAGCGCACCTTGTAGTCGATCTCGCGCACGCCGCGCGGCTCCACCCGGTCGAGCACGAACCGGGGGCGCGCGCCGAGCGCGTACTGCAGGGTGTCCTCGATGAGCAGCAGCCCGGTCGGCAGCCGGGTGACGTTCTCCAGCCGCAGCGTCACCGTGGCGTCGTTGCCCACCGCGACCCGGGTGGGGGACAGCCGCCGGGCGCAGCCCAGCCGGTACCGGGTGCGCGCCACCACCAGGGCGGCGAGCAGCGGCAGCGCGATGATGAGCACGGCCACGCGCAGCAGGTCGTGCTCGCCGAAGAGGAAGGCGCACAGCAGCGCGGCCACGCCGGAGGCGAGGAACGACCTGCCCCGCGGCGTCAGCGCGCGGAGCCCGGTGGTCACCGCCGCGATCCCGGATGCATCTCCGGCACCGGGACCGTGCGCACCAGGTCGGCGAGGACCTGTTCGGGCATCCGCCGCTGGCCCTGCGCCTCGACGCTGGGCAGCAGCCGGTGGGCGAGCACGGGCACGGCGAGCTCCTGCAGGTCGTCGGGGATGACGTAGTCGCGCCCGGACAGCGCGGCGTGCGCCCGCGCGGCCCGCACCAGCTGCAGGGTGGCCCGGGGCGAGGCGCCCAGGCGCAGCTCCGGCGTGGTGCGGGTGGCGGTGACCAGGTCGATCGCGTACCGCTTGATCGCGGGGGCGACGTAGACCGCGCGCACGGTCTCGATCAGCTCGCGCACCTCGGTGGTGGTGGCGACCGGCTGCAGCTTGTCCAGCGGCGAGGTGCCGCCGTGCACGTCGAGCATCTCCAGCTCGGCGGCGGGCTCCGGGTAGCCCATGGCGATGCGCGCGGTGAACCGGTCCCGCTGGGCCTCGGGGAGCGGGTAGGTGCCCTCCATCTCGATCGGGTTCTGGGTGGCGATCACCATGAACGGCGGCTCGAGGTGGTAGGTGCGGCCGTCCACGGTCACCTGCCGCTCCTCCATGCACTCCAGCAGCGCGGACTGCGTCTTGGGGGAGGCGCGGTTGATCTCGTCGCCGACCACGATGTTCGCGAACACCGGGCCCGGCTTGAACTCGAACTCCCGGGTCTGCTGGTTGTAGGCGCTCACCCCGGTGATGTCGCTGGGCAGCAGGTCCGGGGTGAACTGCACCCGCCGCACCGAGCAGTCGATGGAGCGGGCGAGCGCCTTGGCGAGCATCGTCTTGCCGACGCCGGGCACGTCCTCGATGAGCAGGTGGCCTTCGGCGAGCAGCACGGTGAGGGTGAGCCGGACGGCGGCGCCCTTGCCCTCGATCACCGACTCGATCGCCTCGCGGATCCGGTTCGCGGTGGAGGCGAGCTCCTCCAGCCGGTCGCCGACATCGTGAGTAATCGCCACCGGGCCTCCCCGTGAGATCCCGCAAGACGGTGTGGTACGGCGCCTTGCGAACCCTTTTCCATCTACATGTACCGACCCTACGTCTCGGCGGGTCCCGAGACGACTTTATGGAACCTTCATCCACATTGCTGTGGTTTGCGGATGAAGGTGAGGCGAACGGTCCCCGGTTCTCGCGCGCCACACGGGCGGTGCCGTACGTCCTGGCGGGGCCGTTTTCCGTCGCCCTCGTCAGACGACCGGAGCCGCAGAAACGTTCGCGGCCGCCGTGGGGCCGGGCCGCGCGCGCCGTGCCGGGCGTCCGGCGGGCGGCGATCGGCTCACGCGCGGCCCGCGCCGTCGCCGACGCCGGGCCGGCGCCGCCGCGGGGGAGCGTCCGCGGCCTGTCGGGGCGCACTGTCAAGTCGGGCGGCACGCCGGCTTTCGCCGTGCCGGTGCGACACGCCGTGCGCGCGGCGGGCACCGCGCCCCGCCCCACTCCGCACCACCCCCGCTGACCTGGGAAAACGTCGCGGAAAATGCGCGAGTGAGGCGTGTGAAACGGTTGACGGTGGGGAGATGTGGAGTAAGGTGGTGCGCAGTGGAGGGCCGGTGCCGCAGCGCTGAGTACTCCACCGGACACGGGAGGTGGCGCCGATGTTTCTCGGCACTCACCATCCGCGTCTGGACGACAAGGGACGGCTGTTCCTGCCGGCGAAGTACCGTGAGGAGCTGGCGGAGGGTCTGGTGATCACCAAGGGCCAGGAGCGTTGCCTCTATGTGTTTCCCATAGAGGAGTTCCAGCGCATCACCGAGGCTTTGCGCACCGCGCCCGTGACCGCCAAGGCCGTCCGCGACTACAGCCGCGTGTTCTTCGCCGGAGCCTCGGACGAGGTGCCCGACAAGCAGGGGCGGATCACGATCCCGCAGCATCTGCGCGAGTACGCCGGGCTGCGCCGGGACTGCGCGGTGATCGGCGCCAACACCCGGCTCGAGATCTGGGACGCCCAGGCCTGGGAGAGGTACCTGGCCGACCAGGAGCAGGCGTTCGCCGAGCTGTCGGAGGAGGTGCTGCCCGGAGTCCTGTAGATCACGGTCACCCGTCGGTGAAAACGTCGTTCGGCGAGGTCTCCACCCGCTCCTTCGGCCTCCGGGCTCGCGCCGGAGCGACGGGACGGATCCGTCAGCTGATGCACCTTCCCCGGTGTCAGGTGGCGGACGTGAGCGCGAGGACGCGGATGGGGACCTGGCCGGACGATTCGGGGCGCGCAAGCCGCGCCTGGCGAGGGAGACGCCGCCGCCGGCCGCCTTGCGGCGGCCGCTTGGGTGTGGCCCGCCCGGCGCTGGCTGAACGACGTTTTCAGGTGGGGGCCGACGGGGGGACCGAGTCACGGATACGCGAAAAGGGGGGCTACGGCATGCGTTCCGGACACATCGAGCAGAGCGGGCACGTCCCGGTCATGCTCGATCGTGTGCTCGAGCTGCTCGCGCCCGTGGCCTCCGCGCCGGACGCCGTGATCGTCGACGCCAACCTCGGCCTCGGCGGGCACGCCGCGGCGCTGCTCGCCGCCCACCCCCGGCTCCACCTCATCGGCATCGACCGCGATCCGGACGCCATCGCCCGCGCCACATCGCGCCTCGCCCCGTACGAGGATCGCGTCACGATCGTGCGGGCGGTCTCCGACGAGCTTCCCGACGTGCTCCGCCGCAGCGGCCACGAGCGGATCCACGGGGCGCTGTTCGACCTCGGCGTGTCCAGCCCGCAGCTCGACGAGCCCGAACGCGGCTTCGCCTACTCCTACGACGCCCCGCTCGACATGCGCATGGATCCCGAGCAGGAGCTCACCGCCGAGCACGTCGTCAACACCTACCCCGTCGCCGAGCTCACCCGGGTGCTGCGCGACTACGGCGAGGAGCGGTTCGCCGCGCGCATCGCCCAGGCGATCGCCCGGGAACGCGCCCGGCGTCCCATCACCTCCACGTCGCGTCTCGCCGAGATCGTCCGCGAGGCGATCCCCGCGGCGACCCGGCGAACCGGTGGCAATCCGGCCAAGAGGACGTTCCAGGCGTTGCGCATCGAGGTGAACGGGGAGCTCGCCGCGCTGGAGCGCGCGCTCCCCGCCGCACTCGACGCGCTCGCCGTGGGCGGGCGCGTGGTCGTGCTCGCCTACCACTCACTCGAGGACCGGCTCGTGAAGCGGATCCTCGCGGCACGGACCAAGGACACCAGCCCCGAAGGGTTGCCGGTCCCCCTGCCGGCACACCAGCCGACGTTCCGCCTCCTGACCAGGGGGGCCGAGCTTCCCACCGACGAAGAGGTGACCCGCAACCCGCGGTCCGCCTCGGCCCGGTTGCGGGCGGCAGAAAGGATCCGCCAAGGATGAAGACGGACAGCGAGGTCAGGCGCGGCACCGCCACCCGGCGGACGCCCCTGCTCGAGCGCGGCGCGCAGGTCGCGGGCGAGGCGGCCCGCCGGGACCGGCGCGCCACGGCGACCGGCGCCCCGGCGGCGCGGCGTGCCCGCCAGGCGGCGGCACGGAGCACGGCCGCGGCCGCACGGGCGCGTACCCGGGCGGGGGAGCGCGCCGTACGGGAGGCCCCGGCGCGGCCGCGCCCGGACCAGGCCCGCCCGCGGCGCGCACCGGCGCCGCGCCCCGGTCGCGGCACGGCCGCGCCCGCGGCGGCCGCACGCCCCGACCGGCCCCGCTCCGTCGGCCGCACCCGCCCGCCGCGCGCGCCGTTCGTGCTGCTGCTGGTCGGCCTGCTCTGCGGCGGCCTGATCAGCCTGCTGCTGCTCAACATCGTGCTCGCGCAGGAGTCGTTCCGGGCGAGCGAGCTGCGCGAGGAGAACCGCCGGATCGCGGAACAGCAGGAGCGCACGCGGAACGCCAACGCCCGGCTGGAGAGCGCGGCCAACCTCGACCGGGAGGCGCGCAGGTACGGGGTGTACCCGGACGACTCGGCGCCCGAGTTCATCACCCCGGCGCCGTCCCGCTAGGAGGCCTGCCCGGTGAGAGACGGCGACGGCCGTGGCGCGGGACCCGGCCGTGGCACCGGCGGGCGCCGGGGCCCGGGCGGCCCCGGGGCGGGCCGGCGTGACCCGCACGGCCCGGTACGGCGGCCGCGCCGCCCCGACGGCGTCCCGGGACGCCCGGACGGTACGGCCGGGCCGGACGGCGCCGCCCGCCCGCGCGGCGACGACCGCGCGCGCCGTGGCGTGCCCCGTGTGCCCCGCGACCGAACCCGGGGTGCGGCCCAGCGCGAGCCGCGCGCGGGCGGGCCCGACGGTGCCTCCGGCGCGCCGCGCGCCGACCGGACCCGGCGTGCCCCGCGGCCCGGGCGCGACCCGCGTGACGGCGCCCGTGACGCGGGCGCTCCGCGCCGTCCCCGGGGGAACGGAGGGCCCGGCGCGCCCCGGCCGCCGCAGGGCCCGCCGCCGCGCCCGCCGGCGATCGTGCGGCTCGGCAACCCCGCCCGCCGGATCAACATCGGGCTGGTCGGCATGGCGGTCGTGCTGTCGCTGTTCGCCGGGCGGCTCGTCCAGCTCCAGGGCCTCGACTCCAAGGTCTACGAGGCGAAGGCCGCCCAGCAGCGGGTGCAGCCGGAGCGGCTGCCCGCCCGCCGCGGCACGATCACCGACGTCAAGGGGCGCCCGCTCGCCATGACCACCGAGGCCCGCGAGATCTACGTCGACCCGGCCGCCGTCGACCCGGCCCGCCGCGCCGAGGTCGCCGAGACCCTCGCCAAGGAGCTCGGCAAACCCCGCAAGGAGATCGACGACAAGCTCGCCCAGACCGACAGGCGCTACCTCGTCGTCGCCCGCGACGCCGCCCCCGACGTGGCCAAGCGCATCCTCGGCCGCGGCTTCGCGGGCGTGGGCGCCAAGCCCCGCTACAGCCGCCTCTACCCGGGCGACGACCTCGCCGGCAGCCTCATGGGCTTCGTCGGCGACGACGGCAAGGGCCTGTCCGGCATCGAGGCCGCCTACGACGAGGTGCTCCGCGGCCGGGACGGCCGGCAGAGCGTCGAGGTCGGCGCGAACGGCCTGCGCATCCCCACCACCCGCAGCTCGCAGCAGCCGCCGGTGGACGGGCGCGACGTCCGCCTCACCATCGACCACGACATCCAGTGGGCGGCGCAGAAGGCGATCGCCGACCAGGTGGCCGCGACCGGCGCCCGCAGCGGCAGCGTGATCGTGATGGACGTGCGCACCGGCGACGTGCTCGCCATGGCGAACGCCCCGGAGCTCAACCTGAGCCGCTGGCGGGACGAGCCCGTCCGCAACCACGTCAACCGGGCGGTGAGCGAGGTGTTCGAGCCGGGCAGCACCGGCAAGGTGATCACCGCCGCGGCCGCGCTCGAGGCGGGGGCGGTGCGCCCGGAGACCGTCCTGCGGGTCGCCGACCGCATCCGCTGCGCCGACCGCGTCATCGAGGACGCCGAGCACCACCCGGTCCGGCCGTACACCTTCACCGGGGTGCTCGCCCGGTCGAGCAACGTGGGCACGATCATGGTCGCGAACCGGATCGGCGACCGCGCCCTGTACGACGCGCTGCGCGCGTTCGGGTTCGGCGCCAGGACCGGCGGCGGCTTCCCCGGCGAGGAGGCCGGGCTGCTGCCGAAGTGGGACACCTGGTCGGGCAGCCAGCGCTGCACGGTCGCGTTCGGCCAGGGCCTGGCGGTGACCGCGCTGCAGATGGCGAGCGTGTACCAGACGATCGCCAACGGCGGCGTGCGGGTCACCCCGCGGATCGTCGCGGGCACCGGCAAGGGCAAGGACTTCACGCCCGCCGCGCCCGGCAGGCGCACCCGGGTGATCAGCGAGCGCACCGCCAAGGACCTCGCGCTCATGCTCGAGGCCGCCGTGGGCGAGGGCGGAACCGGTAAGCTCGCCCACATCGACGGCTACCGCGTGGCGGGCAAGACCGGCACCGCGCAGCGGTACGACGAGAGCTGCCGGGGCTACTGCGGCTACACGGCCACCTTCGTCGGGTTCGCGCCCGCGGACGCGCCGCGCCTGGTGGTGCTCGCCGTCATACAGGACCCCAAGGACCGGGACAACTACCACGGGGGCCAGATCGCCGCCCCGGTGTTCAAGAATGTCATGACGTTCGCGCTGAAGACCCAGAAGATCCCGCCGACCGGAACCACGCCGCCTCCGATGCGCCTTCACGCCGAATGACGACGCGGAGCGGTACGCTCTCGCCCGTGCGTCCCCCGTCGACCATGATGCGACCCGCGACGAACCCGCCCCGGCCGCTGTCGGGCCTGGCGAACCTGCTCGGTGCGCCCGCCGGCTCGGACCGGGCGCCGCTCGCCGCCGTGACCGGCGTCTGCATCGACTCGCGCCGGGTACGGCCCGGCGACCTGTACGTCGGCCTGCCCGGCCGCAGCGCGCACGGCGCCTGGTTCTCCGGCCAGGCGGTGGCCGCGGGCGCCGTCGCCATCCTCACCGACCCGGACGGCCGCGAGGCCGCCGCGCGCACCGGCGTGCCGGTGCTCGTGGTGCCGGACCCGCGGGCCGTGCTCGGCCGGGTCGCGGCGTGGGTGTACGGCGACCCGGCCGGGTCGCTGCTGCTGATCGGCGTGACCGGCACCGCGGGCAAGACCACCACCACCTACCTGCTGGAGGCCGCGCTGCGCGCCGCCGGGCACCGCACCGGCCTGGTCGGCGGGGTGGAGATCCGGGTCGGCGAGGAGCGGTTCGCGGCCTCGCTCACCACGCCCGAGGCGAGCGACCTGCACGGCCTGTTCGCGCTCATGCGCGAGCGCGGCGTCACCGCCGCCGCGATGGAGGTCTCCAGCCACGCGCTCGCGCTCGGCCGGGTCGGCGGGGTGGTCTACGATGTGGCGCTGTTCACCAACCTGTCGCAGGACCACCTCGACTTCCACCGCGACATGGACGAGTACTTCGCCACCAAGGCCCGGCTGTTCACCCCCGAGATGAGCCGGGTCGGGGTGGTCAACGTCGACGACGACCGGGGCCGGGAGCTCACCGGCATCGCCAAGATCCCGCTCACCACGTTCTCCGCGCAGGGCGCGGCCGAGGCCGACTGGCGCGCCGCCGACGTACGGCTCGGCGCGGACGGCAGCACGTTCCGGGTGGTCGGCCCGGGCGGGGTGGAGGCGGACGCGACCGTCGCGCTGCCCGGCCCGTTCAACGTCGCCAACGCCCTTGGGGCGATCGTCGCGCTGGTGGAGGCGGGGCTGCCGCTGCAGACCGCGGTGCACGGCGTGGCCACGCTGCGCGGCGTGCCCGGCCGCATGGAGCGCGTCCCCACCGACGGCGACTTCCAGGCGATCGTCGACTACTCGCACAAGCCCGCCGCGGTGGAGTCGGTGCTCCGCTCGCTGCGCGAGGTCACCGCGAACCGGCTCACCGTCGTGCTCGGCTGCGGCGGCGACCGCGACCGGGCGAAACGCCCGATGATGGGCGAGGCGGCCGCCCGGCTCGCCGATGTCGCGATCTTCACCAGCGACAATCCGCGCAGCGAGGACCCCCTGCGCATCCTCGCGGAGATGCTCGACGGGGCCGTGCGCGTGCCCCGGCAGGAACGCGCACATGTGATCATAGAGCCGGACCGCGCGCAGGCCATCGAACTGGCGATCGCACGCGCCCGCCCCGGCGACGTGGTCGTGGTGGCGGGCAAGGGCCACGAGCAGGGCCAGTACGTCGGCGGCGAGATCCTGCCCTTCGACGATCGCGAGGCCGTCGCCGCCGCGATCGCCCGGCGCCGCCAAGCCGGGACGGGGCGCGGTCCGGAGCCACTTCCGGCCGGATGAGCCCGGAGCAGACATATGGAGAGTAGGGAAGACTCATGATCCCCTTGCCGTTGGGGCGGATCGCCGAGATCACCGGCGGCGCGCTCACGGGCATCGCCGACCCCCACGCCGAGGTGCGCGGCCCCGTGGTGATCGACTCACGGGAGGCGGAGCCGGGGTCGTTGTTCGTGGCGCTCAAGGGCCAGAGGGTGGACGGGCACGACTTCGCCGCCCAGGCCTGCGAGGCGGGCGCCGTCGCGGTGCTCGCGGCCCGCCCGGTCGAGGCGCCCGCCGTGATCGTCGGTGACCCGGTCGCCGCGCTCGGCGCCCTCGCCGCGGCGGTGGTGGCCGAGCTGAAGGAGACGACCGTGATCGGCGTCACCGGGTCGGCGGGCAAGACCACCACCAAGGACCTGCTCGCCCGGCTCACCGCCCGCATCGGCCCGACGGTCGCCCCGGTGGGCTCGTACAACAACGAGATCGGCCACCCGCTCACCGTGCTGCGGGCCGACGCAAGCACCCGCTTCCTCGTGCTGGAGCTGAGCGCCCGCGAGGTGGGCCACATCGCCCACCTGGCGCGGATCGCGCCGCCGCACATCGGCGTGGTGCTCAACGTCGGCACCGCCCACCTCGGCGTGTTCGGCGGCAAGGACGCGATCGCCCGGGCCAAGGGCGAGCTCGTCGAGGCGCTCGGCGAGGACGGCGTCGCCGTGCTCAACGCCGACGACCCGCGGGTGCGCGAGATGGCGGGCCGTACCCGGGCCCGGGTGCTGTGGTTCGGCCGCTCGGCGTCCGCCGACATCCGCGCCGAGGACGAGACGCTCGACGAGCGCGGCCGCGCCGCCTTCACGCTGCGCACCCCGTCGGGCGCCGCCCCGGTACGGCTGCGCCTGTACGGCCGGCACACCGTGAGCAACGCGCTCGCCGCCGCCGCGGTCGCCTACGAGCTCGGGCTGCCGGTGGCGACGATCGCCGAGGAGCTGTCCGCGGCCGAGCCGAGCAGCCGCTGGCGCATGGAGGTGCAGGACCGCGCCGACGGGGTCACGATCATCAACGACGCGTACAACGCCAACCCGGACTCGATGCGGGCCGCCTTCGAGACGCTGTCGGTGATCGGGCGCCACCGGCGCCGGTTCGCCGTGATCGCCGCGCTGCGCGAGCTCGGCGACGACGGGCCGCGGCTCAACGAGGAGATCGGCCGCATCGCGAACGAGGCCGGGCTGGAGCTGCTCGCCGTGGTGGGGGAGAACGCCGAGCCGGTGCTCTCCGGCGCGGGCGGCATCCGCACCGCCGTGGTCGCGCCCCCCGACGCCGGGCCACCGGGCACCACCCGGGAGGTGCTCCACGTACCGGACGCCGGCGCCGCGGCGCGGGAGGTGCTGCGGCGGCTCGCGCCCGGCGACGTGGTGCTCGTCAAGGGGCCGCGCGCGGCAGGTCTGGAGCGGGTCGCCGAGGCGCTGGTGCTCGCCGAGAGGTTCGCCCAGGGCCATGCCGAAGGGCCGGGTGGGGGTGACCCGCGTTGAGGGACATCCTCATCGCCGGCGCGGTCGCGCTCATCCTGTCGATCATCGGCACGCCGCTCGCGATCCGCATCTTCTCCCGCCGCGGCATCGGCCAGAACATCCGCGAGGAGGGGCCGAGCGGCCACCACGACAAGCGCGGCACCCCCACGATGGGCGGCACCGTGTTCGTGCTCGCCGCGATCCTCGGCTTCGCCGCCGCCCACCTCGCGACCTGGACGCCGCCGACGGCGTCCGCGGTGCTCGTGCTGCTGCTCATGGCCGGGCTCGCGGTCGTCGGCTTCGTCGACGACTTCATCAAGATCTACAAGCAGCGCAGCCTCGGCCTGCGCAGCGGCGCCAAGGCGCTCGGCCAGCTCATCGTCGGCGCGATCTTCGCCGTGCTCGTGGTCCGCTTCCCCAACGGGTACGGCGTGACGCCCGCGGTGCCGCGGCTGTCGTTCCTCCGCGACTTCGGCCCCTCGATCGGGATCGTGTTCTTCACGATCTGGGTGCTCTTCCTGATCGTGGGCTTCTCCAACGCGGTGAACCTCACCGACGGCCTCGACGGGCTCGCCTCGGGCGCCACCTGCCTGGTGCTCGTGGCGTACGTGATCATCGGCAACTGGCAGCTGCGCAACAGCTGCACCAGCATGCTCGGCAAGGGCTGCTACTGGGTGCGCGACCCGCTCGACCTCGCCGTCGTCGCGGCGGCGGTGCTCGGCGCGCTCCTCGGCTTCCTGTGGTGGAACGCGCCGCCGGCGAAGATCTTCATGGGTGACACCGGCTCGCTCGCGCTCGGCGGCGTGCTCGCCGGGCTCGCGGTGACCACCCGCACCCAGCTGCTGCTCGTCATCCTCGCCGGCCTGTGCGTGCTCATCACCCTCTCGGTGATCATCCAGGTCGGGTTCTTCAAGATGACCGGCAGGCGGGTGTTCCGCATGGCGCCGCTGCAGCACCACTTCGAGCTGTCGGGCTGGGCGGAGACCACGATCGTGGTCCGGTTCTGGCTGATCTCCGCGCTCTGCGTCGCCCTCGGCCTCGGCATCTTCTACGTCGAGTGGATGCCGAACGCGTGATCGGGCGCGCGGGCGGTACCGTTCGGCCGGAGGGCCGCAGTGGTACACCGTGCGGCCGGAGGGCCGCAGTGGTACACCGTGCGGACCGGAGGGCCGCAGTGGTACACCGTGCGGACCGGAGGGCCGCACGTGGGACGCGCTGCGGCGGACGGATCCGCACAGCGAAACGGACAGGGGGGCGTAGACGTGGGACGTGAGTCGGCGCGGACGGTGTGCGTCGCCGGGCTGGGGGTGTCGGGCGCCGCCGCCGCCCGCGCGCTCGCCGCCGAGGGCGACCGCGTGGTGGTCGTGGAGGCGCGGGACGGCGAGCGGCAGCGCGCGCTCGCCGCCGAGCTCGCCGCGGCCGGGATCGAGGTCGTCTTCGGCGAGCCGTCCGGGCCGCCGGAGGGCACCGGCCTCGTGGTCACCTCACCGGGCTGGCGGCCGGACCACCCGTTCCTCACCGCCGCCGCGGCCGCGGGCGTCGAGGTGATCGGCGAGGTCGAGCTCGCCTGGCGGATGCGGCCCCCCGCCGCCGCGCCCTGGCTCGCGGTGACCGGCACCGACGGCAAGACCACGACGGTGCGCATGCTCGCCGCCATGCTCGCCGCGGCCGGGCGCAAGACCATCGCGGTGGGCAACGTCGGCGCCCCGATCGTCGAGGCGGTGCGCGGGCCGTACGACGTGCTCGCCGTGGAGCTGTCGAGCTTCCAGCTGCACTGGTCGCGCAGCCTCGCCCCGCGGGCCGCCGCGATCCTCAACGTCGCCCCCGACCACCTCGACTGGCACGGCTCGCTCGAGGAGTACGTCCGGGTCAAGGGCACGCTGTACGAGCGGGCGCCGGTGATCGTGCACAACGCCGACGACGAGTGGCCGACCCGGCTCGCCGCGCCGTACCGGGACCGGGCCGACCGGCGCGTGGTCGGCTTCACCCTCGACGTGCCCCGCCCCGGCCAGCTCGGCGTGGTGGAGGACCTGCTCGTCGACCGGGCGTTCACCGACGACCCGGTGCGCAACGCCGCCGAGCTCGCCGAGCTCGCCGACGTGCGCCCGTTCGCCCCGCACAACGTGGCGAACGCGCTCGCCGCGGCCGCGCTCGCCCGGGCGTACGGCGTGCCGCCCGAGGCGGTGCGGCAGGGGCTGCGCGACTTCAAGCCCGACCCGCACCGGATCATGCACGTGGCCACGGTGGACGGGGTCGACTACGTCGACGACTCCAAGGCCACCCAGGCGCACGCGGCGGCCGCCTCGCTCGCCGCGTACCCGTCGATCGTGTGGATCGCCGGGGGCCTGCTCAAGGGCGCCGACGTCGACGACCTGGTACGGCGGGCCGCCCCGCGGCTGCGCGGCGCGGTGCTGATCGGCGCCGACCGGGCCGTGATCCGTGACGCATTGGCGCGACACGCCCCGAAAGTCCCCGTGGTCGAGGTCTCCGCGGACCACACTGACGTCATGGACCGTGTCGTGGCGGAGGCCGCCCGGCTCGCCGCGCCCGGCGACACCGTGCTGCTCGCCCCCGCCGGGGCGTCGTTCGACATGTTCTCCAGCTACATCGAGCGCGGCGAGGCGTTCGCGCGGGCGGTGCGGCGGCTGCCCGGGTACCGGGAGGACGCACCGGGCGAGGAGGCCGGCGACGGCGCTCACGAGACCACCGGAGGGGGCAGGGCCGGGTGACCGAGGAGCCGCCCCCGCGCGCCCGGGGCGCCGCGCAGGCGACCCGGAGGCGACCGGTGGCCGACCCCGCGCCCGCGGGGCCGGCGGGCGGCCGTGCGCGTACCCGCCAGGCGGCCTCCGGGCTGCGCGAGCTGCTCAACCGGCCGCTCACGTCGTACTACCTGGTGCTCGGGTGCAGCATGCTGCTGCTCGCGCTCGGGCTGCTCATGGTGCTGTCGGCGTCGAGCATCGAGGCGATCCAGGAGACCGGGACCCCGTTCTACTGGTTCCTCAAGCAGTCGATCTCGGCCGCGATCGGCGTGCCGATCATGTGGGTGTGCTCCCGGCTGCCGCCCCGGTTCTTCCGGCTCGCCGGCTACCCGCTGATGATGCTGTCGATCCTGGGCCTGCTCATGGTGCTGTTCGTCGGCACCTCCCAGCTCGGCGCGCAGCGGTGGATCGACATCGGCCCGTTCTACCTGCAGCCCTCCGAGCCCGCCAAGCTCGGCCTGGTGCTGTGGGGGGCCGACCTGCTCGCCCGCAAGGCGCGGCGCGGGATGATCGAGTGGCGCAACCTGCTCATCCCGCTGCTGCCCGGCACCGTGATCCTCGCGCTGCTCGTCATGCTCGGCAGCGACCTCGGCACCACGATCGTGCTGCTGCTGATCTTCCTCGCCCTGCTGTGGGTGGTCGGGGTCCCGGTACGGCTGTTCGCGGGGGTGATGGGCGTGGCCGCGCTCGCCACCGGCATAATGATCGCGGTCGAGCCGTACCGGCTGGAGCGCATCTTCGGCTTCCTCGACCCGGAGCAGAACGCCCAGGGCTCGGGCTACCAGGCGATGCAGGGCCGCATCGCGATGGGCTCCGGCGGGTGGTTCGGCCTCGGCCTGGGCAGCAGCCGGCAGAAGTGGGCCTGGGTGCCGCACGCCGAGAGCGACTTCATCTTCTCCATCATCGGCGAGGAGCTCGGGCTCATGGGCACCCTCGTCGTGGTCGCCCTGTTCGGCCTGCTGGGGTACGCCGGGCTGCGCATCGCGGTCCGGGCGGGTGACCCGTTCGTCCGCCTGGCCTCCGCGGCCGCCGTGGCCTGGATCGTGGGGCAGGCGATCGTCAACATCGGCGCGGTGATCGGTTTGCTGCCGATCACGGGGATTCCGCTGCCTTTGGTGTCCTATGGCGGATCCGCGTTGTTGCCGACGCTCGCCGCGCTTGGCATGTTGTTGTCGTTCGCGAAAACGGAGCCGGGCGCGGCGCAGGCCCTCGCCGCCCGCGGGCCCGGCCCGATGGCAAGGGCTCTAAGCTGGCTTGGCCTGAGCGGCGCGGTGGCCAGAGCGCGTCGCCCGCGCGGACGCGATCCGGAAAGACGAGCACGTGGAGTGAAGGGACCGACATGAGGGTGGTCCTCGCCGGCGGCGGGACGGCCGGCCATATCGAACCGGCGCTTGCGCTCGCCGACGCCCTGCGCCGGATTGATCCGGACATCGGCATCACCTGCCTGGGCACCGAGCGGGGCCTGGAGACACGGCTGGTGCCCGAGCGGGGCTACGAGCTGCGGCTGGTGCCCGCCGTGCCGTTGCCGCGCTCGCTCACGCCCCAGCTGCTCACCGTGCCCGGCCGGCTCGCCGGGGCGGTCGGCGCCGCGACCGCCATCCTCGACGAGGTGCGCGCCGACGTGCTGGTGGGCTTCGGCGGCTACGTCGCCACCCCCGCCTACCTGGCGGCCCGCCGCCGCGGCATCCCGGTGATCGTGCACGAGGCGAACCCGCGCCCGGGCCTCGCCAACCGGCTCGGCGCGCGACTCACCGACCACGTGTTCACCGGCCACCCCAACACCCCGCTGCCGAACGCGCAGTACGTGGGCATCCCGCTGCGGCGGGACATCGTCCAGCTCGACCGGTTCGCGGTCGGCGACAAGGCGCGGTCGTACTTCGGGCTGGAGGAGGACCGGCCGACGCTGCTGGTGTTCGGCGGCTCCCAGGGGGCGCTCTCCCTCAACCGGGCGGCGCTCGCCGCCGCCGCCCGGCTGCGCGCGGCCGGCATCCAGGTGCTGCACATGATCGGCCCGAAGAACACCGTGGAGAAGGAGCCGCCGCCGGGCGACCCGCAGTACGTGGTGCTGCCGTACATCGACCGCATGGACCTCGCCTACGCCGCCGCGGACGTGGCGCTGTGCCGGGCCGGCGCGATGACCTGCGCCGAGCTCACCGCGGTCGGCCTGCCCGCGGCGTACGTGCCGCTGCCGCACGGCAACGGCGAGCAGGCGCTCAACGCCGAGCCGATCGTCAAGGGCGGCGGCGGGATCATGGTCCACGACTCCGAGCTGTCGGGCGAGTGGATCGTGCGCACCCTGCTGCCGATCCTGCTCGACCCCGAGCGGGTGGCGATCATGTCCGAGGCCGCCTCCCGGCTCGGCCGCAAGGACGCCGCCGAGACCCTCGCCCACCACGTGCTGCGCATCGCCGGGGGCGCCCGGTGAGGCTGATCAAGCCGGTCGACCCGGTGCCCGCGGACCGCCTCGGCCGGGTGCACTTCATCGGCATCGGCGGGGCGGGCATGTCCGGCATCGCGCGCATCCTGCTCAAGCGCGGCGTGAAGGTGTCCGGCAGCGACATCCGCGCCTCCGGCATCCTCACCGAGCTGCGCGACCTCGGCGCCCGGGTGCACGTGGGGCACGCCGCCTCGCACGTCAAGGACGTCGACACGGTCGTGGTGTCCACCGCGATCCGGGACTCCAACCCCGAGCTCGGCGAGGCGCTGCGGCAGGGCCTGCGGATCATCCCGCGCGCCGCGGCGCTCGCCTCGGTCATGGCGGGCAAGACCGGGGTGGCGATCGCCGGCACGCACGGCAAGACCACCACGACCTCGATGCTCACCGTGGCGCTGCAGAAGGCCGGGGCGGACCCGTCGTACTGCGTCGGCGGCCGGCTCGTCACCACGGGCCTCGGCGCCGACGAGGGCACCGGCGAGATGTTCGTCGCCGAGGCCGACGAGAGCGACGGGTCGTTCCTCATGCTCGCCCCCGACATCGCGGTGATCACCAACGTCGAGGCCGACCACCTCGACAACTACGGCCACCCGCAGGCGGTCCAGGACGGCTTCGCCCGGTTCACCGAGCGGGTCGGCCGCGTCCTGGTGGTGTGCGCCGACGACCCCGGCGCGGACGCGCTCGTCGCGGGCGCCCGTGACCGCGGCCTGAAGGTGCTCCGGTACGGCACGGCCGCGGACGCCGACTACCGCGTCCGGGCGGTCACCCCGCGCGGCCTCGGCCTCACCTTCGAGGTCGAGGGGCCGGGCCTCGGCCCCTGCCAGGTACGGCTCGGGGTGCCGGGGCGGCACAACGCGCTCAACGCCACCGCCGCGCTCGCCGCCGCGGTGGAGCTCGGCCTGCCCGCCGACGTGGTGGTGGAGGGGCTCGCCTCGTTCACCGGCACCCAGCGGCGCTTCGAGGCCAAGGGCGAGGCGGGCGGCGTGGCGGTGTTCGACAGCTACGCCCACCACCCGACCGAGCTGCAGGCCGACCTGCGCGCCGCGCGCGACGTGGTCGCCTCGTTCTCCGGCGGGAACGGGCGGGTGATCGCCGTGTTCCAGCCGCACCTGTACTCGCGCACCCGGTTCTTCGCCGACGAGTTCGGCGCCGCGCTCGGCCTCGCCGACGAGGCGATCGTGCTCGACGTGTACGGCGCGCGGGAGGACCCCGAGCCGGGCGTCTCCGGCGCGCTGGTCGCCCGCAAGGTGCCGCTGCCGCCCGAGCGCGTCGCCTACGTCCCGGACCGCACGCGGGTCCCGGCCCTGGTCGCCGAGCGGGCGCGGCCGGGGGACATCGTGCTCACCATGGGCGCGGGCGACGTCACCGAGCTCGGCCCGCGCATCGTGGCCGAGCTGGGCGGCGCCTGACGACCCGCCCGGCGTGCCCTTCCCCGGAGATGCCCGCCCGATCCGCGTCCGCGGTATACGGTGGGCTCGACGGTGAGGCGACCGCGACGTGGTCGAGGGGGCATGAGCGCAGCGGAGACCGAGCGCGATCCGGATCTCGAGGCGGGGGCGGAGGCCCCCGCCGGGACGGAGGCGGGCGAGCCCGCGCCGCGGGGCCGGTGGCGCCGTGCCCGGCCCCTGGTGCTGCTGCCGCTGCTCGCCGCCGGGGTCGTCGCGGCGGCCACCTGGCTGGTGTTCCTCTCGCCGCTGCTCGGCGTGGACCGGGTCGAGGTCCGCGGGAACTCCGACATCCCGGACGAGGTGATCCGCCGTGCGGCCGGGGTGGCCACGGGCGAGCCGCTCGCCGCGGTGGACCTGGAGGCGGTGCGGGCCCGGGTCGCGGCCCTGCCGCCGATCGAGTGGGCGCGGGTGGAGCGCGGCTGGCCGCGCACCCTGCGCATCCGGGTGCGCGAGCGCACCCCGATCGCGGTGGCCGAGGCCGGCGGCCGGGTGGCGCTCGTGGACCGGTACGGCGTGGTGGTGAGCCTGCGCGACACCGCCCCGGAGGGCCTGCCCCGGCTCCGGGTGGCGCGGGTCGCCCCGGACGATCCGGCGGCCCGGGCGGCGCTGGCCGCGGTGCACGCCCTGCCCGGCGGGCTCGCCCGCCGGGTGGCCGAGGTGCGGGCACAGAGCGCGACCTCGGTGACCCTGCGCCTCGCCGACGGGCGCACCGTGAACTGGGGCGGGGCCGAGCACGGCGACCTCAAGGCGCGGGTCCTGGTGTCGCTGCTGCGCCATCCCGGCCGCAGCTACGACGTGAGCTCCCCGGACGTCGCCACGGTCAGATGAAGGCCGCCGCGTACGTGCGAACCTCGCTGGAGGTGAGATCATAATCATCAGTGCCGCGGGTTTTCCGCGGCATCACGGAACGGCGGGGTGAGGACGCCGATCGGGGTCCGCGCCGGCGAGTGCGAATGGGACAGTGCGCGACACGCCGGGCGCGCTTGCGGCGCGGTTAGTTGACCCTGGGGGAGGACCAACCCTACTGTCCGTATCAATCCTCAGGTTGACATAACTCTAAATCTCAACTTGAGGGTGAGGGTTTGGAAGAGGCCGATCCGGTAGCCCGGATCCCATGAAATGCAAGTAAACGAGCGGAAAGGCCCCTCGTCGTGGCAGCACCGCAGAACTACCTCGCGGTCATCAAGGTCGTCGGGATCGGTGGCGGCGGCGTCAACGCCGTCAACCGGATGATCGAAGAGGGACTAAAGGGCGTCGAGTTCATCGCGATCAACACCGACGCCCAGGCGCTGCTGATGAGTGACGCCGACGTGAAACTCGACGTGGGCCGCGAGCTCACGCGAGGCCTTGGCGCCGGCGCCAACCCCGAAGTCGGCCGGAAGGCCGCCGAGGACCACCGGGAGGAGATCGAGGAGGTCCTCAAGGGCGCGGACATGGTGTTCGTGACGGCGGGGGAGGGCGGTGGGACGGGCACCGGCGGCGCCCCGGTCGTGGCGAACATCGCACGCTCCCTTGGCGCCCTCACCATCGGCGTGGTGACCCGGCCGTTCAGCTTCGAGGGCAGGCGCCGGGCGATGCAGGCCGAGGCGGGCATCGAGACGCTGCGTGACGAGGTCGACACGCTCATTGTCATTCCCAACGACCGCCTGCTTTCAATCTCCGATCGCCAGGTGAGTGTGCTCGACGCCTTCAAGGCCGCCGACCAGGTGCTGCTCTCCGGTGTGCAGGGCATCACCGACCTGATCACCACGCCGGGTCTCATCAACCTCGACTTCGCCGACGTGAAGTCGGTCATGTCCGGCGCCGGGTCGGCGCTCATGGGCATCGGTCACGCCCGCGGCGACGACCGGTCGGTGGCCGCGGCGGAGATGGCGGTCTCCAGCCCGCTGCTGGAGGCGAGCATCGACGGCGCCCACGGGGTGCTGCTGTCCATCGCCGGCGGGTCCGACCTCGGCCTGTTCGAGATCAACGAAGCGGCCCAGCTCGTCGCCAACGCCGCCGCCCCCGACGCGAACATCATCTTCGGCACGGTGATCGACGACTCGCTCGGCGACGAGGTGCGGGTGACCGTGATCGCGGCCGGCTTCGACGAGCCGCCGCGGAGCTCGTCCTCGCCGGCCGCGACCCGCCAGCAGCCGTCCCGCACCACCACGCCGGAGCCGCCCTCCCGGCCGTCGGTGACCCTGTCGTCGCCGAAGCCGGAGCCGCGGCCGGAGCGCCGCCCCGAGCCGCCCGCGCGGACCTACGGCGGGCCCACCGCGTCGTCCGGGACCGCCCCGGCCGGGTCGACCGCCGTGTCCGCCCCCGGGTCGGCTCCGGTGTCCGCCGCGCCGTCCACCCCGGCGTCCCCGGGCACCGCGCCCGGTGACGCGGGCACCGTGTCCGGTGGGGTGTCCGGTGGGGTGTCAGGCGGCGTGTCCGGCACGTCGGTGACCGGCCACGGCGGCCCCGCGGCGGCGCACGCGGCCCCGGGGAGCGGCCAGGGCACGACCCAGGGCACGCCCGCCGCGGTGCCGAGCATGCCGCTCAGCGCGCCCGTCCCGGCGGAGACCGAGGCGTCGGCGACGGTGACCCCGATCACCCCGGCCGCCCAGGACCAGGGCTCGGCCCGGGACGCCGACACCCCGCCGACCCCGCCGGTGAGCATCCCGCGGCCCACCGAGCCCCCGGCGGCCACGCCGATCACGTCCCGGAGCTCCGAGCCGGTACGGCGCCGCCCGGTGGTGTTCGAGGAGCAGGAGGAGGAGCTCGACGTGCCGGACTTCCTCAAGTGACGGCACGACGAGGCGTGTGAGCGGCACCCGGACAGTGGACGATCGTGAACGACCGGATCCGGCCGGCCCGGCCGCGGATCCGGAGGCCCGCAGGGCGGAGCTCGCCCGCGGGCTCGCCGAGGTGGAGCGGCGCATCGCCGAGGCGTGCGCCGCGGCCGGGCGGAGCCGGGACGAGGTCACCCTCATCGCGGTGACCAAGACCTACCCCGCCTCCGACGTCCGCACCCTCGTCGAGCTGGGGGTCACCCACATCGGCGAGAACCGCGACCAGGAGGCGTCGGCGAAGGCGGCGGCCTGCGCCGACCTGCCGATCACCTGGCACTTCATCGGCCAGCTGCAGACCAACAAGGCCAGGTCCGTGGCCCGGTACGCGGCGATGGTCCACTCGGTGGACCGGCCGCGCCTGGTCCGGGCGCTCGGCGCCGCCGCGGTCCGGGCCGGCCGCGAGGTCGACTGCCTGGTGCAGGTGGCCCTGGAGCGGGAGCCGGACCCGGCGCGCGGCGGGGTGCCTCCGGCCGGCGTGGCGGAGATCGCCGACGCGATCGCCGCCACCGAGGGGCTGCGGCTCGCCGGGGTGATGGCGGTCGCCCCGCTGGGGGAGGACCCCGCCCCCGCGTTCGCCCGGCTCGCCGAGGTGGCGCAGGCCGTACGCAAGGATCACCCCGAGGCCCGGGTGATCTCCGCGGGGATGAGCGGGGACCTGCACCAGGCCATAGCAAACGGGGCGACACACGTGCGTGTCGGTACGGCGTTGCTCGGCCGCAGAAAGCCCTTCGTCAGGTAATGTCCCCCAAGTGGACGTTGGTGTCCGCGTGATGGGCCCTCAAGGCCGGGGAGAGGACGCCGGGCCGGGCGCGGCGGGACGGTGAGGGGCGATCCCGTCGCGTGGCGGGCCGGCGACTCGAGCCGGTGGAACGACGGAGGACGAGTATGGCCGGCGCGATGCGGAAGATGGCGGTCTACCTCGGTCTTGTGGAGGACGACCGCTACGACAGGTACGACACCTACCACGACGACGAGGAGTACGACGACTACGACGAGCCGCGCCGGGCCGCCGTGGATCGCGGCGTCGTCGCAGGCCGCGCAGGCGCCCACGGCTCGCAGTCCGGCGTCGACGACCCCGAGGACGAGACCGAGGGGACCGTGCCCCCGCCCAGGCAGGCTCCGGGCGCTCCGGAGCGCCGCACGACGGATCTGACCCGCATCACCACGCTCCACCCCCGCACGTACAACGAGGCGCGTACGATAGGGGAGCACTTCCGGGAGGGGACTCCGGTCATCATGAACCTGACCGAAATGGTTGACAGCGACGCCAAGCGCCTCGTCGACTTTGCGGCAGGTCTCGTTTTTGGGCTACACGGAACCATCGAACGTGTTACCAACAAGGTGTTCCTGTTGTCCCCAGCCAACGTAGAGGTGACCGCCGAGGACAAGGCCCGAATCGCGGAACGCGGCTTCTTCAACCAGAGCTAGAGTTCCACCATGAACAGTTCTTGTGCGCGCGGTACTCTCGGTGCACACGCGGAGACTGCAGACCAGGACGGAGGCGGGACGAGGTCGTGGGCATGTTCGTGAACGTCGTGGTGACGGTCCTGTCCCTGTATCTGGTCCTGCTGATCGGCCGAATGATCTTTGAGACCATCCAGGCGTTCGCGCGCTACTGGCGTCCGAAGGGTGTCGTCCTGGTGCTCGCGGAGGCCACGTACACCGCGACCGACCCGCCGCTCAAGTTCCTGCGCCGTTTCATTCCGCCGCTCCGGTTGGGTACCGTTGCCTTTGACCTGAGCTTCACAGTGCTGTTCATTGTGGTCTTGCTCTTGATCCAAGTCGTGTCCGCGCTAGCCTGACCGGGTTCGGCCCCTCCGGACCTGCAAAGCGCGCCAAGGAGACCGAAATGCCGCTGACGCCCGCTGATGTGCGGAACAAGCAGTTCAGTACGACCCGGCTGCGACCGGGCTACGACGAGGAAGAGGTAGACGCCTTCCTTGACGAGGTGGAGGCCGAGCTCGACCGCCTCATCCAGGAGAACGAGGAGCTCCGGGCCAAGCTCGCCGAGTGCCTCCGCGGCAAGGTGCCGGGCGGTATGGGCATGGCCGCCGCGCCGGTGGCCGCCGAGCCCAAGCCGGACATGATGAACCCGCAGCCGGAGCCGCTCAAGCCGCCGGAGCCGGTGCGCCCCGAGCCCGTTCCCGTCGGCATGGGCATGGCGCCGGCCGAGGACAACATGGACACGGCCGCGCGGGTGCTCGCCCTCGCCCAGCAGACCGCCGACCAGGCGATCGCCGACGCCCGCCGCGAGGCCGAGGAGACGGTGAACCGGGCCCGCCGCGAGGCCGACGAGATCCTCGCCAAGTCGCGCCGGCAGGCCGAGCAGATCATCGCCGACGCCCGCGCCCGGGCCGAGACCCTCGAGCGCGACGCGCAGGAGCGGCACCGCCAGGCGATGGGCTCGCTCGTGCAGACCCGCGACGAGCTGGAGCGCAAGGTCGAGGAGCTGCGCAGCTTCGAGCGCGAGTACCGCAGCAGGCTCAAGCTCTACCTGGAGAACCAGCTCGCGGAGCTCAACGTCTCGGCCGAGTCGAGCGGCGGCTTCCCCGTCGTCTCCGGCCAGATGGGCGGCGGACACACCATGGCGCATCCCGTCGGCCAGCCGCAGATTCCGAGCACCCCGAACCCGTTCGCACCCGACGCCCCGCAACACCAGGGGGCGTTCCAGGGAGCCGACGGCCCGCACCCCGACCGGCGGTAGGCGGCACGACGGCCACGGCGGTGATCCGTCGCCGCTAGGATGACGGATCACGTCCGGCGAACGCCGGGAGGTCCGCGACTGGGAGATGCCCTGGTGATTCTCATCAGCGCCGCGCTGGTGCTCGTGGCCATCATCCTGCTCATCGCGGGAGTGGTGCTCGCGAAACCGTTTCTGGTCATCTGGTCGATCGTGGTCAGCCTGCTGTCCGCGGTGTGCCTGCTGATCGGCGCGTTCGTACGCCGCCACGAGCTCTTCCCGAGCGGTGCGGCCTCTCCGGACGGACCGTCCCCGGGTTCCTCGCCGGCACCCGACCAGGGGTCGGCGGCCACGGTGGGCATGGGTGCGTCCACGCAGGCGCCGGCGATGCCGGGTGTCCCGGCAGGTACGGCCGCGCCGAGCGGGACGACGGCACCGGGCGCTTTCGCCCCCCCGGCCTCGGCCGCGGCGCCCGGAGTTGCCACCGCTCCCGGGGTGATGGCGTCCCCCGGACCCATCGTCACCCCCGCCCCGATGGCGACTCCCGGTCCCATGGCGGCCCCCGGGGCTCAGGCGACGTCCGGCATGGTGTCGTCCGCCATGCCGCACCCCCACGCCGGGCCCGCCATGGCCTCGCACGCCCAGGCGCCCCCGTCCGCGCCAGGCGCCGGGCTTCGTGCTCCCTACCCCCCGTCAGCACCCTCATCGCGCTCCGCCGAGCCCGGCCTGCTGCCGCCCGACACGATCGTGAAGGTCATCCCGGGCCGCCGCAGGTTCCATCGTCCCGGCTGCCGCCAGCTCGCCGGGCGGGACAGCGAGGAGCTCACCTACGAGGAGGCACGCGAGGAAGGCTTCACCGCGTGCACCACATGCCTGCCCGAGGGCACCGCACGCACCACCTCGGAGACCCCCTTCCCCGAGCCCGACGACCACGCCGCCCCCGCGGCGGGACCCATGCGGCCGTCGGCCTCCACGGTCCCCGGCCCCTCCGGTTCCGCTGCCTCCGGCACGCCGCCCTTCGGCTTCCCCGGTCCCGGATCGACGCCCCCGGCCGCGCCCGCGTCCGCGGCGTCCACCCCTCCCACCACGCAACCGACCCCGGGAGCCGTACGGCCCGCCGGCCCCGCAGCCGAGCCGGCCGGTTCCCCGGCGGCACGCACCGAGCCACCGTCCACTCCGCCTCCGTCGACCCCGCTGCCGATGCGTCGTCCCCGCGCGTCGCGGGCCACGACGCCCTCGCCGATCGACTGGTTCGGCACCTCGTCGAAGGACGCGGCCTCCGCGTCCGGCTCCACCCCGGCGGGCGGGATGTCCGCACCGCCTCAGGAGCCCCCGCGGCCCCGCACCGAAGAAACCGATTCCGCACGGCCCGGCCCCGTCCGGGAGCCCGGCCGCCCCGAGTTCGGCGGCCCGCAGGGCGAGCCCGCGGCACGACGCCCGGGTGAGGAGGCCCCCGACCCCTTCCGAGGCTCCGCGGCGCCCTCCGGTGCGCCCCGTACCGGAGACTTCGCACCCGTCGATCCCGGCGCCGACGTCTTCCGGCCCCGCCGTCCCATGGATCCCGCCGGGCACCAGACCTCCACGCCCGACGCACCGCCCCGGGAGAGGACGCCCGAACCCGCGTGGGAACCGGCACCCGAACCGGTGCGGGAGAGGGGGCCTGAGCCGGTGGGCGCCCCCGCGCCCCAACCGGTGCGGGACACCGCACCCGAACCCACCCGCGATCAGGCGCCCGAGCCCGCCGACCGCCGCGAACCGGGCGAGGATTCCGGCAAGGCACCCGCACCTGAGCGGCCCGCCCCCAACGAGGCCCCGAAGGACGCCGCCACGGATTCGGCCGACCGGGAAGCGGGGAACTGAGCCCGCCAACGCTCTTCCGGGCATGCCACGCGATCGCCGCGCCCCGGTCCCGCGACCGACCATGTCGCCTCCGGACAGGCACCTTGACCGACGGCGTGTTTTCCGTACGTTCCGAAGCCTCGGCCTGAGCACAGCACGCCATGTCCTCGCGCGTACCCGCGGCTCGTCGCGCGCCGAACCGGATGGCCGTACTCGTCGTCGCTTCCGCTCGGGTGGTTGAGGGTTCGTCCGGCGGAGACCTTGACCGATCCTTAACCCGGTCCCTGCCAGGTCCCCCGGGATCGGGGTCCATGGGGCTCCCGCTCGCTCGCGCGCGTTCCCGGGTGCGCGGGTCACCATCATCACGGTTCATCGCCCGGCTCGCCCTGTCGTCCCGCCCCGGCGGCCGTGCCCGGATACGGGACGGCCCGGGCGAGGGCGGTGGCCGCTCGCCCGGGCCGTACGTAACCGGTTCAGGCCTTGCGGAGCTGGAAGGTGAGCGCGAGGTCGTCGTCGGTGAACTCGCGCAGCTCCGGCTCGGAGCCCTCGGTCATCGCGGTGGCGAGCACCTCGCCCGCGACCGCCTCGCCCTGCTCGCGCAGCGCCTGGGCGAGCTCGTCGTCGGTGGTGCGCCACCACAGCTCGATGCGGTCGGTGATGGCGAGGCCGCTCGACTTGCGGGCCTCCTGCACCAGCCGGATCACCTCGCGGACCAGACCGGCGCGGCGCAGCTCCGGGGTGACCTCGAGGTCGAGCGCGATCGTCTCGCCCGCCCCGGTCTCCACGGCGCCCCGCTCCACCGCCCAGCCGGCCTTCGGCTGCTCGGTGACGATCACCTCGTCGGCGGTAAGCTCGACCGCGCCGACCTCCTCGGCGGTCACGGTGACGGTGCCGCCGCCGCGCACCGCGCGGGCGATCTCCGCCGGGTCGGCCGCGGTGATCGCCGCCGCCACCTGCTTGGTCTGCTTGCCGAACCGCTTGCCGAGCGCGCGGAAGTTCGGCTTGACCGTGAACGAGACGAGGTCCGCGGAGAACCCGGACAGGTCCTCCAGCCGCTGCACGTTGAGCTCCTCGGCGATGAGCGTGCGCAGCTCGTCGGGCAGCTCCGCCCAGCCGGGGGCGCCGACGAGGGCCCGGGCGAGCGGCTGCCGGGTGCGCACCCCGCTGGAGGCGCGGGCCGACCGGCCCAGCTCCACCAGCCGCCGCACCAGCGCCATGCGCGCGGCGAGCTCGGGGTCGATCAGCTCGTCCTTCACCTCCGGCCACCGGGCGAGGTGCACCGAGGTGGGCGCGTCCGGCGTGCGCAGCACGTCCCACACGTAGTCGGTGATGAACGGCACGATCGGCGCCATCAGCCGGGTGACCGTCTCCAGGCACTCGTACAGCGTGGCGAACGCCGCCGCATCACCGTTCCAGAACCGGCGGCGGCAGCGCCGCACGTACCAGTTCGACAGGTCGTCGAGGAACTCGGTGAGCCGCCGCCCCGCCCGCGCGGTGTCGAACACGTCGAGCGCGTCGCCGACCTCCCGCACCGTGCGGTGCAGCTCGGACAGCGCCCACCGGTCGATCAGCGGCCGGTCCGCGTACGCCGGGGCGTCGCCGGCCGTCGGCGACCAGGACTCGGCGTGGGCGTACAGGGTGAAGAACGCGACCGTGTTCCAGTAGGTGAGCAGGACCTTCCGGACGATCTCCTCGAGCGCGGCGCGCCCCACCCGCCGGGCCGCCCACGGGGAGCCGGAGCAGGCCATGAACCAGCGCAGCGCGTCCGCGCCGTGCTCGTCCATGAGCGGGATCGGCTCCAGCACGTTGCCGAAGTGCTTGCTCATCTTCCGGCCGTCCTCGGCGAGGATGTGCCCGAGGCACACCACGTTCTCGTACGAGGACCGCCCGAACACGAGCGTGCCGACCGCCATGAGCGAGTAGAACCAGCCGCGGGTCTGGTCGATCGCCTCGCAGATGTACTGCGCCGGGTAGGAGTTCTCGAAGACCTCCTTGTTCCGGTACGGCGCGCCCCACTGGGCGAACGGCATCGCGCCCGAGTCGTACCAGGCGTCGATCACGTCCGGCACCCGCCGCGCCTCGGCGCCGCAGGTCGGGCAGGGGAAGACGACCTCGTCCACGTACGGCCGGTGCGGGTCGAGCGAGGACAGGTCGCGCCCGGCGTACCGGCCCAGCTCCTCCAGCGAGCCGACGCAGGTGACGTGCGACTCGTCGGCGGTGCACACCCACAGCGGCAGCGGGGTGCCCCAGTACCGGGACCGGGACAGCGCCCAGTCGACGTTGTTGCGCAGCCACTCGCCGTACCGGCCCCACTTGATCGTCTCGGGGTACCAGTTGGTCTTCTCGTTCTCCGCGAGCAGCTGCTCCTTGATCGCGGTGGTGCGGATGTACCACGCGGGCAGCGCGTAGTACAGCAGCGGCGTGTGGCACCGCCAGCAGTGCGGGTAGCTGTGCTCGAAGGTCTCGGCGCGCAGCAGCAGGCCACGGGCGCGCAGGTCCTCGATGAGCCGCGCGTCGGCGTCCTTGAAGAACACGCCACCGACGAACGGCACGTCGTCGAGGAACCGGCCGTCCGGGCCGACCGGGTTCACCACCGGCAGGCCGTACCGCTTGCAGGTGGCCATGTCGTCCGCGCCGAACGCCGGGGCCTGGTGGACCAGGCCGGTACCGTCCTCGACGGTGACGTAGTCGCCGAGCACCACGTAGTGCGCGTCCGGGATGTCGACCAGGTCGAACGGCCGCGTGTAGGTGGTGCGCTCCAGCTCGGCGCCGGTGAAGGTCTCGACCACCTCGGCGTCCTCGCCGAGCACCGTGGCGAGCAGCGGCTCGGCGACCACGAGCACCTCGTCGGACCCGGCCGGGCGCGCGGCCACGTAGGTCACCTCGGGGTGCACCGCGATCGCCGTGTTCGACACGAGCGTCCACGGGGTCGTGGTCCAGATCAGCAGCTTCGCGCCCAGCTCGGCGAGCCGCCCCGAGGTGGCGGGCATGCGCACGTACACCGACGGGCTCGCCACGGTCTCGTACCCGCCGGGCTGGCCGAGCTCGTGGTCGGACAGGCCGGTGCCGCAGCGCGGGCAGTACGGCGTGATGCGGTAGTCGCGGAAGAGCAGGCCCTTGTCCCAGATCGTCTTGAGCGACCACCAGACCGCCTCGACGTAGTCGGGGTCCATGGTCCGGTACGCCTGGGACATGTCGACCCAGTAGCCCATGCGCTCGGTGAGCCGCTCGAACGCGTCCACGTGCCGCAGCACCGACTCGCGGCAGCGGGCGTTGAACTCGGCGATGCCGTACGCCTCGATCTGCTGCTTGCCGGACAGGCCGAGCTCCTTCTCCACGGCCACCTCGACGGGCAGGCCGTGGCAGTCCCAGCCGGCCTTGCGCGGCACGTGGTAGCCGCGCATCGACCGGTAGCGGGGGAACACGTCCTTGAAGACGCGGGCCTCCACGTGGTGCACGCCGGGCATGCCGTTCGCGGTCGGCGGCCCCTCGTAGAAGGTCCACTGCGGGCCGGAGGCGTTCTGCTCCAGCGAGCGCTCGAACACCTTCCCGTCACGCCACCGCTGGAGCACCTCGTGCTCGAGCTTGGGCAGGTTCACCTGTGCGGGAAGGGGGGTGAAACGGTGTGTCATCGTGAGCGGGACCTCCACGCTGGCGTCTGGGGTGCGGGCGTCGTGGCGTGGAGGGACGAGGCGGAACGGCCCCGCGGTACCACCCTCCTTGACCCTCCCGGAACACGCGGAGGGCCCTCTCATTGATCGCTGCTGCCGGTTCTACTCGGCCGGGCCGAAGGAGGGCCGGCCTTTCTTCCGGCGGCTCCGGGGTGATCTTCCCTCCGGCTTCCGCGCCGGGCTCGCACCGTCCCCGGCTCGCTCCCGCGGAAGGGGTCGGAGGTACTCGTCCCCATCAACGCCTTGCAGCCTTGCAGACTAAAAAGATAACGCACCCGCGGCGGTGCGGCCCTCCGGTGAACGGGGCCGGTGGGGCCGCGGGGCCGGGCGTGGACAGCGTTGTGAGGGAGGTTTCACCGTGCGGTTGGCGATCAGGGTACGGCCCGGGGCGTCGCGGGCGGGGGTCGGCGGCCGGTACGGCGACTCCGCCGTGGTGGTGAAGGTGAACGAGCGGGCGGTGGACGGCAAGGCCACCGAGGCGGCGCTGCGCGCGGTGGCGGAGGCGTTCGGCGTGCGGCGCGCGGACGTGCGGCTGGTGTCCGGCGCGACCAGCCGCGACAAGGTGGTCGAGATCGTCGGCGACGAGGAGGAGCTCGCCCGGCGCGCCGAAGCGCTCCGTGAGGGGTGAGGCCCCCCTGGTGTGGGTAGGTCATCGGCCCTGACCGGGAACGACGCTCGGCGGGTCGGCTCCCGGTTCGCGGGCGGCGGGCGCGCCGCCCGGACCGCTGACGTGGTTGATCGCCGAGGAGGGCACGATGGCTGGCACGACGCGAACGGGGAAAGGCACGGCGAAGGGGGGCGCCCGGGTCGACGACGGCGCCTGGACCCCCGAGGAGCTGGCCGAGGTCAAGGCCCGCCTGCTCCAGGAGATCGAGGAGCTCAAGGCCGACATCGAGCGGGCCGAGGCCCGGATGGCGTCGGAGACGAGCGAGCGCGACGGCGACGACGAGGCGGACGCCGGCGCCAAGACCTACGAGCGGGAGCGGGAGATCGCCCTCAGCCTGAACGCCCGTGACCTGCTCGCGCAGAACGAGCGGGCGATCGCCCGGGTGGACGCGGGCACCTACGGGGTGTGCGAGTCCTGCCAGCGCCCGATCGGCAAGGAGCGGCTGCGCGCCTTCCCCCGGGCCACCCTGTGCATGGAATGCAAACAGCGGGAGGAGCGGCGCTAGCGCGGGACACCGACCGGGACCGACCGAACCCTCCCGGCGGCGGGCGCTGGTAACCTGACCGGGGCCGGGTGGCGCCCGCACGCGCGCGGGCGCCGCGAGGCCGGGGACGCCCGCCCTGCACCGGCGGGACCCCGTGCGCACGACGGGGGCCCGGTACGGCACGGCAGGGGCGGCGTCGCGGTCCGCGCCGGTCGCTCCGGCGCGGAACGGTGACCTGCAGGTGATCGAACGGGAGGACCCAGCCGGCAGGCCGGCGGGAAGGCGGAACCGGTGAGCATGACCGAACAGCGCAACCTGCCCGTACCGGACGGGTTGGAGGGCGAGCGGATCGACGCCGCGTTGTCCCGGATGTTCGGGCTGAGCCGTACCCGGGCCGCGGAGCTGATCGCCGCCGGGGACGTGCTGCTCGACGGGGTCACCCCGGCCAAGTCGGAGCGGGTGCGGGCCGGGGCGTGGCTCCAGGTGCGCATCCCGCCGCCGCCGACCGCGCCGGCCCCGGTCGCCGAGCCCGTGCCCGGCATGCGCATCCTCTACGAGGACGAGGACATCGTCGTCATCGACAAGCCGACCGGCGTGGCCGCGCACCCCACGGTCGGCTGGACCGGCCCGACCGTGCTCGGCGGCCTGCTCGCCGCCGGTCACCGGGTGGCGACGAGCGGCGCGGCCGAGCGGCAGGGCATCGTGCACCGCCTCGACGCGAACACCACCGGGGTGATGGTGGTCGCCAAGAGCGAGACCGCCTACTCGCGGCTGAAGCGGGCGTTCAAGGAGCGCGACGTGGAGAAGCGCTACCACGCCCTGGTGCAGGGCCATCCGGACCCGCTGCGCGGCACCGTCGACGCCCCGATCGACCGGCACCCGTCGGGCAACGGCAGGTTCGCCGTGGTGGCGGGCGGCAAGCCGTCGATCACGCACTACACCACGATCGAGGCGTTCCGGGCGGCGTCGCTGCTCGAGATCGACCTGGAGACCGGGCGCACCCACCAGATCCGCGTGCACATGTCCGCGCTGCGCCACCCGTGCGTGGGCGACATGCTGTACGGGGCCGACCCCACGCTCGCCGCCCGCCTCGGCGTCAGGCGCCAGTGGCTGCACGCGGTCTCGCTCTCCTTCGACCACCCGATCACCGGGCACCGCGTCACCTTCACCAGCGACTACCCCGAGGACCTCGCCCGCTCGCTGGAGATCCTGCGCGCCGAGTCCTGAGCGCGTCCGGGCCGGCACGGCCGGGCCGTACGGCGGGCCGGGCGGTCACAGGCCCGCCAGCCGGGCGAGCGCGGTGACCGCCGCCGTGATCGCGAGCACGAGCAGGAACGGCGCGCGCAGCAGCAGAGCCACCACGGCCGCGGCGAGCCCGAGGGTGCGCGCCCCGTCGAAATGCAGCTCCTGGCCGGAGGCGAACATCTGCACCGCGATCAGCGCGGACAGCAGCGCCACCGGCGCCAGCTCCGCGAACCGCCGCAGCCCCGGCCGGTCGAGCACCCGCCGCGGCACCGCGAGCCCGGCGAGCTTGAGCAGGTAGCACCCCACGCAGGTGGCGATCACCGCCCACCAGGTCGCGCTCATCGCGTCGCCTCCTTCGGCGCCAGCAGGGCGGGCAGCGCGGCCACCGAGGCGAGCAGCACCGGGATGCCCGGCGGCAGCAGGGGGGTGGTGAGCAGGGCGATCGCCGCGCCCGCGACCGCGACCAGGCGCAGCCGCGTCGCGCCGCCCGACCGCAGCCGCGGCCACAGCAGGGCGAGGAAGCAGGCCGGGCCCACCGCGTCCAGTCCCAGCACCGCCGGGTCGGCCATCTGCGCGGTGCCCACGGCCCCGATCAGCGTTGACACGTTCCAGGCCAGGTACAGGGTGAGGAAGGTGGTGAAGAACCCGGCGCGGGCCCGCCGGTTCGCCGCCTCGTCCGGCTCCGCGCCGTCCGCGCCGGGCCGGGCCTCGCGCCCGTTGTCAAGCTGGGCCATGGCGACCGCGGTGGTCTCGTCGATCACGCCGAGCGCGACGCCGAGCCGCCGCAGCCCGCGCACCCCGAGCGGGCCGGCCAGGCGCAGCCCGTAGAGGGTGTTGCGCGCGCCGAGCAGCAGCGCGCCCGCGGTGCCCGCGACCAGGTCACCGCCGCCGGCGACCGCGCCCGCCAGCGCGAACTGGGAGGCCCCGGTGAACGCGAACAGGCTCAGCACGCACGCCTGCACGACGTCGAGCCCGGCGGTGACCGCCGCCGCGCCGAACGCCACCCCGGAGCATCCCACCGCGAGGCCGACCCCGATCCCGGCCCGTCGCGCGGCGGAGACGCCCTGATCGGGCCGCGTTGTTGTGTCTTCCATGGCAGGTGAGGTTACGCCACCGTGACGGGGGCTTTACCTCACCGGGGTGCTGCTGTGGCCCGCCGTACCGGGGCGTGACCTGCCGCCGGGGTCACTTGGCGGGCCGGAAGGTGTCGACGAAGACCTCGAAGTAGCGGTAGTTCTTCTTCCAGTTCTTGTGCAGGGTGCTCCAGTAGATCGCGTATCCGCGGCGCTTGCCCGTGACGAAGCCGCGGTTGATCACGTGGAGCTTCGCCCCGCGGGAGTAGTACGTCCACTCCCAGTCGGCCGCGGTCTTGAAGTAGTCGACCGACTTGATCCGCACCCGCTTGTAGCCGGGGAAGTTGCGGCGGGTCGCCCGCTCCTGGGCGAGCCAGTCCCGCTTCGCGTTCGGCTTGGGCGACCTGGTCTGGTCGATCAGCAGGAAGGTGCTGCGCAGGTTGCCGCGGAAGAAGACCCGCGACCCCTCGCGCCGCTGCACCTTCCAGCCCTTCGGCAGCGCGAGCGAGAACCCGGTGGGGTCGGTGTACCGCCGCCAGCCCTTCGGGACGCCGTCCGACCCGGGACGCTTCCCTGCCGCCTCCTCGGTCTTGGCGTCCGCGCCGTCCCCCGCGGACGGGCTCGCCGACGCCTTGCCGTCGGCCTTCGCCTGGGCGGTCCCGGAGGACCCGTTGAAGGCGTTCGCGCCGGTACGGCCCGGCTGTGTGGTGGCCGGGGCGCCGGCCGGATCGCCCGACTGCCGGGCGACCTCGTTCCGCGCGTCGCGCATGCCGAGCAGGGCGGCGACGATCGCCACGAGGATGATCACCGGCACCGCGACCAGGACGATCCTCACGGTCGGATTCGCGAGCAGCGGGGAGATCCGCGCCGGGAGGCGCGTGGACGTGATCCGCCGCTGCAAGGCGGTGGGCACCACCATGGTGGGCCGGGGCCTGCGGGGCCGTTCCGCGGCCGGCCGCCCGGTCATCCCGGCGCGCGTCCCGGGATCCGGCCGGGAGTAGGGGGCCGGGAACGGGGACATCCGCCGGACGGTCCGCCGCGCGGGCCGCCCGGCCGCGGCCGTCCCCTCCTTCGGCCCCGCGGTCGCGGACGCCGTACCGGACCTCCCGGCGGCGGAGTCCGCCTTCGCCGCGGGTTCCGCGTCGGCCGGGGCGGCCGTGTCCTCGTCCTCGGGCCCCTGGGCGTCCCGTGGCTCCGCCGGTTCGTCGTCCGGGAGGACGGGCCACTCGTGCAGCCGCCGGGTGCGGTCCTCCACCTCCGGATCGGCCTTCTTCCCGGCGCGGGCGTCCTCCTCCTGCGCGGCGCGTGCGGAGGCCGCCGGGGACGTGCCGCCCGAGCCCTTCGTCGCCGTCGCGGCCGGGCGCTTCTCGCCCGTGCTCCCCTTCGCGGCGGGCTTCTTCGCCGCGTCGTCCCCGTCCCGTTCCGGTACGGCCGTGCCGGGGGAGTCCGCGCGCTCGCCGGGCGGCCGCTCCTCGTCCCGCGGCCGGCCGGACGCCGCCGCGTCCGCGCCCTCCTCGCCGGAGGCGTCCGTCCGATCGGCGTCGTCGTCCTCGCCGGTGCGGGACGCGAACGCGCCGAGCCGGGTGCGGGGCGTGCCGGACGACGCCGAGGCGAACGCGCCCAGACGGCGGCCACCGGCCTCCCCGGCGTCCTCTCCGCCCCCGTCCTTCCCCGGCTTCCCGCCGTCGTCCTCGCCCTTCTCCGGCTCCGCGTCGTCACCGTCCTTGGCGCGGGACAGGCGGCCGACGCCGAGGGTCTCGAGCGCCCACGAGCCGATCTTCTGGGTGCGGATGGTGTCGGCCGGGTCGGGGTCCGAGGCTTCCGTGGCCTTCGCGGCACCGGACTTCGCCCCGCCGGACTTCGTGCCCGTGGACTTCGCCCGGGCCGATCCGGACGTCCCGGCCGCCGGTTTCCCCGCCGCGTCCGGCCCGTCCGCGGCGGGCCGCGCCACCTGGTTCTTCGGCAGCGTCGGGTCGTCCGGCCCGGCGGCCTCCTCGCCGGCCGCGGACGTGCCGCCGGACGCCGTACCGGCGGCGGACGCCGCGGAGGCCTTGCCGGCGGGCTTACCGCGCGCGGCGGCTCCTGCGGCGGACTTCGCGGCCCCCGGCCGGGAGCGGCCCGCCCCCTCGTCCCGGGCGGCGGCGCCCCGCTCCGCCTTCCCGGCGGCCGGGCTCTCCGGCCGCGGCGGGGCGCCGGCCTCGGCGCCGAGCGACAGGCCCGTCTCCGGTACGGCGGCGCCCGGCGACGCGGCCGGGCCGCCGCGGGGCCGCGGCTTCGCCGGCGCGGCGGGCGGGGGAGCGGCGTCCCCGGTCTGCGGGACGCGGGAGCCGGTCCGCGGCGGTGGCGGGGCGGGCGGCGGCGTGGGCTCGGGCTCCAGGGCCCGGCGCAGCATGCGCTCGATCTGGTCGTAGGTCGGCCGTTCGGCCGGGTCCTTGCGCAGCAGGCCCTCGATCAGCGGGGCGAGCCGCCCGGCGTGCACCGCGGGCTCCGGCTCGTCCATGAGCACCGCGTGCATCGTCGGCAGCGGGGCGCCCTTGTCGTGCGGCGGGCGGCCCTCCACGGCCGCGTACAGGGTCGCGCCGAGCGACCACAGGTCGGACTCGCGCTGCGCGGGCGCGCCCCGCAGCCGTTCGGGCGGCATGAACGCGGGCGTGCCCACGAGCCCGGTGCGGGTCATCGTGCTGTCGGTCTCCACCCGCGCGATGCCGAAGTCGGTGAGCACCACCCGGCCGTCGTCGGCGAGCAGCACGTTCTCCGGCTTGACGTCCCGGTGCAGCACGCCCATCGCGTGCGCGCTGCGCAGCGCCTTGAGCACCTCCAGGCCGATGTGCGCCACCCGCTCCGGGGGCAGCGGCCCCTCCTCGCGGATCACCTGGCCGAGCGAGCGGGAGGGCACGAGCTGCATGACGATCCACGGGCGGCCGTCCTCCTCGATCACGTCGTGGACGACGACCACGTTCGGGTGGGTGAGCCGCCCCGCGGCGCGGGCCTCGCGCATGGTCCGCCGGTTGAGGTCGGCGAGCTCGTCGCCGACCGCGCCGTTGTAGCGGACCTCCTTGACCGCGACGGGCCGGTCGAGGAGCTCATCGTGGGCGCGCCACACGATGCCCATGCCGCCCCGCCCGATGGGCTCGATCAGGTGGTACCTCCCGGCCACCCGACGTCCCGGCTCCGCTGCGGTCATCACCCGCCTGTACCCCCTCCCAGAACCCGTGAATCTTCCCATAGCTTGGCAAAAAATTGACCTTGGGTCGGTCCGGCGGAGGCGGCTCCGGTACGGGCGAGTAGGGTCGCTGTCTGTTATATGGTGAATTGTCGGTGTTATCTCGGTCACGCGCGCGTCGGCGGCCGGGACATACGGCCGCGACTGCTACCCTGACCGGTATGAATCGGGCACGTGGGTTTAGCAGGCCGGCTCCGGGTGGGCCGGTCCTCTGACCCGTAGCGGAGAGCGACCGCCGGAGCCGGCAGGAGGCAGAGACCAGTCGGGTCTCTGCCTTTCGTGTTGTCTCGTGCCGTCGTGCCGGACCCGGCCGACCGGCCTGCGGGACACGCGAACGCCCACCTCGACCTGACCGGCCGTCGGCCCGCGGGCCGACCGAGCAGGAAGACCGGCATGCCGTGACCGTGGACACGACCATCGAGACGACCCTGGCCACCGGGCGGGAGCCGCACGTGGTGCGCGTGGCCGCGCTGCGCCTGGGCGACGGCCCCGTACCGGTGCTGGGCGGGCTGGTGGGCGAGGCCCGCCCCGACGCGCGCTGGATCGCCCTGCCCGCGCGCCCCGGCGCCGCCGCCGCGGAGCTCGAGCGGCTGCGCCGCGCGTGGGACGGCCCGCTGCTCGCCGCGCCCGCCGGCCACGCCGCGCTCGCCGAGGCCGCCCGGCTCGCCGACGGCCTCGTGCTCGGGGCGGGGGACGCCTGCCCGGACTGCGGGGAGCCGCTGCCGCCCGCGGCGGCCCGCCTCGGCCTGCCCGTGGTGCTGCGGCGCGACGGGACGGACCTCGCCCGCTGGCTCGCCGCCGCCGCGGCGTGCCGTACCGAGGGCGACGGCCGGGTCGTGCTCTGCGAGGGCGCCGACCGGCCCGCGCCCGGCGGGGACGGGACGGACGGCCTGGAGGGCCCGCCCGCCCCGCCGCTCGACCTCGGGCTGCTCCAGGCCGCCCGGGAGCGGTCGGGGCTCCCGGTCCTCGCCTACCTGGGGCACGACGCCGCGCTCGCCCCCGCGGCCGTCGCCGCCGGGGCAGACGGACTGCTGCTCGCCCCGCACGCCGCGCCGGAGGCCGTCGCCGCCGCGCGGGAGGCCGCCACGGTCGTCGCCGCCCTCGTCCGGCGGGAGCGCCCCGCGACGATCCCGGACGCCCGCGCCGCGATCGACCGGGTGGACGCGGCCCTCGCCGTGCTGCTGGAGCGGCGCGCCGCGCTCGCCGGGATCATCCAGCGGCTCAAGCCGGTCGGCGGCTTCGCCGGGCGGGATCCGGAGCGGGAACGCCGCCTCGTCGCCGCGATGGCCCGCCGCGCGCCGCGTCTCGGCGAGGCCCACCTCGCCCCGATCATGAACGCGGTGATCGAGGCCGGGCTCCGGCTCGCCGAAGAGGAACGACGGGAGCGGACGGCCCCGGCGGGCGCCGATCCCGCGTAGCGCCGCTCCCGCGGCGGGCCGCGTACGGCACGCCGATTCGGGCGAGCGTCCCGGGCGTCACACCGGCCGCGAAGCGCGTAGGCTCTTGCCCCGCCGGGTAGGTGCGAGCGAGAGGAACCAGGACCGCATGGCCGAATCGTTTGTCCATCTGCACGTCCACACCGAGTACTCGATGCTGGACGGGGCGGCCCGACTGGGGCAGATGTTCAAGCAGGTCACCGACCTGGGCATGCCCGCCGTCGCGATCACCGACCACGGCAACCTGCACGGCATCTACGACTTCTACAAGCAGGCCACGGCCGCGGACATCAAGCCGATCATCGGCATCGAGGCGTACGTCGCGCCGGAGTCGCGGTTCCAGAAGAAGCCGGTGCTGTGGGGCGAGCCGCACCAGCGCGGCGACGACGTGTCCGCCGGCGGCTACTACACCCACATGACGATCTGGGCGCGGAACAAGACCGGCCTGCACAACCTCATGAAGCTCAGTTCCCGCGCCTACACCGAGGGCTTCGTGCGCAAGTGGCCGCGCATGGACGCCGAGCTCATCGCCGAGCACGCCGAGGGGCTGATGGCGACCACCGGCTGCCCGTCCGGCGAGGTGCAGACCCGGCTGCGGCTCGGCCAGTACGAGGAGGCGCTCAAGGCGGCCGCGAAGTACCAGGAGATCTTCGGCAAGGAGAACTACTACCTCGAGCTCATGGACCACGGCCTCGACATCGAGCGCCGGGTCCGCGACGGGCTCGTCCGGATCGGCAAGGAGCTCGGCATCCCGCCGGTCGTCACCAACGACTCGCACTACACCTACGAGTCCGACGCCGCCAGCCACGACGCGCTGCTGTGCGTCCAGACCGGCAAGCAGCTCTCCGACCCGGACCGGTTCCGGTTCGACGGGACCGGCTACTACATCAAGTCCGCCGACGAGATGCGGGCGCTCGACACCTCCGAGCTGTGGGCCGAGGGCTGCCGCAACACCCTGCTCATCGCCGAGAAGGTCGACCCGACGGGCATGTTCGCCCACAAGAACCTCATGCCCACCTTCCCCATCCCGGACGGGATGACCGAGGAGGAGTACTTCCGGCAGCAGGTGTGGAAGGGCATGGAGCGCCGCTTCCCGGACGGGGTCGACGAGGAGCACCGGGCCTGGGTCGAGAACGAGATCAACGTCATCGTCCAGATGGGCTTCCCGAGCTACTTCCTCGTGGTGGCCGACTTCATCATGTGGGCGAAGAACAACGGCATCCGGGTGGGCCCCGGCCGTGGCTCGGCGGCCGGCTCGCTGGTGGCGTACGCCCTCGGCATCACCGACCTCGACCCGATCCCGCACGGCCTGATCTTCGAACGGTTCCTCAACCCCGAACGCGTGTCGATGCCCGACATCGACATCGACTTCGACGAACGTCGCCGGGCCGACGTCATCCGCTACGTGACCGAGAAGTGGGGCGCCGACAAGGTCGCGATGATCTGCACCTTCGGCACCATCAAGGCGAAGGCTGCGATCAAGGACGCGGGCCGCGTGCTCGGCTACCCGTACGCGCTCGGCGACCGCATCTCCAAGGCGTTCCCGCCCGCGGTGATGGGCAAGGACATCCCGCTCGCCGGCATCTTCGACGAGTCGCACCCCCGCTACGCCGAGGCGGGCGAGCTGCGCAAGATGTACGAGGAGGACGCCGACGTCCGGGCCACCATCGACCTCGCCCGGGGCCTGGAGGGCCTGATCCGGCAGACCGGCGTGCACGCCGCGGGCGTCATCATGTCCGCCGAGCCGCTCACCGACCACATCCCGATCATGCGGCGGGACTCGGACGGGGCGATCATCACGCAGTTCGACTACCCGACCTGCGAGACGCTCGGCCTGCTGAAGATGGACTTCCTCGGCCTGCGGAACCTCACGATCATCGACGACTGCCTGAAGATGATCGAGGCGAACACGGGCGAGAAGATCGACCTGCTCAAGCTGCCGCTCGACGACACCAAGACGTACGAGCTGCTGGCGCGGGGCGACACCCTCGGCATCTTCCAGCTCGACGGTGGCGGCATGCGGTCGCTGCTCCGCCTGATGCGGCCGGACAACTTCGAGGACATCTCCGCGGCGCTCGCGCTCTACCGGCCCGGCCCGATGGGCGCGAACTCGCACACCAACTACGCGCTGCGCAAGAACGGCCAGCAGGAGATCGTCCCGATCCACCCCGAGCTCGAGGAGCCGCTGCGGGACATCCTGTCCACCACCTACGGCCTCATCGTCTACCAGGAGCAGGTCATGGCGATCGCGCAGCGGGTCGCCGGGTACTCGCTCGGCGGCGCGGACCTGCTGCGCCGGGCGATGGGCAAGAAGAAGAAGGCCGAGCTCGACAAGCAGTACGAGTTCTTCGAGCGCGGCATGCGGGAGAACGGCTACTCGGACGAGGCGATCAAGGCGCTGTGGGACATCCTGGTGCCGTTCTCCGACTACGCGTTCAACAAGGCGCACACCGCCGGGTACGGCCTGGTGTCGTACTGGACCGCCTACCTCAAGGCGAACCACCCCGCCGAGTACATGGCGGCCCTGCTCACCAGCGTCAAGGACGACAAGGACAAGAGCGCGCTCTACCTCAACGAGTGCCGCCGCATGGGCATCAAGGTGCTCCCGCCCGACGTCAACGACTCCGACTCGGACTTCACCCCGCGCGGCGGCGACATCCGGTTCGGCCTGTCGGCGATCCGCAACGTCGGCGCGAACGTGGTGGACGCGATCATCCAGGCGCGCACCGAGAAGGGCCGGTTCACCGACTTCGCCGACTTCCTGCGCAAGGTCCCCGCGGCGGTGTGCAACAAGCGGGTGATCGAGTCGCTGATCAAGGCGGGCGCGTTCGACTCGCTCGGGCACCAGCGCAAGGGCCTGGTCATGGTGCACGAGCAGGCCGTGGACGCGGTGATCGACATCAAGAAGAACGAGGCGATCGGGCAGGACTCGCTGTTCGGTGCGGTCGAGGGCGTCGAGGACAGCACCTTCGACGTGCAGATCCCGCCGGGGGAGTGGGACAAGACCACGCTGCTGCAGTTCGAGCGGGAGATGCTCGGCCTGTACGTCTCGGACCACCCGCTGCTCGGCGTGGAGCACATCCTGTCCGCCGGGGCCGACTGCTCGATCGCCGCGCTGCAGGCCGAGGAGCGCCCCGACGGGCAGATCGTCACCGTCGGCGGCATCCTCACCGGGCTCCAGCGCAAGATCACCAAGAAGGGCGACACCTGGGTGCTCGCCACGCTGGAGGACCTCGAGGGCGCGATCGAGGTGATGATCTTCCCCTCGACCTACCAGCTGTGCTCGACGATCCTCGCCGAGGACGCGATCGTGTTCGTCAAGGGGCGGCTGGACAAGCGCGAGGAGGTCGCCAAGCTCATCGCGATGGAGGTCACCCAGCCCGACCTCACCCAGGAGAACGGCGGGCCGCTCGTGGTGAGCATCGCCGAGAACCGCTGCACCCTGCCGCTGGTCACCCAGCTCAAGGAGGTGCTCACCACCCACCCCGGCACCACCGAGGTGCACCTGCAGGTGCACCGGGGGTCGAAGACCACCGTGGTGCGGCTCGACGACCGGCTCCGCGTGGCGCCCTCCCCGGCGCTCATGGGCGACCTCAAGCAGCTGCTCGGCCCGGCATGCCTCGGCGCGTAGGCCGTACCCGGCCGGCCGTACCGGAACGACGAGAACGACGGAAGACGGGCCCGCGCCGCGGCGGCGCGGGCCCGTCCACGTCGGCGGAAGGCCGTCACACGGAGGGCGGCGGGGCCTCCTCCTCGGTCAGCCGGGTGATCTTCAGGCCGAGCGAGGTGAACTGCTCGTACACGCGGTGGTAGCCGCGCTCGATGTGGTTGACGCCGCGCAGCGTCGAGGAGCCCTCGGCGACCGCGGCGGCGAGCACGGCGGAGAACCCGGCCCGGATGTCCGGCAGGGTCACGTCCGCGCCGCGCAGCTTCGACACGCCGCGCACCACCGCCGAGTGCTTGGCGTTGGTGTCGTGGTAGCGGCAGGCGGGGCCGCCGAGGCACTGGTCGAACACCTCGATCTCGCAGCCCATTTTCTGCAGCGCGGGCACGTAGACGAGCCGGTTCTCGAACACCGTCTCGTGCAGCACCGACATGCCCTCGGCCTGGGTGAACAGCACCATCAGCGGGGTCTGCCAGTCGGTCATGAAGCCCGGGTGGGTGTCGGTCTGCACCGCGGCGGCGCGCAGCCCGTTCGGCGCGGTGGCGCACAGCCACTCGTCGGTGATCTCGAACTGGGCGCCCATCCGGGCGAGCGTGGTGATCGCGGTGACGAGGCGGTCCTGCGGGCAGCCGTGCACCCGGACCTCCCCACCGGTGACGAGGCCGGCCACCAGGTAGGAGAACGCCTCGATGCGGTCGCCCGCGAGCCACATGGACGCGCCGCGCAGCCGGTCGACGCCCTCGATGACGATGCGCCGGTCCGGGCTCAGCTCGATGCGCGCCCCCATGCGCTGCAGGAACAGGGCGAGCTCCACCACCTCCGGCTCGGTCGCCGCCCCCTTGATCACCGTCTTGCCCTCGGCGAGCACGCTCGACAGCAGGATCGTCTCGGTGGCGCCGACGCTCGGGTAGGGCAGCTCGATCCGGGCCCCGCGCAGCCGCTTCGCCTTCGCCTTGATGCCCGTCTCGCCCACCTCGACCTCCGCGCCCATCGCGCGGAGCGCGTCGACGTGGTAGTTCACCGGGCGGCGCCCGATCGGGTCGCCGCCGACGAACGGCACGAAGGCCTCGCCGGCGAGGTGCAGGAGCGGGCCGAGCATCAGGATGGGGATGCGGTTGAGGCCGGTGAACGCCTCGGGGACGCGGGGACGGATCTCGCTCCCGCGCTCGAGGGTGATCTCCATCCCGTTGACCTCGACGTTGATCCCAACGGCCCTGAGCATGGCGGCGGTGATGCCGACCTCACCCACCTCGGGCGTGTTGTGCAGGGTGCTGGGACCCTCCCCGAGCATGGCGGCGACCATGTGCTTGGAAACGGCGTTCTTCGATCCCCGTACCTCGACGTCGCCGCGCAGCGGTCCCGACGGCTCGATTCTCCAAACCTGTTCGCTCACCGGCCTAGAGTAACGGGGTCCCGAGCGGCGGCCGTACCGGCCGGGGCTCGTGCCGCCCGGCGGCCGCGATCAGGGCCGGGATCCGGATGCGTGGTCATGCCGGCACGGTCCGGAGTGCCGCCGCGTCGCGGCCGGGTAGGTACCATCGGCGGGCGGCGGGCGCAGGGCGCCCTCCGCCCGGCGGGACACGCCGGTGGGACGGGCCGGAAAAGGGTGGGGCGATGCGGCATGTGCGGGACGTGCTCGTCACCGCGATCATCCTCGCGCTGCTGGGGGCCGGCGCCGGGCTGATCTGGTCCGCGGTGGCGCCCCCGACCCGGTACGTGGTCGGGGCCGACGGCCCGCGGCTCGCCGACCCGAGCACCCAGACGCTGATCGCCGCGGACGGCCTGTTCGCCGTGATCACCGCGGGGGCCGGGCTGGTCTGCGGCATCCTCGCGTTCGCCTTCGCCCGGCGGCCCGCGGTGCTGCTCGGGCTCGCCGCGGGCGGGGTCGCCGCCGGGCTGATCGCGGAGCGGGTCGGCGGATCCGCGGGCACCACGGTGCTGCGGGCCGCGGAGGCCGGCGGCTTCCAGGAGGGCAGCCGCCTCGCGGTGACCGCGCAGGGCGTGCTGCTCGCCTGGCCGCTGTTCGCGGTCGCCGCGTTCGGCCTGCTCGAGGCGATCGCGGCGTACCTGGGCTCGGAGTACCGCCGCGCCGTCCGCGGCCACCGCATCGCCGACCTGTCCGACGGCATGGTGGTGCCCGAGCCGCGCAGGCTCAGCCGGCGAGCACGGCCGGCCTGGCGGTCTGTGGGGCGGCACGCTCGAACGCGTGGGCGAGGCGGAGCACCTCCATGTCCGCCCAGGGACGGCCGATCACCTGGACGCCGACGGGCAGGCCCTGCGGAGTGAACCCGCACGGGACCGACGCGGCCGGGGCGTGCAGCACGCTGATCCAGTACGCCGAGCGCATCCAGGCCAGGTAGTCGGGCATCCGCTGCCCGGCGATCTCGGTGACGTACGGCTGCTCGACCGGGAACGGCGGCACCTGGCTCACCGGCGCGACGAGGAAGTCGTAGGTCTCGAAGAACGCGGCCATGCGGGCGAACAGCCGGGTGCGCGCCCGCTCCGCGCGGGCGAGGTCCGCGCCGGTGAGCCGCAGGCCCGCCTCGATGTTCCACACCACGTTCGGCTGCAGCTCGTCGCGGTGCCGCTCCAGCAGCCCGCCGAAGCGCAGCGCGTACCACCAGGCGCGCCAGGTACGGAACGCGTCCTCGGCGTCGGACAGGTCGAGGTCGACCTGCTCCACCGTGGCGCCGAGCCCGGCGAGCACCTCGGGGGCGCGGGCGGTCACCGCGGCGGTGTCCGGGTCGACCGGCAGCCCGCCGAGGTCCGGGCTGAACGCGATCCGCACCCCGGTCAGGTCGGTCTCCAGCGGCGCGGCGAAGACCTCGCCGCCCTCCCGCACCGAGTACGGCGAGCCCGGGTCGAACCCGGCGATCGCGCTCATCAGCAGCGCCGCGTCCTGCGCGGTGCGGGCCATCGGCCCGGACACCTCGAGGGTGAACCACGCGGCGTCGTGCGACGGCGGCGGGGTACGGCCCGGCGTCGGCCGCAGCCCGAACACGTTGCAGAACGACGCCGGGTTGCGCAGCGAGCCGCCCACGTCGGTGCCGTCGGCGAGCGGCACCATGCCGGTGGCGAGCGCGGCGGCCGCCCCGCCGCTGCTGCCGCCCGC
This sequence comes from Thermopolyspora flexuosa, assembly GCF_006716785.1. NCBI lineage: Bacteria > Bacillati > Actinomycetota > Actinomycetes > Streptosporangiales > Streptosporangiaceae > Thermopolyspora > Thermopolyspora flexuosa. The sequence continues at coordinate 3,187,477 of NZ_VFPQ01000001.1, read as the reverse complement.
GCTGCGGGAGAGGTCGTAGGGGTTGCGGGTGGCGCCGAACACCGCGTTCACCGTGTGCGACCCGGTGCCGAACTCGGGGGTGTTGGTCTTCCCGATGGTGATCGCCCCGGCCGCGCGCATGCGCCGCACCAGCAGCGAGTCTCGGTCCGGCACGTGGTCGGCGTACACGCGCGAGCCGTACGTGGTGCGGATGCCCGCGGTGTCGATCAGGTCCTTGTGCGCCACCGGCAGCCCGTGCAGCGGGCCGCGCCAGCCGCCGCGCGCCCGGTCCTCGTCGGCCTCGCGCGCCTGCCGCAGCGCCTGCTCGGCGGCGAGCGTGACGATCGCGTTGACCTTGCCGTTCACCCGCTCGATGCGGCGCAGGTGCGCCTCGACGAGCTCGGCGGAGCCGATCTCCCCCTTCCGCAGCAGCGCGAGCATCTCGGTGGCGGTCAGCTCGCACAGCTCCTCGCCGGGCGGCACGCCGTCCTGCTCGCGCGGGGTGGTGCCGAGATCCTCTTCGCCGTGGGTCATGGTGCCCGCCTGCTTCCTCCGGCCTCCGGGCGCGGCCGGCCCTCCGCCGGACGGCCGCCTGCGCCGATTCCGCTGCTTACTGCAGTGCCGATTGTTCCAACGCGGTACGGCGGGCTGCCTTGGCAAGGATCGACCACGCGGCGGCCGGAACTCGGCCGGACTTGCCGAGCCGGCGGGCGGGCCGGCGCCTCAGCGCGGCTTGGCGATCGGGGCGGTGATCGCGTCGGTGAGCCGGACCAGCTCGCCCGGGGCGCACTCGATCTGCAGGCCGCGGCGGCCCGCGGAGAAGTAGATGGTCGGGAAGCCGAGCGCGGACTCGTCGACCACGGTCGGGAGCTTCTTGCGCTGCCCGAGCGGGCTGATCCCGCCGACGACGTACCCGGTGACCCGCTCCACCTTGGCGGCGTCGGCGAGCGCCGCCCGCTTGCCGCCGAGCGCGGCCGCGAACGCCTTCAGGTCGAGCCGCCCGGCGACCGGCACCACCGCGACCGCGAGGCCGCTCTCCACCTCGGCGACGAGCGTCTTGAAGATCCGCTCGTACGGCACGCCGAGCGCGTCGGCCGCCTCCTCGCCGTAGGCCTGCGCGTTCGGGTCGTGCTCGTAGGGGTGCAGGGTGAACTCCACCTTCGCCTTGGTCAGGGCGACCGTGGCCGGGGTGCCCTGCGCGCCTTTGCCCTTCGCCTTGCCCACGGCGGCCAGCGTAGCGGGTCGCGCGGTGGCGATCACGCCCCGGGATATGGATGATCTACGTTGTAAAGGCGCCTGGCCGCGACACGCCCGTTCCGCATGGTGGACGAGCCGGTACCGGGCCGCGGACGTCCGTAGACTGGTGTGGTGATTTCCCGTATCGACCTGCGAGGGTCCCTGCCGGGGGACCTGCGTGACGTGCTGCCCCGTGCCGAGCTCGACGTCGAGGCCGCCCTGGAGAAGGTACGGCCGATCTGTGAGGATGTCCGCCATCGCGGGGTGGCGGCCGTACGGGAGCTGACCGCCCGCTTCGACGGCGTCGAGCTGGAGTCGACCCGGGTGCCCGCCGCGGCGATCGAGGACGCGCTGAACGGTCTCGATCCGCGGGTGCGCGAGGCCCTGGAGGAGTCGATCCGCCGTGCCCGCCTCGTCCACCGCGACCAGCGGCGCACCGACGTCACCACCCGGGTGGTGCCGGGCGGCACCGTCACCGAGCGGTGGGTGCCGGTGGAGCGGGTCGGGCTGTACGTTCCGGGCGGCCGCGCCGTGTACCCGTCGAGCGTGGTGATGAACGTGGTGCCCGCGCAGGAGGCGGGGGTGCCCTCGCTCGCGGTCACCTCGCCCGCCCAGGCCGAGTTCGGCGGGCTGCCGCACCCGCTCATCCTCGCCGCCTGCGGGCTGCTCGGCGTCGAGGAGGTGTACGCCGTGGGCGGCGCCCAGGCGGTGGCGATGTTCGCGTACGGCACCGAGGAGTGCCCGCGCGCCACGATGGTGACCGGCCCCGGCAACATCTACGTCGCCGCGGCCAAGCGGCTGCTCAAGGGCGTGATCGGCATCGACTCCGAGGCCGGCCCGACCGAGATCGCGATCCTCGCCGACGACTCCGCCGACCCGGTGCACGTCGCCGCCGACCTGATCAGCCAGGCCGAGCACGACGTGATCGCCGCGGCCGTGCTCGTCACCGACTCGCTCGCCCTCGCCGAGGCGGTGGAGAAGGAGCTGCCCGAGCAGGTCAACGCCACCCGGCACCGCGAGCGCATCACCGAGGCGCTCTCCGGCCGCCAGTCCGGCATCGTGCTCGTCTCCTCGATCGACGACGGGATCGAGGTGGTGAACGCCTACGCGGCCGAGCACCTGGAGATCCAGACCGCGGACGCGCACGCGGTCGCCGCCCGGGTGCGCAACGCCGGGGCGATCTTCATCGGGCCGTACTCGCCGGTCTCCCTCGGCGACTACCTCGCCGGGTCGAACCACGTGCTGCCCACCGGCGGCTGCGCCTGCCACTCCAGCGGCCTGTCGGTGCAGACGTTCCTGCGCGGCATCCACGTGGTCGACTACAGCCGGGAGGCGCTCGCCGCCGCGGCCGCGCACGTGTGCGCGCTCGCTGACGCGGAGGACCTGCCCGCGCACGGCGCCGCGATCCGCGCCCGGTTCGGCTGGGAGATCCCCTCATGACCCTGCCCGGCAATCGCCCCGAGAAGCCGGCGTTCGCGCCGGTCACCCTCGCCGACCTGCCGATCCGCGACGACCTGCGGGGCCGCTCGCCGTACGGCGCGCCGCAGATCGACGTGCCGGTGCGGCTCAACACCAACGAGAACCCCTACCCGCCCTCGCCGGAGCTCGCCGAGGACCTCGCCGAGGCGGTGCGGCGCGAGGCGCTGAGCCTCAACCGCTACCCGGACCGCGACGCGCTCGCGCTGCGCGAGGACCTCGCCCGCTACCTCGGGCACGGGCTCGGGCCCGAGCACGTGTGGGCGGCGAACGGGTCCAACGAGATCCTCCAGCAGATCCTGCAGGTGTTCGGCGGCGCGGGCCGCAGCGCGCTGGGCTTCGAGCCGTCGTACTCGATGCACCCGATCATCACCGTCGGCACCGGCACCCGGTGGATCGCGGGCGCGCGCGACGAGGACTTCGGCATCGACCCGGACGCGGCGGTCGCGGCGATCGAGGAGCACCGGCCGGACGTGGTCTTCCTCACCTCGCCGAACAACCCGACCGGGACCGCGCTGCCGCTCGAGACGGTCGAGCGCGTCGCCAAGGCCGCGCCCGGCATCGTCGTGGTCGACGAGGCGTACTTCGAGTTCGCCCGGGCCGGCACGCCGAGCGCGCTCACGTTGCTGCCGGAGCACCCGCGGCTCATCGTCTCCCGGACCATGTCGAAGGCGTTCGCCATGGCCGGCACCCGGCTCGGGTACCTCGCCGCCCACCCGGCGGTGGTCGAGGCGCTCCAGCTCGTCCGCCTGCCGTACCATCTGTCCACGTTGACGCAGGCGGCGGCGCGGGTGGCGCTCGCGCACGCCAAGGAGCTGCTCGGCACCGTGGACGCGCTGCGCGCCGAGCGGGACGCGACCGTGGAGTGGCTGCGCGCCCAGGGCCTCGAGGTGGCCGACTCCGACGCGAACTTCGTGCTGTTCGGCCGGTTCGCCGACCGGCGCGCGGTGTGGGAGGGCCTGCTCGAGCAGGGCGTGCTCATCCGGGAGGTCGGTCCGCCGCAGTGGCTGCGGGTGACGATCGGCACCGAGGACGAGATGGCGGCGTTCCGCGCGGCGCTCACCCGGGTGCTCACCCGGGTGCCGGCGCGGGACGGCGCACGACGGGAGGGCGCATGAGCAGGATCGGGCGCGTCGAGCGCGTGACCGGGGAGACGTCGGTGCTCGTCGAGGTGGACCTCGACGGCACCGGGCGGTACGAGGTGTCCACCGGGGTCGGCTTCTTCGACCACATGCTCTCCCAGCTCGCCCGGCACGGCCTGTTCGACCTCACCGTGAAGACCGAGGGCGACCTGCACATCGACTCCCACCACACGATCGAGGACACCTCGCTCGCGCTCGGGGCCGCGTTCCGCGAGGCGCTTGGCGACAAGTCCGGCATCCGGCGGTTCGGGCACGCGTCCTGCCCGCTCGACGAGACGCTCGCCCAGGTCACCGTCGACCTGTCCGGCCGGCCGTACCTGGTGCACACCGAGCCCGAGGGCATGGCGCCGATGATCGGCCCGGACTACGACACGACGATGACCCGGCACATCCTCGAGTCGTTCGTCGCCCAGGCCGCGGTCTGCCTGCACGTGCACGTGCCGTACGGGCGCAACGCCCACCACATCGTCGAGGCCCAGTTCAAGGCGCTCGCCCGGGCGCTGCGCGAGGCGTGCGAGCCCGACCCGCGGGCCACCGGCGTGCCCAGCACCAAGGGGGTGCTGTGACCGAGAACTGGACGGCGATCGCCATGGTGTTCGTCGGCCTGTTCCTCGTCGGCGGCGTCATCTCGTTCGTCAGGCAAGGGCTCAGGCTCGGCGCCGCGATGCTCGGCGTCGGCGCGGCCCTCGCGCTCACCGCGGGGGTGCTGTGGTGGTGAAGAAGGTCGTCATCCTCGACTACGGGTCCGGGAACCTGCGCTCGGCCGAGCGGGCCCTCGCCCGGGTCGGCGCCGACGTCACGGTGACCTCCGACGAGAACGCCGCGATGAACGCCGACGGCCTGGTCGTGCCCGGCGTCGGCGCGTTCGCCGCGTGCATGGCCGGGCTGCGCGCGGTGCACGGGGACCGGATCATCCAGCGGCGGCTCGCCGGCGGCCGCCCGGTGCTCGGCATCTGCGTCGGCATGCAGATCCTGTTCGAGCGCGGCGTGGAGCACGGCATCGAGACCGCCGGCTGCGGCGAGTGGCCGGGCGTGGTCGAACGCCTCGACGCGCCGGTGCTGCCGCACATGGGGTGGAACACCGTGCAGGCCCCCGAGGGCTCGGTGCTGTTCGCCGGGCTCGACCCGGACACCCGCTTCTACTTCGTGCACTCCTACGGGGTGCGCAAGTGGGAGCTGCAGGCCGGTCCCGGGTTCGCCGAGCCGCTCGTCACCTGGGCCGAGCACGGCGTGCCGTTCGTCGCCGCGGTGGAGAACGGCGCGCTCATGGCCACCCAGTTCCATCCGGAGAAGTCCGGCGACGCCGGCGCGGTGCTGCTGCGCAACTGGCTCGGCACCCTGTGACCGCCCGTCCCGGCCGGTCCGCCGCCCGGGCGCGGTGTGCCCGGGGATTCCCCTTCCTGCTTGCCCCTTCTGCTTGACCGGAGGTCCTCGACCATGTCGCTGGTGCTGTTGCCCGCCGTTGACGTCGCCGACGGGCAGGCCGTCCGCCTCGTCCAAGGGGAGGCGGGCACCGAGACGTCGTACGGCGACCCGCTCGCCGCCGCCCTCGCCTGGCAGGAGGCCGGCGCCGAGTGGATCCACCTCGTCGATCTCGACGCCGCCTTCGGCCGGGGTTCGAACCGGGAGCTGCTCGCCCGGGTCGTGGGCACGCTCGACATCAACGTCGAGCTGTCCGGCGGCATCCGCGACGACGAGTCGCTGCAGGCCGCGCTCGCCACCGGCTGCCGCCGGGTGAACATCGGCACCGCCGCGCTGGAGAACCCCGAGTGGTGCTCGAAGATCATCAAGGAGTACGGGGACCGGGTCGCGATCGGGCTCGACGTGCGCGGCACCCGCCTCGCCGCCCGCGGCTGGACCCGCGAGGGCGGCGACCTGTGGGAGGTGCTCGAGCGGCTGGAGGCCGACGGCTGCTCCCGCTACGTCGTCACCGACGTGACCAAGGACGGCACGCTCAAGGGCCCGAACCTCGACCTGCTGCGCCAGGTGTGCGCCCGCACCGACGCCCCGGTGATCGCCAGCGGCGGCGTGTCCTCGCTCGACGACCTGCGCGCGATCGCCGAGCTGGTGCCGCTGGGCGTGGAGGGCGCGATCGTCGGCAAGGCGCTGTACGCCGGGGCGTTCACCCTGGAGGAGGCCCTGGCCGTGGCCGCCGGCAAGTGACCCGGTACGGCGCGGCATGATGGGTACGTCACGGACATCGGGTGTGCGAGGGGCGCGGTGACGGTCGCGGTACGTGTGATCCCCTGCCTGGACGTGGACAACGGCCGGGTGGTGAAGGGCGTCAACTTCGAGAACCTGCGGGACGCGGGTGACCCGGTCGAGCTCGCCCGGCGCTACGACGCCGAGGGCGCCGACGAGCTGACCTTTCTCGACATCACCGCCTCCTCCGGCGGCCGGGAGACCATGTACGACGTGGTCCGCCGCACCGCCGAGCAGGTGTTCATCCCGCTCACCGTGGGCGGCGGGGTGCGCTCGGTGGAGGACGTGGACCGGCTGCTGCGGGCCGGCGCGGACAAGGTGAGCATCAACACCGCGGCGGTCGCCCGGCCCGAGCTGCTCCGCGAGGCCTCCGAGCGGTTCGGCGCGCAGTGCATCGTGCTGTCGGTGGACGCGCGCCGGGTGGTCGACGGCCCGCCGACCCCCTCGGGCTTCGAGGTGACCACCCACGGCGGGCGGCGCGGCACCGGCATCGACGCGGTCGAGTGGGCCCGCCGCGGCGAGGAGCTCGGGGTCGGGGAGATCCTGCTCAACTCGATGGACGGCGACGGCACCAAGGACGGCTACGACCTGGAGATGATCCGGGCGGTGCGCGCCGCGGTGAGCGTCCCGGTGATCGCCAGCGGCGGCGCGGGGGCGCTCGAGCACTTCGCCCCGGCGGTCGAGGCCGGGGCCGACGCGGTGCTCGCCGCGAGCGTGCTGCACTTCGGCGAGCTGACGATCGGCGACATCAAGGGCGCCCTGCGCGCGGCGGGCGTCACCGTCCGCTAGCGCCGCGGCACACCGCGGCCGGAACGAGGGCGCCGGAGGGGAAGGGGAGATGCGGCGGGCGGCCGAGGCCACCCCCGCGCATCGCGACCGGTACGTCGACCTGCTGCGGGCCGTCGCGATCGCCGCGGTGGTGACCGGCCACTGGCTCGTCGTCCACGTCACCGACGAGGGCGGCGGGCTGTCCGGGGTCAGCGTGCTCGACGTGGCCGCGTGGACCCGGCCGCTCACCTGGCTGTTCCAGGTCATGCCGCTGTTCTTCCTGGTCGGCGGCTACGCGAACGCGGCCTCGCTCACCTCCTACCTGCGCCGCGGCGGGAGTGCGGCGGGCTGGACGCTGCGCCGTACCGACCGGCTGGTGCGGCCCACCACGACGCTGCTGGCCGTGCTCGTCGCGGCCGCGCTCGCGGCCCGCGCGGCCGGGGTGGACGCGCGGCTGGTCGGCCTCGGGGTGTGGCTCGCGGGCATCCCGCTGTGGTTCCTCGTCGCCTACCTCGCGGCGGTGGTGCTCACCCCGGCCACGTACGGCCTGCACCGGCGGTACGGCCTCGCCGTGCCGGTGGTGCTCGCCGCGCTGGTCGGCGGGGGCGACCTGGCCCGGCTCTGGCTCGGCCTGCCGTGGGTGGGGGAGGCGAACTACCTGCTCGCCTGGCTCGCCGTGCACCAGCTCGGCATCGCCTGGCGGGAGGGGGCGCTGCCCGACCGGCGGGGCGTGGCGCTGCCGCTGGCGCTGCTCGGGTTCGCCGCGCTGGTCGGGCTCACCGTGGCCGGGCCGTACCCGGTGAGCATGGTGCAGGCCGCGGGGACGGAGATCCAGAACACCGCGCCGCCCACGCTCGCGCTGCTCGCCCTCGCCGTCACGCAGACCGGGCTGGCGCTGCTGTGCCACCGCGCGGGCAACCGGTGGCTGCGCCGCCCGCGGCCGTGGACCGCGGTGGTCGCGGTCAACTCGGTGATCATGACGATGTTCCTGTGGCACATGACGGCCGTGGTGCTCGGCGCGCTGACCCTGCACGCGGCCGGGCTGCTGCCGCGCGTCCCCGCGGGCTCGGCGGCCTGGGTGGCGCTGCGCCTGCCCTGGCTCGCCGTGCTCGCGCTCTTCCTCGCGGCCCTCGTGGCGGTGTTCGGCCGCGTCGAGCGGCGGTCCGGCCCGGTGCCGGACCCCGGCGCCGCGTCCGGGTGGCCGACGCTCGCGGGCACGATCGCGGGCGTCGCCGGCGTGATCGGCGGCCTGCTCGGCATCGCCGTCGCCGGTCCGGGCGACCACGGCCCGGCGGGCATGTCCACCTGGGGGCTGCTCGGCTACTTCGCGGGGGCCGCAATACTGCGGTACCTGCGGCACCGCACGGCCGCCGCGGCCCCGGCCGGACCCCGCGCCGCCGGCTGATCCGCCCGCGACCCGCCCCCGGCCTGCTGATGGACGCGGATAACGCCGCCTGGATTGTTGTCGCCGTCGGCGTGTGGTGTGACGCCTGTTAATCCAGGGGCAGAAAAGGTATTTGTCCGATATTCGCCTCGCGGGCGTTGCTGATCCGCTAGCTTTGTCGCGTTCGTGTGACAGTCGCGTTTTCCAGGTGTGGTTGTCGTGTCAACTCCCTTTCCTCCGCAGGGGCCGGGGCAGGGCGTGCCGCCCGGCCAGGGATATCCGCCGCAGGGCCAATTCGGGCACGACGGGCCCGGATACGGCCAGGCGTGGCAGGGCGCGCCCGGGTACGGCCCGCAGGGCCCCGCCCCCGGCGCTCCGCAGCAGCCCGGCCAGGCGCCCGGCGGACCGGCCCATCCGCAGGGCGGGTGGTCCCCGCAGCAGGGGCCGTACCCGCCGCAGGGGCAGCAGCCGCAGACGCCGCAGAACGGCGGCTCGGGCGTGCCGGGGGCGCTCCGCAAGGCGGGCAAGTCGGTGGTGAAGCGGTTGATCTTCATCGCCGTGGCCGCCGTCGTGATCGGCGTGGGCGGCTTCCTTGTGGACAACCTGACCGGCGCTCCCGTGACGGCGAAGGCCGGCGACTGCGTGGCCATCGAGGGTGACAAGCCCAAGGTCGTCGAGTGCACCGACGCCGCGGCGAAGTGGCAGGTGGTGGCGAGGCTCGAGGACAAGACCCAGGTCGAGTTCCAGATGAGCATGAACATCTGCTCCGACCACCGCGAGGCCGAGAAGGCCTACTGGGAGGGCGAGCGGATGGGGAGGGGTTACGTCCTCTGCCTCAAGCCGTACAAGTAAACGTACAAGTAAAGACGTCTGTGCCGCCCTCCGGCGGTCCGGCGCCGGAGGGCATGGACTGATCGCCGTCTGTAGGAGTGAAACGTCGCGAGTTCGCCCCCTAGGGACGCGAAATCCCCGCTACGGCGACGGCCCGGTGGTGGGCGCGTCGCCACGGCTGCACGTTCTCGGCGCGGCGCCCCGTCGGTGAGGTGTACGGCCCCTGCGCGTGCCGCCGCCCGCAGGGGATCACCTTGGTGGCGCCGGACGCCGCCGGGCGGCGACGCCGGGACGCGCCGACCCGGCCCGCCGTGCCGGTCGGTCTCCGGCGACCGCCCGGGGAACGCGGTCGCCCGGCGGGATGCGGGCTGAGCCGGGGCGTCAGCGTGCGAAGACCTGGGATACGAATGTCGCCAGCGAGTTCGCCCCGTCCGCCACACCGTCGAACACGCCTCGCACCGCTTCGGCCGCCTCCGCGGGACGGGTGTAGAGGAAGAAGATGACGAACGCGATGCCCAGGTACGTCAGCACCTTCTTGACCTTCATTGGGGGGCCTCCTGCGGATCAGTCCTGGTATTCAATACCCCGTTTTAGGCGTTTTGTCGTTTTCGGTTGTGCGGCGTCGATGGCGCTTTGATCATGCTACCGACCGCCCCTCCGCCCTTCTCAGCCCGGCACACCATTCAATGTGCCGTATGAATCGCGCGTGCGCCGCGGCTTCGCCGCGTGGCGTCATGTGACGTGGCCCACGTCCGCACCAGCGGCCTCCGCTCCCGCACGAACCCCAGCCGCACCACCGCGGGCAGCCGGTCGACCGCGAGCGCGGCGCGCAGTCCGGGTACCGCGCGGTCGCCGACGAGCGCGAGCAGCTCACGCAGGCCGGCCCCGCCGCAGGCGGACAGCCGCAGGTCGAGCCACGGCCGGTGGGCCGGGCCGCGCACCACGGCGCGCGCCCGCCGGATCCGCGGGTGCGCGCACAGCCGGGCGGCGACCGCCCGCGCCACCGGCGCGCCCGCGACCGCGACCACCCCGCTCCCGGCCCGCAGCCGGACCCGCCGCACGCGGCCCGGACGCAGCCGGCTCACCAGCCACCACAGCCCGGCGACCGCGAGCAGGAACCCGCCCGCCGCGAGCGACGGCCAGAACCAGGGCCGGTCGTGGGCGAACTCCGCCAAGTCGCCGCCGACCACCGGCCGCGCCGCCGCCTCCGGCCCGAACGCGCCCGCGCCGCGCAGCAGCGCGCCGCCGCCGAGCACGAGCAGCGCGAGACCGGTCACGGCGAGCCCGAGCCGGTTCGCCACCGCGCGGCCCCGGCTCACCGCGCACCCGCCACGGCACGCTCCCCGGCCGCCACCGGGCGGACCTTGGACCGCACGGTCAGCGAGATCAGCGGGTCGAGCCGGGCCAGCTCCCGCTCGGCCGCCTCGCGCACCCGGTCGCCGACCGCCTCGGCGTCGCGCTCGTCGGTGCACGCGGTGACGAGCAGGCGCCGCCGGCGCAGCCGTACCCGCACCCGCCGTACCCCGGTCACCCGTGCCACCTCCCCGGCGATGAGCGCGGCGAGCATCGGCCGGGACACCCCGAGCACGAGGTCGGGGTCGCCGGTGCGCAGCGGCACGAGCCGCGGCCGCCCGGGAAGGACCGCGGCGAGCACGAGCACCACGCCGAGCACGGTCACCACGCCGGCCGTGCCGAGCGCGGCCGGGTCGCGCCACGTCGTGTCCTGCGCCCAGAGCGTCGCGGGCTCGAAGGCCACCAGGTGCGGCGCCCGCTCCGCCACCACGAGGAACGTCTCGGCCACCGCGACCGCGCCCGCGCCCACGAGCACGAGGGCGGCGACCACGCTCGCCGGGGAGCGCGCGGGGCGCAGCGCCCGCAGCGCCGCGACCCGCTCGGCGGCGATCCGGTGCGACGCCGCGCAGGCCCGTCTCCGGCCGGGCCGGCGGTGCCGTACCGCCCCGCCCGGCGCGTGCCGCGCCGTGGCCCTCGCCGTGCCCCGCCCGCCCGGCAGGCGCCGCAGGGTGGTCCTCGCGACCCTGGCCGCGGTGGTCATCACGGCGCCGAACCGGGCGCCGATCCGCGCGCGGACCGCGGCGCCGAACCCCGATCCGGCCGCCGCGCCCGGCGCGGCACGGTGCCCGGCCCGCGCGCAGGCGGGCCGCCCGCCCGGGTCACGCCGGCCGGGCAGCCGGTGCCATCCGCTGCGCGGACCGTGTCCCCAGGCCCGCGGGGAGGCCCGCCCCGCCCGTCTCAGGCACTCGCGGGAAAGGTCCGGTACGGCCGTGGTGTCGGTCATGTGGTCCCCCCGATCGCGTCGGGCGGCCCGCCTGCCCGATCGGCGGCCACCCCTGGTCACGATCGGTGATACCCTGATTACGGAGAGTGATAGCACCGCTCCTCGAGAGTGGTGCCCACGCGTGCCGGTCACCGTGACCGGCCTTTCGCGTGCCCGCGGATCGTTCGCTCAGACGCCCAGCGGGGCGGAGCGCAGCAGCTCGACCGACCTCTCGTCCCCGCTGCAGGTGACCCGGGCGTGCGCCTGGCGGCCGAACGCGAACAGCAGCAGCTCCTGCGGCTCCCCGGTCACCACCACGTACGGCTCGGCCTTCCTGCCGCCGGTCCTCGCCCCGTCGGGACGGCGCAGCACCACCCCGACCGGCGCCTTCCGCAGCATGAACGGCGCCATCGTGCGCAGCCGCCGCCACAACAGGTCCTGCAGCGCCTCGGGCAGCTCGCGCGGCTCCCAGCCGTCCCGGGCCCGCCGTACGTCCTCGTGGTGGATGAACAGCTCCAGCGTGTTCACCAGCGCGTCGGCCGCGGGCAGCCGGTACGGCGACCAGACCGGGGGCCCCTGCCGTACCAGGCCGACCAGCTCCGGCCAGGAGTGCCGGTCCCGGATGCGCCGCTGCACCTTCGCGGTGTAGGGGGCGAGCGGGGCGAACCCGATGCCCGGCACCGCGTCGAAACGGCGCTCCCGCAGCACCAGGTGGGCGGCGAGGTCGGCGGTCGTCCAGCCCGCGCACAACGTGGGTGCGTCGGGGCCGACCTGCTCCAGCAGGTCGCAGAGCGCGGTCCGCTCGGTCCGTGCGTGGGTCATCCGCTCAGCCTACCCCTCACCCTCCCGCCGAGGGGTCAAGGAAATAAATGGACAGACCCGGATGATAAGGAGTACGGAGCGGAAACGACCCAGTTGGAGAGGAATCATCGGGGTGGCGACGAAGGTCAATCCGGCCGTCATGCGCAAGGGCGTCCAGGTCATCTGGGTGGCGATCCGCTCCGAACCGCTGATGTTCACCGTCGCGGTGCTCGCCAGCGCGCTGTACGGCACGATGACCGTGGCCTCGTCGTGGGCCCTCGGCTGGGCGACCGAAAACGTGGTCTTCCCCGCCTTCGCCGAGGGCGACGTGGCCACCGCCACCGTGGCCGTCGGCGTGCTGCTCATCGTCGGCACCGCCCTGCTCAAGGCGGTGGGCATCGGCGGGCGGCGCGCGTTCGCCGGGTTCGTGCAGTACCGCATGCAGGCCCGCTCGCGGCGCGAGGTCACCCGCCAGTACCTGCGGCTGCCGCTCGCCTGGCACCACCGGCACCCGACCGGCCAGCTGCTGTCGAACGCCTCCTCCGACGTCGAGGCGACCTGGGCGCCGCTCGCCCCGCTGCCGATGGCGCTCGGCGTGATCGTCATGCTCGTCACCGCCGCGGTGGCGATCGTGCTCACCGACCCGCTGCTCGCCCTCGTCGGCTTCCTCGTCTTCCCGGCGATCTTCCTGCTCAACGTCGTCTACCAGCGCCGGCTCTCCCCGCTCGCCACCCGCGCCCAGCAGCTGCGCGCCGAGGTGAGCGAGATCGCCCACGAGAGCTTCGACGGCGCGCTCGTGGTGAAGACCCTCGGCCGGGAGGACGCCGAGGCCGCCCGGTTCGCCGCCAAGGCCGACGAGCTGCGCGACGCGAACATCGCGGTCGGCCGGGTGCGCGGCCTGTTCGACCCGCTGCTGGACGCGCTGCCCACGCTCGGCGTGCTCGCCGTACTGCTCGTCGGCACGCTCCGGCTCGAGGCGGGCGGGATCACCGCGGGCGAGCTGGTCCAGGTCGCCTACCTGTTCACCCTGCTCGCCTGGCCGATCCGGGCGCTCGGCTGGGTGCTCGGCGAGCTGCCGCGCAGCGTCGTCGGGTGGAGCCGCATCCGGCACGTGCTCGACGCCACCGGCTCGATGACGTACGGCACGGCCCGCCTGACCGGCACCGGCCCGGCCCGCCTGGAGGTGCGCGACCTCACCTACGGCTACGACCCGGACACCCCGGTGCTCGACGGGGTCACCTTCGAGGCGCCGCCGGGCCGTACCGTGGCGATCGTCGGGCCGACCGGGTCCGGCAAGTCCACACTCGCGCAGCTGCTGGTCCGGCTGATCGACCCGCAGCGCGGCGAGGTGCGCATCGACGGGGTCGACCTGCGCGACGTGGAACGCGGCGGGGTGAGCGCGGTGGCGGCGCTCGTGCCGCAGCAGACGTTCCTGTTCGACGACACCGTGCGCGGCAACGTCACCCTCGGGCTGCCCGGGATCACCGACGAGCGGGTCTGGGCGGCGCTGCGGCTCGCCCAGGCCGACGGGTTCGTCAGCGCGCTGCCCCAGGGCCTCGACACCCGGGTCGGCGAGCGCGGCTCGGGCCTGTCCGGCGGCCAGCGCCAGCGGCTCGCGCTCGCCCGCGCCATCGCCCGCGCGCCGCGGCTGCTCGTCCTCGACGACGCCACCTCCAGCGTCGACGCCCAGGTGGAGCGGCGCATCCTCGAGGGCCTGCGCGAGGCGGGCGGGGAGGCGACCGTGGTGGTGATCGCCTACCGGATGGCCACGATCGCGCTCGCCGACGAGGTCGTCTACCTCGAGCACGGCCGCGTGGTGGACCGGGGCACCCACGAGGAGCTGCTCGACCGCTGCCCCGGGTACCGCGACCTCGTCACCGCCTACGAGCGGGAGGAGGCCGAGCGCGCCGCGCTGCGCGCCCAGGAGGGCGCGCCGGATGACGCCGCGGAGCTCGGCGAGCCGGAGGAGGTCGTGGGCCGATGAGCGGAACGGCCGGGCCGTACGGCGCGCCCCTGACAGGTGAGGTGACGGTGAGGAGGACGGCATGAGCGGCCTGCACGTGGCCGAGCGGTCCGCGTTCGAGACGTTCCGACGCGGCCTGCGGCTGTCGCCGGAGTTCCGCCGCGGGCTCGCGGGCACGCTCGCGCTCGCCGTGCTCGCCACCGCCGGCCGGGTGATCATCCCGATCGCGGTGCAGCAGGTGATCGACAACGGCCTCTCCGGGCCGGAGCCCGACGTCGGCTTCGTGCGCGCCGCCGTGCTCGCCTGCGTGCTCGCCGTGGTGCTCACCACGCTGTGCGCGTACCTGATGAACGTCCGGCTCTACCGCAGCTCCGAGTCGGGCCTGGCGACGCTGCGCCGCAAGGGCTTCCGGCACGTGCACGACCTGTCGGTGCTCACCCAGAACTCCGAGCGCCGCGGCGCGCTCGTCTCCCGGGTGACCAGCGACGTCGACCAGATCAGCCAGTTCATGCAGTGGGGCGGCCTGGTCATCGTCGTCTCGGTCGGCCAGCTGCTGGTCGCCACCGTGCTGATGGCGGCCTACTCCTGGCAGCTCACCCTGCTGGTGTGGGCGGTGTTCCTGCCGCTCACCTTCGCGCTGCCGCGCTTCCAGCGCATGATCGCCCGCGCCTACCTGCGGGTGCGCGAGCGCACCGGCGACATGCTCGCGGCGATCAGCGAGTCGGTGGTCGGCAGCGCGGTGATCCGCGCCTACGCGGTCGAGGACCGCACCGCCCGCCGCATCGACGAGGCGGTGGACGCCCAGCGCTCGGCCCAGGCCCGGGCCCAGACGATCATCGCGCTCACCTTCCCGCTCACCGAGGTGGTGGCCGCGGTGGCGGTCGCCGCCGTGGTGCTCGCCGGGGTACGGCTCGGCGTCGACGGCTCGATCTCGCGCGGCGAGCTCGTCGCCTTCCTTTTCCTCATCACGCTGTTCATCTCGCCGCTGCAGACCGCGACCGAGGTGCTCAACGAGGCGCAGAACGCGATCTCCGGGTGGCGGCGGGTGCTCGCCGTACTCGACACCCCGCCGGACGTGGCCGACCCCGGCCCGGACGGCAGGACGCTGCCGCGCGGCCCGATCAGCGTGCGGTTCGAGAACGTCACCTTCGCCTACCCGGGCGGACCGCCGGTGCTGCACGACATCACCGTGGAGATCCCCCCGTGCACCAAGGTCGCCGTGGTCGGCGAGACCGGGTCGGGCAAGACCACGTTCGCCAAGCTGCTCACCCGGCTGATGGACCCGGTCGAGGGCCGGGTGCTGCTCGACGGCGTCGACCTGCGCGAGATCCGGTTCTCCTCGCTGCGCGAGCGCGTCGTCATGGTGCCGCAGGACGGCTTCCTCTTCGACGGCACCCTCGCCGAGAACATCCGGTACGGCAGGCCGGACGCGACCGACGCGGACATCGAGCTGGCGATCACCGAGCTCGGCCTGGCGGACTGGGTGGCGGGGCTGCCCGCCGGGCTCGACACCCCGGTGGGCCAGCGCGGCGAGTCGCTGTCGGCGGGGGAGCGGCAGCTCGTCGCCCTCGCCCGCGCCTACCTCGCCGACCCCGACCTGCTGCTGCTCGACGAGGCCACCTCGGCCGTGGACCCGGCCACCGAGGTCCGTCTCGCCCGCGCGCTGGAGGGCGTGACGCGGGGCCGTACCGCGGTGTCGATCGCGCACCGGCTGTCCACCGCGGAGGCCGCCGACGAGATCCTCGTCTTCGACCGCGGCCGCATCGTGCAGCGCGGCCCGCACGCCGAGCTGATCAGGCAGCCCGGCGTCTACGCCGACCTGTACGCCTCCTGGGCCTCCGGCACCCGCTCCTGATAGCCGGCCCGGTACGGCGGGGCGGTACGCCGGGGTGGCGGTGGCGCGGGCCGCCGGGCGACTGGGGCAGAATTGCCGCATGTCCCTTGACCCGCGGATCGCCGAACGGCTCAAGCGCTCGCCCGACGGGCTGGTGCCCGCCATCGTCCAGCAGTACGACACCAAAGAGGTGCTGATGCTCGCCTGGATGGACGACGAGGCGCTGCACCGCACCCTCACCACCGGCCGGGCCACCTACTGGTCGCGCAGCCGCCGCGAGTACTGGGTGAAGGGGGAGACCTCCGGGAACGTACAGTGGGTCAAGCACGTCGCCCTCGACTGCGACGGCGACACGCTGCTCGTCCAGGTGGACCAGGTGGGGGTCGCGTGCCACACCGGCGCCCGCACCTGCTTCGATCGGGACGTGCTGCTGACCACGGACCCCGCCGGCGCGGCGGAGCCCGCCCGGCGGACCTGACCCACCGTGTGAACAGGACCCCCTCATGACCCCTGCGACGAACGCCGCGCCCCGGCGGGAGCTCGCGGCCTGGGCCGTGGCCTGCGCCCTCGGGGCGGGCCTGGTGCTGCTCGCCGCCGGACGCGAGTGGGCCGTGGTGCGCTACGGCGACTCCGGCGGCGCCGCGCTCGGCGAGGTCGCGCTCACCGGCGGCGAGCTCGTGGCGTACGCGGGCCCGGCGGCGCTCGCCGCGCTCGCCGCGGTGGTGGCGGTGCTCGCCGCCCGCGGCGTGTGGCGGCGGCTGATCGGCGCCGTGGTCGCGCTGTGCGGCGCCGCCCCCGCGATCGGCGTGGCCGCCGGGCTGCGGCAGGACGCCGTGCTGGAGGCGGCCGCGCGGCACAGCGCGCTGTCCGCGGCCGCGACGGCCACCTGGGAGACGGCCGCGGCGTGGCCCGCGGCGACGGTGGCGGGCGGGATCGTCCTCGTGGCCGGGGGCATCGTCGCGGTGGCGCGGGCGGCCCGCTGGCCGGGCATGTCCCAGAGGTACGAGCGGCCGGACGGCACCGCCGCGCGGACGGGCGGCGCGGACCGGGCCCGCGAGCGGGGCCGCGACCGGGAACGCGAGCTGTGGGACGCGATCGACAGCGGCGCGGATCCGACCGCGGATTCCGGCGGCGGGCACGCACGGTAAGCACGCACGGTAAGCCCATCACAACTTGCCGACAAAATTCCGCCGGACGACAAGAATTTCCGTTCTTGCCGATAGGCTACGGGCGCGACCTTGCGCAGTTTCGTCCACCAGGAGCCGTCGATGAGTTACGGGTATCCGCCAGACAACCAGGGCGGGGGGTACGGAGGCCCGCACGGCGGGTACGGCTACGGCCAGCAGCCGGGCTATGGGCAGCCCGATCCCGGGTACGGCCAGCCCAACCCGGGGTACGCCCAGCCCCAGCCGGGCTACACCGACTACAACCAGGCCTACGGCTACCAGCAGCCCGGCTACGCCCCCTACCAGGCGCCGGGCACCAACGGGCTGGCGGTCACCGCGATGATCCTCGGCATCCTCGGCTTCGTCACCTGCGGCGCCACCTCGGTGCTCGCGGTGATCTTCGGGCACGTCGCGCTCGGGCAGGTCAAGCGCACCGGTGAGCAGGGCCACGGCATGGCGCTGACCGGGGTGATCCTCGGCTGGATCCTCACCGGCCTGTGGCTGCTCTACTGGATCGCCTTCCTCACCCTCGGCTGGGGGGCGTGGTGGACCGCGACGACGACCTCGTCGTTGTGATGCGTCGTCACATCCGGACGCCGGTCTGAGCGATGCCGGCGCGACGGGGGCCGGGGATGACGGCGACGGGCGATCCCGGTGGCGGGTCCCGTCAGGGGACCGGGCCCGGGATCGGCCGCCGCCTGTGTTCGGCGCTGCCGTCCGCGGCGGTCGCGGCCGTCGCGGCGGCGGGGACCGCCCTCGTGGCCGTGGTCGATCCCAACGAGCCCGGCCACTATCCGCCCTGCCCGCTGCTCGCGCTCACCGGCCTGTACTGTCCCGGCTGCGGGACGCTGCGCGCGCTGCACGCGCTCACCCGCGGCGACATCGGCGCCGCCCTGGGGCTGAACGCGCTGTTCGTCGTGTTGCTCCCCATGGCGGCCGCGCTGTGGGTACGGTGGGCGGTACGCTCATGGCAGGGCAGGCCCTTCGCCGAAAAAGCACCGCATCCCGCAATTGTGTGGGCCTTTCTCGCGCTCCTTATTTCCTATGGGGTGGTGAGAAATCTGCCTTTCGGGCAATTCCTCGCGCCATAGGGGCGGCGGGAGGATCCCGTGGCGGCGAGGGGCGACACGGGGGAACAACGGGGGATACAACCCCGGTGTCGGGTCGCGGTGACGCGGGCTTATAGCATCGGCAGAACGAGTACTGGACGGGCGAGGAGACCGTGTGAGTGTGCTGGACGAGATCCTGGACGGGGTGCGGGCCGACCTCGCCGAGCGGCAGCGGTCCGTGGGGATCGAGGAACTCAAGCGGCGTGCCGAGCGGGCCCCCGCACCGCGGGACGTGTACGCGGTGCTCGGCGGTGACCGGGTCTCGGTGATCGCGGAGGTCAAGCGGTCCAGTCCTTCCAAGGGGCCGCTGGCGGCGATCGCCGATCCGGCCGCTCTGGCGAGCGACTACGAGGCGGGCGGCGCGCACGTGATCAGCGTGCTGACCGAGCGGCGCAAGTTCGCGGGCAGCCTCGAGGATCTGGCCGCCGTGCGGGCGCGGGTGGACGTGCCGCTGCTGCGGAAGGACTTCATCGTCACCTCCTACCAGCTGTGGGAGGCGCGGGCGTACGGCGCGGACCTCGCCCTGCTCATCGTGGCGGCCCTGGACCAGCAGGCCCTGGTGTCGCTGATCGAGCGGGCCGAGTCGATCGGCCTCGTCCCGCTGGTGGAGGTGCACACCGAGGAGGAGCTCGACCGCGCGCTCGACGCGGGCGCGAAGGTCATCGGAGTGAACGCCCGGGATCTGAAGACCCTAAAGGTCGACCGCGAGGTGTTCGCCAAGCTCGCGCCGAAAATCCCGGACGGTATCATCAAGATCGCCGAGTCGGGTGTGCGCGGGCCGCACGACCTGCTCGCTTACGCCCGGGCGGGCGCGGACGCCGTCCTGGTGGGGGAGAGCCTGGTCACCGGGAGGGATCCGCGCGCCGCGGTGCACGATCTGGTGACCGCCGGCGCCCATCCGGCGTCACGCCAGGACACCGGGCAGGAACGGCGTCACTGAGCCGCCCGGCGGCGCAGCTGAGGAGGAAGCGTGAGTGAGGCGACCATGTTGAGCGCGGCCGACCTGGCCGGGCCGGGACCGGACGAGCACGGACGGTTCGGCATCTTCGGCGGGAGGTTCGTGCCGGAGGCGCTCATCCCGGCGCTCGACGAGGTGGAGAAGGTCTTCAACGAGGCGCGGAACGATCCGGAGTTCGTCCGCGAGTTCGACCACCTGCTGCGCACCTACGCGGGCCGGCCGACCCCGGTCACCGAGGTGCCGCGGTTCGCCGAGCACGCCGGCGGCGCCCGCATCCTCCTCAAGCGGGAGGACCTCACCCACACCGGCGCCCACAAGATCAACAACGTGCTCGGGCAGGCGCTGCTCACCAAGCGGCTCGGCAAGACCCGGGTGATCGCCGAGACCGGCGCGGGCCAGCACGGCGTCGCCACCGCGACCGCGGCCGCGCTGCTCGGCCTGGAGTGCGTCATCTACATGGGCGCGGTCGACTGCGAGCGCCAGGCGCTCAACGTCGCCCGGATGAAGCTGCTCGGCGCGAAGGTCGTGCCGGTGCACACCGGCAGCAGGACGCTCAAGGACGCGATCAACGAGGCCTTCCGCGACTGGGTCACCAACGTCGACCACACCCACTACATCTTCGGCACGGTCGCCGGGCCCCACCCCTTCCCGGAGATCGTGCGCGACTTCGCCCGGATCATCGGCGTGGAGGCGCGCCGCCAGGTCATCGAGCTCACCGGCCGCCTGCCCGACGCGGTCGCGGCCTGCGTCGGCGGCGGCTCGAACGCCATCGGCATCTTCCACGCCTTCCTCGACGACAAGGACGTGCAGCTGCACGGCTACGAGGCGGCCGGGCACGGCCTGGAGTCCGGCGAGCACGCGCTCACCCTCACCGCGGGCTCGGTCGGCGTGCTCCACGGGGCGCGCACCTACGTGCTCCAGGACGACGAGGGCCAGACGATCGAGTCGCACAGCATCTCGGCGGGCCTCGACTACCCCGGGGTCGGCCCCGAGCACGCCTGGCTCAAGGACTCCGGCCGGGCCGTGTACCACGGGGTCACCGACGAGGCGGCGATGGAGGCGTTCGCGCTGCTCGCCCGCACCGAGGGCATCATCCCGGCGCTGGAGTCGAGCCACGCGCTCGCCGGGGCGCTCGAGCTCGGCCGCGAGCTCGGGCCCGGCGCGACGATCCTGGTGAACCTCTCCGGACGCGGTGACAAGGACATGGCCACCGCGATGAAGTACTTCAACCTCTGACGATCGAGCAGCACCGGCCAGGGTCCGCGGGACCGACCGGGCGGGACGACGGACATAGACGGACGTGACGATGACGACTCTCCAGACGGTGTTCGAGAAGGCGCGGGCCGAGAAGCGCGCCGCCCTGGTCGGCTACCTGCCCGCAGGCTTCCCCTCCGCGCGGGGCGCCATCGCCGCGGCCACCACGATGGTCGAGGGCGGGTGCGACGTGATCGAGATCGGCCTGCCGTACTCCGACCCGCTCATGGACGGCCCGACCATCCAGGACGCGGTGCACCGCGCCCTGGTCAACGGGACCCGCATCGCCGACGTGCTGCGCACCGTGGAGGCCGTCGCCGCCACCGGCGCCGCCACGCTCGTCATGACGTACTGGAACCCGGTGGACCGTTACGGCGCCGAGCGCTTCGCCCGCGACCTCGCCGCCGCGGGCGGGGCCGGCACGATCACCCCGGACCTCACCCCGGAGGAGGCCGGGCCGTGGCTGGAGGCGAGCGCCGCCGCGGGCATCGACACCGTCTTCCTCGTCGCGCCCAGCTCCACCGACGCGCGCATCGAGAAGGTGGTGCGGTGCTGCACCGGGTTCGTGTACGCCGCGTCGCTCATGGGCGTCACCGGCGCCCGGGAGACGGTGAGCGCCGCGGCCGAGGGCCTGGTCAAGCGCACCCGGGAGCACACCACCCTGCCGGTGTGCGTGGGCCTGGGCGTGAGCAACGGCGCCCAGGCCGCCGAGGTGGCCGCGTACGCGGACGGCGTGATCGTCGGCTCGGCCTTCATCCGCCGCCTGCTCGACGCCCCGGACGAGGCGTCCGGGCTCGCCGCGGTCCGCGCGCTCGCCGAGGAGCTCGCCGCGGGCGTGCGCGCCTGATCCCGGGGCCGTCCGGCCCGTCCTTACCCCGCGCCTCGCGCGTATCTCCTGTCGCCCGGCCCGCCCGCCGTCTTTGGGTATGTCGGGCGCGTCGCGCCCGTACCGGCCCGCGCCGGTCGTAGGCTGAAGACGCCCCTGCACGAACGCCGGCAGAGGCGTGCGCTTACACCGCGTTTACGGCGGGTGTGCTGTAGTGGGCCGGGGCTCCGCGTGTGCCGGCGGAGGTCGCCGGCACACGCCGGCGGGGGAAGGACGAGGAGACGAGCAGAACCGTGACAACACAGAGCTCAGCCACGGCACCGTTGCCCTTGGCACGGGTCGCGCTACCCTGGGTGACGACGGTCGCCCGGCTGGTTTTGGCCGGGGTCCTCATCGTGGCCGGTTGGTCGAAGATGGGCGCCCCGGCGCTGTCGATCCAGGCGGTCAAGGCGTACGAGCTCCTGCCGGAGGCCGTCGCGGAGATCGTCGGCTACGTGCTGCCGATTCTGGAGATCGTCATCGGGCTGCTGCTGGTCATCGGGCTGCTCACGCGGATGGCGGCGATCGCCACCGCGGTGCTGATGCTCGCGTTCGTCATCGGCATCGCCTCCGCCTGGGCCCGCGGGCTCAACATCGACTGCGGGTGCTTCGGCGGCGGTGGCGCGCTGCCGCCCGGCCAGAAGGCCAACTACCTGCCCGAGATCCTGCGTGACGTGGGCTTCCTCGCCCTCGCCGCATGGGTCGCGGTCAAGCCCCCGGGGCGGTTCGCCCTCGACACCGCGCTCGGCCTGGCGCCGGCCGCGGACGGGGACCAAAGCCCCTACCGCGACGACTCCGACGCAGACGACGATCCCGAAGCGGACGAGGAACGGAACCGAGAAAAGGACGATTGATGGGCAACGCCGCCCGGAGGGCCACCCGAGAGAAGATTCGCCTCCAGCGGGAGCAGGAGCGCAAGCGGGAACAGCGCCGCCGCCAGGTCACCATCACGCTGTCCGTGGTGGGCGTGGTCGTGCTGATCGTGGCGATGGTCGCGATCTGGCAGTCGACGCGCAACCGCTCCGAGGTGTACGCGGGCGAGCTCGCGCCGATCAGCCGCACGGCCGAGGGCGACGTGGTGATGGCGCGGCCCGGCGTGAACGCCCCGGTCCTCGACATCTACGAGGACTTCCAGTGCCCCGCCTGCAAGAACTTCGAGGAGACGAGCGGCGACACGATCAAGCGCCTCGCCGCCGAGGGCAAGGTGAAGGTGGTCTACCACCCCATCGTGCTCTTCCCCCAGGAGCCGCTGCGGGGCAACTCGCTCCGCGCCTCGACCGCGCTGCGCTGCGTGCCCGGTGACCGGCCCTGGATGGCGCTGCACGACCGGCTCTTCAAGGAGCAGCCGAGGGAGGGCGACGTCGGCTTCGAGATCGACGACCTGGTCGCCTGGGGCAAGGAGGCCGGGGTGACCGACGCCAACTTCGAAAGCTGCGTGCGCGGCCAGCAGGGCGCCTCGGAACAGCTCAACTACTCGTCGCGGACCATGCAGAGCGCCAACATCAAGGGCACGCCGACGGTCAAGCTCGACGGCAAGGATCTCGAGTACACGGCGTTCCTCCCCGGCGAGCTGGAGAAGGCGATCCTCGAGGCGCAGCCCAAGTGATCCACGCCCGGTGACGCAGGCCGGGCGCCAGGGAAACGGATCGCCGGGACGCGCGGGCTGCGGGAGTAGGGTAACGTCACCGACATGCCGCTTGCCTCGATTCCCAGCCCGTCTCAGGGGGTCTGGTACCTGGGGCCGATCCCCATCCGGGCCTACGCCCTCTGCATCGTGCTCGGTGTCGTGGTCGCCGTCATCCTGACGGAGCGCCGCTGGCGCGCCCGTGGCGGCGACCCGGGCACGATCACCGACCTCGCCGTCTGGGCCGTGCCCTTCGGGCTCGTCGGCGGCCGGCTCTACCACGTCATCACCGACTGGCAGCTGTACTTCGGGCCGGACGCGCCCAACGAGCCGATCGAGGCGCTGTTCATCTGGAACGGCGGCCTGGGCGTGTGGGGGGCGATCGCGCTCGGCGGGGTCGGCGTGTGGATCGGCTGCCGCCGGCGCGGCATCTCGCTCACCGCGGTCGCCGACGCCGCCGCGCCCGGCATCGTGATCGCGCAGGGCATCGGGCGTCTGGGCAACTACTTCAACCAGGAGCTGTTCGGCGGGCCCACCGACCTGCCGTGGGGCCTGGAGATCGACCCCGGCCGGCCGGGCACCGTCCCCGGCGTGCTCACCTACCACCCGACGTTCCTGTACGAGATGCTGTGGGACTTCGCGGTGGGGTTCACGCTGATCTGGCTGGGCAGGCGGTTCGACCTGCGGCACGGCCGGCTGTTCGCGCTCTACGTCGCCGGGTACACCGCCGGCCGGTTCTGGATCGAGGGCATGCGGGTCGACCCCGCCCACGAGATCCTCGGCCTGCGGCTCAACCAGTGGACCTCGATCGTCATCTTCGTGGGCGCGCTCGTGTACTTCTGGCTCTGGCGCGGCAGCACCGCCGAGGAGTCGCTCGGCGTCGCCACCGGCCCGGCCGGGCCGGAGGCTGACCGGGAGGAGAGCGACGGCGGCGACGGCCGGGACGAGCCGGACGGCGAGCCGGGCACCGTGCGCTCCGCCGCGGCCGAGGGCCGCGGTGACGGGGACGGCGGCGCCGTGCCGGAACGGGAGGCCGGCCGCCGATGAGCGCAGGCGGGCGCGACGGGCGCCCCGGACGCCGCCGCAGGCGGGAGGCCCCGGGTGGGCCCGCGGACCGGCCGCCCGCGGCCGGTGGGCAGACGGCGTGGCACCACCCGGGGCCCCATCCCGGCGGGCCGCCGCTGCCGGGTCAGGGACCGGAGCCTCCGCAGCCGCGCCCCGGTCCCGCCCCCCGGCCGCAGGCGTTCCGCCCGGCCGGGCATCCGCCGGGGCCGGGCGGACCGTTCCCGGGCCCGGCGGAGCAGGCCCCGCCCGGACGCCCGGCCTTCCCGCCCGGCCCGGCCCGGCCCGCCGTACGGTCGACCGGCCGCATGCGGAACACGGCCGGGCGCTGGTTCACCGACCGGCAGGCCGCCGAGGCGCCGGGCGCGCCGGCGTCGGGACCGTTCCCGCCGCCGGTCCCACCGCAGGGCCCGGAACCGATGGGACCGCCGGCCGGCGGGCCGGCCGAGCCGCCGCGCCCCGGGCGTACCAAACGGCGGCGCTCGCCGTTCTCGTTCAGCCTCCCGGCGCTGCGCGAGCGCGGGCTGAGCGACCGGCAGCAGACGGTGCTCGTCGCGGTCGCCGGGGGCGTCGTCGTGCTCGCCATCGCGATCGCGCTCACCGTGGTGGTCGGGCGGCTGTCGGAGGTGGCCGAGCCGCCCAGGGCGGCCGCCGGGGAGAGCTCGCGCGTCGACCTCGCCCGCCCGGACGACTACCAGGGCTGGACCTCGCTGCCGCAGTTCAAACCGATCGCCGACCGTAGGAACGATCCGAAGCCGGTCACCGCCAAGGAGCTCTTCGCCACCAGGACCCTCAAGGGCGACCGCATCACGCTGCGGCTGGTCGCGCGCAAGGAGGACGGCGACTGCTCCGCGGTCGTGTGGGGGGAGCAGCTCGCCGCCAAGCTCGCCGCGGGCGGCTGCAACCAGGCGGTGCGCGGGCTCTACCGCAGCGCCGACGGACGGTACGTCGCGCAGTACACGCTGTTCAACCTGGCGACGGTCGACGCCGCCGACGACCTGGTCAAGACGCTCACCACGCTGCACCGGGGCGGCTGGGTGCGCCCGCTCGAGTCCTCCGCGGCGGCCTTCGCCCCCGGCGGGTACACCGAGGCGAGCGGGCACGCGATGGGGCATCTGGTCGGCCTGGTGTGGCTCGGGCGGGCCGACGGCCGCGAGCCGACGGCGCGGGACGACTTCGTCGGCCTGTCGCTGACGGTCCGCGCGGTGGAGAAGGCGGTGTTCACACGGGTGGTGGCCGCCGGCGGCAAGCCGGAGGCGTCGCCCAAGTAAGGTCAGGATCATGCTGGGCCGGATCTGGGGTGACACGCGGGGTCGGGTCGCGGTGGTCGCGACGGTGCTGGTGCTGGTCGCCGGGGGCGCCGGCGCCTGGTGGTGGCTGCGCGACGGCACGCAGGCGACGGCGGGCACCTACCGGATGGAGAGGTCGACGGCGATCTACGCCCCGATCGCGAACCGGAAGGCCGACCCGCGGCCGCTCACCGAGCAGGAGATCCTCGGCCCGGACACCGAGCGGCTCACGGCGAACGACACGGTGCTGGTACGGCGCGCGGCGAGCCTGTCGGAGGACTGCGCGGCGGTCGTGTGGGGCTCGGCGGCCGAGGCGCTCACCGGGTGCACCCAGGTGCTGCGCGCGGTGTACGCGAGCGAGGACGGCGCGGTCTCCGGCCAGTTCCTGGTGTTCAACATGCCGGACGCCGCGGCCGCCGACGCCCTGGTCGCGGCGCTCGACCCGAAGGCGGACCGCGGGTTCGTGCGGGTCGCGCCCGAGCAGCCCGCCTCGTTCGACGCCGCGCGCAGCTGGGCGCAGGCCCGCGCCCTCGGCCACTTCGTGACGCTGAGCTGGGTGGGGCCGGTCGGCGACGAGCGGCCCGACCTCACCGGGCCGCAGCTCGCGCTCGACGGCCTCGGACAGGCGCTGAACCAGCGCGTCGTCGACGCCGAGTGACGCCCGGGCCGCGGCGGCCGGCCGCCGCCCGCCGTACCTCTGCTGCCGGGCCGGCCGGTGGCGCAAAGCACCGGCTCGGGCACGTAAGGTTTCCTTGGCGCGGTACGGCGCGCCGTCCCGCATGCCCGCCGTCCACAAATCGCCACGCTCGTGCGTGAGGTGTGGTCGAGCGGGGAATAGGGTTGCGTACCGGACCGTTCGGAACGGAAGATATGCTCCCATTCGGTTGCGTGCGCGTCACGAAAGTTCGCGTACCAACCCCTGGAGGGACCATTCCGACATGGTGCGGTACCCTCCACTGACACTCACTTGCAGCAGGGCCAACGTCGTCCCTCTTGCCGGTAGACCAGCGACGAGACGACAGGAGGGAACCCATGCCTGCTGCCCACCTCGGTCTTCCGCAGCCCCAGGGTCTCTACCACCCCGCCTACGAGCACGACGCCTGCGGGGTGGCCATGGTTGCCGACGTCCACGGACGACGTAGTCACGACATCGTCGGCAAGGCCCTGGTCGCGCTGTGCAACCTCGACCATCGAGGCGCCAAGGGCAGCGAACCGGACACCGGAGACGGAGCCGGCATTCTCACCCAGATGCCCGACACCTTGTTCCGGCAGGTCGTGGACTTCACCCTGCCGGAGGCGGGGGCGTACGCGGCGGGCATCGCCTTCCTCCCGACGGAGCCGCAGGCACGCGAGGCCGCGGTGCAGGCGATCGAGCGGATCGCCGCCGAGGAGAACCTCACCGTCCTCGGCTGGCGCGACCTGCCGGTCCGGGCCGACGTCCCCGGCCCGACCGCCCGCTCGGTGATGCCCGCCTTCCGGCAGCTCTTCGTCTCCTCCCCGGGCGGCGAGACGGGGATCGACCTCGACCGCCTCGTCTTCCGCCTGCGCAAGCGCGCCGAGCACGAGACGGACGTGTACTTCCCGTCTCTGTCGTGCCGGACGATCGTCTACAAGGGGATGCTCACCACCCCGCAGCTCGAGCGGTTCTTCCCGGACCTCACCGACGAGCGGTACGAGACCGCGATCGCCCTGGTGCACTCGCGGTTCTCCACCAACACCTTCCCGTCGTGGCCGCTCGCCCACCCGTACCGCTACATCGCGCACAACGGCGAGATCAACACGGTCCGGGGCAACCGCAACTGGATGCGGGCCCGCGAGGCGATGCTCGCCTCCGACCTCATCCCCGGCGACCTCTCCCAGCTCTTCCCGATCTGCACCCCCGACGCCTCCGACACCGCCTCGTTCGACGAGGTGCTGGAGCTGCTCCACCTGGGCGGCCGCTCGCTGCCGCACGCGGTGCTCATGATGATCCCGGAGGCGTGGGAGAACCACACCGAGATGGACCCGGCGCGCCGGGCCTTCTTCGAGTTCCACTCCACGCTCATGGAGGCCTGGGACGGCCCTGCGTCGATCACCTTCACCGACGGCACGCTCGTCGGCGCGGTGCTCGACCGCAACGGCCTGCGGCCGGGCCGGTTCTGGGTCACCGACGACGGCCTGGTGGTGCTCGCCTCCGAGGCCGGCGTGCTCGACATCGACCCGGCCAAGGTGGTGCGCAAGGGCCGGCTGCAGCCGGGCCGCATGTTCCTCGTCGACACCTCCAAGGGCCGCATCATCGAGGACGACGAGATCAAGGCCGAGCTCGCCGCGGCCGAGCCGTACGCCGAGTGGCTGCACGCCGGGCTGGTGCGGTTCGAGGAGCTGCCCGGCCGTACCCACGAGGCGCCCGCGGCGGGGGAGACGCTCGTCAAGCGGCAGCAGACCTTCGGCTACACCGAGGAGGAGCTGCGCGTCATCCTCGCGCCGATGGCCCGCACCGGCGCCGAGCCGATCGGGTCGATGGGCACCGACACCCCGGTCGCCGTGCTGTCGGAGCGGCCGCGGCTGCTGTACGACTACTTCACCCAGCTGTTCGCGCAGGTGACCAACCCGCCCCTGGACGCGATCCGGGAGGAGCTGGTCACCTCGCTGCAGACCACGATCGGTCCCGAGGGCAACCTGCTCGAGCCCACGCCCGCCTCGTGCCGCCGGCTCGTGCTGCCCTACCCGGTGATCGACAACGATGAGCTGGCCAAGATCGTCCACATCAACGACGAGGGGTCGCTGCCCGGCTTCCAGCCGCACGTGGTGCGCGGCCTGTACCCGGTGGCGGGTGGCGGCGAGGCGCTCGTCCACCGCCTGGAGGAGATCTGCCAGGAGGTGTCGCGGGCGATCGAGGACGGGGCGCGCATCATCGTGCTCTCCGACCGCGGCGCCGACGCCCAGCACGCCCCGATCCCGGCGCTGCTGCTCACCGGCGCGGTGCACCACCACCTCATCCGGGAGAAGACCCGCACCCGGGTCGGCCTGGTGGTGGAGACCGGCGAGGCCCGCGAGTGCCACCACATGGCGCTGCTCATCGGGTACGGCGCGAGCGCGATCAACCCGTACCTCGCCATCGAGACCGTCCTCGACCTGATCGCCGCCGGCAAGCTCGACGTCGAGCCGGAGAAGGCCGTGCGCAACATGATCAAGGCGTACGGCAAGGGCATCCTCAAGATCATGTCGAAGATGGGCGTCTCCACCGTCGCCTCCTACACCGGCGCCCAGATCTTCGAGGCGCTCGGCCTCGGCCCCGAGGTGATCGAGCGCTGCTTCACCGGCACCACCTCCCGCCTGGGCGGCATCGGCTTCGCCGAGATCGCCGAGGAGGTCGCGCGCCGGCACCGCCGCGCCTACCCGCGGGCCGAGAACCCGCACCGGCGGCTCGAGGTCGGCGGCGAGTACCAGTGGCGGCGCGAGGGCGAGCCGCACCTGTTCAACCCGGAGACCGTCTTCAAGCTCCAGCACGCCACCCGCACCCGCCGGTACGAGATCTTCAAGGAGTACACCGACCTGGTGGACTCCCAGGCCGAGCGGCTCATGACGCTGCGCGGCCTGTTCAAGCTGCGGGAGGGCGTGCGCCCGCCGGTGCCGATCGAGGAGGTCGAGCCGGTGGAGAGCATCGTCAAGCGGTTCTCCACCGGGGCGATGTCGTACGGCTCGATCTCCGCCGAGGCGCACGAGACCCTCGCCATCGCGATGAACCGGCTCGGCGGCAAGTCGAACACCGGCGAGGGCGGCGAGGACCCCGAGCGGCTGTACGACCCGGAGCGGCGCAGCGCGATCAAGCAGGTGGCCTCCGGCCGGTTCGGCGTCACCTCCGAGTACCTGGTGAACGCCGACGACCTGCAGATCAAGATGGCGCAGGGCGCCAAGCCGGGTGAGGGCGGCCAGCTGCCGGGCCACAAGGTCTACCCGTGGATCGCCAAGACCCGGCACTCCACCCCGGGCGTCGGCCTCATCTCGCCGCCGCCGCACCACGACATCTACTCGATCGAGGACCTCGCCCAGCTCATCCACGACCTGAAGAACGCCAACCCCAAGGCCCGGATCCACGTCAAGCTCGTGGCCGAGGTCGGGGTCGGCACGGTCGCGGCGGGCGTGTCGAAGGCGCACGCCGACGTGGTGCTCATCTCCGGGCACGACGGCGGCACCGGCGCCTCCCCGCTCACCTCGATCAAGCACGCGGGCGCGCCGTGGGAGCTCGGCCTCGCCGAGACCCAGCAGACCCTGCTGCTCAACGGGCTGCGCGACCGCATCACGGTGCAGGTCGACGGCCAGCTCAAGACCGGCCGCGACGTGATCATCGCCGCGCTGCTCGGCGCCGAGGAGTACGGCTTCGCCACCGCGCCGCTGGTGGTGTCCGGCTGCGTGATGATGCGGGTCTGCCACCTCGACACCTGCCCGGTCGGCGTCGCCACCCAGAACCCGGAGCTGCGCAAGCGGTTCTCCGGCAAGCCCGAGTTCGTGGTGAACTTCTTCGAGTTCATCGCCCAGGAGGTGCGCGAGTACCTCGCCAGGCTCGGCTTCCGCAGCCTCGACGAGGCGATCGGGCACGTCGAGATGCTCGACACCCGCGAGGCGGTGGAGCACTGGAAGGCCTCCGGACTCGACCTGTCGCCGATCCTGCACATGCCGGAGCTGCCCGAGGGCACCCCGCTGCGCAAGGTCGTCGAGCAGGACCACGGGCTGGACAAGGCGCTGGACAACACGCTCATCCAGCTCGCCGAGGGCGCGCTCGAGTACGGCGACCGGGTCACCCTCGAACTGCCGATCCGCAACGTCAACCGCACGGTCGGCACCATGCTCGGCCACGAGGTGACCAGGCGGTACGGCGGCGAGGGCCTGCCGGACAACACGATCGACATCGCCTTCACCGGCTCGGCCGGCAACTCCTTCGGCGCGTTCCTGCCGCGGGGCGTCACGCTGCGGCTCACCGGTGACGTCAACGACTACGTCGGCAAGGGCCTGTCGGGCGGCCGGATCATCGTGCGGCCGCACCCGGACGCGCCGTTCGCCGCCGAGACCCAGGTGATCGCGGGCAACGTCGCCCTGTACGGCGCGACCTCGGGCGAGGCGTTCCTGCGCGGCCTGGCCGGCGAGCGGTTCGCGGTGCGGAACTCGGGCGCGACCGCGGTGGTCGAGGGCGTCGGCGACCACGGCTGCGAGTACATGACCGGCGGCCGGGTCGTGGTGCTCGGCCCGACCGGGCGGAACTTCGCCGCGGGCATGTCGGGCGGCATCGCCTACGTGCTCGACCTGCGGCCCGAGCGGGTGAACCGGGAGATGGTCGACCTGGAGGAGCCGGACGAGCAGGACGCCGAGTTCCTCCGCGAGATCGTCGAACGGCACCTCGCCGAGACCGGTTCCACCGTCGCCAAGGCGCTGCTCGCCGACTGGGACGCCGCGCTCAAGCGGTTCAGCAAGATCATGCCGCTGGACTACAAGCGGGTCCTTCAGGCCCGGGCCGCCGCCGAGGCGGAAGGGCGCGACGTCAACGAGGCGATCATGGCCGCCGCCCACGGGTGAGGCGCGGCACGCCGTCGCGCACCCCGTCGTACCCGCCCGCCCACAGGCAGTGACTGGAGAATTCTCATGGCCGACCCGAAGGGGTTTCTCAGCTACCGGCGGGAGCTGCCCGCCCGCCGCCCGGTCGACGTGCGGATCCGGGACTGGCACGAGGTCTACGAGGACTTCCCGCGCCCGGCCCTCACCCGGCAGGCGGCGCGCTGCATGGACTGCGGCATCCCGTTCTGTCACAACGGCTGCCCGCTCGGGAACCTCATCCCCGAGTGGAACGACCTCGCCTACCGCGACGACTGGCGGGAGGCGATCGAGCGGCTGCACGCCACGAACAACTTCCCGGAGTTCACCGGGCGGCTGTGCCCGGCGCCGTGCGAGTCGGCGTGCGTGCTCGGCATCAACTCCGACCCGGTGACGATCAAGCGGGTCGAGGTCGAGATCATCGACCGGGCCTTCGCCGAGGGCTGGGTGACGCCCCGGCCCGCGGCGAGCAGGACCGGCAAGTCGGTGGCCGTGGTCGGCTCGGGCCCGGCCGGGCTCGCCGCCGCCCAGCAGCTCACCCGCGCCGGGCACGAGGTGACGGTGTTCGAGCGCGCCGACCGCATCGGCGGCCTGCTGCGCTACGGCATCCCCGAGTTCAAGATGGAGAAGCGGCACCTCGACCGGCGGCTGGCGCAGATGCGCGCCGAGGGCACCGAGTTCCGCACCGGGGTGAACGTCGGCGTGGACATCACCGCGGCCGAGCTGCGCGAGCGGTTCGACGCGGTGGTGCTCGCCGGCGGGGCGACCCAGTGGCGCGACCTGAAGGTGCCCGGGCGCGAGCTGCGCGGCATCCACCAGGCGATGGAGTACCTGCCGCTCGCCAACCGGGTGCAGGAGGGCGACTTCCCGGTCTCGCCGATCACCGCCGAGGGCAAGGACGTGGTGGTGATCGGCGGCGGCGACACCGGCGCCGACTGCATCGGCACCGCCGTCCGCCAGGGCGCGCGCTCCATCACCCAGCTCGAGATCATGCCGCGCCCGCCGGAGAGCCGTCCGGCGTCCCAGCCGTGGCCGACCTACCCGATGCTGTTCAAGATGGAGAGCGCCCACGAGGAGCTCGCCGACCTGGGCGGCGAGCGGGTCTACGGGGTGAACACGCTCGAGTTCGTCGACGACGGCACCGGCCGTGTCGGCGGGCTGCGCGTGGTGAACGTCGAGGGCCCGCAGACCGGGTTCCGGCCGATCCCCGGCACCGAGCGGGTGATCCCCGCCCAGCTCGTCACCCTCGCCATGGGCTTCCTCGGCCCGGAGAAGGGGCCCCTGCTCACCGACCTCGCGGAGATGTCGGGGGACCCGGAGAACTTCTTCGACGCGCGGGGCAACGTGCGGCGCGACCGGTCGTTCATGACCTCGGTCGACGGCGTCTTCGTCGCCGGGGACATGGGCCGCGGCCAGTCGCTGATCGTCTGGGCGATCGCGGAGGGCCGCTCGGCCGCCGCGAACGTCGACGCCTACCTCACCGGCTCGACGGTGCTGCCCGCCCCGATCCTGCCGACCGCCCGCCCGCTCACCGTCTGACGGGCCCGCCACGACGGCTCGGTCAACCCGGTCTTATGGCCGGGCGGCCACGGTCACGCGGTCCCCATGCGGGGGCCGCGTGATCGTTCAGGCCAGCATGATCTTGCCCGTTCCGGGGACACAATCGTCAGGCCCGGAAGTTTCACACCTGCATGCGCTATCGGTGGATTTCTGGGAGTACGGGGAGGATCGGACCGGGCCGCCGGGCGGGCCCGTCAGGGAGGGTGGTCGATGCGGGGGAACAGAGGGCTGACGGCCGCACTGGCGGTGGCCACCGCGGCCGGCGTGATCGCCGGCGGTGCCCTGCTGGTGAACCTGACCGGTGGCGGGGACGCCGCCTCGGGCAGCCCGAGCGTCGCCGACCGCGCCGCGACCGCCTCGCCCGCGCCGGAGGCGCGCCGGGCGAACGGCTCGGCCTCCTCCCACGCC
Source organism: Thermopolyspora flexuosa (assembly GCF_006716785.1). Taxonomy (NCBI): domain Bacteria; kingdom Bacillati; phylum Actinomycetota; class Actinomycetes; order Streptosporangiales; family Streptosporangiaceae; genus Thermopolyspora; species Thermopolyspora flexuosa. Next base: position 3,154,726 of record NZ_VFPQ01000001.1, on the reverse strand, counting down.
GAGGACTACCTGGTGTTCTACGCCGAGGGCAGGCGGGACGACGCGGTCGAGGCGGTACGGCGGGCCGGCGGTGAGCCGGGCGAGGACAACAACAAGCTCGGCTACCTGGTGGTCCGCGGCGCCCCGCCCGGCTTCCCGGAGAAGGCCGGGGAGAGCGACGCCGTGGTCGGGGTCACCCCCAACAGCCGCATCGGCGGCACCGCGGCCGCGCTGCGCCGTGCCCGCGCGCTCCCGGGCGGGGGCCCGCGGTACGCGCCCATCCCGGCGGCCGCCCCGGAGACGGCCGTGTCCGGCGCCGCGGCGCCGGCGGCCGCCCGGGCCGGCCGTACCGGCGGGGCCGTCGAGCCCGAGCCGCTCGCCGGGCGGCAGTGGGACATGCGGATGATCGGCGCCACCGCCACCGGCTCGCTCGCCATCGCCCCCGGCGACAAGCGGGTCCGCGTCGGCATCATCGACACCGGGATCGACGGCAACCACCCCGACATCGCCCCGAACTTCGACCGCGAGCTCAGCCGCAACTTCGTCGTCGACATCCCCACCGACCCCAACGGCGAGACCGTCGACGGCCCCTGCGAGGTGTCCACCTGCCGGGACCCGGTCGACGTCGACGACGACGGCCACGGCACGCACGTGGCGGGCATCGTCGCCGCCCCGATCAACGGCCTGGGCATCGCCGGGGTGGCCCCGAACGTGACCCTCGTCAACCTGCGCGCCGGCCAGGACTCGGGGTTCTTCTTCCTCAAACCCAGCATGGACGCGCTCACCTACGCCGGTGACCACGGCATCGACGTGGTGAACATGAGCTTCTACATCGATCCGTGGCTGTTCAACTGCACCCGGCCCGGCGTCGGCGGCACCCGGGCCGAGCAGCTGGAACAGGCGGGCATCGTGGTCGGCATGCAGCGCGCGCTCAACTACGCGCGCAAGCGCGGGGTCACGCTCATCTCCGCCACCGGGAACGGCGCCACCGACCTCGGCAAGATCACCGCGGACGACACCAGCCCCGACTACCCGAAGAACTCCGAGCGGCGGCGGAAGGTGGACAACAGCTGCCTCACCATGCCCACCGAGGCGGACGGGGTGATCTCGGTGACCTCGGTCGGGCCGAGCGGCCGCAAGGCCCAGTACGCCGACTACGGCATCGAGCAGGCCGACCTGTCGGCCCCCGGCGGCGACACCTTCGACCCGGACTCCGACGACGGCGTCGACCACGCCCGGGGCGTGCTCGCCCCGGCGCCGGAGCGGGCGCTGCGCGCCAACGGCAAGCTCACCGCGGACGGGCGGCCCAAGGACGACTCGGTGGTCCGGGAGTGCCGCGGCGGGACCTGCGCCTACTACCAGTACCTCGAGGGCACCTCGATGGCCGCGCCGCACGCGACCGGGGTCGCGGCGATCCTGATCAGCCGGTTCGGCAGTGCGGGCAAGGAGGGGTTCGGCCTGGACCCGGACGAGGTGGAGCGGCTGCTGTACGCCACCGCGACGAAGACGCCCTGCCCGACGCCGCCGGCCGTACGGTTCCCCGACGGCGCGGTGCAGGTGTGCGAGGGCGGCCCGGACCACAACGGCTTCTACGGGCGCGGGCTGGTGAACGCGGAACGGGCCGCGACCGTCGCCCGCTAGGCCGACGCCGGGACGTCCCGTGGGTCAGGCGCCGGGCAGGCCGCAGGCCTGGCGCGCGTGCTCGGTGAACAGCGTCCGCACGTGTGGCGGCGGCGAGGCGACGAGCCAGAGCGGGTCGCCGCCGCCCGCCGCGGCGCGGATCGGGAACAGGTGGGCCTTCTTCGCCTCGGCGAAGGCGTGCGGGTCGCAGCGGGCCGGGGTGACCAGGACGGCCAGCTCCAGGCGGGGCGTCCCCGCGGGCAGCACCGCGACCGGGCGGGACCGCCCGGAGGCCGCCAGCAGCGCGAAGTTCGTGGTCGCGCCGAGCTCGACGATCTCGATCGCCTCGTTCCCGGACCGGCGCTCGATCCGCAGGACGCCGCGCAGCGCGTCCCGCCCGGACGTGCGCACCCGGGTCCAGGACTCGCCGAAGGCGATGTCGATCCTCCGCCGGAGGAGCTGGGCGCCGCACTCCTCGCGCACCAGGCGTGTCAGCAGCGGGTCGGGATGCGGCAGGGGGAAGCGCACGCGCCGCTCGGGGCCGTCGCCGACGCGCAGGTCGGCGACGATCGCGGCGGGCCGTACCGGCGGGATTCGGTCGGACGGGCAGACGGCCTCGCCGTACGGGATGCGCAGGTCGGTGCGCGGGGTACGGCCGAGCGTGGTGCCGACCGGGTGCGGCGGGAGGGTGCGGAACGACTCGGTGACGAGCCGGACGCGGGCGAAGTGGACCGGCGTGGCCGAGTCGTTGCGGACCGCCACCGACACCTGGTGGTCGGCCTCGTCCGCGCGCCACTGCGCCAGGCTCACCGACAGCCCGGGCGGCGGAGACGCCTCGCCCGGCTGCTCGGCGGCGGGGCCGGTGCAGGCGGCCAGGGCCGCGACCACGAGCGACCCGGTGAGCACCGTGCGGAGCACGGACTTGGATGCTGTGCGGAGCACGGACTTGGATGCTGTGCGGAGCACGGACTTGGATGCCGTGCGGAGCACGGACTGGGACACCGTGCGGAGCACGGTGCCGGGCATCGTGCGGGGCATCGCCGGTGCGACGCCGCGGAAGGCGGCGCGGGCGGCTCCCAGCGCCGCCGTGAGCGGGCGCGGGCGGGCTCTCGTGCATGCGTGCACGACCGAATGCGCGAGAGCGGCCACGGACGCCAGGACGACGTGCCAGAGGGGTGTTCGGGGAACGTGCGGAGCGGGCTTCCGCACGGTGTGCCTGACCGGGTGCATGCCGGGCGCCTCTCCGGGAAGACGGTGGTGGGCGCCGCGACCCGCCGGTCAGCGCCGCCGCTGTAGGCAGGCTAGATCGTCACCGGGGTGGCGGGAAGGGGCACGTCATGACATTTTGGCAGCCTGCTTGCCCGAGCGCGTCACCCTAGTGGTCTGGACCATTTAGGCTTTACTCCGTGACTCGTCGCGCAAAAATCGTCTGCACACTCGGCCCCGCCACATCCTCGCAGGAGCGGCTGAACGAGCTCGTCGCTGCAGGCATGGACGTGGCCCGGTTCAACCTGAGCCACGGCACGCATGAGCAGCACAAGGAGATCTACGATCGGGTTCGCAAGGCCGCCGAGCTGCACGGCCGTGCCGTCGGCGTGCTCGCCGACCTGCAGGGTCCGAAGATCCGCGTGGGCCGCTTCGCCGAGGGGCCGGTGCGCCTCGGCTACGGAGACGTGTTCACGATCACGACCGAGGACGTGCCCGGTGACCGCGAGCAGGTCTCCACGACGTACGAAGGGCTGCCCAACGACGTCAAGCCCGGCGACCGGATCCTCGTCGACGACGGCCGCATGACGCTCGAGGTCACCGACGTGGACGGGCCCCGGGTGCGCACCCGCGTGCTGGTCGGCGGCATGATCTCCGACAACAAGGGTCTCAACCTGCCCGGTGTCGCGGTGAGCGCGCCCGCCCTCACGCCCAAGGACGAGGAGGACCTGCGCTGGGCGCTGCGCACCGGCTTCGATTTGATCGCGCTCTCGTTCGTGCGCAGCCCGGAGGACGCCGACCTGGTGCGCGCGATCATGGACGAGGAGGCGGTACGGGTACCGCTCCTGGCGAAGATCGAGAAGCCGCAGGCGGTGGAGCGGCTCGAGGAGATCGTCGACGCCTTCGACGGCATCATGGTGGCCCGTGGCGATCTCGGCGTCGAGCTGCCGCTGGAGCAGGTGCCGCTCGTGCAGAAGCGTGCCATCGAGCTGTGCCGGGAGAAGGCCCACCCGGTCATCGTGGCGACCCAGATGCTCGACTCGATGATGCACGCCCCCCGGCCCACCCGCGCCGAGGTGTCCGACGTCGCGAACGCGGTGATCGACGGCGCGGACGCGGTGATGCTCTCCGGCGAGACCTCGGTGGGCAACTATCCGGTCGAGGCGGTGCAGACCATGGACCGGATCGCCCGCGAGGCCGAGCGGGCCACGCTCCAGTCCACCCACACCATCACCCGGATGCCGGAGACCACCGGCGGCGCGATCGCCCGTGCCGCGGCCGAGGTGGGGGCGATCGTGGGGGCCAAGGCCCTGTGTGCGTTCACCATGTCCGGTGAGACGGCGCGGCGGCTCGCCCGCTACCGCTCGCCGATCCCGCTGCTCGCCTTCACCTCCTCGCCGGAGGTGCGCGGCCAGCTCGCGCTCACCTGGGGTGTGGAGACCTTCCAGGTGCCGTTCGTCTACCACACGGACGACATGGTCCGCCAGGTCGAGTCCGCGCTGCTCTCGCTCGGCCGATGTGAGAAAGGTGACAAGGTCGTCATCGTGGCCGGCTCCCCGCCCGGCAACCCCGGCTCGACCAACGCGCTGCGCGTCCACGTCATCGGTTCGGCCGTGTCGCACGCCCGCTGAGCCGCCCGGGCAACGTAAAGCCCGTCCGGAAGTGACCGGACGGGCTTTGCCGAATGTGCCCCGGGTGGGAGTCGAACCCACACTTTACGGGTTTTGAATCCGCATCCTCTGCCAATTGGGATACCGGGGCCATAACCCGCTGTGACGAATACCGCCGCCGGGCCAAGATCGCTTGACGACTCTACCAGGTCACCACGCTTCCTGGGCCGGACCGACGTGTACCTAATCTACCGGACATCGGTACCCTTTGGCTCGTGAGTTCTCCACGGCGAGTAGTGATCGCGGAAGATGAGGCGCTGATCCGCCTCGACCTGAAAGAGATGCTGGAAGAGGACGGATACATCGTCGTCGGGGAGGCCGGTGACGGTGAGAGCGCGGTCAAGCTGGCCGAAGAGCTGCGCCCCGATTTGGTGATTTTGGACGTCAAGATGCCGATCCTTGACGGTATCTCGGCCGCCGAGCGGATCGTATCCGAGCGCATCGCCCCCTGTCTCATCCTCACCGCCTTCTCCCAGCGTGAGCTGGTCGAGCGGGCCCGGGACGCCGGCGCCATGGCCTACCTGGTCAAGCCGTTCACCAAATCCGACCTGGTGCCCGCGATCGAGATGGCGATCAGCCGCCACGAGGAGATCATCGCGCTGGAGAAGGAGGTGACCACCCTCACCGAGCGGCTGGAGACCCGCAAGCTCGTGGAACGCGCGAAAGGCCTGCTCATGGCCGAGCACGGGTGGACCGAGCCGCAGGCGTTCCGCTGGATCCAGAAGGCGTCGATGGACCGGCGGACCAGCATGCGGCAGGTGGCGCAGATGGTGATCGACGGGGCGACCGGCCGCGGGGACGCCGTGGACGCCCCGCGGAAGTGATCGCAGGAACGCCACAGCTTCCCAGGTCAGAGGGGTCGCGCTGGGTAAGTTGAGACCTTATTACGACTCCGCATCCAACCGTCCACAGTTCGCGTGCAGATCTGGCCGAAAGCCCGGCCGGTTTTATAGCTTGCGAGCGTTCGATCGGGACGGGTCGGCAGCGCTGACGCATTCCCCGGCCTGGATGAAGGAGATACTTCATGATCCGCATTGCCCCCTTTGGGCGTTTGCTGGCCGTAACGGCGGCTGCAAGCCTTGCCCTGGCGGCCTGTAGCGGTGGTGGCGAAGATGCCGCTGAGCCGGCGGCGGGTGCGTCGTCCGCGCCGGCATCTTCCGCTCCTGCCGCGGCCCAGGGCGACGGCACCCTGACCATTGGCACCCTGCTGCCGTCGACCGGTTCGCTTGCGTTCCTCGGTCCGCCCGAGTTCGCCGGCGTGAGGCTCGCGGTCAACGAGATCAACGAGGCCGGCGGTGTGCTCGGCAAGGAGGTCGTGCTGATCGACACCGACTCGGGCGACACCTCCACGAACATCGCCTCGCAGTCGGTCGACAAGCTGCTGCAGCAGAAGGTTGACGCGATCATTGGCGCCGCCTCGTCCTCGGTGTCGCTCACGGTGATCGACAAGATCACCGGCGCGGGCGTCATCCAGATGTCCCCGGCCAACACCTCGGACCAGTTCACCACCTACAACGACAACGGCCTCTACTTCCGCACCGCGCCGCCGGACGTCCTGCAGGGCCGCGTCCTCGGTGACCTGATCCTCTCCGACGGCCACGACACCGTCGGCATCCTCGCCCTCCAGGACGCCTACGGCACGGGTCTCGCCGACAACACCCAGAAGACGATCGAGGCCGGCGGCGGCCAGGTCGTCGAGAAGGTCATCTACGACCCGAAGGCGGCCGAGTACTCCGCCGACGTCGCCAAGATCAAGGCGGCGAACCCGAAGGCCATCGCGCTCATCGGCTTCGACGAGACCAAGAAGATCGTGCCGGAGCTGGTGAAGCAGGGCCTCACCACCGACAAGGTGGCCTGGTACTTCGTCGACGGCAACCTGTCGAACTACGGCACCGGCCCCGACGGGTTCCCGAAGGGCACGCTGAAGGGCGCCAAGGGCACCCAGCCCGGCGCGGCGGCTCCGGAGGAGTTCCGGAAGCGGATGCTCACGGTCGACCCCAAGCTGAAGGACTGGAACTACGGCCCTGAGTCCTACGACGCGGCGAACCTGATCGCCCTCGCGGCCGAGCTCGCCAAGAGCGACGCGCCGAAGGACATCGCGGCCAAGCTCCAGGAGGTCAGCTCCGGCGGCGAGAAGTGCAACGACTTCAAGTCCTGCAAGGCGCTGCTCGACCAGGGCAAGGACTTCGACTACGACGGCGTGAGCGGTCCGATCGAGTTCAACGCCGCCGGTGACCCGGCCGAGGCCACGATCGGCATCTACCAGTACGACGAGAACAACGAGGTCAAGAACATCGACTACAAGACCGGCAAGATCGACGGCTGATCCGACGGTCGTACGTCGAACCCCCTGATCTCAGAGACGGGCCCCGATCCGCAAGGGTCGGGGCCCTGTCGTCGTCTCGGCCGCGCGGCCGTCGCGGGCCTCGTCCCGATGCCGTGGGGGAGCCGGCGGCCCGGCGACGCGGTCTCCGGGTGGGAGACATGGCGGTGGGCCGGTCGGGACGGCGTTGGGACACGGCGGGGACACGCTGAGGGGAAACGGCGAGGAGGCACGACCGGCGGAACGGCCGGGGCCGGGATAGGGGAGAGGCCTGTGCACGTCGGCCCGCCGCGGACGCATCGGCCTCGGCCGCCGCACCGGACCCGCTGTGCACCGCCGCGTGACGGCGCCGCAGCACCCGTGCCCTCCCCTGGGCAGGGTGAGGCACGGCCGTACCCGCCGAGGACGCGCCGGTACGGCGGGCTCGGAACGCGAGACCGGTATGCTCCGTTCGCCGCAATTGGCATGTATCAAGCTCTCTGCGGCCATCTGACGTGTATGTCGCTCCTGGCCGGTTCTCCTGCCCCGCCCCGCGCCACGGCGCCGCAGCGCCGGCCTGAGAGCCTTCGGCGGGGGCGGCATGTCTCGCCGAGTCAGCGAGAGGACGTGCCGTACGGCCGGCAGGACGCGCCGGTACGGCGGAGGCCGGAACACGAGAACGCCCCGCCGCGCGGGCGGGGCGTTCTCGCGATGTGGTGCGAATTCAGACCCTGGCGAGGGTGCCGAGGTAGAGCTCGATCACCTTGGGGTCGTTGATCAGCTCGCGGCCGCTCGCCATGTAGGCGTTGCGGCCCTGGTCGAGCACGTAGCCCCGGTGACAGATCTGCAGGCAGCGGCGGGCGTTCTGCTCCACCATGATCACGGTGACGCCCGCGCGGTTGATCTTCTGGGCCTGGATGAACACCAGGTCCTGGAGCTTGGGCGAGAGGCCCGCCGACGGCTCGTCGAGCAGCAGCACCGACGGCTCGGTCATCAGCGCCCGGGCCATGGCGACCATCTGCCGCTCACCGCCCGAGAGCGAGCCGGCCCGCTGCTTGCGCCGCTCGGCGAGCGCCGGGAAGATCTCGCAGACGAACTCGAAGCGCTCCTTGAACTTCTTGGGCACCTGGAAGGCGCCCATCTCCAGGTTCTCCTCGATGGTGAGGCTGGGGAAGACGTTGTTCGTCTGCGGGACGTAGCCCACGCCCCGGGCCACCAGGTCGTGCGCCTTGAGGTTGGTGATGTCCTCGCCCTTGAGCCGGACCGTGCCGCTGCGGACGGGGACGAGCCCGAAGATCGTCTTCAGCAGGGTCGACTTGCCGGCGCCGTTGGGGCCGATGATGCCGATCAGCTCGCCCGGCTTCACGTACAGGTCGGCGCCGTTGAGGATGTTCACGCCGGGCAGGTAGCCCGCGTACAGCTCGTCGCAGCGCAGCAGGGCGTTCTCGGCCCCCGCCAGGTGCTCGGAGCGGTCGGTGACGGCGGCCGAGGACTTCGCCGTGGCGGCCGCGCCGGCGTTCCGCGCCTCGGGTTCAGGCGTCATGGTGGACTCCTCGCTCACTCGGCCCGCTCCTTCACGTTCTCCTCGGCCCGGTCCGGGCTCGCCGCCGGGCCGTCCTCGTGGGTGACGCCCGCCTCGGCCTCCAGCTCGGCCTCGGCCTCGTGGAGCTGCTCCTCTTCCTCCTCGACCGAGAGCGGGGCGTCGTGGTGGGCGCCCAGGTAGGCGTCGATGACGCGCTCGTCCGACATGATCGTCTCCGGCGGGCCCTCGGCGATGACCGCGCCCTGCGCCATGACGACGACCCAGTCGCTGATGTCGCGCACCATGTCCATGTCGTGCTCGACGAACAGCACGGTCATGCCCTGCTCGCGCAGGTCCTTGACGTGGCCGAGCAGCGACTGGGTGAGCGCCGGGTTCACGCCGGCCATCGGCTCGTCGAGCATGATCATCTCGGGCTCGACCATGAGGGCCCGGGCCATCTCCAGCAGCTTGCGCTGACCGCCGGAGAGCGAGCCGGCGAAGTCGTCGCGCTTGGCGGCGAGCTTGAACCGCTCGAGCAGCTCCTCGGCGCGCCGGGTGATCTCCTCCTCCTGGCGCCGCCACAGCGCGGGGATGAGCGACTGGAAGAAGCGCTCGCCGCGCTGCCCCTGGGCGCCGAGCCGCATGTTCTCCAGCACCGTCAGCTTCGACAGCGCCTTGGTGAGCTGGAAGGTGCGCACCATGCCCGCCCGGGCCACCCGGTGGGCGGGCAGGCCGTTCATCCGCTTGCCGTTGAACGTCCAGGTGCCCGAGTCGGCGGTGTCGAACCCGGTGAGCTGGTTGAAGAACGTGGTCTTGCCGGCGCCGTTGGGCCCGATCAGCGCGGTGATCGAGCCGCGCTGGATCTCCAGGTGGTCGACGTTCACCGCGGTGAGACCGCCGAACCGGCGGACCACCTTGTCGACCACGAGGATCGGGTCGGGCTTGGGGACACCGGGCTCGTGCGGCAGCCCTTCGAACGCCTTCAGCGCCGCGGCCTTGCGGGGAGTGAGCGCGGCGGCCTCGCCGCCCGCCTTCTGGTCAGCGTGCATTGAGTGCGATCTCCCTCTTGTCCCCGAAGATACCCTGCGGCCGGAAGATGAGCAGCAGCATCAGACCGAGGCCGACCAGCATGAACCGCACCGGGCCGACCTGGTTCACGTTCATGAACGGGATCATGCCGGCGCCCACCATCTCGCTGAGCGTGTTGCCGAGGAAGACCAGCAGGACCCAGAAGATCATCGCGCCGACGACCGGGCTGAACACGCGGGCCGCGCCGCCGAGGATGACGATCGTGTAGGCGTAGAAGGTGAGCTCGGTGCCGAACAGGTCCGGCTGCACCGAGGCCTGGCTGAGCGCGAAGATGAACCCGCCGAAGCAGCCGATCAGGCCGCCGAGGATCAGGGCCTGCATCTTGTAGGCGAACACGTTCTTGCCGAGGCTCCGCACCGCGTCCTCGTCCTCCCGGATCGCCTTGAGCACGCGGCCCCACGGGCTCTTCATCAGCAGATAGACGAGGGTGAGGGCGAGCGCGACGAGGATCCAGCCGACGGTGAGCACCCACATCACCCGCTCGTTGAACCCGAACGGGCCGATGCCGTACTCACCGCGGGGGTAGGGGTTCATCGCGAAGAACTCGCCGGCGAAGCCCTGGCGGCCGTCGGAGCCCCCGAAGATGTCGGAGAACGTCACCGAGCGGAAGATCAGCCGGATGATCTCGGCGGCCGCGATCGTGGCGATGGCGAGGTAGTCCGCGCGCAGCCGCAGCGTGGGTATGCCCAGCAGGAGGGCGAGCAGCACGGTGGCCACCAGGCCGATGACGATGCCGAGCCAGAACGGCAGGTTGAAGGTGGCGACGGTGACCGCCATGCCGTACGCGGCGACGCCGAGGAAGGCGGCCTGGCCGAAGTTGAGCAGCCCGGCATAGCCGAACTGGATGTTGATCCCGATGGCGGCGAGTGCGTAGACCACGGTCTCCCAGTTGACCGCGGCCTCCACCGTGGTGACGAGGATGGTGTTCCAGTCCACGGACGTCTCCGATCAGCCGATGCGCTCGCGTCGGCCCAGGATGCCCTGCGGCCTGAAGAGCATGACGAGGATGAGCACCAGCAGGGCGCCGACGGTCTTCAGCTCGGTGGGCACCCAGAGCGTGGAGAGCTGGATGAACAGGCCCACCACGAGCGAGCCGACCAGGGCGCCGAACGCGGTGCCCAGGCCGCCGAGCGTGACGCCGGCGAAGATGAGCAGCAGGATGTGGAAGCCCATCTGGTAGTTGAGGTTCTGGGAGAGCCCCAGCATGATCCCGGCGAGCGCGGCGACGGCGCCGCCGACCGTCCAGATGGTGCGGATCACCCGGTCCACGTTGATGCCGGAGGAGGCGGCGAGCGCCGGGTTGTCGGCCACCGCCCGGGCCGCCTTGCCGGTGCGGGTCTTGAGCAGGGCGAGCGCCACGATCACCAGCACCGTGATCTCGATCGCCATGGCCCACAGGTTCTTCGGCGTCGCCGAGATCGGCCCGATCTGGATGCCCTGCTGGGCGTTGTAGTCGGCGTACGGCGCGCCCTCACCGCCGAACAGGAACAGGAACAGGTTGCGGAGGAACAGCGCCAGTCCGATCGAGATGATCATCATGGCGATGAGGCTGGTGCCGCGCTTGCGCAGCCTGCCCCAGAAGAACCGGTCCTGTGCGTAGCCGAGCACCCCGCCCAGGATCACCGCGATGATCGCGGCGGGGATGAGGTGGAGCCCGACCGTCACGTTGAAGAAGTAGGCGATCAACGCGCCGAGGGTGAGCAGCTCGCCGTGGGCGAAGTTGGTGAGGCCGGTGGTGCCGAAGATGAGCGACAGGCCCATCGCGGCGAGCGCGATGATGAGGCCCAGGTTGAGTCCCTCGAAGGCGAGCTGGGCCGCCCGTTGCCACATGGAGGGTTCCGCGGCCGCCTGCCCCCCGGAATCAGCGGCCTCTCCCTTGGGGACCAGCGCGAACAGCGCGGTGCGCTGCTGGTCCTCGGAGACGGAGAGCGTCAGCGTCGCCCGATCCTTGAACCGCAGCTCAAGGTCGGGAGGGAGCGTCGACTGGTCGATGGTGACCTTGTACGTCCCCGGTCCGGGGAGCGGGATCTCCCACTTGCCGTCGGCTGCGGTCGTGGCCTCTCCGATGGGTTGCCCATCCTCGGACGCCACGCTGATTTTCACGCCGTCGACTGGTCGGCCTTGGTATTGGAGTGTGCCCCTCAGGCTCTCGTCCTCGGCCCACGCCGCAGGGGTGCCGGACGCGAGCAGGAAGATGAGTCCACCCAGGAAGGCCGTGAACGCGATCACGGCTCTGCGCAATGGTGCTCCCTCATTAGGTCATGGTGGGGTGAGCCCCCGGAACATGCCACGTCGCACGAGTATGCGATGACGTCGCGGAGCATAATGCCGCGTCGCCCGATTTCGAACCAGTCGTCACCGATCGGTGACCAGGGTGTTTCTCGGGCGTGAGCAAAAAAATATCCAGGTCAGAGGGGTCCGCGCTACATGTCCGGGCATGGAACGCGACAGAGTGTCATGAACGGTGCCCGGGCCGCGCGGACGGCGGGCGGGCGGGATCCCGGGGCGGGCGGAGCCGGCGCGCCGGTGGCGCGCGATCCACGGCGTGATCGGGGGCGGGACCGTGATCCGCGGTCGCCGGCGGTGGCACGGCCCGGCGGCCGGTGAGTGGTGATCGCGGCGTCGTTCGCCGCGGAGAATGCGGCACCTATTGCGATGTTTGATGATGTATGTGACAGTGTGTCGGATGCGCTCTCCGGACCTCGCGTTGGCCGGTGTTCCGTTGCGTGGATGCGCGGCCAAGAGCGGCGACCGCGCCTCCGCGGACGGAACGGCGGCGCGGGCGCGTGACGAGCGCACACCGGGAGCCCGCAGGGAGCACACTGGGAATCGCCGGCGGTCGCGCCGCATCGAAATGATCCGCTCGTTGATCGCCTCGCGTGCGGGCGCACCGCGGCGCCGATCATCGTGCTGTGCATGCAATATCAGTGACAAATAGGGATCGCCGCATATCGGTGGGGAAAGCGGGGGAGCCGGGGCCGCCGTGACGGCGGTGCCGTACCCGCCCCGGGGGTCCCGCTTCGCCGACCTCGGCGTTTCTGTCGGTCCGGCGGACTAGGCTGCACATGTGCCGAAGACCGAAGCGACTCCCGCCCGCGACTGCCTCATGCTGCTCGACGGGCACTCCCTGGCCTACCGCGCGTTCTACGCGCTGAAGGACGCGAACCTCGTCACCACCGACGGTCAGCACACCGAGGCGGTGTACGGGTTCACCTCCATGCTGGTGAACCTGCTGCGCGACGAGCGGCCGAGCAATGTCGCGGTGTGCTTCGACCGGTCCGAGCCGACCTTCCGGCACGAGTCCTACGAGGCGTACAAGGCGAACCGGCAGGAGACCCCCGAGGACTTCCGCGGCCAGATGAGCCTCATCTTCGAGATGCTCGACACGCTGCGCATCCCCCGCCTGTCGGTCGCCGGGTACGAGGCCGACGACCTGATCGCGACGCTGGCCACCCGCGCCGCCGCGCAGGGCATGGACGTGTTGATCGTCAGCGGCGACCGGGACAACCTGCAGCTGGTCAGCGACAAGGTGACCGTGCTGATGACCCGGCGCGGCATCAGCGACATGACCCGCTTCACCCCCGAGGAGGTCGAGGCGAAGTACGGCCTGACCCCGGCGCAGTACCCCGACTTCGCCGCGCTGCGGGGCGACCCCAGCGACAACCTGCCGAGCATCCCGGGGGTGGGGGAGAAGACCGCGGCCAAGTGGATCCGGGAGTTCGGCTCGCTGGACGAGCTGGTCAGGCGGGTCGACGAGGTCAAGGGCAAGGCCGGCGAGCGGCTGCGCGAGCACCTCGGCCAGGTGATCCAGAACCGGCAGCTCACCGAGCTGCGCCGGGACGTGCCTCTCGACGTGGAGATCGAGGACCTCAGGCGCGGCCCGTTCGACCGGGAGGGCGTGCACAAGCTGCTCGACACGCTGCAGTTCCGCGGCGAGCTGCGCGACCGGCTGTTCAAGGTGCTGGGCACCCCCGACGCCGAGCCCGCGGCCGACGGGGGCTTCGAGGTCGAGCTGACCGTGCTCGGGCCCGACGAGGTGGCGGACTGGCTGGCGAAGCTGCCCGAGGGCCGGGCCGGCCTCGCCGTACAGGGGTCGTGGGGCAGCGGCACCGGGCGCGTCGACGCGCTCGCGATCGCCACCCCCGGCGACGCCGCCGCCTACCTCGACATGACCACGCTCACCCCGGCCGACCAGCGGGCGCTGCACGACTGGCTGGCCGACGAGAACCGGCCCAAGGCGGTGCACGACGCCAAGGGCCCGCTGCTCGCGCTGTGGGCGCACGGGCTCGACCTGCGCGGCCTCACCTGCGACACCGCGCTCGCCGCCTACCTGGCGCTGCCCGGCCAGGCGTCGTTCCCGCTCGAGGACCTCGTGCTCCGGTACCTGCATCGCGAGCTGCGCGCCACGGCCGAGACCAACGGCCAGGCCGCCCTGTTCGACGACCCCGCCGAGGACGTGGCCGAGAACCTCGCGGTGCGGGCGCGGGCGGTACGCGAGCTCGCCGACGCCCTCGAGGCGTACCTGGAGCCGCGCGGCGGCATCCGGCTGCTGCGCGAGGTGGAGCTGCCGCTGCAGCGGGTGCTCGCGGAGATGGAGCGCACGGGCATCGCCGCGGACCGGGACTACCTCGTCAAGCTCGAGGCCGAGTTCGCCGCGGCGGTGAAGCAGGCGGTCGAGGAGGCCCACCGGGTGGTGGGCGAGCAGTTCAACCTCGGCTCCACCAAGCAGCTCCAGGAGATCCTCTTCGTCAGGCTCGGCCTGCCGAAGACCAAGAAGATCAAGACCGGCTACACCACGGACGCGGACGCGCTCGCCTGGCTCGCCACGCAGACCGACCACGAGCTCCCGGTGATCCTGCTGCGCCACCGGGACCAGACCAAGCTGCGCACCACGGTCGAGGGCCTGATCAAGGAGATCGGCGACGACGGCCGCATCCACACCACCTTCAACCAGACCCGGGCCGCGACCGGCCGGCTCAGCTCGGAGAAGCCCAACCTGCAGAACATCCCGATCCGCACCGCGGAGGGCCGCCGCATCCGGCAGGGCTTCACCGTGGGCGAGGGCTACGAGACCCTGCTCACCGCCGACTACAGCCAGATCGAGCTGCGCATCATGGCGCACCTGTCCGGCGACGAGTCGCTGATCGCCGCGTTCGAGTCCGGGCACGACTTCCACGCGGCCACCGCCGCCCGGGTGTTCGACCTGCCGCCCGAGCAGGTGGACGGCGAGCTGCGGGCGCGGATCAAGGCGATGAACTACGGCCTCGCCTACGGCCTGTCGGACTTCGGGCTCGCCGGGCAGCTCAACATCCCGGTGGCCGAGGCCCGCGCGCTGAAGGAGGAGTACTTCGAGGAGTTCGGCGGCGTGCGCGACTACCTGGAGGCGGTGGTCGCCCAGGCCCGCAAGGACGGGTACACCGAGACGATCCTCGGCCGCCGCCGCTACCTGCCCGACCTCACCAGCGACAACCGGCAGCGCCGGGAGATGGCCGAGCGCATGGCGCTCAACGCGCCCATCCAGGGGTCCGCGGCCGACATCATCAAGATCGCCATGCTGCACGTGACCGAGGCGCTGCGGGAGGAGGGCATGCGCTCGCGCATGCTGCTCCAGGTCCACGACGAGCTGGTGTTCGAGGTCGCCCCCGGCGAGCTCGACCGGCTGCGCGAGATCGTGATCGCCCGCATGGGCGGCGCCTACAAGCTGCGGGTGCCGCTGGAGGTCTCGATCGGCGTCGGGCGTACCTGGGAGGACGCCGGGCACTGATCCACCGCGCCGCGAAAATCCCGCTCCCACCGGGTTTATGGCCCTTTTCACAAGGTTTTTCGTTCGGCCCCCTTTGGTGAAGATCCGGTCTATGGTTGGTCATCGCACGGTCAACCTGAAGGAGCGGGGTGCGGAGTTCCGCGAGTCCGTCGCGCGGTGTCGCGATCGCCAACGTGCTCGTGATGATCATCGCGTCGCTCGTGCTCCTGCCCGGCGGCGGCGACGAGACCCGTACCGAGGCCACGGGCCGGGGGCGGGCCCGGCCCGCGGACGTGCGCGGCGGCGCCGGTGAGCCGGGCGCCGAGGCCACGGGGCCGGCGGACGCGCCGCCGCGGAAGCGGTTCACCGCCACCGTGGAGTCGGCGCGCAAGGCGAAGGCGAACGAGCTCGGCCTGGTTCCGGTGCTCATGTACCACCGGATCGTCAAGAAGCGCACCTCGTCGCTCGACCGCACGCCGAAGCAGCTGCGCAAGGAGCTGGAGCGGCTCGCCCGGGCGGGCTACGTGCCGGTCACCGCGGCCGAGTACGCGAGCGGCCGGATCGACATCCCGGCCGGGGCGCACCCGGTCGTGCTCACCTTCGACGACGGCACGCCCGGCCACTTCGCGCTCGACGCCTCCGGGCGGCCGCACCCGGACACCGCCGTCGGCGTGCTGCTCGACGTGGCCCGCCGCCACCCCGGGTTCCGGCCGGTGGCGACGTTCTGGGTGAACCGCGACCCGTTCGGCCTCAAGGATCCGGAGGCCCAGGCGAAGGCGGTGGGCTGGCTGGTGCGCAACGGCTTCGAGGTGGCGAACCACACCTACGGTCACGCGGACCTGCGCCGGCTGTCCCGCCGCAAGATCGCCAAGGAGATCGTGCGGCAGGAGCGGCTGCTGAGGCGGCTCGGCGCGCCGCCGTCGGCCACGTTCGCGCTGCCGTACGGGAACCTGCCGGGCCGGAAGAACCGGCGCGCAGCGCACCGTGGCTCGTGGGATGGCACGCGCTATGATTTCTCCGGTGTGTTCCTGGCGGGTGCCGAACCGGCCCCGTCCCCGCACTCCAAGGACTTCCGGCCGCAGCAGATCCCGCGGATCCAGGCCAACGGCAAGGGGGGCGAGTGTCGCAGATGGTGCTCGGCGTACTGGCTGGAGTGGCTCGACAGGCACCCCTCGAAGCGGTACACGTCCGACGGCGATCCTGATCACGTCTCGATACCGAAGAGGCTACAGGGTAATATCGCTCAAAAGCGGACCAAGAGGATTCTGGCCTACTAGAGCGGTGGTGGGCTCCAGGCCGGAGCTCGAATTGACCCGGCGCGGGATCGTCTCATATGCTGATCGCTGCGCTGTGGGCTCGCGCGTGCCTCGGACGGAGCGGGTTCGCGCTCGGTCGTCGATAGATCAGGGTCAAAAAAGATCCCTTTCCTCGGCTGAAAAAGGGTCCGCCGCGCATTCGTCCACCATCGACATCCTGTCCGCGTTCGGAGCACTTCCACACATGACGAGCAGCACCGAGGCCACCTCGAACACCCCGCAGGTAGCGGTCAACGACATCGGTTCCGAGGAGGCCTTCCTCGCCGCGATCGACGAGACCATCAAGTACTTCAACGACGGCGACATCGTCGAGGGCACGGTCGTCAAGGTCGATCGAGACGAGGTCTTGCTCGACATCGGCTACAAGACCGAGGGCGTCATCCCCTCGCGTGAACTCTCGATCAAGCACGATGTCGACCCGGCCGAGGTCGTTGAGGTCGGCGATCATATCGAGGCCCTCGTCCTCCAGAAGGAGGACAAGGAAGGCCGTCTGATCCTGTCCAAGAAGCGCGCCCAGTACGAGCGCGCCTGGGGCACGATCGAGAAGATCAAGGAAGAGGACGGCATCGTCACCGGCACCGTGATCGAGGTCGTCAAGGGCGGCCTCATCCTCGACATCGGCCTGCGGGGCTTCCTGCCGGCGTCGCTGGTCGAGATGCGCCGGGTCCGCGACCTGCAGCCGTACGTCGGCCGTGAGCTCGAGGCGAAGATCATCGAGCTGGACAAGAACCGCAACAACGTGGTTCTGTCCCGCCGCGCCTGGCTGGAGCAGACCCAGTCGGAGGTCCGGCAGACCTTCCTCAACACGCTGCAGAAGGGCCAGGTCCGCAAGGGCGTCGTCTCGTCGATCGTCAACTTCGGCGCGTTCGTCGACCTGGGCGGCGTGGACGGTCTGGTGCACGTGTCCGAGCTGTCCTGGAAGCACATCGACCACCCCTCCGAGGTCGTCGAGGTCGGCCAGGAGGTCACGGTCGAGGTCCTCGACGTCGACATGGAGCGCGAGCGCGTGTCGCTCTCGCTCAAGGCGACCCAGGAGGACCCGTGGCAGCAGTTCGCCCGGACCCACCAGATCGGGCAGGTCGTGCCCGGCCGGGTCACCAAGCTGGTGCCGTTCGGCGCGTTCGTCCGCGTCGAGGAGGGCATCGAGGGCCTCGTCCACATCTCCGAGCTGGCCGAGCGCCACGTGGAGATCCCCGAGCAGGTCGTGCAGGTCGGCGACGAGATCTTCGTCAAGATCATCGACATCGACCTGGAGCGCCGCCGCATCTCGCTCTCCCTGAAGCAGGCGAACGAGGGTGCCGTCGGCTCGGAGATCGAGTTCGACCCCACGCTGTACGGCATGGCGGCCGAGTACGACGAGCACGGCAACTACAAGTACCCCGAGGGCTTCGACCCCGAGACCGGCGAGTGGCTCCCGGGCTACGAGAAGCAGCGTGAGGAGTGGGAGCGGCAGTACGCCGAGGCCCAGGCCCGGTACGAGGCCCACAAGCGGCAGATCGAGGAGGCCCGCCGCCAGGCCGCCGAGGCCGAGGCCCAGGCCTACTCCGGCGAGTCGCAGGGTGGTGCCCTCGCCTCCGACGAGGCGCTCGCCGCGCTGCGCGAGAAGCTCTCCGGCGGCCAGAGCTGACGTCCCTCCCGGTCACGGGCCGAGCCCGCGACGCTCGGCCCGTGACCGGTGGATGGGGCGGGGCCGGACCGGCCGTCCGGACCCGGCTTCCCGCCCGTTGATCACGCCCGGTACAGTGGCCCGGTGATCCAGATCACCCGGGCGGAGCCCGCCGACGCGGGCGAGATCCTCACCGTGCAGCGGGCCGCCTACGTCACCGAGGCGCAGCTCTACGGCGACGCGTTCATCGCCCCGCTGGTCGAGTCGGAGGCGCAGCTCCGCGCGGCGATCGAGTCCGCGCTCGTGCTCAAGGCGCTCGACGGCACCCGCGTCGTCGGCGCGGTACGCGGCCGGACGCAGGACCGCACCCTGCTGGTCGGTCGCCTCGTGGTCGCCCCGGACATGCAGCGCCGCGGCATCGGCACCGCCCTGATGACCCGGCTGGAGGCCGAGGCCCCGCCCGAGGTCGAGGCGTTCGCCCTGTTCACCGGCCACCAGTCGGAGGGCAACCTGCGCCTGTACCGGCGTCTCGGCTACCGGGAGACCCATCGGGAGCGCGTGCACGACCACCTCACCCTCGTGCACCTGCGCAAGGAACGCACGCCCGCGCCCCGGTAGCGGTGCGGCCACGGCGGGCCCGCCGCCGGCGGCCGGCAGTGCCGTACCGGTGGCGCACCGCCCCCGGACGGAGCGCCCCGAGGAGAGTGGAGGTGCCGATGGCGGCGCTGAAGGTCGGGCTCACCGGCGGCATCGGCTCGGGCAAGAGCGAGGTCTCCAAGCGCCTCGCCGCGCACGGCGCGATCGTGATCGACGCCGACCGGATCGCCCGTGAGGTGGTCGAGCCGGGCACCCCCGGCCTCGCCCGCGTGGTCGAGGAGTTCGGCCCCGAGGTGCTGCGCGAGGACGGCTCGCTCGACCGGCCACGGCTCGGCTCGATCGTCTTCGCAGACCCCGAGCGCCTCGCCGCGCTCAACGCGATCGTGCACCCGCTCGTCGCCGCCCGCGCCGCCGAGCTGCAGGACGCCGCCCCGGACGACGCCATCGTCGTCTACGACGTGCCGCTGCTCGTGGAGAACGACCTGGCCGGGCAGTACGAGGTGGTGGTCGTGGTGGACGCGGCCGACGAGATTCGCGTCGACCGGCTCACCCGGCTGCGCGGCATGTCCGAGGCCGACGCCAAGGCCCGCATCGCCGCCCAGGCCACCCGCGAGGACCGGCTGCGGGTGGCCGACATCGTGATCGTCAACGAGGGCACGCTCGAGGAGCTGCAGGCCCGCGTCGACGAGGTCTGGGACGAGCTGCGGGCCCGGGCGGCGGGCCGCTGAGCCCGGCACGCCGCGCCCCGCGACCTGCGGGGTCGCGGGGCGGTCCTGGTCGTGCCGGACGGATCACCCCGGTCATCCCGAGGCGGGCGCGTGCTCCCCGTTCACCTGCGCCCGCGCGGTACGGCCGGCCTCGGTGAGCCGGGGCAGGTACTGGGCGAGCAGCAGGGTGGACAGGGCCGAGGTGTCGCCGCCCGAGGTGCGCACCACCACCGGCTGCGGCGCGGCCTCGGCGAGTTTGGCGCCCACGTCGAGCCGCCGCCGGGCGAGTTCGTACTGGAGCACCGCGCGGTTGTCCCGGTAGGCCTCGGCGAGCCGGCGCAGCGCCTTCGCCTCGTTCTCCGCGGCGGTGAGCTGGGCCCGGCCGCGCGCCTCGATCTCCCAGCGCACCCGCTGCGCCTCGGTCTCCTGCTCCTCGAGCATGCGCGCCACGTCCTTGCGCGCGGTGTTGTGCGCGGCCTTCACCTCGACGATGCGCGCGTCGCGGGTCTTCTTCGCCCGCTCGATCTCCATCAGCAGGGTGTCGATGCGCCGCCTGCGGGTCAGCTCCCACTCCCGCTCGTACGCCGCCATCTCCTTGGCCACCTTCTCCCGGGTGGCCAGGTGCTGCTGGTACTGGTCGGGGAGCTGCACGTCGGGGATGTTCGCGCCGGTGATGCGCACGCCGTACCGGCCGAGCCGCCGGTTGAGCGCCTCCTGCATGTCGCCGACGTCGGAGCCGCGCAGGTCGTGGGCGCGCTCGGTGGTGACCTGGCGGGCGCGCTGCCGGATCGCGTCCTGCACCGCGCTCGACAGCACCATGTCGAAGTTGCTCGCGCCGATGGTCCGCACGAACGCCACCGGGTCGACGATGCGGAACTTGAGGAAGAACTCGATCGCCTTCAGCGGCACGTCCTCGGCGGTCGGGCAGGAGGTGACCGGCGCGGTGTACGGGATCTCGGTGGAGGTGTCGACGACCGCGTCCACCCGGTCCCAGGGGAGCCACAGGTAGTGGCGGCCGGGGGAGAGGGTGCCGACGATCGCGCCCCACCGGCTGCGGATCCCGGTGGTGCCCTCCTCGATCTCGATGATCGCGCTGCGCCACAGCCACACGCCGGTGGCGAGCAGCAGCACGACCGCGCCGGCGGCGGCCGCCCCGGAGATCACGCCGTCGGCGAGCACCGCGGTGCCCGCGAGGTAGACGGCGAGCAGCAGCGGCGCCACCCAGGCGAAGCCCCGCCGGTCCTTGGGGATCACGACCGGGACGAGCCGGCCCTGCTCGCCGCCGCGCAGCAGCTGCCGGATCTCCGACCAGCCGGCCAGCGCCTCCTTGATCCTGGAGAACTCCTTGCTCATGCCCGCTCCTCGTTCCCGGCGGCCGCCGTGCCCGCCGTACCCGTGACTCCGCCGTCGGTGGTGCCGTCAGGGAAACCCGCGGCGACCGCGGCGGGCGCCGGCTCGTCGTCGCCGCCGCGCAGCAGCCGGTCCACCTCGGCCTGGCGCTCGGCGACCCGCCGGGAGATCTCGTCCAGCCGGGCGCGGATCGCGGAGGCCTCGGCCTCGGAGAACAGCGCCGCCTCGGCGCCGCCGATCAGCTCCTGGGCGATCGCCAGGAAGTTCACCGTGCCCTCGTCGCCGACCTGCACCACCTGCGGCAGCCGGGAGGCGACGCTCTCCAGCCGGTCGAGCACGTCCTGCTGGAAGCGGTAGTTGAGGATCTCCGGCGCGGCGGCCGCGCTCAGCGCCCGGATGTCGAGCGCCTGCGCCTCGAGCAGCGCCGCGTTCGCCTTCGCCGTGCTCTCCGCCTCCACCATGCGCTGGGCGGCGAGCGCCTTCGCCTTGTTCGACTCGCGCTCCAGCGCGGTGTCCATCTGCGCCTGGTATCCGGCGATGTCGGCCTGGATCGCCGAGAGCGTCTCCTGCAGCCCGGCGAGCTCCTTGCTCAGGTCACCCTCGTTCTGCTCCTTGCGGAGCTGCAGCTCGTACTCGTAGGTGTACGCCTCCTTCGCCACCCGGATCATCTCGGGCGCGGCGAGGTCCATGCGGTACTCGCGGCTGGACGGCTCGGCGTGGGTGATGTTCACGTCGGTGAGCCGTACCGCGGGCAGGAACTGCTGGTTGAGGCTGTCGAGCATGCCCTGGGTGCTCTCGCCCACCAGGTCGTAGATGTCCTCGGCGCGCTGGGCGTAGATGAGGCTGCGGGTCACCTCGCTCACCGCGTTCTGCAGCTTCGCCTGGAAACCGCTCACCGAGCCGAGCACGAAGATGAACTCGGCCGGGTCCTCGATGCGGAACTGCAGGAACAGGTCGACCGAGGCCTTGACGCCCTGCTGGGTGGGGGCCTCCCGGATCGGGGCGTTGAACGGGAACTCGCGGGTGGTGTTGACGATGTACGCGACCCGCTTCCACGGGTTGAACAGCGTCACCCGGCCCGGCTCGGCGACCTGCACGAGCTTGCCGAACTGGGTGATCAGCGCCTTGCAGCCGTCGGGCACCGTCACCACGCTGCGCCGCCACCACAGGAACGCGGCCGCGAGCACGAGCACGGCCCAGTACTGCGGGCCGAACAGCACGCGCACCGCGTCCGGCAGCCCGATCCCGGCCAGGCCGACCACGCCGAGGCCGGCGAGCACGGTGAGCGGCAGGACGATGCGGGCCGTCCCGCCCTTGGGGATGACCACGGGGGAGATGACGTGGATCGGCTCACCGCCGGGTCCCTGCGTCTGGTACCCGCGGTTGATCACCTCCCCGGCCTCGCCGAGCGGCGCGGTGCGCGCCTCGATCATGGTGCCCGCCGACAGCCCGTGCTGGCGGGCCGCGGCGAAGTCGCCGGGGTCGAGCCGGAACGCGGGCTCGGCGCCGCCGCCGTCGCCCCCGGCCTGCCCGGTGGCCGCCTCGAGCACGGCCTGGCGGGGGTCGGCGCCCTGGGCGACCGCCTGCGCCACCTGCTGGGCGGCGGCCGCGGCCCGGCGCGCGACTCCCTGTCGCGGTGATGTCATCGCTTCCTCACTTCGTCGGTCAGGGGGTTGGTACCGTACCGGCCGGTGCTCACAATTCGGTCGCACCGCGCTTGCGGGCCGGGACCGGACCGGCGCGGGGCGGGCCTGCGCGGCGGTGCCGGGGACGAACTGTCGGCCGGAGCGCGTAGGTTGAAAGACGTGAGGCCGGTAACCGATGTGCAGCGGAAGGTGCGGCCGTTCCAGGTCGTCACCGACATGACCCCGTCCGGCGACCAGCCGGCGGCGATCGACGAGCTGGAGCGGCGCATCAAGGCGGGCGAGAAGGACGTCGTGCTGCTCGGCGCCACGGGCACGGGCAAGACCGCGACGATCGCCTGGCTGATCGAGCGGCTGCAGCGCCCGGTGCTGGTGATGCAGCCGAACAAGACGCTCGCCGCGCAGTTCGCGAACGAGCTGCGGCAGATGCTCCCGCACAACGCGGTGGAGTACTTCGTCTCCTACTACGACTACTACCAGCCGGAGGCGTACGTCCCGCAGACCGACACCTACATCGAGAAGGACTCGTCGATCAACGACGAGGTGGACCGGCTGCGCCACTCGGCCACCACCGCGCTGCTCACCCGCCGCGACGTCGTCGTGGTCGCCTCCGTCTCGTGCATCTACGGCCTGGGCACCCCGCAGGAGTACGTCGACCAGATGCTCGCGCTCCGCGTCGGCGAGGAGATCGAGCGGGACTCGCTGCTGCGGCGGCTGGTCGAGATGCAGTACACGCGCAACGACGTGTCGTTCACCCGGGGCACCTTCCGGGTGCGCGGCGACACGATCGAGGTGATCCCGCAGTACGAGGAGCTCGCCGTCCGCATCGAGATGTTCGGCGACGAGATCGAGCGGCTGGTCACGCTCCACCCGCTCACCGGCGAGGTGCTCGGCGAGGACGAGGAGATCTACATCTTCCCGGCCTCGCACTACGTGGCGAGCCCGGAGCGCATGGAGCGGGCGATCCGCGACATCGAGGCCGAGCTCGCCGAGCGGCTCGCCGAGCTGGAACGGCAGGGCAAGCTGCTCGAGGCGCAGCGGCTGCGCATGCGCACCACCTACGACATCGAGATGATGCGGCAGGTCGGCACCTGCGCGGGCATCGAGAACTACTCGCGGCACATCGACGGCCGCCCGCCCGGCAGCCCGCCGAACACGCTGCTCGACTTCTTCCCCGAGGACTTCCTCCTGGTGATCGACGAGTCGCACCAGACCGTGCCGCAGATCGGCGCGATGTACGAGGGCGACGCCTCGCGCAAGCGCACCCTCGTCGAGCACGGCTTCCGGCTGCCGAGCGCGCTCGACAACCGGCCGCTGAAGTGGGAGGAGTTCCTCGAGCGCATCGGCCAGACGGTCTACCTGTCGGCCACCCCGGGGCCGTACGAGCTGGGGCGGGTCGGCGGCGACGTGGTCGAGCAGGTGATCCGGCCCACCGGGCTCGTCGACCCGGAGATCGTGGTGAAGCCGACCAAGGGCCAGATCGACGACCTGGTGCACGAGATCCGGGTGCGGGCCGAGCGGGACGAGCGGGTGCTCGTCACCACGCTCACCAAGAAGATGGCCGAGGACCTCACCGACTACCTGCTCGAGCTCGGCATCCGGGTGCGCTACCTGCACAGCGAGGTGGACACGCTGCGCCGGGTGGAGCTGCTGCGCGAGCTGCGCATGGGCGAGTACGACGTGCTCGTCGGCATCAACCTGCTGCGGGAGGGCCTCGACCTGCCCGAGGTGTCGCTGGTGAGCATCCTCGACGCGGACAAGGAGGGCTTCCTGCGCTCGGAGACCTCGCTCATCCAGACGATCGGCCGCGCGGCCCGGCACGTCTCCGGCCAGGTGCACATGTACGCCGACACGATCACCCCGGCGATGCAGCGGGCGATCGACGAGACCAACCGGCGCCGCGCCAAGCAGATCGCCTACAACAAGGAGCACGGCATCGACCCCAAGCCGCTGCGCAAGCGCATCGCCGACATCCTCGACCAGCTCGCCCGCGAGGACGCGGACACCGAGCGGCTGCTCGGCGGCGGCCGCACGCAGAGCCGCGGCAAGGCCCCGGTGCCGGGCGCGGCGGGACGGCTGCCCGCGGCGGGCCGGCACGCGAAGGCGATCGCGGGGGAGATGCCGCGCGCCCAGCTCGAGTCGCTGATCAAGGATCTCACCGAGCAGATGCACCAGGCCGCGGCCGACCTGCAGTTCGAGCTCGCCGCCCGGCTGCGCGACGAGATCAAGGAGCTCAAGCGGGAGCTGCGCGACATGCGCGAGGCCGGGGTGTCCTGACCGCGAAGCCGGGGTGTCCTGACCGCGAAGGGGCCCGCCGGCGGGGCGGGCCCGGGGAGTCAGGACCGGTCCTCGGCCGGGGACGCGGCCGCGGCGGCCGCCCGGCGGGCGGCACGGCGGGCGCGGATCTTCCGGATCGCCCACCAGGCGAAGACCGCGAAGAACGCCAGGGCCAGCAGGATCAGGATCGGGAGGAAGATCGCGAGCAGGCTGATGCCGAGCGATCCGGCGTCCTCGGCGGTGCTCACCACGGGCGCGCCCAGCCCGCCGGTGGTGGCGTTGACGATCGGCCGCGCCGCGACCTTGAGCGCGTGCACGGCGAGGGCGGCCACGATGCCGAGGGTCCAGCCGAGCCACGGGCGTTCGGCGAGCCAGGCCGAGCCGTCCAGCTCGGCGGCCGCCTGGGTGGCGGAGAAGACCATGCCGCCCGCGGCCGGGCGCACCGCGGTCTGGATCACGTCGTTGACGTGGTCGACCACGGGCACCTTGTCGAGCACGATCTCGGCGAGGAGCAGCACCCCGACGACCCCCAGGGCCCAGCCGCTCGACAGCCAGGCGTACTCGGGCGGCAGCCGTATCGCGTCGGTGAAGTGGGCGAGCACGCCGACGACGAGCACGGGAATGTAGGCGTTGAGGCCGGCCGCGGTGGACAGGCCGAGCCCGGTCAGGGCCTCGAACATCGCACCTCCTGGTCGGTTTTGCCCGTGGGGACCACGATGCCGGTGTCCGGCGCCCCGCGTGCGGGATTGCGGGGATCGCGGCCGATTCGTGTCCGGCCGGTGCCCGCCCCGGCCTCCGGTTCCGGCGCCGGCCGCCGCGCCGTGTCGCGGTACCGTGTCGCGGCGCCCGGCGATGATCCCAGGGCACGGCGCGCGCTCGCGGGTGCCCGCGGCGCTCGGCGGGAGCGCCGCCGCGGCCTCCGGAGGCGGGCGCGGCGTCCGATCCCGGCGTTCCGGCCGCGGCCTCAGGGCAGGGGCGATCGCGGTGTGGGCTCGCCGGGCACGGCGGCGGCGTCACGGCCGCACCGCCGGGCCGTACCGCCCGGCGGTGCCGTACAGTGCCGCCCGGTCATCTCGCCCGGTGCGGTGCCCTGCCGCGGCGGACCGCTACGGGCGCGATCCGGCGGGCTCGGTCACACCGTGTCCGGGCGCGCGGCCGCACACCGGGGTGCGATCACAAGGGCCCGCCGTCCGGGGTCACTGCCGGGTGAGCTCCTCCAGGACGCCGGGAGGAAGGGGGAGGTCGTCCAGGCCGGGCCGGTGCCCGGACGCCCTGTCGGGGGGGCGGTGCCAGCCCTCGCCCGGCGTGTAGACGCGGACCACCCGGGCCGGGACGCCCGCGAGCACGCAGTGGTCGGGGAACTGCCCGCGGACGACCGCGCCCCCCGCGACCACCGACTGGCGGCCGATCCGGGTGCCGGGCAGGATGATCGCGCCCGCGCCGAGCCAGGAGCCCGATCCGATGGAGACCGGGTTGTTCCGCGGCCACTGGCGGCCGATCGGCTGCTCGGGGTCGTCGTAGGAGTGGTTCTGGTCGGTGATGTAGACGTACGGCCCGGTGAACACGTGGTCGCCGATCTCGATCGACTGGTGTCCGACGATGTGGCTGCCCCGCCCGATCGAGCAGCCCGCGCCGATCCGGACGATCGGATCGGGGCCGAGGTCGAGACCCGGGGTCATGCCGGCCGACAGCGAGACGCGCTCGCCGATGAGGGAGTGGTCGCCGATCTCGATCCACTCCTCGCCGAAGATCGCACCGACCGGGAAGGCGATGCAGGCGCCCTCGCCGAGCCGGCGGAAGCGATACCCGGCGGGGTTGGCCGGGCTGATGGCCCCGGCCGCGCGGACGGCGGCCCACCCCTTGTGGATCAGGTGGCCGGTGGCGCGGCGCAGAGCGGCACGCAGTGACATATCGCGAAAAGTTACCGCTTGGTCAGTAAAGTCGGGAACGCTGGGTCCCGCCAGACCATGATTCCGCCCGTGCGGCACCGGCGGCCGGACACCGGAACCCGCGCCCGCACAGGCGTTCCCGCCCGCCGCATGCCCCGAGATGACCCAATCTGTCCGGTATGTCGGATACGTGGTTACTGTTCCGGCGCTTCGCGAGCGGGGTTTGATATCCTGAGAGCCCGTGGACAGCGCGCTGAGTCAGTCAGACCGGCCGCCACACTTCGGACCACGGGAGCCCATGTGCGCAGCGCCGCAAACACCAAGCATCTGTTCGTCACCGGCGGCGTCGCCTCAAGTCTCGGAAAGGGCCTGACGGCCTCCAGCCTTGGCCGCCTGCTCAAGCTCCGCGGCCTGCGGGTCACGATGCAGAAGCTCGACCCGTACCTCAACGTCGACCCCGGCACGATGAACCCGTTCCAGCACGGGGAGGTGTTCGTCACCGACGACGGGGCCGAGACCGACCTCGACATCGGCCACTACGAGCGCTTCCTCGACACCGAGCTGCACGGGTCGGCGAACGTCACCACCGGACAGGTGTACTCCAACGTGATCGCCAAGGAGCGGCGCGGGGAGTACCTGGGCGACACCGTGCAGGTGATCCCGCACATCACCAACGAGATCAAGGAACGCATCCGGGCGATGGCCGGTCCCGACGTGGACGTGGTCATCACCGAGGTCGGCGGCACGGTCGGGGACATCGAGTCGCTGCCGTTCCTCGAGGCGGTACGGCAGGTCCGCCACGAGGTGGGCCGCGACAACGTGTTCTTCCTCCACGTGTCGCTGCTGCCGTACATCGGCCCGAGCGGGGAGCTGAAGACCAAGCCCACCCAGCACTCGGTCGCGGCGCTGCGCAGCATCGGCATCCAGCCCGACGCGATCGTGTGCCGCTCGGACCGCCCGATCCCGCAGAGCCTCAAGCGCAAGATCAGCCTCATGTGCGACGTCGACGAGGAGGCCGTGGTCTCCGCGGTCGACGCCGCGAGCATCTACGACATCCCCAAGGTGCTGCACGCCGAGGGCCTCGACGCCTACGTGGTGCGCCGCCTCGGCCTGCCGTTCCGCGACGTGAACTGGGCCGAGTGGGACGACCTGCTGCGCCGGGTGCACCGGCCCGCCCACGAGGTGACGATCGCGCTCGTTGGCAAGTACATCGACCTGCCCGACGCCTACCTGTCGGTCACCGAGGCGCTGCGCGCGGGCGGGTTCGCCGTGGACGCGCGGGTGAACATCCGCTGGGTCAAGAGCGACGACTGCGAGACCCCGGAGGGCGCGGCCCGCGAGCTCGACGGCGTCGACGGCGTGCTCATCCCCGGCGGCTTCGGGGTGCGCGGCATCGAGGGCAAGGTCGGCGCGGTCCGGCACGCCCGGGAGAACGGCATCCCGCTGCTCGGCATCTGCCTCGGCATGCAGTGCATGGTGATCGAGGCGGCCCGCAACCTCGCCGGCATCGAGGGCGCGAACAGCACCGAGTTCGACCCGGACGCCCCGCACCCGGTCATCTCCACCATGGCCGACCAGCGGGACGTCGTCGCCGGCCAGCGCGACATGGGCGGCACCATGCGGCTCGGCCTCTACCCGGCCAAGCTCGCCGAGGGCAGCCTCGCCCGCCGGCTGTACGGCAAGGCCGAGGTGTCCGAGCGGCACCGGCACCGCTACGAGGTGAACAACGCCTACCGGGAGACGCTGGAGAAGGTCGGCATGGTCTTCTCCGGGACCTCGCCGGACGGCCGCCTCGTCGAGTACGCCGAGCTGCCGCCGGAGATCCACCCGTTCTTCATCGGCACCCAGGCCCATCCGGAGTTCCGGTCCCGGCCGACCCGTCCCCACCCGCTGTTCCGCGGGCTGGTGACCGCGGCCCTGGCGTACGCGCAGAGCCGCGAGGCCGCGGTGAAGGCGGGGCAGGGGCGGTGACGGCCAGGCCCGGCGATCGCGGATCCGGTTCCGCGCCGAAGCTCACCCCGGACGACGTCGTCGACGTGCCCGAGTCCTGGGAGGTGGTCGCCTCCAAGGACCGGTTCCAGGCCCGGGTGATCTCGGTCCGCACCGACAGCGTGACCATGCCCGAGGGCGAGCCCGCCGAGCGCGACTACGTGCTGCACCCCGGCTCGGTCGCCGTGGTCGCGCTCGACGACGCGGGCCGGGTGCTGCTGCTGCGGCAGTACCGCCACCCGGTACGGCGGCTGCTGTGGGAGATCCCGGCCGGGCTGCGCGACGTCGCGGGCGAGTCGCTGCTCGACAACGCGCGGCGCGAGCTCGCCGAGGAGGCCGGCTACCGCGCCGCCACCTGGCACACCCTGGTCGACCTGTTCACCTCGCCCGGCATGGCGAACGAGCGCATGCGCATCTTCCTCGCCCGGGACGTGGAGCCGATCCCCGACGGGGAGTTCGCGCACGAGCGCCGGCACGAGGAGATCGACATGCCGGTGGTGTGGGTGCCGCTCGAGGAGGCCGTCGCGAAGGCGTTGTCCGGAAAGATCCACAATTCCCAGGCGGTGGCGGGTATCCTCGCCGCGTACGCTGCCTCGGCCGGCGGCTTCGCCGATCTGCGGCCCGCCGACGCCCCGGAGGACTGACCCCGCGCGCCGGCACGCGCGGGGCGCACCCCCGCCCCGGGCGTCCCCCGTGCCGGGGCCCGAGTCTGGTGAATCGGCATGACGGGAGGTCACGCCCTGGACGCGCACGCCGACGCCGACGCCGTGCTGGCGGAGTACCTCACCCATCTCGCCACGGAACGCGGCCTCGCCGCGAACACGCTCGCGTCCTACCGGCGTGACCTGCGGCGCTACCTGGAGTACCTGGAGGAGCGGGGCCGGCGCAGCCTCGCCGAGGTGAGCGAGGATGACGTGGCCGCGTTCCTCGACGCGCTGCGCGCGGGCGACGAGCGGCACCGCGCGCTCTGCGACGGGTCGGCGGCCCGGGCCGCGTCGGCGGTGCGCGGGCTGCACCGGTTCGCGGTGCGCGAGGGGCTCGCCTCCCACGACCCGGCCGGGCGGGTGCGACCGCCGCGGCGGCCGCGCCGTACCCCGCGGGCGATCGGCGCGGGCGAGGTCGAGCGGCTGCTCGCCGCGCTGGGCCCCGAGGACGCGCCGCTCACGCTGCGCAACCGGGCGCTGCTCGAGGTGCTGTACGGCACCGGCGCGCGGATCTCCGAGGTGGTCGGGCTCGCCGTCGACGACGTGGAGCTCGGCGACGACGGCGCCGGGGACGGGGGCGAGCGGCGCACCACCGGCGTGGAGCGGGTACGGCTGCGCGGCGCGGGCGGCCGCACCCGCGCGGTGCCGCTCGGCCGGTCCGCGCGCGACGCCCTGCGCGCCTACCTCACCCGGGCGCGGCCGGCGATCGCCGCGCACGGCCGTGGCCGCGGCACCCACGCGCTCTTCCTCAACGCCCGAGGCGGCCGGCTCACCCGGCAGGGCGCCTGGGGGGTGCTCCAGGCGGCGGCCGAGCGCGCCGGCCTCGGCGGCATCTCGCCGCACATGCTGCGGCACTCGTTCGCCGCCCGGCTCATCGACGGCGGCGCGGATGTCAGAGTTGTCCGGGAACTCCTCGGCCTCGCCTCGGTAAGCACGGCACAGGTCTACACTTTGGTCTCGGTCGACTAGTTCCGGGACGTTCACGCTCTCGAGCGCCGCGGAGCCGTCGCCCGCCGGACCGAACTTTGGCGTTACCGGGCGAGTCGCCTTGCCGCATACATGCTGACCCCATAGTGTCCGTCCGGACGGTCCGTTTCGGGGCTGTCAGGGAGGTTCATCTGGTGACAACGACGACGACCCACGAAACTCCCCTGGGGGCCACTCCCGAGGGAACCTGGGCTGACGCCTCCGGGCAGGTGCTCGGGCCCACGGGGCGGCCGCGTCCGGTCTTCCCGGAGCCGGTGCCGCCGACCACCCACGGCCCGGCCCGGGTGGTCGCCATGGTCAACCAGAAGGGCGGCGTCGGCAAGACGACGACCACCATCAACCTCGGCGCGGCGCTCGCCGAGGTCGGGCAGAAGGTGCTGCTGGTCGACTTCGACCCGCAGGGCGCCCTGTCGGTGGGGCTGGGCATCGACCCCCGCCCGCTGGAGGTGACGGTCTACGACCTCATCATGGAGGAGGCGGACGTCACCACCGACAACGTCCTGCTCCAGACCAGCGTGGAGAACATGGACCTGTTGCCCAGCAACATCTTCCTCTCCGGAGCGGAGATCCGGCTGGTCAACGAGGTCGCCCGCGAGTACGCGCTGGCCCGGGCCCTGGAGCCGCTCATCCCGCACTACGACATCTGCCTGATCGACTGCCAGCCGTCGCTCGGCCTGCTCACGGTCAACGCGCTCACCGCGGCGCACAGCGTGATCATCCCGCTGGAGTGCGAGTTCTTCGCGCTGCGCGGCGTGGCGCTGCTGATGGAGTCGATCAACAAGGTCAAGGAGCGGCTCAACAAGAACCTCGAGATCGACGGCCTCCTCGCCACCATGTACGACCCGCGCACGCTGCACGCGCGTGAGGTGCTGCAGACGATCATGCAGGGGTTCGGCGACAAGGTCTTCCACACCGTGATCAACCGCACCGTGCGGTTCCCGGACGCCACGCTCGCCGGCGAGCCGATCACCCAGTTCGACCCGGCGTCGCTGGGCGCGGCCGCCTACCGCGAGCTCGCCCGGGAGCTGCTCGCCCGCTGGCCCAAGCGGGAGTGACCGCCGTGGCCGCGCGCGGCGAGCGGCGCCGCCGCGCGGCGATGTGCGGGAGAATGGTGCGGTGACCGCGCAGCAGGAGACCACACGGGAGACGGCCGAGGGTTTCCAGGTTCACCTGGAGGTCTTCGAGGGGCCGTTCGACCTGCTGCTGAGCCTGATCTCCAAGCACAAGCTCGACATCACCGAGGTCTCCCTCCACCAGGTCACCGACGAGTTCATCGCGTACATCCGCTCCCGCGGGCCGGACTGGGACCTGGACCAGGCGAGCCACTTCCTGCTCGTCGCCGCCACCCTGCTCGACCTCAAGGCGGCGCGGCTGCTGCCGAGCGGCGAGGTGGAGGACGAGGAGGACCTCGCCCTGCTCGAGGCCCGCGACCTGCTGTTCGCCCGGCTGCTGCAGTACCGGGCGTACAAGGAGGTCGCCAAGGTGTTCGCCGTCCGCATGGCCGAGGAGGCGCTGCGGTATCCCCGGCAGGTGCCGATGGAGCCGCACTTCGCCGGGCTGCTGCCCGAGCTCGTGCTCGGCGTCGGCCCGGAGGGCCTCGCCCGGATCGCCGCGCGGGCGTTCACGCCGAAGAAGCCGCCCACCGTCTCCACCGAGCACATTTATCAACCGCGGGCGAGCGTCCGCGAGCAGGCGGCTATCCTGGTGGAACGGCTCAGGCGGGTGCGCAAGGCCACCTTCCGCGCCCTCATCTCCGACTGCGCGGGCATCCACGAGGTCGTCGCACGCTTCCTCGCGGTGCTGGAGCTGTACCGTGAGGCGGCCGTCGCCTTCGAACAGCTCGAACCGCTCGGGGAGCTGCACGTGATCTGGACCGGCGGCGACGACGGCGAGGTGGCGGTGACCGACGACTACGACGAGGGCCCCGCCGGCGGCGAGCGAACCCCCGTTGCGGAAGGCGGAGAGACCACCGATGACTGATCCGGATCCCGCCCCGGGCGCCGGCGCGCCCGATGCCACGGACGGCCGGACCGGCGACGCCGTACCGGACACGGCCCGCGAGGCCGACGCCGGCGGCGCTCCGGACCCCGTGGAGCGGCCCGAGCCGAGCCTGCGGGCCGCGCTCGAGGCGATCCTCATGGTCGTGGACGAGCCGGTGGACACGGTGACCCTCGCCCAGGTGCTGGAGCGCCCCACCGGCGAGGTGGACGCGCTGCTGCGCGAGCTGTCGGCGGAATACACCGCGGCCGGCCGGGGTTTCGACCTCAGAGAGGTCGCCGGCGGCTGGCGGTTCTACACGCGGGCCGAATGCGCCCCCTACGTCGAACGTTTCGTCCGGGACGGCCGTACGGCACGGCTCACCCAGGCGGCGCTCGAGACCCTCGCGGTCGTCGCCTACCGCCAGCCCGTGAGCCGGGCCCGGGTGGCCGCGATCCGCGGGGTGAACAGCGACGGCGTGATGCGCACGCTGGTCGCGCGCGGCCTGGTCGAGGAGGCCGGGACCGACCCGGAGACCGGGGCCGTGCTGTACCGCACCACCAACTACTTCCTGGAACGGCTGGGCCTGCGCAGCCTGGACGAGCTTCCCGAGCTCGCCCCGTTCCTCCCCGACGACATCGAAAGCCTTGAGGAGCAGAGACAGTGAGCAAGAGGCGTGGCACCCCGTCCGGTGATGGACGCGGTGACGGGCGCGCCCGAGGCCACGGCACCGGCCGTGGCGGCGACCCGCGCCGCACAGCAGACGGCCGCGGCACCCGCGGCGGCCCGGGCGGCGTCCGGGGCGACGCGCGCACGGGCCGCACGCGCGGGGAGGAGGCCCGCGGCCGGGAGACCGGCCGCCCCGCGACCGGCCTGCGCGCCCGGTACGGCCGCTCCCGCGACCGCGAGACCGCGGCGGACGACCGCGCGCGGCGGCCGTACGGCGGCGACCGGAACGAGCGGGACCGGGGCCCGCGGGCCCGCGGGGACCGCGGCGCGGACCGGCGCCGCGGCCGCTTCGGCGACGACGCGGTGACCACGGTCGGCGGCGGCTCCCGGGAGCGCGGCGGCGCGCCGCGCCCGGCCCGGCCGGCGACCGTGCGTGCCCGGTTCGGCCGCTCCGCCGACCGGGACCGGGACCGCGGCCGCGACATCGAGGTCGAGCTCGACCTGCCGGACGACGACGATGACTTCCCCGAGGACCGGCCCGAGGAGCGGGACACCACCGAGGTGCCCGGCGGCGTGCGGCTGCAGAAGGTGCTCGCCGCGGCCGGCGTGGCGAGCCGCCGCGCCTGCGAGCAGCTGATCGGCGAGGGCCGGGTCACCGTCGACGGCCAGGTGGTGCGCCGCTTCGGCGCCCGGGTCGACCCCGCCCGCCAGGTGATCCACGTCGACGGCAAGCGCATCCCGACCAACACCGAGCTGGCCTACTACGCGTTCAACAAGCCGATCGGCGTGATCAGCACGATGTCCGACCCGCTGGGCCGGCCGACGATCGCCGACTACGTCGCCGACCTGCCGTACCGGCTGTTCCACGTGGGCCGCCTCGACACCGAGACCGAGGGCCTGATCCTGCTCACCAACGACGGCGAGCTCGCCCACCGGCTCACCCACCCCCGCTACGGGGTGCGGAAGAAGTACCTGGCGAAGGTGCCCGGCCCGGTGCCGCGCAAGGTGGTCCGGTGGCTCCTGCAGGGCGTCGAGCTCGAGGACGGCATCGCCAGGGCCGACCAGTTCAGGGTGGTCCAGGTGCACGGCGACCTCGCGCTCGTGGAGATCACGCTGCACGAGGGCCGTAAGCACATCGTGCGGCGGATGATGGAGGAGGTCGGCCACCGGGTCATCGACCTGGCCCGCATCGAGTTCGGGCCGGTGAGGCTGGGACGGCTGAAGCCGGGTACGATCCGTTCCCTGACGGTGACCGAAATAGGTGAACTGTACGCCGCCGTCGGTTTGTAGTCCGCCGTTTTCCCGGGGCGGCCGGGCCGGCCGCCCCGCGAGGGCATGTACGAAGGGAACATCATGGGGGTGCGGGCGATCCGCGGAGCCATCCAGGTCGACGCCAACGAGCGTGAGGCGATCCTGGCCGGAGTCACCGAGCTGGTGACCGAGGTGATGGCGCGCAACGAGCTCACCACCGACGACGTGATCAGCGTCATCTTCACAGCCACCCCGGACCTCAACGCGGAGTTCCCGGCGCTCGCCGCGCGCAAGCTCGGCTTCCACGACGTGCCGCTGATCTGTGCCACCGAGATCGACGTCCCGGGTGCGCTGCCGCGCGTGGTCCGGCTCATGGCCCATGTGGAGACCGACAAGCCTCGGCAGCAGATCCAGCACGTCTACCTGCGGGGCGCGGTCGCGCTGCGGCTGGACATCGCCCAGTAGGCGCGGTGAGCCACCAGTGGATCCGCACGTGAGCACGTCATGGCGGCCCTGCGCGACCACCTGCGGGACGGGGCGCCGGTGAGCATCTCGAGCGTTCTCGTCGTCGGGACCGGGCTGATCGGCACCTCGGTCGCGCTCGCGCTGCGCGAGCACGGCCTGGAGGTGTACCTCGCCGACCGTGACGACCGGGCGGTACGGCTCGCCCGGGAGCTGGGCGCCGGCCGGGAGTGGCCGCCGCCGGGCGGGCGGGACGAGATCGCGCCCGTCGACCTCGCGGTGGTCGCGGTGCCCCCGCCGTACGTCGCCGACGAGCTGCTGCGGCTGCAGCGGGAGGGCGCGGCCCGCTGCTACACCGACGTGGCGAGCGTGAAGGCGCTGCCGCTGGAGCGCGCCGCCGCCATCGGCTGCGACCTGTCGAGCTACCTCGCCGGGCACCCGCTCGCGGGCAGCGAGCGCTCCGGCCCGGCGGCCGCCCGCGCCGACCTGTTCCTCGGCCGCCCGTGGGCGTACTGCCCCACCGAGCAGACCTCGCCCGACGCGGTGGAGGCCGTGCTGTCGCTGATCAAGCTGTGCGGCGCCGAGCCGGTGCGGGTCGGCGCGGCCGAGCACGACGAGGCGGTCGCGATCGTCTCGCACGCCCCGCACGTGACCGCGGCGGCCGTCGCGGCCCGCCTCGCGGGCGCCTCGGAGACCGCGCTCAGCCTCGCCGGGCAGGGGGTGCGGGACGTCACCCGCATCGCCGCCGGGGACCCGGACCTGTGGACCGGCATCCTCTCCGGCAACGCGCTGCCGGTCGCCGCGGTGCTCGAGGCGATCGCCGCCGACCTGGCCGCCGCCGCGGCGGCGCTGCGCCGTACCGCGAGAGCGGGGGAGCCGGCGATGGCCGAGGTCACCGACCTGCTGCGGCGCGGCGTCACCGGCCGCGGCCGCATCCCCGGCAAGCACGGCGGCCCCGCCCGCGCGTACGCGGTCGTGCAGGTCGTCATCGGCGACCGCCCCGGCGAGCTCGCCCGGCTCTTCCAGGTCGCCGAGGAGGTCGGCGTCAACATCGAGGACGTGCGCCTGGAGCACGCCCCCGGCCTGCCGCTGGGCATGGCCGAGCTCTCCGTCCAGCCCGAGGCCGCCGGGGTGCTCGCCGCGGCGCTGCGCGCCCAGGGCTGGGACGTGCCCGGCTGAGCCGTACCCCAGGGTTTCGCGAGCCGGTCATCCGTCGCGGGTCTTGACGGGTGACCGGCTTTGCCGTACAAATGCGGTAACAGCGTTACCGATAAGAAACGGTGTTACCCTAACCATGACGGTGAGCGCGTACGAGCGGGCCCGGCAGGCAGGGCAGGGCGCGGTGCGGACGGCGATCCTCGACACCGCCACGCGGCTGCTCGTGGCCGAGGGGGCGGGCTCGCTCACGGTACGGCGGATCGCCGCCGAGGTGGGGTGCTCGACCAAGGTCATCTACACGATGTTCGGCGGCAAGGACGGGCTCGTCGAGGCGCTCTGGCTGGAGGGGTTCGCCCGGCTGGGGCGGCACCTCGCCCGGGTGCCCGAGGACCTGGAACCGGCCGCATATCTGGAGGCGCTCGGCTGGGCGTACCGGGAGTACGCGCTCGCCGAGCCGGAGTATTACCGGGTCATGTTCCAGGACGCAGTCCCCGGCTTCGAGCCAAGCAGCGAGGCGGTGAGCTACAGCAAGTCCACGCTCGCCTACGCGGTGCGGGCCGTGGCCGCCTGCATGCGGGCCGGGGTCCTCCGCGACGGGGATCCGGCCGCGGTCGCCGACGCGCTGTGGATGGCGCTGCACGGCGCGGTGAGCCTGGAGCTGGCCCGGATGGTGGACCCCGCGCAGGCGGCCGACCGGTTCCGCCTGCTGCTGGCGACCCTGCTCGACGGCCTGCGGACCGGCCGCTGAGCGGTCCGCGGGCGCACGCCCGGCGGCGGGCCCTGCGCCGCCGGAACCGCCACCGTCAGGAGGTGCCCCACATGTCCCTCACCGAGTCCCGCGTCGGCGAGCACCCCGCCTTCCGCGGCGGCTTCACCCCGGTCACCGAGGAGATCACCGCCTTCGACCTGCCGGTGACCGGCCGCATCCCGGCCGAGCTCAACGGCCGCTACCTGCGCAACGGGCCGAACCCGATGAACCTCGACGACCCCCGGCTGCACCTGTTCGCCGGCGACGGCATGGTGCACGGGGTACGGCTGCGCGACGGCCGGGCCGAGTGGTACCGCAACCGGTGGGTGCGCTCGGCACGGGTGGCCGAGCGGCTGGGCGAGCCGTGGCCCGGCGGCCCGGTGCACGCCGGCATGGACTTCGCCGCCAACACCCACGTGATCGGCCACGCCGGGCGCACGCTCGCGCTCGTCGAGTCCGGGCCGCGGCCGTACGAGCTGGGGTACGAGCTCGACACGCTCGGCGTGTGCGACTTCGGCGGCACGCTGCCCGGCGGGTACGTCGCCCACCCCAAGCTCGACCCGGCCACCGGGGAGCTGCACGCGATCGCCTACTACTGGGGCCGGGCGCACGTCCAGTACGTGCGAATCGGCCGGGACGGGCTCGTCACCCGCACCGTCGACATCCCGATCCCCGACCAGCCGATGGTGCACGACTGCGCGCTCACCGAGCGGTACGTGGTCGTCTACGACCTGCCGGTCACGTTCGACATGGAGCTCGCCCGGCAGGGGGCCGACATCCCGTACTCCTGGACCGACGGGCGGCCCGCCCGCGTCGGGCTGCTGCCGCGCGACGGCGGCGCGGCGGACGTGCGCTGGTTCGAGATCGAGCCGTGCTGGGTGTTCCACACGCTCAACGCCTACGACGACGGCGACCGGGTGGTGATCGACCTCGTCGTCTACCCCCGCCTGTTCGACGGCGGCCGGCTCGCCGGGGGCCTGCCCGCGCTCGACCGGTGGACGATCGACCCGGCGGCGGGCACGGTGACGGTGACCCGGCTCGACGACCGGCCGCAGGAGTTCCCCCGCGTCGACGAGCGCCGGGTCGGCCGGCCGTACCGGTACGGCTACGCCGTGGTCACCGGCGAGCTCACCGAGCGGCTCGGCGACGGCTACGTCGACCTCAACGACCTGGACGACGCGGCGTTCGGCAACGCGCTGCTCAAGCACGACCTGCGCACCGGCACCGTGCAGGCCCGCACCCTGCACCGGGACGCCTACGCGGGCGAGCCGGTGTTCGTCCCCGCCGAGGGCGCGGCCGCCGAGGACGACGGCTACGTGCTCGCGTTCGTGAACGACCCGGAGCGTGGCGCGGCCGACCTGCTCATCCTCTCCGCGCAGGACTTCACCGGCGAGCCGGTCGCCGTGGTGCACCTGCCCGCGCGCATCCCGCTCGGCTTCCACGGGAGCTGGATCCCCGACGCCTGACGGATATCCACAGGCCCGCCCGCGCGTGCGCGGGCGGGTGCCCGATCCCGGTAACCTCGTGGGCGGCAACTCGAACGGAATGGAGACAGCGTGGCCGGTCTGGTCGTCGCCATTGACGGTCCTTCGGGGTCGGGCAAGTCGAGCGTGTCCCGCGGGGTCGCCCGCGAGCTCGGCCTGCGCTATCTCGACACGGGCGCGATGTACCGCGCGATCACCTGGTGGATGCTGCGCGAGGGCGTGGACGTCGGCGACGCGGCGGCGGTCGCCGCCCGTGCCGGCGAGCCCGAGCTCGTGGTCGGCACCGACCCGGACGCGCCTGCGATCGCCGTCGACGGCGTGGACGTGGCCGGGCCGATCCGCGGCCCCGAGGTCACGGGCGCGGTGTCCGCGGTGAGCGCGGTGCCCGAGGTACGGCGGCGCCTCGTCGCCCGGCAGCGGGAGATCATGGACGAGGCGTGCCGGGACGGCGCGGGCATCGTGATCGAGGGCCGCGACATCGGCACGGTGGTCGCCCCGGACGCCACCGTCAAGATCTTCCTCACCGCGAGCGCCGAGGAGCGCGCGCGGCGCCGTACCGCGGAGCTGACCGGCACCACCCTCGAGGCGCAGCGGGAGGCGATGGCCCGGCGGGATCAGCTCGACTCGACGCGGCCGGTCAACCCGCTGGCCAAGGCGGACGACGCCGTCGAACTGGACACCACAGGGCTCACCCTCGACGAGGTGATCGCCGAGGTGCTGCGCCTGACGAAGGAGAGAACGTCGTGACGGGGGACTACGATGGCGACGAGGGCCTGATCGCGGCCGAGTTCGCCGACCTGGAGCAGGGCGACCGGGACCAGGGCGGAGGCGGTGGCGCCGCCGGTCCGCTGCCGGTCGTCGCGATCGTGGGCCGCCCGAACGTCGGCAAGTCCACGCTGGTCAACCGGATCATCGGCCGCCGCGAGGCGGTGGTGGAGGACGTGCCCGGCGTCACCCGCGACCGGGTCACCTACGAGGCGTCCTGGCGGGGACGCCGGTTCACCCTGGTCGACACCGGCGGGTGGGACCCCGACGCGACCGGCATGGGGCTGCGCATCGCCGAGCAGGCGCAGGTCGCGGCCGAGCTCGCCGACGTGATCGTGTTCGTGGTGGACGCCACGGTCGGGGTCACCGACGCCGACGAGGCGGTCGGCGCGGTGCTGCGCCGTACCGGCAAGCCGGTCATCCTCGCCGCGAACAAGGCGGACAACCCGCAGCTCGAGCTGGAGTCCTCGGTGCTGTGGTCGCTCGGCCTGGGCGAGCCCCGCCCGGTGTCGGCGCTGCACGGCCGGGGCAGCGGCGACCTGCTCGACACCGTGCTCGACCTGCTGCCCGAGGCGCCGCCCGAGCAGTTCGGCGGCGACCGCGGGCCGCGCCGGATCGCGCTCGTCGGCAAGCCGAACGTGGGCAAGTCGTCGCTGCTCAACCGGCTCGCCGGGGAGGAGCGGGTGCTCGTCGACCCGATGGCGGGCACCACCCGGGACCCGGTGGACGAGCTGATCGAGCTCGGCGGCAAGACCTGGCGGTTCATCGACACCGCGGGCATCCGGCGGCGCGAGCGGGAGCTGAAGGGCGCCGACTTCTACGCGACCATGCGCACCAAGGCCGCCCTGGAGCGGGCCGAGGTCGCGGTCGTGCTGATCGACGCCTCGCAGCCGCTCAGCGAGCAGGACCTGCGGATCATGAGCATGGTCGCGGACGCGGGCCGGGCGATGGTGATCGCGTTCAACAAGTGGGACCTGCTCGACGAGGAGCGCCGCTACGACCTGGAGCGGGAGATCAAGCGGCGGATGACCCGCACCCCCTGGGCGCTGCGGGTGAACATCTCCGCCAAGACCGGGCGCAACGTGGAGAAGCTCGTCCCGGCGATCGAGCGCGCGCTCGAGTCCTGGTCGAACCGGGTGCCGACGGCGAAGCTCAACCAGTTCCTCGGCGAGCTGGTCGCGGCCACGCCCCCGCCGGTGCGCGGCGGCAAGCAGCCCAAGATCCTCTTCGCCACGCAGGCCGACGTCGAGCCGCCGCGGTTCATCCTGTTCACCACCGGCTTCCTGGAGGAGACCTACCGCCGGTTCATCGAGCGCCGCATCCGCGAGACGTACGGCTTCGATGGCTCGCCGATCGTCATCAGCATGCGGATCCGCGAGCGCCGCGGCGCGCCTCCGGCGGCCAAGCACCGCTGACCGCGGGGCGGGGGCCGCCGGTTCCGGGCGGCCACCCGCTACCGGTCGCCCTCCTCCGCGCGGATCCGCTGCAGGTGGGCGATGACCGGCGCGTACGCCTTCTCCAGCGTCTCCAGGTCCTCCGGGCTGAGCATGTCGAGGAAGTGGCGGCGCACCCCCGCCACGTGGT
Organism: Thermopolyspora flexuosa; assembly: GCF_006716785.1. Classification (NCBI taxonomy): domain Bacteria; kingdom Bacillati; phylum Actinomycetota; class Actinomycetes; order Streptosporangiales; family Streptosporangiaceae; genus Thermopolyspora; species Thermopolyspora flexuosa. The sequence goes on along the minus strand of NZ_VFPQ01000001.1, from coordinate 3,114,432 downwards.
GGGGGGCGACCCGCTGCATCGTCGCCCAGCCGTGCTCGGTGAGCACCGCGAAGGTGCCCCGCCGGTCGTGCTGGCAGGTCTCCCGCGCGACCAGGCCCGCCGCCTCCATCCGGGAGATCTGGTGGGACAGCCGGCTGCGGGACTGGATCGTGGCGGCGGCCAGGTCGCTCATCCGCATCCGGCGCTCGGGGCTCTCGGAGAGGTGGACGAGGATCTCGTAGTCGTTGAGGGAGAGCCCGAACTCGTGCAGCTCACGGTCGAGCCGGTGGTCCAGGAGTTTGTGAGCGGCGAGGATGGCGCGCCACGCCCGTTGCTCGGCCCCGGTGAGCCAGCGCGGTTCGACGTCGTCGGTCATGAGGTGAATCTATCCCCGGCCGGTGCCGGTGGCGTGGCCGAGGTCACGTCCCCGGGGGACCTACTGCCGCGGTTTCTTTACCGTTACCTCCGATATCGCCCTTGACGAGCGCGGATGACGAGCTGTTGCCTGGGTAACACGGTCCTTCGCCGTGCCCGGGCGTGCGCGGTGCGCACGGGTCCGCACCGGCGGTCCGGCCGGCCCGTGCGAAAGGTGGTGGCGCTTGCTCATCGGCACGATCCTCCAGCGCAAGGGAACCAGCGTGGCGACGGTCCGGCCGTCCGCCACCGTGCGCGAGCTGCTGGCGGTGCTCGCCGGCCTCAACATCGGCGCCGTGGTCGTCTCCGACGACGGCGCCACCATCGCGGGCATCGTCTCCGAGCGGGACATCGTCCGCAAGCTCCACGAGCGGGGCGCGGAGATCCTCGACGCCCCGGTCTCGTCGATCATGACGACCGAGGTGCGCACCTGCGGTCCCGACGCCAACGTCGACGAGCTGCGCCGTACCATGACCAACCACCGGATCCGGCACATCCCGGTGGTGAAGAACGGTCGGCTCGCCGGGATCGTGAGCATCGGCGACGTGGTGAAGAGCGCGATCGAGGAGCTGGAGACCGAGAACGCCCACCTCGTCGGCTACCTGCACGGCTGAGCACGTCGCGTCGTCAGGCCGCACTCCCGGTGCGCGCCGCGCCCGGGATCGGTGCCGTGCGGCCGTCAGAGCTTGCCGGCCCGGGCCCCTTCCGCGGCGGCGAGCACCTCGGCGAGCGGGGCACCGGCCCCCGCCATGACCGAGGCGGCGACCGCGCCCTCCACCAGGGGCGCGTCGGCGAGCACCACGGAGGGGTCGCCGAGCTCCTCCACCAGCAGTCTCGCGGTGAGCACCGAGCTGCCGAGGTCGGCTAGGAGGACGACGCCGTCCCCCTGGTCGACCGAGCGGACCGCGTCGCGCACCCGGTCGATGTCGGCGCCGGCCGAGCCGTCCGCGGCCCCGCCCGCCGGAGCGATGGGCGCCGGGACCGGGGCGAGGACACGGGTCAGGGCGGCCACCTCACGGGCGAGCGCCGGACTGTGCGAGACCACCACGATTCCCACCATTCAGGCTCCCACCCACGTTCCCGATCGGACCGTTCGCGCCTTCCGCGCGCGCGGCGTGCGGGCCCGCCCGGTTCACGGCCCCGCCGCCCCGGGCTCCGCCCAGGAGACCGCGACGTCGCGCAGCGCGGCGAGGATGAGCGCGGTCGAGGTGGCGCCCGGGTCCTGGTGACCGATGCTGCGCGGCCCGAGATAGCTCGCCCGGCCCTTGCGCGCCTGCATCGAGACGGTGTCCTTCGCCCCCTTGTCGGCCGCGTCCGCGGCGCGGCTCAGCGCCTCCTGCGGCTTGACCCCCTCCTCCACCGCCCGCCGCAGCGCGACGCAGGCCGGGGCGAGCGCGTCCACCATGGTCTTGTCCCCGACCTCGGCGCCGCCGAGCCGGCGCACCGTCTGCAGGCCGGTCTCGAGCGCCCCGGTCAGCTCCGCAAGGCCGACCGTCTCGGCGTCGCCCAGCGCCTTGCCCATCTGCCGCAGGGCGCTGCCGTACAGCGGGCCGGACGCTCCGCCGACCTTGCGGACCAGCGTGGTGCCCGCGAGGGCGAGCAGCGAGCCGGGGGTCTTCGGCGCGTTCTCGGCGAGGGCCTGGCGGATCCCGGTGAAGCCGCGGTCGAGGTTGTTGCCGTGGTCGGCGTCGCCGATCGCCGCGTCGAGCCGGGTGAGGTACTCCCGCTGCTCGTGCACGACCCTGGCGCACTCCTCCAGCCACGCGGCGAAGAACCGAGTGTCCACCGCTGTCTCCTTCCGCCGTCCGTCCGCCGTCCCTCGCCTACCGGCCCCACCGCAGCGCCGGGGTCTCGACCGGGGCGTCCCACAGGAGGGTGAGCCGCTCGTCCAGCCGGCAGACGGTCACCGAGAACCCCTGCATGTCGAGGCTCGTGATGTAGTTCCCCACGAGCCGCCGGGTGACGTTCGCCCCCTTGCGGCGCAGGTACGCGGCGACCTCGGCGAAGACCACGTACAGCTCGATCAGCGGGGTGCCGCCCATGCCGTTGACCATGACGAGCACGTCGCCGCTGAGCGGCAGGTCGTCGTTGATCGCGTCCATCGCGATGCGCACCAGCTCCCGGGCGGGCTCGAGCGCGGTGCGGGTACGGCCCGGCTCCCCGTGGATGCCGATGCCGAGCTCCACCTCGTTCGGGCCGAGCTCGAACGTCGGCTCGCCGGCCGCAGGGGTGACGCATGGGGTGAGCGCGATGCCGAAGGAGCGGCTGCGGGCGTTCACCTCCTCGCCGGTGAGCGCGATCTCGGCGAGCGGGGCGCCGGTCTCGGCGAGCGCGCCGGTGATCTTCTCGACGAGCACGGTGGCCCCGGTGCCGCGCCGCCCGGCGGTGTACACCGAGTCCTGCACCGCCACGTCGTCGTTGACGAGCACGCTCGCCACCTCGATGCCCTCCTCGGCGAGCGCCTCGGCGGCCATCTCGAAGTTGAGCACGTCGCCGGTGTAGTTCTTCACCACGAAGAGCACCCCGGCCCCGCCGTGCATGCGCTGGCCCGCCTCGAGCATCTGGTCGGGCACCGGGGAGGTGAAGATCTCCCCGGGACAGGCCGCGTCCAGCATGCCGTACCCGACGTATCCGGCGTGCAGCGGCTCGTGGCCGGAGCCGCCGCCGGAGACCACGGCGACCTTGCCGGGGCGCGGGCCGGAGGCGCGCAGCACGATGCGGTTCCGCACGTCGACGCGGAGCGACGGGTGTGCCGCCGCCATCCCGGCCAGGGCGTCGGCGACCACGGACTCGGCGTCGTTGATGAGCTTCTTCACGATGCGATCCCCGTCCTTGCGTCGGTGCCGTTACGACACCCCTCGTGGAGACCCTTTTCCGCTTCCCGGCATCGGCAAGCACCCGGGGTGGCGATGATCCTTATCGATATAGGAGGATCTGGACATTCCTCATCAGATATGCCGGGTTCTGCCCCGGACCGGATAACCGCCTGGGAGGCGACGATGTCGGTGTTGCGCAGCCTGCTCGAGGGCATCGGCAACGGCTCGATCGAGGTGATCGACCTCACCGCGCCGCTGTCGGAGACGACGCCGATCCTCAAGCTGCCGGAGCCGTTCGGCAACACGGTGCCGTTCCGCCTGGAGGAGATCAGCCGGTACGACGACCGCGGCCCGGCCTGGTACTGGAACAACATCACCACCGGCGAGCACACCGGCACCCACTTCGACGCGCCGATCCACTGGATCACCGGCAAGGACGGCGAGGACGTCGCCCAGGTGCCGGTCTCCCGGCTGATCGCCCCGGCCGTGGTGCTCGACTTCACCGCCGAGGCCGCCGCCGACCCCGACTTCCTGCTCCAGGTCGAGCACGTCACCGCCTGGCAGGAGCGGCACGGCCCGCTGCCGGAGGGCGGCTGGCTGCTCTACCGCACCGGCTGGGCCGCCCGCGGCGACTCGGAGGAGGAGTTCCTCAACGAGGGCCACACCCCGGGCGTCTCGGTGGAGTGCGCCCGCTGGCTCGCCGAGCAGACCCCGATCGCGGGCATCGGCGTGGAGACGGTCGGCACCGACGCGGGCGCCGCGGGCGGCTTCGACCCGGCCTTCCCCTGCCACGCCTACCTGCTCGGCGCGGGCAAGTACGGCCTCACCCAGCTGCGCAACCTCGACCGGCTGCCGCCCACCGGCGCGGTCGTGATCGCCGGCCCGCTGCCGATCCTCGGCGGCTCCGGCAGCCCGGCCCGCGTGATCGCCCTGGTGGAGCGGTGAACGTCGCCGAGGCGGTGGGCCGGGCCGTCGCCGAGCTGGCGAAGGCCGGGCCGGGTGGGCCGCGCGCCTTCGGCGTGGTCGGCAGCGGCAACTTCCACGTGACCAACGCCCTGGTACGGCACGGCGTGCCGTACGTGGCCGCCCGGCACGAGGGCGGCGCGATCACCATGGCGGACGCCTACGCGCGGCTGACCGGCACGGTCGGCGTGGTGAGCGTGCACCAGGGGCCGGGCCTCACCAACGCGCTCACCGGGCTCGCCGAGGCGGCCAAGAGCCGTACCCCGCTGCTCGTGCTCGCCGGGGAGGCGACCTCGCCCACCTCCAACTTCCGCGTCGACCAGGACGCGCTCGCCGCCGCGGTCGGGGCGGCCGCCGAGCGGGTGCGCTCCCCGGAGACCGCGCTCGACGACGTGGCCCGCGCCTGGCGGGCGGCCCGCGACGGCCGGACCGTGCTGCTCAACCTGCCGCTGCCGGTGCAGGAGAGCGCGCTGCCCGGAACGTTCCGCACGCCCGAGGTGCCCGATCCCGTCCCGGCCGAGCCGGACCCGGCCGGGGTGGAGGCGCTCGCCGGGCTGCTCGCCGCCGCCGAACGCCCGGTGTTCGTCGCCGGGCGCGGCGCCCGCGGCGCCCGGCACGAGCTGGAGGCGCTCGGCGAGCGCGCCGGGGCGCTGCTCGCCACCTCGGCCGTGGCGAAGGGCCTGTTCCGCGGCGGCCCATGGGACCTCGACGTGAGCGGCGGGTTCTCCTCGCCGCTCGCCGCCGAGCTGATCGCGGGCGCGGACCTGATCGTCGGCTGGGGCTGCGCGCTCAACATGTGGACGATGCGGCACGGCCGGCTCATCGGCCCGGGCGCGAAGGTCGCCCAGGTCGACCACGACCCGGCGGCGCTCGGCGCGCACCGGCCGGTCGACCTCGGCGTCACCGGCGACGTCGCCGCGGTCGCGCGGGCGGTCACCGACGCCCTCGACCGCCTCGGCGCCCCCGCCGGCGGCCGCTACCGCACCCTCGAGGTCGGCCGCCGCATCGCCGCCCGGATCCGCTGGCGGGCCGAGCCGTACCGGGACGAGACCGGCGGCGGCCGCATCGACCCGCGCACGCTCACCATCCGGCTCGACGACCTGCTCCCCGCCGAGCGGGTGGTGGCGGTCGACTCCGGCAACTTCATGGGCTACCCGTCGATGTTCCTGTCGGTCCCGGACGAGAACGCCTTCTGCTTCACCCAGGCGTTCCAGTCGGTCGGCCTCGGCCTCGCCACGGCGATCGGCGCCGCGCTCGCCCAGCCGCACCGGCTTCCGGTGGCCGCGCTCGGCGACGGCGGCGCGTTCATGGCCGCCTCCGAGCTGGAGACCGTGGTACGGCTCGGCCTGCCGATGCTGGTCGTGGTGTACGACGACGAGGCCTACGGCGCGGAGATCCACCACTTCGGGCCGGACGGCCACCCGCTCGACCTGGTCGAGTTCCCGCCCGCCGACCTCGCCGCGGTCGGCCGGGGCTTCGGGTTCGAGGCGGTGACCGTGCGCGAGCCCGCCGACCTCGCCGCCGTCGCCGACTGGGTCACGGGCCCGCGCGACCGCCCGATGCTGGTCGACGCGAAGGTGACCCGGGAGCGCGGGGCGTGGTGGCTGGAGGAGGCGTTCCGCGGCCACTGATCGCTGTGCCGGGGGCGTGCCGCCGCGGCTGCAGGAGCGGCACGCCCCCGGCCGGCTCCCGGGACACGCGGGACACGCCGCGCGTGGGTGCCGGGCGCGGCGGGCCGCCGGCGGCTAGCGTCTACGCCGTGGAGCCGATGACTGACAGAGAGTGGCGGGACTTCGTGCTCACCGGCACCCGCACCGGCAAGCTCGCCGTGACCCGCGCCGACGGCAGCCCGCACGTCACGCCGGTCTGGTTCCTCCTCGACGGCGACGACGTGGTGTTCCAGACCGGCGAGTCGAGCGTGAAGGGCAGGCACCTGCACCGCGACCCGCGGGCCGCGCTGTGCGTCGACGACCAGTCCCCGCCGTACTCGTTCGTGCTGCTCGAGGGCACCACGACGCTGTCGGCCGACCTGGACGACCTGCGCGCCTGGGCGTCCCGCATCGCGGCCCGCTACATGGGCCGGGAGCGCGCCGCCGAGTACGGCATGCGCAACGCCGTACCCGGCGAGCTCCTCGTCCGGCTGCACGTGGAGCGGGTGCACGCCTACCGCGGCGTCGCCGAGTAGCCGCGCGGCCTCACCCCATGTGCGGGTAGCGGTGGTCGGTCGGCGGGACGAACGTCTCCTTGATCGCCCGGGCGTTCACCCAGCGGAGCAGGTTGAGGATCGACCCGGCCTTGTCGTTCGTGCCCGAGGCGCGGGCCCCGCCGAACGGCTGCTGGCCCACGATCGCCCCGGTCGGCTTGTCGTTGACGTAGAAGTTGCCCGCGGCGAACCGCAGCCGCTCGGTGGCGAGCGCGATCGCCTGCCGGTCGGTCGCGATGATCGACCCGGTGAGCGCGTACGGCGCCACGCCCTCCATCTGGTCGAGCACCTGCTCGAACCGGTCGTCGTCGTAGACGTACACGGCGAGGATCGGCCCGAAGTACTCCTTGACGAACACCTCGTCCGTGGGGTCGGTGCACTCCAGCACCGTGGGCCGCACGAAGTACCCGGCCGAGTCGTCGTACGACCCGGTGAGCACGGTGATCGAGTCCACCGCGCGGGCCCGGTCGATCGCCGCCCTGCACTTGGCGAAGGCCCGCTCGTCGATCACCGCCCCCATGAAGCACGACAGGTCGGTGGCGACGTCCCCCACGGTGAGCGACTCGGCGGTGGCGACGAAGTCGTCCCGCATCCGCGACCACAGCGACCGCGGCAGGTACGCGCGGGAGGCGGCCGAGCACTTCTGGCCTTGGTACTCGAACGCGCCCCGGATCAGCGCCGTGGAGAGCACCGCCGGGTCGGCCGACGGGTGGGCCACCACGAAGTCCTTGCCGCCGGTCTCGCCGACCAGCCGCGGGTAGCCGCGGTACCGGCTGATGTTCGCGCCCACCGTGGCCCACAGGTGCTGGAAGGTCGCGGTGGAGCCGGTGAAGTGGATGCCGGCGAGCTCGGGGTGGGCGAGCGCCACCTCGGAGATCGCCTGCCCGCGCCCGGTCACCATGTTGATCACGCCGGGCGGCAGCCCGGCCTCCTCCAGCAGCCGCATGGTGAACTCGGCGGCGAACTGCTGGGTCGGCGACGGCTTCCACACCACGACGTTGCCGAGCAGCGCCGGGGCGGTCGGCAGGTTCGCGGCGATCGAGGTGAAGTTGAACGGCGTGATCGCCAGGACGAAGCCCTCCAGCGGCCGGTACTCCATGCGGTTCCACACCCCGGGCGCCGAGATCGGCTGCTCGGCGAGCAGCCGCCGCGCGAACGCCACGTTGAACCGGAAGAAGTCGATCAGCTCGCAGGCCGCGTCGATCTCCGCTTGGTAGACCGACTTCGACTGGCCGAGGATGGTGGCCGCGTTGAGCGTCGCCCGCCACGGCCCGGCGAGCAGCTCGGCCGCCCGCAGGAAGATCGCCGCCCGGTCGTCGAACGACAGCGCCCGCCAGGCCGGGGCCGCGGCGAGCGCGGCGTCGATCGCCGCCCGCACGTCGTCGCCGGTCGCCTCCGCGGTACGGCCCAGCACCGCGGCGTGGTTGTGCGGCTGCACCACGTCGATCGGCTCGCCGCCGGCCATGCGCCGCTCGCCGCCCACCGTCATGGTCAGCTCGAGGGCGGCCCCCGACAGCTCCTTGATCCGCTTCTCCAGCGCGGCGCGCTCCGGGCTCGCCGGCGCGTAGCCGAGCACCGGCTCGTTGACCGGCTCGGGAACGTTGCTGATGGCGTCCATCTCGATGACTCCCCTCCGCGATCTGTCCCGGACTCCCGTCGCCTCAGGAGGCGAGCGAGCGCAGGAAGAAGGCGACGTTCGCGGGCCGCTCGGCGAGCCGCCGCATGAAGTACCCGTACCAGTCGGTGCCGTACGGGACGTAGATCCGCACCGTCCGCCCCGACGCGGCCAGTTCCCGCTGCCTGCCGGGCCGTACCCCGTAGAGCATCTGGAACTCGTAGCCGTCCCGGCCGCGCCCGTGCCGCGCGGCGAGCGACTCGGCGATGGTGATGAGGCGGTCGTCGTGCGTGGCCACCATGGGATACCCGCTGCCCGCCATGAGCACCCGCAGACACCGCACGTACGCCAGGTCGACCTGGTGCTTGTCCCGGTAGGCGACCGAGGCGGGCTCGGCGTAGGCGCCCTTGACGAGCCGTACCCGCGAGCCGGGGCCCGCCAGGTCACGGCAGTCGGCCTCGGTACGGCGCAGGCAGGCCTGCAGCGCGACCCCGGTGCCGGGGAAGTCGGCGCGCAGCTCGCGCAGGATCGCCAGCGTGGAGTCGGTGGTGGTGTGGTCCTCCATGTCGAGGGTGACCTGCACGCCCGCCTCGCGTGCCGCCGCGCAGATCTGCCGGGCGTGGTCGAGCGCGATCCGCTCGCCGTCCGGGCCGAGCGCCTGCCCCAGCGCGGACAGCTTCACCGACACCTCGGCACGGTCGCCGAGGCCGAGCGCGCGCAGCTCGCCGAGCAGCGCCAGGTACGCCTTGACCGTGGCCGCGGCGACCGCCGCGTCGCGCACGTGCTCGCCGAGATGGTCGACCGTGACCGCGAAGCCGTCCGCCGCGAGCCGTTCCACCGTGGCCCGCGCGGCCGCCACGTCCTCCCCGGCCACGAACCGGTCGACGACCCGCCTGGTGAGCGGGAACTCCGACACCACACGCCGGGCGAGCGGGCTCTGCGCCGCCGCCGTGAGCACCGTACCGAGCATGCCCCCACGCTAGATAGGGCAGGTCGGCGCGGCCTATGGACAACCGCAACGGGTCGGTCAAGCCACCTTCATACACCTGTATGAGGGCACTTTCCGACATGACGGACAATGGCGGGGTGGACCTTCAGAGCATCGTCGACGAGATCGCGGAGGTCCTCGGCGGCGCGGCGACGATCGAGGACCGGGCCTTCCGGCTCGTCGCCTACTGCGCGCAGAGCGGCGCCATCGACCGGGTGCGCGAGGAGTCGATCCTGCGCCGCCGCGCCAGCGACCGGGTGCGCGCCTACTTCGAGGGCTTCGGCATCGCCACCGCGACCGCGCCGGTACGCATCCCGGCCGACCAGCGCCTCGGCGTGCTCGCCCGGATCTGCGTGCCGCTCCGGTACCGCGGCGTCACCTACGGCTACCTGTGGCTGCTCGACTCCGGCGCGATCACCGACGACCGCCTCGCGGCCGCCGCGCCCCTCGTCCGCCGGGCCGCGGCCGCCCTCGCCCAGGAGGTCCGCAGCCGCCAGAAGGCGGGCGCCGCGCTGCGCGCCCTGTTCTCCGTCGACCCCGACGTCCGCGCCGAGGCCGGCCTCGAGGTGGACGTGCCGGCCCCGGTCTGCGCGATCGCGGTACGCGCGTCCCCGGACGCGGTGGCCTCGCTGTGGTCGCTGCCCCGCGGCGTGCTCGCCGACCCCGGCGACCCGCTCACCGCGCTGCTCGCCCCCGCCACCCAGGCCCGCGACGTCGCCCGCAAGGTCCAGGCCATGTACGGCACGGCCGCCGGCATCGGCGGCCCCCGCGACGACATCGCCGACGCCTGGCAGAGCTGGCGCGAGGCCCTGCACGCCCTGCGCGTCGCCGAGGCCGTGGACCGCCACGGCCCGGTCGCGTCCTGGCCCGACCTCGGCGTCTACCGCGTCCTGTCCCGCCTGCCCCGCACCGACCTGCTCGAGCTCGCCGCCCCCGCCCTCGGCCTGTCCGGCGAGCTCGCCCGCACCGTCGAGACCTACCTCGACCACGGCGGCCACGCCGGCGAGACCGCCGAGGCCCTCGGCGTCCACCGCCAGACCCTCTACTACCGCCTCGGCCGCGCCGAGCACCTCACCGGCCTCGACCTCGCCGACGGCGAGCAACGCCTCCTCCTCCACCTCGGCCTCAAGGCCGCGCCCCTCGTGTATCACTAGACCGGCGTGAGGCTGGGATCACTCCTCGTCGCCGTCGAGGTCCTCGCTCCGGTAGGCGGGGTGGTCCTGGTCGGCGGTTACGGCGAGGTGCAACGGCAGGGGACGCCGTGTGTGGGCATCCCACGACAGCGGCTGGGCACACAACCGCGCCGAGAGCGCCACAACCTCCTCGTCGGTGAACGGCCCCGGTCGCACGACAACGAACTCGGTCGCGGTGAACGCGTGCCAGGGGGCGCGCTGCTCTCTGGCCCGTTCACTGGGCAGCGTGAAGCGTGTGTAGTCGGAGCCGACCCGACCTTTGCTGCCTTGGTTGAACACCCGCGAGGAGTAACCGAGCAGCCAACTGTCGGCACCCCGGTACACGCGCTTGCGCGGGCTACCGGGCTTGCCGGGATCACGGGATGGACGACCGTCGATGAAGTGGATCGGGCGGGGCACGGCCTTGTCGCCCGTGCCGACCCTTACCACGGCGACGCGCTCGGACCGCGCCAGACCGTCGCCGGGTAGTACTCCCTCGCGCAGCTGGCCATTGCTCAGACCGCTCCAGACGCGGCGGGTCTCATCGGCATCGACCATGACCACCACCGGAAGATCGCCTGGGAGTTCGGCGAGCGCGCTATCGACGTAGGCGCGCAGCCGGGCGTAGGCCGCCTTCCGCTCCTCGATCCGATCACCGATGGAGTCGCGGTGAAAGGCGGTGAGGCCTTCGGCATGCGGTACCCAGCCGCGGCCCCGGACGTACATGCACAACTCCCAGGGCCCGGACGGGCGGGCGCGCACCCCCACCAGAGTCGTGACCAGGAGCGGGCGATCGTGCCTGGCGCGGCCGTTTGCTTTGGTGTTCTGCACACGTACGTGTAGGCCGACCAGCCACACCTCGCGCTCCAGCGGGTACGGGGACATCCGCACGGCCCGGGCCAGTCGGTCGTCGGTCAGGCCGGCTGCGCGTAGGAGGTCTCGCACGGCGACATTGGCGGGATAGTCCTCCGTCTCCGGGTCGGTCGGCCCGTCAGTGCCCGGCGTAATCTTCAGGAACTGGCTGGGCACGCCGAGTTGGGCCAGCATCCTGCGTAGTACGGGCTTGGCGTCGCCGGTAATGGAATCCCCCGGCTTGTACTCGGTGTCTACGATGGCGAGGACGAGGGCACACGGGTCGGCCTTGAGCAGGGGAGCGGCCACAGGCAGTGCCGTGCGGTCGACGTCACCATGGGCAAGAAGCTCGGGTAGGTCGTAGGCGACGAAGCCGACGCGATCGGTGACCGGATGCTCGACACCGGTCGCTACGGGTAGCTCGGGAGCCTCCACCGCCTGGTACGCGCGCAGCGCCAGCCGTACCCGCTCCCGGCTCGCGGAGGAAGCGGAGAGGTGGACGATCCGGATCCGGTCGTATCCGGCCGCCAGTGCGGAGGCGTCCAACGATGACAGGGGTTCGGTGTCGACCTCTCTTTGGACCCTGATCTTCGTCTCGTCGTACGCGATCGGCTCGGCGCCCGAAATGGCGGTCACGTGTTCGAGGAACCGTCGATAGGACCGGGCTCCGACCCCGACGCCCAACCGGTGGCTCCAGTTGACGCTTCGCGAGGCTCGTACCCGGTCGGGCTCGTCGACCAGGACGTTCTCGCCCCACGGCAGGGGAGAGAGCCCACACTCCTCGACCACGGTGCCGCTGAAATCGGCGAAGACACTTCTCCAGCCGGTGTCCGTGGCCTTCCGCGCAATCGGGAGACGTAGCAGCGTGGGGCGCCCATGGTCGATCCACGCCCACTTCACCATGCGCAGGTTGCTAACCAGCCGGGTGAAACTGATGGTGGGGATGGCCACCAGTTCACTTTCCCCGGGGATCGTGACGATCTCGAAAGAGATCTTGATGAGTCCTTCGGCGGCCCTATCGCGGCTGGTGTCGCGGATGGGGTCATCCCAGGCGATCATGTTTCCCTTGGTGTCGAGCCGGAAGGTCACCAGGTGCCCGTCGAAGTCAACGGGGCTGCTCGCGAAGGTCGCGGCCAGGTTCCAGGCCATTACCTTGTAGACCCAGTTGGCGGCCGAGACGCGCCCGGCGGAACGCTGTACGTCGTCGGCAAGCTTCATCGTGCGCGGCCGGAGCTCGGCGATCAGGGGCCCCAGAGTGTCATGGCCGCCGGCGAGCCGTTCCCAGCTCCGGGTGGCCATGTGGAGCGTCTCGGGATCAATGGGGTCGGTGGTGATGAGCCAGTACGGGTCGGTGCGCTTCCGCGGTCTCGGAAGGATGATGACGGGTTGCGCTGTGACAGCGGTAAGCGCGTTCGCAAGCGAGGCGTACGGTGCTGTGGCGTGCTCGTTGCCGGTGCGTCCTCGCCACTTCGCGGCGATCCGATCGAAGGCGGTCATGATCTGCGTCGTGAGCGGATAGACGGAGACCGTGCCGTATAGGTCCTGGGGAATACGGAACGCGCTAGTGATCATCATGGTCGTCGTCTCCTGACATGACGCGGCTCATCCGCGTGGCGAAGATGAAAAAGGACTCGAGTGTGGGGCCGTAGAGTTCGCGCAGTCGTTCAAGCTGTCCGGCGGAGTCCCACTTGTCGCGCAGCTGCAGGATTAACCGCGGCAGATCCGACTGGCCACGGTTGTCGAAAAAGGCATCGTCCACCAGGTACAGCTCGCCCGGGGTTCCACCACGCCGAGCGCGTCCGACGAGCTGGATCAGGCTGACGATGATCTCGGCGACGATGCCGAGCCGGACCCATTCGGGCAGGGAGCGGAAGTACTGGGCCGAGCGAACGATGTCGTCGAAGTGCTTGCCAGCGGCTTTCATGCGTTCGTCGAGCCGCCTCGGCGGGGTCGCCCCTTGCCAGGTCTCGCGCCACAGCCGGTGGCTGATGTGGGCGAGCAGCTCCGCGGGTTCGTCGATGAGGGGGACCGGACGTACCACGACGTAGATGGCGCCGAGCGCCGAGATCTCTCCGTCGAGAATATTGGCGCCGCGCTCCACCACGGCGAGCGGGGCGATCAGGATGTCCGCTCCGGTCGCGGGGAAGCGCTCCACCTGGTCCGAGGCCAGTACGTGCCAGCCCCCACGGTCCAGCTCGGGCTTCTCCTCCTCCCGGGCGAGCAGGCAGAGGCGTTTCTCCTCCGCACCGCCGCGCACCATGCCCTGGGCCAGGGGTAACACACTCGTGTACGAGGTCGTGGCGACAAGGATGCGGTCCCGGCCGGGTGTGCCGCGTTCGTTACGTCGGCGGGCCAGCTCACCTAGATGGTGGGCGAGCTTGAGCCGGTACAGGTGCTCGCCAAGGTCGAAGAGCTTCAGCTCCCGCTGCCGACCCTGAACCCCGGAGATCCGGATCGCGGCGTCGTCGGCGAAGACGCGGGCATCGTGGATCGTGACGCCCCGGTCGTCGGTGTCCGGAACGATCCAGGTCGGCTCGCCGAACACGTGATGGTGCGGGGCACGGGGGAAGTGGCTTGTGGCCGAGAGCCCGAGCACGGAACGGGGCACACCTGCGTGGCCGCGCGCGGTCAGCTCGCCGAGGTATCGGACATATCCGTGCGGATCGCCACCGAATGCGGCCACCGACAGCGCCGCTTCGGACGGCTTCTCCGCGTCGAAACGCTCCTTGAAAGCGAAGAACAGACGGCCGAGCGGGCTGGCGGGCATCGCCTCCCATCGCTTGAAACCGCCCAGCGCGTCGGCGATCGTCTCAGCGGCATCGGCGCCCATCGCGCCCAGGTGTGGCGTGTGGTAGAAGAGCTCGGACAGCTTGCGGCGGAGCGGCTCCAGGTGGGCACGGCGGATCAGGCGATCCACCACGAGACCGCGGACGGTATCGTCGGGGACGACCTGTGAGAGGAGTTCGTTCAGCTCCTGCTTGTACACGGGAAGCGTTGCGTTCCGGCATCCCCCGGAGATCTCACGCAACACCCGGGTGATCTGCTTACGTGTCCCCTCCGCCTGCTCGGTGGTGAGATTCGCGAGCGGCAGCGGGGCTACCTCCCGCGCGTCCGGAGCGTCGAAAAGCACATGTAGAGCTTCGACCTCGTCCCGCTCGACGTCCCGCCCCTCCTCGGACTTCTCGGGCAGGCCGAGCAACCGTGCGGTGAGCCAGGCATCGTGGCGGCGCGGCACGAGCCAGCGGTCGGTACGGTGACCACGGGCCGTGCGGTGACGCCGGTCGGAGAAGGCCGGGGCCATCCAGGACTTGGCCAGGTTGGCGATGTACTGTTCTGACAGCAGGCGCAGCTCGGAAAGGATTGCCCTGACCTCGGCGTCCGACTCTGGGGATACGCTTCCGAAGATCGCACGGAACTCCTCGTCGAGCCGGTGCAGGGCGGTGATGGAACGTCCTTTCGCCAGCTCCAGTTGCTTGGCGCTGGTACCGATCACCGCGCGCTGGAACTGGTCGACCTCGTCGATGATGATCAGTTGACAGCGACGCATCACGAGCTCCTCCACCGCCATGCGGTCGCTGACGCCTGCCTCGGTGCGAATCGGGATGTGCATCCGGCCGTTGAAGAAGGTTGCGTGCGCGGTCACGATCACGTCGGCGCGTACCGCCTCGCGCATGAGGCGGAACTTGCCGCAGCCGTCCCGCCACGGACAGGCATGTCGACGCCCATGGCGGTGTCGCAGCCGGAGGTCACGGCAGGGCTCATGTCCGGGCACCCAGGTGTCGACCGCCACATCGCTCTCGGTCGCGGCAGGCAGGGCACAGCCGTACGCGAGCCGCTCATAGGCCCAATCGCCGAACGCGTCACCGATCGCGGCGAGCCTCTCGGCGTCGGCCATCGCGTCCTTTGGGGAGACCAGCGGAGTGCAGATGCCGTTGATCCCGAGCAGGGCCAGGTTCTCCTCGATCCGCTTCGCCAGGGAGAGCGCGGCGACCCGGGTGGGCACGACGAGGGCGGTCGGCACGCCCTTCTCGACGGCGAGTGTGCCCGTCACCTCCATCAGGA
The DNA here is from genome assembly GCF_006716785.1 of Thermopolyspora flexuosa. Lineage (NCBI taxonomy): Bacteria > Bacillati > Actinomycetota > Actinomycetes > Streptosporangiales > Streptosporangiaceae > Thermopolyspora > Thermopolyspora flexuosa. The sequence goes on along the minus strand of NZ_VFPQ01000001.1, from coordinate 3,099,368 downwards.
CGCTCTTGCCGTATCCCGTGGGGGCGATGAGGGACTGGATCACGCCTCCGGCGCGGATAGTCAGCGACCGGGGCAGGTGTTCGAAGAGGGCCTTGAGTCGTGCCTGGCGGTGGGTGTCGCCGCGGGCCTCGTCAATGCGTGCGGCCATCTTGCCGAGCTCGTCGGCGGACAGCTCGACCTGTGAGACCGCGAGCGCGGTTCGCAAGGTGACGGGATCACGGTGCGGAGCCGTCATCCCGGTCAGGTCGATCAGGCTCTCAGTCCTGTCGGGCGTGGTCCGCAAGGTGGTGTAATACCGGCCCGGTTCCGCTACGGGGAGAGTGTGTGGTTTGTGCTGCTTGTTGAGTTCCTTCAGCAGCCGGTCGGCGTGGAGCCGAGGGTCTACCCCGTGGATGGGTAGCACGTGGTCCCCGTCGACCCGATAGCCGTTGAGCTTGGTCGTGCCGCCCAGCTCGGATACGGCCTTGGCGAACACCTCAAGACTGGCGAGATCGTCACCGCGGTGCCGCAGTAGCGCGCAGACCCTGGCTCGGTCCTCCTCGCCTAGGTCCCAGTACTCGGGCCAGGCATCGATCCGGCCGGTGAGGAGCAGCTGAGCGTGGTCGATGTCGCAAACGCCGAAGAACGCCTCGGCCAAGGCAAAGGCGCAGGAGATGACCTGAGGTCGTGTGCTCATGTGAGATCCCTCTTGATCTGCCGGTAGATCCCGGATTCGGTGACGATCTCCATCCCGGGCAGCAGCCGTTTCAGTTCCGTCAGCCGAGGGCTGCGATAGTCGGGCACCACGATGTACTCGGCTTCCACCGGACGCTCGCGTAGCTTGGCGGCGAGGGCGGCGGGCGATGCGTAGTCCTTGACGTCGAGCGTGTACGACCAGGTGGCCTCACCCGTACGCCGGACCGCGATGTCGTAGGTGTCTTTGAGCGGATACAGGTCGGCCGTCACGCCGGGCAGCTTGGCGAGGCGGTCGCGCAGTCGTACCTCCACCACGCCCGGGACGACGATGTGCCGCCAGATCGACTCATCGACGCAAACCGCGCCCTCAGCGGGACGGGCAGGTCCTGCGGCAGGGGCCCCGGGCTGGGGCTGAAGCCGCGGCCTCCGGCCGGGCAGCAGCGAGTAGACGGCTCCGTGCGGACGGAACCGGCAGCTCACAACCCCAGAGGCGGACACGCTCATTGGCCAGCGGCAGACGGGGCAGCCCCACCACCATCCCCGCCACTGGCGGTCTACGCCGATCTCCCGGTACTCGACCAGTCGTGGGATGCCGAGTTCATTGAGGAGGCGGAGGATCTCGTTGCCATCCCCTGCCGGGTGTTCCACGAGGAAGCGCCGCCCGATCGCGTAGGTCTCATCGTCTCCGGACACGAGGCGCTGGAAGGCCGCGTTCTCCACCTGTTCGGCCCGGTGTGTGCGCCACCGCGGCAGCCATGCCGACGCCGCGGGGTCGAGGAGTTCGACGGTGTAGTCGCAGCCGATGTCGTAGGTGTCGGGGGTGAGCCGGTCGTCGGCATCGAGGATCACCAGCCCGGCGAGGTCGGGGTCGTCGACCGGCATCCATTCGCCGAGCGGCTTACGCAGGCGGGCGGCGAGCTCGACGGGGGTGGTCGGCCCGCGTCCCGGGCCGAGGTGGTGCATGATGACTCCGGTCATCCGCGCCATCTCCCGCCATGCCTCCGGCCGTTCGCGGCGGACGCTCCAGGCGTATCCGGCGCGGAGGGCGGCGGTGACCGGTTTGGCGAGTGGGTGCATGGGCGCCTTTCGGGTCAGAACGGAGGTTCGTCGGTGTCGTCCGGGGTGGCCAGGTCGGCGAGGGCGTCGGCGCGCGGGCTGGTGAACTCGGCGTGGTCCTCGAGGGTGGCCGAGGCGTCGGGGCACCAGCGGGAGACCGGGCAGTAGCGGCACCACCAGCCCGGGGTGGCGGCGAAGTCGACGTCGGCGTGCCAGCGCGCCACCCGGTCGTGCACGACGGCGCGGGCCGCCGCGACCACCGAGGGGTCGGTGGCGTCGAGGACGAGCAGGGGTTCCGCGCCGCCGGGGTGGAGCCGCTCGAGCTCGACGAGGCCGTCCCGGTCGCCGAAGGCGCCGGAGGCGATCAGGCAGACCGCGAGCGCGAGCTGGGGGACCGCGGCGAGGGCGTTCTCGGGGGTGAGGCCGCGCGGGTGCACCGACGTCTTCACCTCCCGGTACCGCAGCCGGCCGTGCACCCGGCGCAGCAGGTCGGGAACGGCGAGGACGACGACATCGGAGATCGGGTCGAAGGCGGCCACGGTGGGCTCGGTGCGGATGTCGGTCACCCCGTCGGGGTCGGCGAGGGGGCAGACCTCGAGGTGCGCGAGCAGGTACGGCCGGGCCTCCTGGTAGTCGGCGCGGTCGAGCACCTCGTCGGCGATGCCGCAGTCGGCGGCGGTGGGCTCGGGGAGGTCGGCGAGGGTGCAGGCCCGGCCCCGGGCGTGGGCGGCGGCGAGCCAGCGGTGGACGGCGTGGCCGCGGGCCGCGGCGGGGGAGGAGGTCTCCTCGCCGGGGATCCACAGCTCCTGGAGGTGGGCCTGCGCGGGGCAGATCTCGTAGCGGCGCGAGGTGGTGATCGACCAGGTCCTGCGGTGGGTTCCGCGGTCGCCCAGGCCGAGCAGGCCGGGAGTGACCGGCAGGGCGTGGCAGGACGGCCGCACCCGGCAGGCGGCGCAGTCCCGCCCCGGGGCCGGGGCACCGCCGTCGAGCAGCCGCTGGGCGGCCGGTATGGCCTTGCTCCGGTAGTCCCGGCGGATGCCGGCGGGGTCGCCGTCGACCAGGACGGCCTCGGTACCGGTGGTGAGGCCCACCTCCACCACGCGGACCCGGCGCGGCCGGGGCAGGTCCGCGACGACCGGCACGGGGATCGCGGTGTAGAGGTCGCGGGGGTCCTCCACGCGGTCACCGACCCCGGCGACGTAGGCCATGGCCAGGGTGGAGGCCTGGTCGGGGGTGCCGCGAGGGCCGCGCATGCGCAGCCGCCGGAACTCCACCACGGCGCCGTCGGTGGACTCGTACCATCGCCCCCAGGCGGTCAGGATGCGCAGCTCGGCCACGGACCGGCCCCCTTGCACGACCCTGGGGGCGGGCGCGGGGCGCAGGTCGACGCCCTCGCGGGCGAGCTGGTCGGCCAGGGCCTCGGCGACCTCGAGGTAGCTCTCGGCGGCGTGGGCGACCCAGCGGGCCACCCCGGGGTGCACCCGCTTCCGGCAGGACGCCAGGGTCTGCCTTATCGCCCGGTCGAGGGGGACACCGTCGTGCTCGACGGCGTCGAGGATCTCCATCACGAGCCCGAGCGGGAAGTCCTCCCAGGGCGCGTAACGGCGCTGTTCGCCCCGCCGTGGGCGCAGCTGTGGCCGTGCCCTGACCGCGGCGTGGTGGGGGCACGCGTTCCCGGGCCGGTCGAGCAGGCCCGCCGACAGCCGGATCACGTGCGGGTTGCCGACGACGGACCCATCCATGTGTCCTCCAGGAGGGGGAATTAGTGGCGTCAGACGACCATTAGATCAGTTGTGAACTAATAACACAACATGATCAGGGGTCTTGGCAGGCGCGTTTCATCGCGGCGTGACCGCGCGGCGCCGGTGTCCGGGACACGTCGGCCCTGGTCACCGCCTCATCCCGGGGGCGGGTGAGGTTCCCGTAACCCGGCGGTTCCGCACACGGGTTCCCGTCCGCGGGGTTTGGCCGCCACACTCGGTCTATGCCGGATTTTGACCTTGTGGTGCTTGGCTCGGGGCCGGGCGGGCAGAAGGCGGCGATCGCGGCCGCCAAGCTGGGACGCCGGGTGGCGGTCGTCGAGCGGCGGAACATGATCGGCGGGGTGTCGGTCAACACGGGGACGATCCCGTCGAAGACGTTGCGCGAGGCCGTGCTCTTCCTCACCGGGCATCACCAGCGCGAGCTGTACGGCCAGAGCTACCGGGTCAAGGAGGAGATCACGGTCGCCGACCTGATGGCCCGTACCCGGCACGTGATCGGCCGGGAGGTGGACGTGATCCGCAGCCAGCTGCTGCGCAACCGGATCATGCTGCTGCAGGGCACCGGCCGGTTCCTCGACCCGCACACGATCGGGGTGGTCGACGAGTACGGCCGGGAGACCAAGGTCAGCGCCGAGAAGATCATCATCGCCACGGGGACCCGTCCGGCGCGGCCGGAGAGCGTGGAGTTCGACGGGCGGACGATCATCGACTCGGACGACATCCTCGCCCTGGAGCGGGTGCCGGACACGCTCGTCGTGGTCGGCGCGGGAGTGATCGGCATCGAGTACGCCTCGATGTTCGCCGCGCTCGGCACCAAGGTCACGGTGATCGAGCGGCGGGAGCGCATGCTCGAGTTCGTCGACCTGGAGATCGTCGAGTCGCTCAAGTACCACCTGCGCGATCTCGCGGTCACCTTCCGGTTCGGCGAGCACGTGACCGCGGTGGAGCGCCACCCGGACGGCGCGATCATCGTGCTGGAGAGCGGCAAGCGCATCCCGGCCGACACCGTGCTCTACTCGGCCGGACGCCAGGGCATGACCGACGGGATCGGCCTGGAGAACGCGGGGCTCACCGCGGACGCGCGCGGCCGGATCGCGGTGGACGAGCACTACCGTACGGCGGTGCCGCACATCTACGCGGTCGGTGACGTGATCGGGTTCCCGGCGCTCGCCGCGACCTCGATGGAGCAGGGCAGGCTCGCCGCCCACCACGCGTGCGGCGAGCCGGTGACCGGGATGCACGCGCTGCAGCCGATCGGGATCTACACGATCCCGGAGATCGCGTTCGTGGGCCGGACCGAGGAGGAGCTGACCAGGGAGCACGTGCCGTACGAGGTCGGCGTCGCCCGGTACCGCGAGCTCGCCCGCGGGCAGATCATCGGCGACACGTACGGCATGCTCAAGCTGCTCGTCTCGCCCGAGGACCGGTCGCTGCTCGGCGTGCACATCTTCGGCGCGGGCGCGACCGAGCTGCTGCACATCGGGCAGACCGTGATGGGACTGGGCGGCACGGTCGACTACCTGGTCGACGCGGTGTTCAACTACCCGACCCTCGCCGAGGGGTACAAGGTCGCCGCCCTCGACGCGGCCAACAAGCTGCGCCGCATGGCCCGGTTCACGGGCGCCGGGGGCTGAGCCCGCCGGTCAGGCGCAGGCGCGGGCGGCGCGCACGTCCTCGTAGACGCGGACCAGCTCCTGGCCGATGCGCTCGAGCGAGTAGCGGGACCGGGCCCGGTCGGCGCCGGCGTAGCCGAGCGCGGTGCGCAGGGTGGGGTCGGCGAGCACCTCGCGGGCGCGGCGGGCGAGCGTGGCCGGCCGGCTGGGCGGGATGAGGAACCCGGTCACCCCGTCCACCACCGAGTCGAGGTGGGCGCCGACCGCCGAGGCGATCACCGGGACGCCGCAGGCCATCGCCTCGAGGGCGACCATGCCGGTGGGCACGGCCTGCGGGAGCGTCAGCACCACGTCGGCGCTGCGCATGAGCTTGGGCATGGCGGCGTGCGGGACGCGGCCGAGGAAGGTCACCCGGTCGGCCACCCCCACCTCCTCGGCGAGCGCGCGCAGCCGCCGGTAGTCGGGGTCGGACTCGAGGTCGCCGGTGACCGGGCCGCCGGCGATCACCAGCTCGGCGCCGGGCACGGCCTCCAGGGCGCGGATCGCGGTCCCCGCGCCGCCCGCGGGGGTGAGCCTGCCGACGTGCACCAGGCGCGGCCGCTCGCCGCGCGGGTACGCCGGGCCGCGCCTGCGGAACCGCTCGACGTCGACGCCGCCGGGCACGATCGCGATGTTGCGCCGCGGCACGCCGATGCGGATCAGCTCGGACTCCTCGCCCGCGCAGGAGGCGATCACCGCGCTGGCGCGGCGGCCGATGGCACGTTCCAGGCGGATCCGGACCTCGGGGTCGGGGCCGCCGCGGGCGTCGCCGGCGCTCTCGTCCTCGTCGTTCCGCCCGCCGAGCGAATGGAACGTCTGCGTGACCGGCACCCCGAGCGCGTCGGCGCCGGCGATGGCGGCGAGGCCGCCGGTCCACGAGTGGGCGTGGATGACGTCGGGCCGCTCCCGGCCCCAGCGTTCCTGCAGCCCGGCGCTGAAGTCGGACAGGTACGGCAGCAGCTTGCCCTCGGGCAGCCGGGTGGCCGGCCCGGCGGGCACGTGCTCGACGGTGACCCCGGGGGCGAGCCGTCCGCGATCGCGCAGCTCGGGGGAGTAGCGGCGGGTGTAGACGGTGACCCGGTGGCCGCGGCTGAGTTCCCTGGCGATGGCCGGGGTTTCCGGAGGCAGTTCGTGGGCGGAGACGATGGCGATATGCATGTGACACACCTCAGGTGCTCAGGGGACCCAAACCTTGGGCCGCGCGCGCCGGGGGGTGTGCCTCGAGGCAGTGCGCCTGATTAGCCATACCGCGGGTAGCATCTCCCCAAACTGCCCACATCGGAAATTCCGGACAGTGATGCTTCGTCCGCTACGGGGGGTCGGCGGCGAAGCGGCCCGTCCTCGTGCCCGCCGCCGGGCGGGAGGGCCGGGCCCGCGCCGGGCGTGACCAGGGCCGCGGCGCCCGGCGGGCCGTAACCCGCCGCTGGTCCGGCGCTGACACGTCCTTGACCTCGGCGCGCCTCGCCAAAGGAGCGCATCACCATTACTGGCGATTCATAGGTGGAAAACCGGTCACCTCTGGGCAAGTATCGGACTCAAGAGGTCCAGCAGAGGGCCTCGCCCTCGGACCGAGGCGCGAGGCGTCGGCGTGCTCCACCTAGCGGAAAACCCTGCCAAACCCCCCGGTCGCCGGTCTCCGCCTCGCCGTGGCACGCACGAGGGAGTGGATATGACCGAGGACCGTGCCGTACTGCTACTCGACGAACCCACCGCCGAAGAGCTCCTCGCCGAGATGCACGAGCCCGGCGTGAGCGAGGAGCGGCGCATGCGCATCCGCGAGCGGGTCGTCGAGATGCACCTGCCGATGGCGAGGGACATCGCCCGGCGCTACCTGCACCGCGGCGAACCTCTGGAGGATCTGCTCCAGGCGGCCTACGTCGGCCTGATGAAGGCGATCAACGGGTTCGACCCCAGCCTCGGGCACAGCTTCCGCGGCTACGCGATGGTCACCATGACCGGCGAGGTCAAGCGCCACTTCCGGGACCGCACCTGGGCGGTGCGGGTGCCCCGGCTGTACCAGGAGCGGCGCTCCGAGCTCAACCGGCTGGTCGCCGACTTCACCCAGGAGCTGGGCAGATTCCCCACGATCGCGGAACTCGCCGAGCGCATGCGCATCTCCGAGGAGGAGATGCTGCTCACCCTCGACGCGTCGGCCGCCTACAGCACCCTGTCGCTCGACGCCCCGCTCGGCGCCGACGACGACGCGGCCGCGCTGGGCGACGTGATCCCGGACGAGGACGACGAGCTCGCCACGCTCGTCGACCGGGAGGCGGTCAAGCCGCTCATCGACGAGCTGCCGCCGCGCGAGAAGAACATCCTGCTGCTGCGCTTCTTCGGCAACATGACCCAGGCCGAGATCGCCGCGGAGTTCGACATCTCGCAGATGCACGTCTCCCGCATCCTCCGCAAGGTGCTCGACCAGCTCCGCAACGAGCTCATGGCCGAGGCGCCCGCCGAGCGGGACGGCACCTGACCGGGCCGCGCCGCCGGGGCCCACGTGCCCCGCGCCGCGTGGCCGCCGCGTGCCGGCCGTACCGCCCGGGCCCGCGCGAGTCGGCGCGCGATATGGGGGTAGGGGGCGGCCCATGACCTACCGAACCTCCCGGACCGTTCCCCGAATAGTGATCGTCGGCGGCGGATTCGTCGGCACGTACGTCGCGCTGCGGCTGCAGAGGCTGCTGCGGGTCGGCGAGGCGAGGGTCACCCTCGTCGACGTCGACTCCTACATGACCTACCAGCCCTTCCTGCCGGAGGCCGCGGCGGGCAACGTCGAACCGCGCCACCTGGTCGTGTCGCTGCGCGCGGTGCTGCCGCGCTGCGAGATCGTCAGCGGCCGCGCCACCCGGGTCTGCCTCGGCGACCGCCGGGTGCACGTCGAGCTCCAGGAGGGGCCGCCGCGCGAGATCCCGTACGACTACCTCGTCTTCGCCCCCGGGTCGATCTCCCGCACGCTCCCGATCCCCGGCCTCGCCGAGTGCGGCATCGGGTTCAAGACCGTCGAGGAGGCGATCCACCTGCGCAACCACGTGCTCGGCTGCCTCGATCTGGCCGCCTCCACCACCGACGAGGCGGTACGGCGCCGCGCCCTCACCTTCGTGTTCGTCGGCGCCGGGTACGCGGGCGTGGAGGCGCTCGCCGAGCTGGAGGACATGGCCCGCGACGCCTGCCGCTACTTCGACGGGGTGCGCACCTGCGACCTGCGCTGGTACCTGGTGGAGGCCACCGGGCGGATCATGCCCGAGGTGGGCGAGGACATGGCCGAGTGGACGCTGCACCAGCTGCGGCGGCGCGGCATCGACGTCCGGCTCAACACCCGGCTGGAGTCCGCGGTCGACCACCACATCGTGCTCAGCGACGGCGAGGAGTTCGACGCCGACACCCTGGTGTGGACGGCGGGCGTGAAGCCGAACCCGCTCACCGCCTCCTGCGACCTGCCCCTCGACGCCAAGGGCCGGGTGCGGGTGACCCCGATGCTCACCGTCGAGGGCGCCGGGTACGCGTTCAGCGCCGGCGACTGCGCCGCCGTACCCGACCTCACCAACCCCGGCGCGACCACCGCGCCGAGCGCCCAGCACGCGGTACGGCAGGCCCGGCGGCTCGCCGAGAACCTCGTGGCGACGCTGCGCGGCGAGGAGCTCAAGCCGTACCGGCACTCCTACGCCGGGTCGGTGGCGAGCCTCGGCCGGTACAAGGGCGTGGCCCAGGTCTACGGCATGAAGCTGCGCGGCTTCCCCGCCTGGTTCATGCACCGCACCTACCACCTGTCGCGCATGCCCACGCTCAACCGCAAGGCCCGCATCCTCATGGACTGGACGCTCGCGCTGTTCTTCCGCCGGGAGATCGTCTCGATGGGCGCCCTCACCGAGCCGCGACGCGAGTTCGAGTTCGCCGCAAAGGGGCCGGGCGCGCCGCAGGCCGCCCCGGCGCCGGAGGCCCGGGAGGAGCGGGCGCGCCAGGCGGAACGGGTGCGCGCCGGCCGGTCGTGACCGCCGGTCCCCGGGCCCGGGGCCGCGGGGTCAGCGGGTCCGGGTGAGCTCGTCGAGCAGCGCGTCGGCGTCCCGGTACGGGTCCGGCGGTACGGCCGGCGCGTCGGCCGCCACCGGGGGAGCGGGCCGTTCCTGCGGCCGGGCCGTCCTGCGGTGGCGTCCCCGTGCCGGGGACGGGCGGCGGAAAGGGCGGCGCAGCCGGGTGCGGGCCGCGACGAGCACGGTCCCGGCGACGGCGGCCAGCAGCGCCACCACGGTCAGCGTCTCGATCGGCGCGCCGAACAGCGTGACGCCGGGCTCGCCCTGGCGGCCGAGGTCCACCACGCGCTCCGGCCAGGAGATCCGCGTCTGGTCGAGGTACTCCTTCACCTTGCGCGGCAGGCCGTACCCGACCACCTTGCTCTCGTCGCGGACCTTGCGCTTGAGCCAGACCTTGTCGACGTTGCCCTCGATCGTGTGGATGCGGTCGCCCTTGACCCGCTCCACGATGCCCACGTGGTCGATCTTCGAGATCTTCTTCGACCCACCCCAGTCGAAGAAGACCAACGCCCCCGGCTCCGGCCGGTCCGACCAGGCCCCGTGACGCTGGAACCACCGGGCGTGCGAGGGCGTCCACGCGAACGTGCCGACGTACTCGCTCACGCCCGCCTTGTGGGCGGCCCAGGCGATGAACATGTCGCACCAGGCGCCGGTCTTGAACTGCGGATCCCCGCCGGCGACGTGCTCGGCGTACCACTCGCCGTACTTGGTGCGTTGCCCGGCCTTCTCCCGGTAGCCGAGCTCGGCGCGGACGACCTCGAGGAGCTCTCTGGCGATCGGATCCATCCGGTTGTCAGGCCTCCCCACTCCCGCCGGGCCCGCACGGGCGGGGCCCGCTCACCGGCGGCCACGGCGCGCCGGTCAAAGTCGCGGCAAGGGGAGGGTAACAAGGCGGTCGAGAAAATCCCGTGAGTCCGGCAAAAAGGGAATTACAGTCGACGGTTGAGGCCGGTGTGGCCGGGCCGCCGCCGGTCGCATCCCGCCGCTGCTACCCTCCCTGCACGACAGGTCCTCTCCGCGGGAGAGGGAAGGTGCGCGGGCGGCGACCCGCCCGCGGGCGAGCACGTGGGCGGTGACATGGCGGGGCGCAAGCCCAAGATCGATCGGGCGGAGCTGGCGCGGCTGGTGGCCGAGGGCCGGACGGTCGCGGAGCTCGCCGCGCACTTCGGGGTGAGCGAGTCCGGCATCCTGCAGGCCAAGCGCGCCGCCGGGCTCGCCAAGCCGATGCTCGACCACGGCCGGGCGATCCCGTGGAAGCTCGACCGGGCGCACTACCAGAGCGGGCCCGCCACCAATTTGCGCAACCTGTCCGCGATCGCACAGGGCGCCGACATCCCCCAGGTGAAGATCAACACCGCGCTGCGGTGGGCGCGGCGGCTCGTCGACGGCGGGCTCGACATCGCCTACGACCGGGAGCACGGCTTCCGCGAGGTCCCCGCGCCGGAGGGCGGCGGGCACATCGCGGCCGTGCTCGCCGAGGCCCTCGCCGCGCTCGAGAAGCGGGAGGGTACGGCCGCACCCCGGGAGCCGCGCGGAGACGGCTAGCGCCCGGCAGGCGGGAGGAAGAGGATGGCGTCGCCCACGGTGCGCTCGCCCTTCGCGTCGGAGGGGCGGTTGGCGAGCTCGCCGTGCACCGCGAGCGTGACCGAGCCGCCGCCGTCGAGGTTGATCGCCTCCACCGCGCCGAGTTTGCGCAGGAACCGCGCGCCCTCCAGCAGGCTGAGGCCGTCGCTGTAGCCGGGGCGGCGGCCGTCGGCGACGAGCAGGATGAGCCGGTCGTGGCGGTCGATGCCGAGCATGACCCGCGGGCCGCGCCGGATGCCCCAGCGGTACAGGAAGTCGGGCTCCTCCGGCCGGTAGACGCCGTCGGTGGCCACGTCGACGTGGATCCGCCCGTCGCGGATGAGCTCGGGGCCGCCGTTCACCACGTCGCCGCGGCCGAGCGCGACGGGGCGGCCGTCCTCGTCGAGGACCCGCTGCCGGATCTTCAGCCGGGCGCCGGGTTTCGCGTGGGTGGTGAGCCAGCCCGCGCCCTCGCCGATGCCCGCGAGCACCCGCCGCCCGGCGGGGACCGGGCCGCCGCGCGTGCGATGCCGGATCACCCGGCCGTCGCCGTCGAGCACCACCTCGACGCCCTTCCCGGCCGGGGTCTTCCGGCCGAGCGCGGGGGTGAACAGCACGATCTCCGAGGGGTCGGTGCAGGTGACGTCGTGCCGCGGCTCCTCGGTGGGGGAGTCGCCGCCCACGCCGCCGCAGTTGCGGATCAGGCCGGGCGACCGGTTGACCCCGTCGATCTCGCGGCTGCGCCCGCCCGCGGCGACGGTCAGCTCGGTGGTCAGCCGGGCGATCCGCGGGCGGCCGCCGGGCAGCAGCAGCGCGGCCCGGCCGTTGGTGGCCAGGCTCTCCAGGCGGCCGTCGTACACGCCGATCCCGGCCGGTACGCCCGGCAGGCCGTCCCGGTCGTGCATGACGAAGTAGCCCGCGTTCACCGCGAGGACCGCCCCGCCGTCGCGGGCCATCGCGGTCGTGGTCTCCCGGCGGGCGAGGGCCCTGCCGTACGTGGCGGTGATCTCGCCGGTGTACCGGGCCGGGTCGATCACGGCGACGTGCACCACCGCGCTGTGCCCGCCGTACGGGTCGAGCTCCACCGGGTCCTGCCGCGCCGACTCGGCCACGGCGGTGAACCCGGCCCGGGTGAGCCGGTCGGCGAGCGCCTGCGCCGCGGCCCGCTCCCGGAACACGCCGGCGCGCACCCGCCAGCCGAGCGGGCCGCGCGGCACGCCCGCGTACCCCGGCGCGCCGATCGGCTCCGCCGTGGCCTCGGCCCCGGCCCGGTCCAGGCGCCGGGCGAGCGCGGTGGCCGCGTCGCGGGTGAGCAGCCGGTCGGGTTTGCCGCCGGGCTCGGTGACCGTCACCGCCCACCGGCCCGGGCCGGACGGGTCGCCGAGCGTGCCCCGGTACAGGGTGATGCCCTCGGCGACCTCCTCGCCCGGCCAGTCACGGATCGGGGCGGGCACCGGGTCCGCCGCGGCCTGCGGCACGGCGGCGGCCGGCGGGGGCGGCCCGGCCCAGCACACCGACACCGCCACACCCGCCGCGATCAGGCCCGCGACCCGCATGACCACCCCCGGCGCCCGGCGCGGCGTGCACGGCGCGGCCCCGGGCGGATGTTCCTCTCCGTCAACATTCGTTACTCTACGTGACTACACGTGGTGTCCGTGCCTTATCCGATCCGGCGGCGCGAAAGCCCCGCACGCGGTGCCTTGGCCGACATTTGGCGCAGCCGGGGCGCATGCCCGCGACGCCCGAGGGATACAGAAGACGGGGTGGTCATGGGACTGGGGGGAACGCTGAGGTTGCCGGTGCCGTCGGCGGGGAGCGTGCTCGCGGGCGCCATCCGGCTCACGGTCGCGGGCACCGCCGCGCTGGTGAGCGCGCCCGTCGGCGTGGTCCGGGCGGCGCGGCGCGTCCCGGCCGCCGTCGAGGAGGGCCTCGGGCTGGCGCGCCGGGTCCGGCGGTACGACGGCCGCGTGCACATCGACCTGCGCTCGGGCGCGTCGATGACCCCCGCCCGCGCCGAGGCGATCGAGTCCGCCCTCGCCGCCCACCCCGGCGTGGCGTGGGCGAGCGTGAACGCTCCGCTCGGCCGCGTGATCGTGGCGCTGCACGATCCCGACACCGACCCTGCCGAGCTGGTGGCGATCGTGGCGGAGGCGGAGGACAAGCCGGACGGGCCGCCGGGGGAGGCGGACGGCGGCGGGCCGGAGGTGCGGATATCCCCGGTGCTCATGCTCGTCGCCGACGCCCTCGGCCTGGCGCTGACCGCGGTGCAGCGGGTCACCCGGTGGACGCCGCTGCCCGCCGAGATCCCCGCGGCGATCGGGTTCGTCGACGCCGTGCCGCCGCTGCGCCGGATCGCCGCCGCCGCGGTCCCCGTCCACCTGCTGCCGCTCGCCGTCGCCACCGCCCAGGCGTTCGCCCCCGGCATGGCCGGGCTCACCGCCGACGTGTTCGGGCGGCTCGTGCAGTGGCGGGAGCTGCGCGCCGAGGAGGCCGCGTTCCGGCTCCGGGAGCCCGAGCTGTGCGGCACGCCGGAGCGGGCCCGCGCCTGGCAGGCCGCGCCGGCCCGGGCCTGCCCGCTGGGCATCGGCATGCGGGAGCGGCACGCCCACCACGCCCTCGCCGCGGCCGCCGCGTGCACGACCGCCGGCCTGCTCGCGGGCGACCTGCGGCGCGGCCTTCAGGTCGGGCTCGCCGCCCTGCCCAAGGCGGCGTCGACCGGGCAGGAGGGGTTCGCCGCCGAGCTCGGCACCGTGCTCGCCCGGCGCGGCGCCGTCGTCACCCGGCCGGACGTGCTGCGCCGGCTCGACCGCGTCGACACCGTGGTCGCCGACGCCGACGTGCTGCTGTCGCCCGAGCCGTCGATCGGCGAGGTGGTCGTGCTGCCCGGCGCCGACGCCGAGGAGGCGGCCGAGCGCGTCCACGCCCTCTTCGACCCCGAGGAGTTCCGCCACCGGGCGGTCGGCTCCGGTCCCGGCGCCGCCGCCGTACCGGGCGGGCGGGCCGTGCTGCGCACCGAGGACGGCTGGGCCCTCGGGCCCGTCGAGCTGCTCGACCTGGCCGGGCGGCGCGGCGAGCGGGAGCGGCGGCGGCTCGCCGCCACCGGCCCGCTGGCCGTGCTCGGCCTGGCCCGCGACCGCCGCCTGTACGCGCTCGCCTCGGTGGTGCGCCGCCCGCACGACCGCGCGCACGCCCTGGTGACCGCGGCCCGGCGGGCCGGGCTGCGGTTCGTGCTCGCCGGCGGGGGAGTGGACCTGCCCGGGCCACCGGTGGAGACCGTGCCCGGCGGCGACCGCCTCGCCGCGTCGGTGTGCGCGCTCCAGGAGGCCGGTGCGGTGGTGCTGCTCGTCGCCCGCGACGGCGGGGCGCTCGCCGCCGCGGACGTCGGGGTCGGGATCGGCGGCCCGGACGGGTCGCCGCCGTGGGGCGCACACGTGATCGCGAGCCGGGACGGCATCGGCACCGCGGTCACGGTGGTCACCGCCGTGCCGTACGCCCGCCGGGCGGGGGAGTGCGGCGTGACGCTCGCCCGGTCCGGCAGCGGCGTGGGCGCGCTCGCCGCGCTCGTCGGGCCGCGGAACCGGGTGGCCGCGCGGGCACAGATCGCCGTGGCCGGGGCGGCCGTGCTCGCCCTCGGGTACGGCGTGTGGCAGGCCCGGCGGGCCGCGCGGGTGCCGCCACCGCCGCCGCTGCCCGTCACCCCCTGGCACGCGATGCCGGTCCCGGCCGTGCTCGCCGCGCTGCGCACCACCGAGCGCGGGCTCGGTGAGGACGAGGCCCGGCGCCGGGCCCGGCCCCGTACGGCGGGCCGCCGCCTGGCGGTGCCCGCGATCGTGCGCGCCGTCACGGCGGAGCTCGCCAACCCGATGGCGCCGGTGCTCTCGGTCGGCGCGATCGGCTCGGCCATGATCGGATCCCTCGCCGACACCGTGCTGATCGGCCTGGTGATGCTGTCGTCCGCGCTCGTCGGCGGGGTGCAGCGGGTCGCCGTCGAGCGCACCGTGGCCCGCATGGCGGCCCGCGGCACGGTGGAGGCCACGGTACGGCGCGACGGCCGGGAGCGGCGGATCGACGCCGCCGAGCTCGTGCCCGGCGACGTGATCGTGCTGCGCTCCGGCGACCTGGTGCCCGCCGACTGCCGGATCATCGCGGCCGACGGGCTGGAGACCGACGAGTCCGCGCTCACCGGCGAGTCGCTGCCGGTCGCCAAGACCGACCGGCCGGTGCCCGCCGCGCAGGTCGCCGACCGGCGGTCGATGGTCTACGAGGGCACCGTGGTCGCCGCCGGGGAGGGCGAGGCGGTCGTGGTGGCGGTCGGCGAGCTGACCGAGACCGGCCGGGCGCTCGCCGCCGCGGCCGGGGCGGCGCCGGTGACCGGGGTGGAGGCGCGGCTCGCCGCGATCACCCGGGCGACCACGCCCGTGGCCCTCGGCGCCGCGCTCGCCTCCGCGCTGTCCGGCGCGCTGCGCGGGCTGCCGCTGCGCGTGAACCTGGAGACCGCGATCAGCCTCGCCGTCGCCGCGGTGCCCGAGGGGCTGCCGCTGCTGGTCAGCGCCGCCCAGCTCGCCGCCACCCGGCGGCTCGCCGCCCGCGGCGTGTACGCGCGCGACCCCCGCACGATCGAGGCGCTCGGCCGGGTGAACGTGCTGTGCTTCGACAAGACCGGCACCCTCACCGAGGGCGGCATGCGGCTCACCCACGTCGCGGACGGCCGGCACGTGCGGCCGCTCGCCGAGCTCGACGAGCCGCTGCGGCGGGTGCTCACCGTCGCGCTGCGCGCCACGCCGTACGCGGGGGACGACGAGAGCCACCCGCACCTCACCGACGCCGCGGTCGACGAGGGCGCGGCCGAGGCCGGGGTCGACCGGGGGGACTGGGAGCGGCTGGTGGAGATCCCGTTCGAGCCGTCCCGCGGCTTCCACGCCACCCTCGGCCGGGTCGGCGACCGCGTCCTGGTGTGCGTCAAGGGCGCCCCGGAGGTGGTGCTGCCGCGCTGCCGTACCGGCCTCGGCGGGGAGCTCGACCACAGGGAGGTGGAGGCCGAGGTCGAGCGGCTCGCCGCCACCGGGCACCGGGTGCTCGCCGTCGCCGAGGGCGAGATCCACGTGTCCGCGGCGGAGCTCGCCGCGCTGACCGGCGAGGGCGGGCAGGAGCGCGCCGCCGAGCTGCTCGCCGGCGGGGCCGCGGGCGATCTGACGTTCGCCGGGCTGCTCGGGCTCGCCGACGTGGTGCGGGACGCCGCCGCCCCGGCGATCGCCCGGCTCACCGACGCCGGGGTGCAGATCGTCATGCTCACCGGCGACCACCCGAGCACCGCGGGCGCGATCGCCGCGCACGTCACCGGCCGGGACGTCGGCCACCACATCCTCACCGGCACCCAGATCGACGAGCTGTCCGACGACGAGCTCGACCGGCTGCTGCCCACCGTGGACGTGGTCGCCCGGTGCACGCCCGCCCACAAGGTCCGGGTCGTCGAGTCGTTCCAGCGCATCGGCCGGGTGGTGGCGATGACCGGGGACGGGGCGAACGACGCCGCGGGCATCCGGCTCGCCGACGTCGGCATCGCGCTCGGCGGCGGCACCCGCGCCGCGCAGGCCGCGGCCGACCTCGTGGTCGCCGACGACCGGCTGGAGACGATCATCTCCGCACTGGTGGAGGGCCGGGCGATGTGGGCCTCGGTACGCGAGGCGCTCGCCATCCTCGTCGGCGGCAACCTCGGCGAGATCGCGTTCACCCTGGTCGGCGCGCTCACCACCGGGCGGACCCCGCTGACCGCGCGGCAGCTGCTGCTGGTCAACCTGCTCACCGACCTGGCGCCCGCGCTGGCGATCGCGGTGCGGGCGCCGTCGGAGGACGTCGCCGCGGCGCTGCTCGAGGAGGGGCCGGAGACCTCGCTGGGGCGCGCGCTCACCCGGGACATCACCACGCGCGCCACGGTCACCGCGCTCGGCGCGATCCTCGGCTGGGCCATGGCCCGGCTCACCGGGCCCGCCGCCCGCGCCCGCACCGTCGGGCTCGTCGCGCTCGTCGGCACCCAGCTCGCGCAGACGCTCGCCGCCGGGGGCCGGGACCGGGGCGCGCTGCTGTCCGCCCTCGGCTCGGCGGCGCTGCTCGCCGCGGTGGTGCAGATCCCGCCGGTGAGCCTGTTCTTCGGCTGCGTGCCGCTCGACCCGCCGGCCTGGGCGGCCGCGCTGTCCGCGATCGCGGCCGCCATGCTCGCGTCCCGGTTCCTGCCCGGGCTGCTGCGGCGCCTGCTCCCCGGCCTGCACGCGGGCCACGCCGAGCCCGGCCGTACGCCGGAGGGGCCGCCGGCCGTCGAGGCGGCGCCGGCGGCGGCCCTGCCCGCGGGCGCGTCCTGACCGGCGCGCCCCGCGGCCGGCTAGGAGGCGAGGGCGGCGGCCTCCTCTTCCTCCACGCGCCGGTTCCACTCGCGCTTGGAGGACTGCCAGCCGTCCTCGTCGGTGCCGCGCCGCCAGTAGCCGGAGATGGACAGCCGCTCCAGCGGCAGGCCGCGCTCCACGCGCAGGTACCGGCGCAGTTCCCTGACGAACCCGGCCTCGCCGTGCACGAAGGCGTGCGGCTCGCCGGGCGGCCACTCCAGCGCGCGCACCGCCGCCACGAGCCGGTCGCCGACCGCGGCGCCGTCGCGGTGCAGCCAGGTGACGCGGGCCCCGGCGGGCGCGTCGAGCGGGATCTCGTCCTCGGGCCCGGCGACCTCCACGAACACGTGGGCGGTGGCGTCCGCGGGCAGCCGCTCGAGCGCGGCGGCGATCGCGGGCAGCGCGCTCTCGTCCCCGGCGAGCAGGTGCCAGGGCGCCTCCGGGTCGGGCGCGTACGCCCCGCCGGGGCCGACGAACCACAGCACGTCCCCGGGCGTGGCGGCGGCCGCCCACGGCCCGGCGAGGCCCTCGGCGCCGTGGTAGACGAAGTCGATGGTGAGCTCGCGGGCCGCGGCGTCCCAGCGGCGCACGGTGTAGGTGCGCATGCGCGGCCACTGGTCACGGGGCAGGCCGGAGCGGATCGCCTCGAGGTCGATCGGCTCGGGGTAGGTCACGCCCGGCGGCGGGAACAGCAGCTTCACGTAGTGGTCGGTGTAGCGGCCGGCCTCGAACTCCCGCAGCCCGTCCCCGCCGAGCACGACGCGGACCAGGTGGGGGGTGAGGCGTTCGGCCCGCCGGACCTCGCCGCGGAAGGCCCGCCTGGGCCTGGGCGCTCGTCTCTCCGTCATCCGGCCTCCCTGAACTGCGCTTCTTAGGCGCACCTAAATCACTTTAGGTAAGCCTAAGTCACTGTTCGGCTAGATCACGCCCACGGAGCGCGCACAACCCTGGAACGGTTCCGGTGAGAGAGCGCTCTCAGATCCGACAACAAACTTTACTTTGCTGTTGACAGCCGTTTTTGCGCACTCTACCGTCTCCGGTTAAGAGAGCGTTTCCTCGATCTTCCGCAGCGCGGAAGAGCGGGGTGAGCCCTCGGCGACGCGTCGTTTTCGGGCGGGTCTCGTGCGGGCACGGGCGCCCGTGCTCCGCCGTACCGGACCCGCCTTTGCCTCCATCCCCCCACCCAGAGAGGCATGAGTATGCGTGTCCCCATCCATCCCCATCCCGCCTCGGCGCCCCGGTGGCGCCGGCGCACGCTCGCCGCGCTCGTCGCCGCGGCGGTCACCCTGCTCGCGTCGTTCGCGGTCGCCACACCGGCGAACGCGTCCGTGCCGACCTACTCCGGCTGGTCGCTGGTGTGGGCCGACGACTTCAACGGCCCGGCCGGCTCGCTGCCCTCGTCGGAGAACTGGATCTTCGACACCGGCCACTCCTACCCGGGCGGCCCGAACAACTGGGGCACCGGCGAGATCCAGCGGTACACCGCCGACCCGGCGAACGTGAGCCTCGACGGCAACGGCAACCTGCGCATCACCCCGCTGCGCAGCGCCTCCGGCGAGTGGACCTCGGCCCGGATCGAGACCCGGCGCGCCGACTTCAAGCCCGCCCCCGGCCGCGTGCTGCGGATCGAGGCCCGCATCCAGATGCCGAACGTGACCGGTGAGGCCGCGCTCGGCTACTGGCCCGCGTTCTGGGCGCTCGGCTCGCCGTACCGGGGCGACTACTGGAACTGGCCGCGCATCGGCGAGTTCGACATCATGGAGAACGTCAACGGGCTCAACCGGGTCTGGGGCGTGCTCCACTGCGGCGTCGCGCCGGCCGGGCCGTGCAACGAGTACGACGGCATCCAGGGCAGCCGGGAGTGCCCCGGCACGACCTGCCAGGCCGGGATGCACACCTACCGGTTCGAGTGGGACACCTCGAAGAGCCCCAACGAGCTGCGGTGGTACGTCGACGGCCAGCTCTACCACACCGTCCGGCAGAACCAGCTCGACGCGACCACCTGGTCGAACATGACGAGCCACGCCGGATACTTCCTGCTGCTCAACGTGGCGATCGGCGGCGGCTTCCCCGACGGGGTCGCGGGCCGCACCACCCCGACCGCCGCGACCGTGCCCGGCCGACCGATGGTCGTCGACTACGTCGGCGTGTGGCAGAGCGGCAGCGGCGGCTCCACGCCCACCCCGAACCCGGGCGGCGGCTTCAACGCCCGCTCGACCATCCAGGCCGAGGACTTCAGCGCCCAGCAGGGCACCTTCACCGAGCCGACCACCGACGAGGGCGGCGGCCGTAACGTCGGCGGCATCGCCAACGGCGACTGGCTGCGCTACGACAACGTGGACTTCGGCACCACACCGGTGACGCAGTTCAAGGCCCGCGTCGCCTCCGGCGCCCCGGCCGGGGTGAGCGGCCTCGTCCAGGTACGGCTCGGCAGCCCCACCGCCACCCCGATCGGCGACTTCGCGATCGCCAACACCGGCGGATGGCAGAGCTGGCGCACGGTCCCGGCGAACATCGCGCCGACCACCGGCAAGCACACCGTGTACATCACGTTCTCCAGCGGCCAGCCCGCGGACTTCGTCAACCTCAACTGGTTCACCTTCTCGAACTGAGTGCGCTCCTGAGCCAGGTACGCACCGTCCGCGGCCCGGGGTCACCCGGGCCCGGCCGAACCCCTCCTCCTCCCGGCCCACGTCCGGCCCGGTGGCAACCGGCCGGCGTGGGCCGGTCCGCGTACGGGAGCCGGGACGACGAAGATCGCGGAAGCGTCGCCACGGCCACGGCAGGGCCGCGCGCGTGGTAATGTTTCTCCCGAGCACAACGTGCTCGGATGCCGGGGACGCCCCCGGCGGCGGGACGTGGCGCAGCTTGGTTAGCGCACTAGACTGGGGGTCTAGGGGTCGCGAGTTCAAATCTCGCCGTCCCGACCAGCGGCGAAGGGCCGGTCGCGATACGCGGTCGGCCTTTTCCTGTTCCGCGGGGAAACACCGATCGCATGCGAGTGATCCACGCCCCCGTCCACGTGGTCACGACCTTGGGGCTCAAGCCTTCGAGGGCGGGCTGGGCGGCCGGGTCCCCCGGCGGCGGCATCCTGTACGACGGTTCGTGTCCGGCGGCGACCGGCCGGCCCGGGCTGCCCGGCATCTCCGGCGACATCGCGCGATCCGCGACGACCTCGGGCCGCCCGAGGAGACCGGCGAGGCCGTGCCGTACGGCAACGCCGCAAGGATCTTCGGCTCTGAGAAGCACCGGCCGCGGGGACCGGTCAGGAGGCCGGGTGGGGCGCCGGCCTGAAGGTGTGGGGCGGTGCGGGCGCCGGGGCGGGTGGGGTGCCGTCCTGGACGGCGGCCTCGTGGCGGGCGACCAGGTGGCGGCGCATGAGCAGGGCGGCCATCTCGGCGTCGGCGTCGAGCACGGCGCGGATCACCGCGGCGTGCTCCGGCCAGGAGTCGGCGGGCGCGCCCGTACGGCCGGCGCGTAACTGCCGGGCCTGGTTGCGCACGGAGCGGATCAGGTCGCCGAGCACCTTGGAGCCGGTGCCCGCGGCGACCAGGTCGTGGAACTCGGCGTTGAGGCGGGCCAGGGTCTCGTCGTCGCCGACCGCGGCCGCGTGGTCGCCCGCCTCCAGCACCCGGCGCAGCTCGGCGAGCGTGCCGGGGTCCCGGCGCTCGGTGAGCTTGCGGATCGCGATCAGCTCGAGGGACAGGCGGATCTCCAGGATCGTGCTCTGCTCCTCGGCGTCGAACTGCACCACGCGCACGCCCCGGCGCGGGATCGTCTGCACCAGCCCCTCGGCCTCCAGCCGCCGGAAGGCCTCCCGCACCGGCAGCCGGGAGACGCCCAGCCGGTTCGACAGCGCGCCCTCGGCGAGCCGGGCCCCAGGGGCGAGCGTGCCGTCGAGAATCCAGCGCCGTAACTGATCGGCCACCTCGTCACGGAGCGTGCGATGGGTCTCGCCGATGGACAATCGACCGGTCCTCCTGTCGATACCACGGGTGAATACAATCCGTGCCGCCCGTGGCGGCGCCACGCGACCACGCCGGAGAACGCGCTCCGGACGGAAGTGCCTTGCTCGCCGGGGCTTGCGATCCATCATGCCAGCAATCGCCGCGTGATAGGGCGAGAGGGCACTCTCTCTGAAAAACGTTCCTGGGATCCAATATCCGGGCATTTCTGCTTTTTGTAATCGCCTGCTCACCGCCCGGTGAAACCCCCGCCGCTCCTCGTCACGGCGCCCGCACGGCCGCCCCGCCGGCAAAGCGCGCGAGCCGTACCGTGGGCGGGGGAGAGGCGGGAAAATCGTGCGCCCGCGCCCGCCGGAATCGGCCTTGGCGGTTCGGCGGCCGGCTCACGGCCGCGGCGTCAAAGGCCGTACTCCTCCAATAGCCGAAGCCAGATTTCACTCACCGTGGGAAATGCGGGCACCGCGTGCCACAGCCGGTCGAGCGGGACCCGCGCGGTGACCGCGACGGTGGCGGCGTGCAGCAGCTCGCCGACCCCGGGCCCCACGAAGGTGACGCCGAGCAGGATCCGGTGCTCCTCGTCCACCACCGCCTTGGCCCGGCCGGTGTAGCCGTCGCCGAGCAGGTAGGCGCCGGAGACGTTGCCGATGTCGTACTCGACGACCCGCACCGGAAACCCCTCGGCCCGGGCCTGCTCCTCGGTACGGCCCACCGCGGCCACCTGCGGATCGGTGAAGATCACCTGCGGCGGGCCGAGCGCGTCGGCCACGGCCCGCAGCCCCGGGGCGTCCTCGGGCCGGCCCTTGGCCCGCGCGACGATCACGTCGCCGCACACCCGCGCCTGGTACTTGCCCATGTGGGTGAGCAGGTTGCGCCCGTTGACGTCCCCCGCCGCGTACAGCCAGCCCTCGGGCACCGCGGTCACCCGCAGGTCGTCCCCCACCTCGAGCGGCCCGCCGGGGGAGAGCCCCACGGTCTCCAGCCCGATGTCGCGTACGGCGGGCTCCCGGCCGGTGGCGACGAGGATCTCGTCGGCCTCCAGGCGCGCGCCCGAGGTGGTGTGCACGGTCACCGGCCCGCCGGGCGCGGGCCGCTCCACGCGGGCGACCGACTCGCCGAACCGCACGTCGATCCCCGCGTCCCGCAGCGACGCGGCGACCAGCCCGCCCGCGAACGGCTCGGTGCGGCCGAGCAGCCGCCGCCCGCGCACGAGCATCACGGTCGCCGCCGCGCCGAGGAAACGCAGCGCCTGCGCCATCTCGCAGGCGACCACCCCGCCGCCGATCACCACGAGCCGCCGGGGGATCTCCCGTGCGGTGGTCGCCTCCCGGTTCGTCCACGGCCGCGCCGCGCGCAGCCCGGGCACGTCCGGCACGCTCGGCGTGCTGCCGGTCGCGACCACCACCGCGTGCCGGGCGGTGAGCGTGCGCACCCCGCCGTCGGGGCCGGTCACCTCGACCCGGCGCGGCCCGGCGAGCCTGCCGTGCCCGCGGAACAACGCCGCCGGCACCGACTCGATCCAGCCCACCTGCTCGGCGTCGTCGAGGTGGCCGATCGCCTCGTCGCGCCGGGCGAGCACGGCCGCGGCGTCGACAGGTCCGAGGCTCAGGCCCGGCATGCGCCCCACCTCGGCGGCGAGATCCATGGGCCGCAGCAGCGCCTTGCTCGGGATGCACGCGTAGTAGGAGCACTCCCCGCCCGCGAGGCGCTTCTCCACGATCGCCGCGGTGAGGCCGCCCGCCACGACCCGGCCGACGACGTTCTCGCCGACCGGGCCCGCGCCGAGCACGATCACGTCATAGGTGTCCGGCCGATCCGACACGATTGCCCACCTCCCGGCTGGGCCCTACCCGAGGATGATCGATGCGAACGCCGGGCATGCGGCGTCACGCGTGCCTCGCCCCCGCACTGTGATTCGCGGAACCATTCGATCCGGGCCGAAGCCCTCCGATCGCGTCATATTCGGCGCGTTGCGACGCCGTGCAGGATGGCGGCCGCCCACCGCACATTCCTCCTACGGGACGTGGCCGATGCGCACCGTGCGTCCGTGGAAACGGCCGGTGGCCCACCCGATGGTCTTGCGGGCGTCGGATTTCAGCGGCGAGACGCCCGGCGTGGCCCGGAACGGAACGGCCGGCAACCGGCACGGCCGACCGGCCGCAAGCGGCCTTACGGATGGCCGTCATGATGTTTTCCGATCGTCTCGGACGGCGAGCCCGAAGATTGATGTCGATCGTGCTGCCTGCCGATCCATGTCACCTTGTGCGGATGATTCAGGATATTTCCTTGACATCGTGACATACCTTGATCATGATGTGGGCGATATTTCACAGACGTAGGGCCGGATGGTGGAGGGCCGGGGTCCATACGTCCCGCACCATCGACCGCAAGCGCCGCACGCACCCTGACCGCTCGTTACGACCTGATCCGCGGCGTCGCTCGCCGCGGAGAAAATCGGCGATCAGTGTGGTGGAGAACGTGAACGAACGATCATCCCGCCCGGAGACCGGTCTCACCGGCCGGATATTGGCGAGCCCGTATCGCTTCCGGGCCGAGTGGATCGCGGATGGCGACAAGGTCGTCGCCCCGATTCCGGAGTCGGCGATCACACAAGGAGATCTCGCGAACCGGATCGAGTCGGCGGCGCGCTTCATCAGGGTCGGTCACGGGATGGTCGTGCGACTGGACGCGGCTGACGATGTGGATCCGCACGGTGTGCAGGTACCGTTGACCGATCGGCATCTCATCGACAGCCCGCCTGGTCAACCTGTTAACGCGCTGGTGGTCCTCGCTGACCTGTCAGGAGCGATCCTCCTCACGGATGACGGATATTCGCTCGTGGCCGGGAGCGCGGTTTTCGTTGACATTTGCGTGGGGCGGGGAATCGACGAAGCCAAGGCAGGATTCGCGAGATATGCAAGAAGAACCGGCAGGCCCGGGCCCCTTGCGGTCTCAAGAGAATACCCTCCATTGTGGACCGCATGGCGGGCGCCCTCGCAGGTGGCTCCTGGTACGAATACCGCCAGGCAGCTGGAGTTGATGAGGCGCTATGTCGCGGGAGATATCTCGGGGCCCGAGTTCCGCCGGGCATGGTTGCAGGCCCGGACCAACGCACTGATCGCGGGCGAAAGGGTGGCGGGGCGGTTCGAGCGGATTCTCCATGACGTGTTCTATGCTCTCGACGAATACGTGCCCGACCCTGAGATCCGTTGTCCGCGGGATCTTGATGACCACCTATTGTGGGGCATTGTGAACGACGCGTTGCTTCGGCTGGAGGAGCTGCGCTGACTCCAGCCGTGTCCCCTCGATGACGATGATGAGGTTATTTCGGGCTTCGCCCGGCGGCATGTCCCGACCGCGGAGCCGGGCCGGCGACGGTAGGTAGCGCCGCGGACCGGCCGGAGCCCGGAAGGCCCGGGTTCGCCAAGCCTCATAGCCGTGTCGTCCGCCGCGGAATGCGGGGGTCGCGCGCCGCAGGCACTCGAGAGGCATGCGCGGTGATCGGGGCGGTGACGCGTAAAGGTCGGCTGAGCGACCGATCCGAGCGTTGACGGAGGCGAACAGCGCCGCCAGGGCGGTGCCCCCCGAATTCATCCGGTGCCCGGCTACCTACGGGTGGTGCGGGTAGGGGCGGTGGTCATGGGAGGCACCGTCGAGAGGGGAATGCGATGAGGCTGTTCGCGCGTCCGCACCAGCTGCCCGGCCGGCTCGCCGCGGGGGCGGTGATCCTCAACTCGGGTCTCGGCAAGGCCCGTGCGGACGAGAAGACGGCGACCGAGCTGCACGCGATGGCCAAGGGGACCTATCCCTTCCTGGAGAACATGGACCCGGTGCGGTTCACCCGGCTGCTCTCCAAGGTCGAGATCGCCCTGGGTACGGCGTTGCTGGTGCCGTTCGTACCCGGCCTGCTGGCCGGGGCCGGGCTGAGCGCGTTCGCGGGCGGGCTGCTCGGCCTCTACCTGCGGACGCCGGGGATGCGCGAGGAGCACACGCTGCGGCCCACCGAGCAGGGCACGGCGCTGGCGAAGGACGTGTGGCTGCTCGGTATCGGCCTCGGCCTGGTGGTCGAGGAGCTGGGCGCCTGCCGTCGGTCCGGCTGAGCCGGGGCCGTACCCGCGGCGGCCGGCCTGGCGGCGGCGTGGCGACGGGCCGCCACGCCGCCGGTTCGACGGCGGGCCGTCACAGGTACAGCCCGGTCTCCTCGGGTTCCGTGCTGCGGCCGATGGGCCGTCCGGCGAGCAGGGCGTACAGCTCGGCGAGGGTCGCGCCCTGGGCCGGGACGCGGGTGACGAGCTCGGCGGGGGAGACCGCGGGCGCCTCGCCGTTCGGCGAGCCCTCGGCGTCCGCGCCGGTCGCCGGGCGCGAGGTCAGCCAGGACACGGCCTCCTCGTAGGAGAGGCGGCCCACCTCGATCTCGGCGAGGCAGCGGCCCGGCCGGGTGACCGCGGGGTGCAGGTGGGAGATGGGCTCGTTCGTGGTGATCGCGACGAGGATGCGGCCGCCCTGGCCGAGCAGGCCGTCGGTGAGGTTGAGCAGCCGGGACAGGCCCTGGCCGGTCACCTGCTTCGCGCCCGCGCGGATGAGTTCGTCGCAGTCCTCGAGCACGAGCAGCCGCCACCGGTCCTCCTCCCTGCCGCCGTCGTCGAGGACCACCTCCATCAGGTAGCCGGGCTCGCCGAACAGGCTCTCCGGGTCGAGCACGCAGTCGGTGTGGCACCACGAGTGCCACTCGCGCGCCAGCGTGCGCAGCAGGGTGGTCTTGCCGGTGCCCGGCGGGCCGTGCAGCAGCAGCAACCGCCCCATCGACTCGGAGGGGGTGAGGGTGAACAGCCGGTCCAGCTCGCCCTGCGCGGACCGCGGGTAGTTGCCGCGGATGGACTCCCAGGTCGGGGCGGTGATGGGCCGGTGGGAACGCTGGAGGACGCCGCCCGACCAGTGCAGGAAGCCCATGGTGACGTGGTCGGTCACCGGCGGGGGCTCGGTCGCGTCGCGGATGCTCTCCTCCAGTACCCGCCGCGCCACGTCCTCGGCGGCGGCGGTCACCAGGACCGAGGCCGTCCTGTCCCAGCGCCGCACCGCGCGCAGCAGCCAGCCGTCGCCGCAGGCGAGCCGGGACTCGTTGCCCTTGCGCTGGATGCTGACGCGCA
This sequence comes from Thermopolyspora flexuosa, assembly GCF_006716785.1. Classification (NCBI taxonomy): domain Bacteria; kingdom Bacillati; phylum Actinomycetota; class Actinomycetes; order Streptosporangiales; family Streptosporangiaceae; genus Thermopolyspora; species Thermopolyspora flexuosa. The sequence continues at coordinate 3,073,148 of NZ_VFPQ01000001.1, read as the reverse complement.
GCAGCCTCGCGTCGGCCGGCATCAGCGGGGCGTCCGGCCGTACCCGCTCAAGCTGGGCGGACATCGCCCAGGGCAGCTCGCCGGCCGCGAACGGGGAGATCGCGAGCGCGTCGATCACGTCCAGCGGGTCGTCGGTGTCGTCGAGCCATATCCGCATGGGCAGCGACGCGGCGTCCAGGGGCGCCTGCTTCGGTTGCGACATGGCATCCATGATCCTGCGCCCGGGCTCGCCGCGTCGAACGCATTAGTACGGCGAGCCGCGGGTGTCCGGCGGGGCGGTTCGGGCGGTGGACCGGGACGCGGGGAGGGGAGAGGTGGCCGCGGGTGGGCCGCACGCCGATGATTTCCGGCCCTGGGAAAACACCGGGGATACGCCGCCGGAAATCGCGACGAGCATCGCCCGCTTCACCGTGGACGAGGATCGGCGGCGGGCCGATTATCGAGTTACGGACCTGCCGGTCCGGGTCCCTGCGGGCACCGGTTAAGGACAGCCGATAATTGCGGACAAGCGCGGACGCGCCCGAGATGGCCGGGCAAGGAAAACCTGAAATCGCGTGACGGCCGACGGGCCGGTATCGCCGATCGGCCGTCTGCTGATCGTGCTGATCTGCGAGAACATGTCGATGGCCGGGCCGCGACACTCCTTCGTCGGCCGCGACCGCGAGTGAAGATGAATCCTGATAAGGAATTACATTTCCCGCTGGCTGTCCTGAATGTGAGGATGGCGAGTAATTTCCGATATAACGATTCGCGGGTGGTGCGCATTAGTCTGTGCGCATGGCGAAACACGGCGAGGCGATAGACCGTTCCCTCGACGGCTGGACAAGGGAGGAATTCACCGCTCACGGCATCACCCGCCCCATCCTGCGACGCGGTTCCGGCCCCGGGCTCATGCTGCTTCCCGAGCTGCCGGGCGTGACCCCCGAGGTGCTGACCCTCGGCAACCGGCTGGTCACGGCCGGATTCACCGTGGTCGTCCCCGCCCTGGTCGGGGTCCCCGGCCGCCCGCGCACGACCGCCTCCGCCGTGCTCGCCACCGCCCGGGTCTGCCTGTCCCGCGAGTTCCGCGCCCTCGCCCGCGACGCGGAGCGGCCGGTCGCCGGCTTCCTGCGCGCACTCGCCAAGCACCTGCACGGCGAGGCCGGTCACCAGGGCGTCGGCGTCATCGGCATGGACTTCTCCGGCGGCCTCGCGCTCGCCGCCGCGACCGAGCCCGCCGTACTCGCCGCCGTGCTCAGCGGGCCGACCCTCCCGCTCGCCCCGACCGGCGCCGCCCGCCGCGACCCGGGCTGCTCGGCCCGGGAACTCGCCGAGGTACGGGCCCGCGCGCGGCGCGGCGAGCTCCGCGTGGCCGGGCTGCGCTTCTCCCACGACCGGCGGTGCCCGCCGGAGCGGCTCATCGGGCTGCGCCGCGTGCTCGGCGCCGCCTTCGACCTCATCGAGATCGACTCCGGACCGGGCAACCCGCACGGGCTCCCGCCCGACGCCCACCACGTGCTCACCGAGGGCTACGTGGACCGGCCCGGGCACCCGACCGTCCAGGCACTGGCGCGCGTGGTGACCCTCATCCGCTCCCGCGTCGCCCCCGAGGAGCCCTAGACGAGCGGCCGACCACCCGGGCCGCTCGCGCTGACGGCTGATCGATCGCCGTGCCGTACCGGCGGCCGGGCGCGGCGCCGCTTGGACCGGCGGAACGCCGCGGCGGCGAGTACGGCCAGGGCGGGGAAGGTGAGCGTCGCCCCCGCCGCCCAGTCGGCCACACCGGTCCACAGCCAGCCTGCGAAGCCGCAGGCCGCGGCGATGAGCAGGGCGGCCCTGCGCACCCCGGTCACGCCGGTCAGGCCGGGTCGCCGGGGTCCGCGACGGGGAGGCCGACGTGCCGCTCCAGGCGTTCGAGCCGCTCGAGCAGCGGCGCCAGCTCCCGCCGTACGCCGGCGGCCACGGCCGCGCCCGCGCCGGGGGATGCGGCGGCGGTCGCGCCGGTCTGGGCGCGCAGGTGGACGTATCCGGCCAGGGCCGCGGTGACCGCCCGGCGGGTCAGGCGCATCTCGGCGCCGAGCCCGCGCAGGATCCGCCCGCCGGCACCGTCGGGTTCGGCGATCAGGCCGAGCAGCAGGTGCTCGCAGCCCACGTAGTTGTGGCCGAGCGCGGTCGCCTCGGTGACGGCGAGCTCCAGGGCGTTGGCCGCGTCGGGGGTGAAGCGCCGGGCGCCGTCCGGCACGCCGGAATCGGGCGCGGCGGCCGCGCCGCCGTTCCCGCCGTGAGTGGCCAGGGCCTCCTCGATCCGAGCCGGGTCGATGTCGATCGCCCGCAGCACGTGCAGGGCGAGGTTGGTGCCCTCGGCGACCAGCGCGCCGAGCAGGTGCTCGGTGCCGACACCGGGCGCTCCGGCCGCCCGCGACCGCTCCACGGCGAGCTTGAGGACCTGCCGGGTGCGCTGGGTGCACTGGCCGAGCAGCTCGGTGGCGTCGCGGTCCTCCAGGTCGCCCATCGCCACCTCCCGGATCGCCGTCACTCGGCGAACCGCCTGCTCGAGCGCCCGCTGGCACACGGCCGAGACGGGGATGTTCGCCGCCTTGACCGCCTCCGCCAGATCGTCCGGCAGATAGACGTTGATCTTCGGCATCACCGCGGCCCTCTCTGGGGTTACATATTGGGGTTATAAACGGGTTACACGCACACTGTAACCCCAACATGCCCCCTGCGTCCTCGGCGTGCCGGAACGCTCGTGGCGAACACGGACAGGCCGCGCGGTGAAAGATTCCGGCACGGACCGCTCCACGAAAAGCCGAGGTGGCCGGAGCCGGAAAGGGCCCGGCGCTTCGCCGGACCCGGTGTCCGGAATGTTGGTAACGTCGCGTTCGTGCGCACGATCGACTGGGTCGACGGAGCCATCGAGCTCATCGATCAGACCCGGCTGCCCGACGAGTGTGTGACGCTGCGCATCGAGACCGTCGACGAACTGATCGACGCGATCCGCCGGCTGGCCGTACGCGGTGCGCCCGCGCTCGGCGTGGCCGGGGCGCTCGGCGTCGCGCTCGCCGCGGCGACGTGCGCCGACCCGGCCGAGGCGGTCGCCCGGCTGCGTGCCGCCCGCCCGACCGCGGTCAACCTCGCCTGGGGCGTCGACCGGGCGGCGGCCCATCTGCCCGACCTCGCCGCCGTGCTCGCCGAGGCGCTGCGGATCCGCGACGACGACATCGCCGCCTGCCGCTCGATGGGCGAGTACGGCGCGGACCTGCTCGCCGAGCTCGCCCCCACGCCGGTGCGCGTCATGACCATCTGCAACACCGGCGGCCTCGCCACGGTCGAGCGCGGCACCGCGCTCGGCGTGGTGCGGACGCTGCACGAGCGGGGAGTGCTCGCCGAGGCGATCGCGCTCGAGACCCGGCCGCTGCTGCAGGGCGCGCGGCTCACCACCTGGGAGCTCGCCCGCATGGGCGCCCCGCACCGGCTCGTCGTCGACGCGGCCGGGCCGTACCTGCTCGCCCAGGGGTACGCCGACGCCGTGCTGATCGGCGCGGACCGGATCGCGGCGAACGGCGACACCGCCAACAAGATCGGCTCGTACGCGCTCGCGCTCGGCGCGCGGCGGGCCGGGGTGCCGTTCATCGTGGTCGCCCCCGAGAGCACGGTCGACATGGCCACCCCGAGCGGGGACGCCATCGCGATCGAGGACCGGGGCGCGGCCGAGGTGGTCGCGGTCCGGGGCGTACGGCTCGCGCCGCCCGGCACCGAGGCGATCAATCCGGCCTTCGACGTCACCCCGCACGATCTCATCACCGCGATCGTCACCGACCGCCGGGTGATCCGCCTCGATCGCGGTGAAACCCTCACCTCCGTGCCACATGGGGAACGTCGACACAAGGCTGTTTCGTAATCGCCTCGTCACGTAGAGTAGATATATTCCCCCGATATAGGAGACATCCCCGTGAGCATCGACCTCGTGTCGCGCCAGGAATGGGGAGCCCGTCCTCCCAAGGGCTCCTACACGACCCTGCGGTCCACCAAGGGGGTCAAGGTCCACTACACCGGAAGCCGCGTCGACCCGGCGATCCTCGACGACCACGCCAAGTGCGCCGCCCTGGTGCGGCAGATCCAGAACGGCCACATGGACGGCAACGGCTGGATCGATATCGGCTACAACCTGGCGGTCTGCCCGCATCGCAAGGTCTTCGTGGGCAGGGGGCCGAACCGCTTACCCGCGGCCAACGGACCCGGCCTCAACACCGGCCACTACGCGGTGCTGGGCCTCGTCGGCTCGTCCGGCCTCGTCGAGCCGACGGACGCCATGCTCCACGGCATCCGCGACGCGATCGAGTACCTGCGCCAGGTCGGCGGGGCGGGCCAGGAGATCAAGGGCCACCGCGACGGCTACGCCACCGAGTGCCCCGGCGAGCGCCTCTACGCCTGGGTACGGCGCGGCGCACCCCGCCCGGTCGGCGAGGAGCAGCCCGGACCGGGCACGGGCGCCCCGCCGTGGCCGGGCCGCCTGCTGCGCTACCCGCCGGTGATGTACGGCGACGACGTGCGCGCCTGGCAGCAGCGGCTATGCGAGCTCGGCTACGAGCTCGAGGTGGACGGCGCGTACGGCCCGCAGACCCGCGAGGTCACGATCACCTTCCAGCGTGACCGGGGCCTGACCGTGGACGGCATCGTGGGGCCGGAGAGCTGGAACGCGGCCTTCGCCGAGGTCTGACCGCACAGCATCCGGATATAACAGGCGGCGAGCTGGAAAATCGGACGAAATACCCGGACAGTGCCGCTGAAATGAGGGCATTTGCCGGGACGGGCCGGAAACCGACCCCGCGGTCGGTCGGGGTTTCGGACGTGCCTACTATCCAGGCATGACAGTGCCGTCCCAGGACCTTCAGCTCGCCGCCGACTTCCCGCCGGCCACCAGGGACCGCTGGCGAGAGCTCGCGCTGGCGGTACTGCGCAAATCCGTCGGCGTGGCCGATCCGGAACAGGCGCTCGCCACGCACACCTACGACGGGATCACACTGCGCCCCCTCTACGACATCGACGACCTGCCCGACCGACCGGCCGGTCTGCCCGGGCTGCCGCCGTACACCCGGGGAGCCCGGCCCGAGGGCGGGGTCGTCACCGGCTGGGACGTGCGGCAGCGGCACGCCCACCCCGACCCCGCGGTCACCCGCGACGCCGTGCTCACCGACCTGGAGAACGGCGTCACCTCGCTGTGGCTCGTGCTCGGCGAGGGCGCGCTCGACCCGCCCGCGCTGCCCACCGTGCTCGACAAGGTCCACCTCGACCTCGCCCCCGTCGTGCTCGACGCGGGCGTGGCCACCGCCGAGGCCGCCGAGACCCTGCTCCGCCTGCTCGCCGAGCGGGGCGTGGTCCCCGCGGGCGGCAACCTCGGCGCCGACCCGATCGGCCTGCGCGCCCGGCTCGGGACCGTCCCCGACGGCGCCGGCCTCGACCTCGCGGTACGGCTCGCGCGCCGCTGCGCCGCCGACCACCCCACGCTGCGCGCGATCACCGTGGACGCCACGCCGTACCACGACGCGGGCGGCAGCCACGCCGAGGAGCTCGGCTGCTCGATCGCGGCCGGGGTCGCCTACCTGCGCGCGCTCACCGACGGCGGGCTGAGCGTGGCCCAGGCGCTCGGCCAGCTCGAGTTCCGCTACGCGGTCACCGCCGACCAGTTCCTGTCGATCGCCAAGCTGCGCGCGGCCCGCCTGCTGTGGGCGCGGGTCGCCGAGGCGTGCGGCGCGCCCGAGCACGGCGCGCAGCGCCAGCACGCGGTCACCTCCTCGCCGATGATGACCGTGCGCGACCCGTGGGTGAACATGCTGCGCACCACCGTGGCCTGCTTCGCCGCGGGCGTGGGCGGCGCGGACGCGGTCACCGTGCAGCCGTTCGACGCGCGGCTCGGCCTGCCCGACGCGTTCTCCCGGCGCATCGCCCGCAACACCTCGCTGCTGCTGATCGAGGAGTCCGGGGTGGGCCGGGTGATCGACCCGGCCGGGGGCTCGTGGTTCGTGGAGCGGCTCACCGTCGAGCTCGCCGAGAAGGCCTGGGAGTGGTTCCAGGAGATCGAGCGCGCCGGGGGCGCGATGGCGGCGCTGGACGAGCTGATCCCGCGGCGGCTCGCCGGCACCTGGGCGCGCCGCGCCGAGGCGATCGCGCACCGCCGCGACCCGATCACCGGGGTGAGCGAGTTCCCCAACCTGGAGGAGCGGCTGCCGGAGCGCGAGCCGTACCCGCCGCGACCCGAGACGGCGGGTGGGCTGCCCCGGGTGTACTACGCCGAGCCGTTCGAACGGCTCCGCGACGCCTGCGACCGGCTGCCCGAGCGGCCGAAGGTGTTCCTCGCCACGATCGGCCCGATCGCCGCGTACACGGCCCGGTCGACGTTCGCCGCCAGCCTGTTCCAGGCCGGCGGCATCGCCACGGTGGAGGCCGGGCCGGGCACCGACCCGGCGGCGATCGCCAAGGCGTTCCGGGAGAGCGGGGCGCGGGTCGCCTGCCTGTGCTCGAGCGACGCGCTGTACGCCGAGCACGCCGCGGCGGTGGCGGCGGCGCTGCGCGAGGCCGGGGCGATACGTGTCTGGCTCGCGGGCAGGGATGTTTACGACGGAGTGGACGGCAACGTGTACACCGGCTGCGACGCGATCCACGTACTCAACACCACCCTCGACGACCTGGGAGTGACGCGATGAGCTCCGGCACCTCGGCACGCATTCCGGACTTCTCCGAGGTCGAGCTGTTCGCCGGTGCCGGGCGGGCGCCGGTCGACGGGGAGCGCTGGGCGCGCGCGGTGCGCGAGGCGACCGGCAAGGACCCCGAGGACCTGGCCTGGGAGACCCCCGAGGGGATCGCGGTCCGGCCGCTGTACACCGCCGCCGACCTGGAGGAGATCACCGCCTCCGGCGAGTACGGCCTGGCCACCTATCCGGGCATCGCCCCGTACCTGCGCGGGCCGTACCCGACGATGTACACGACCCGGCCGTGGACGGTCCGCCAGTACGCCGGGTTCTCCACCGCGGAGGAGTCGAACGCGTTCTACCGCCGCAACCTCGCCGCCGGGCAGAAGGGCCTGTCGGTCGCGTTCGACCTCGCCACCCACCGCGGCTACGACTCCGACCACCCCCGGGTCGCCGGGGACGTCGGCATGGCCGGGGTGGCGATCGACTCCATCTACGACATGCGGCAGCTCTTCGACGGCATCCCGCTCGACAAGATGAGCGTGTCGATGACGATGAACGGCGCGGTGCTGCCGGTGCTCGCGCTCTACATCGTCGCCGCCGAGGAGCAGGGGGTGAAGCCCGAGCAGCTGTCCGGGACCATCCAGAACGACATCCTCAAGGAGTTCATGGTCCGGAACACCTACATCTACCCGCCCGGGCCGTCGATGCGGATCATCTCCGACATCTTCGCCTACACCTCCCGGAACATGCCGAAGTTCAACTCGATCTCGATCTCCGGCTACCACATCCAGGAGGCGGGGGCGACCTGCGACCTCGAGCTCGCCTACACGCTCGCCGACGGCATGGAGTACCTGCGGGCGGGCATCAACGCCGGGCTCGACATCGACGCGTTCGCGCCGCGGCTGTCGTTCTTCTGGTGCATCGGCATGAACTTCTTCATGGAGGTCGCCAAGCTGCGCGCCGCCCGGCTGCTGTGGGCGAAGATCGTCAAGGGATTCGGCGCGAAGGACCCCCGGTCGCTGTCGCTGCGCACGCACTGCCAGACCTCCGGCTGGTCGCTCACCGCGCAGGACGTGTTCAACAACGTGGTGCGCACCTGCATCGAGGCGATGGCCGCCACCCAGGGGCACACCCAGTCGCTGCACACCAACGCGCTCGACGAGGCGCTCGCGCTGCCCACCGACTTCTCCGCCCGGATCGCCCGCAACACCCAGCTCCTGCTCCAGCAGGAGTCCGGCACCACCCGGGTGATCGACCCGTGGGGAGGCAGCGCGTACGTCGAGCGGCTCACCTACGAGCTCGCCCGCGCCGCCTGGGCGCACATCCAGGAGGTGGAGCGGGCCGGCGGCATGGCGAAGGCGATCGACGCGGGCCTGCCGAAGCTGCGCATCGAGGAGGCCGCCGCCCGCACCCAGGCGCGCATCGACTCCGGCCGCCAGCCGGTGATCGGCGTCAACCGGTACCGGGTCGCCGACGACGTGCCGGTCGAGGTGCTCAAGGTGGACAACACCGCGGTGCGCGCCGCCCAGATCGAGAAGCTGCGCCGGCTGCGCGCCGAGCGTGACGAGGGGGCGGTGACCGCCGCGCTCGACGCGCTCACCCGGGGCGCGGCGGGCGACGCGAACCTGCTCGAGCTCGCCGTCGAGGCGGCCCGGGCGAAGGCGACGGTGGGGGAGATCTCGGCCGCGCTGGAGAAGGTGTTCGGCCGCCACGAGAGCCCGATCCGTACCATCTCAGGTGTGTACCGGGAGGAGGCGGGCGAGGCGGAGTCGATCCGTCGGGTGCGCGAGGCGTGCGACGCGTTCGAGCGGGCCGAGGGCCGCCGGCCGCGCATCCTCGTGGCGAAGATGGGTCAGGACGGCCACGACCGCGGCCAGAAGGTGATCGCCACCGCGTTCGCCGACCTCGGGTTCGACGTCGACGTGGGCCCGCTGTTCCAGACCCCGGAGGAGGTGGCGCGGCAGGCCGTCGAGGCCGACGTGCACGTGGTGGGCGTGTCCACGCTCGCCGCCGGGCACCTCACCCTCGTCCCGGCGCTGCGCGACGCGCTCGCCGAGGCCGGGCGGGACGACATCATGATCGTCGTCGGCGGGGTGATCCCGCCCGCCGACTTCGACGCGCTGCGCGCCGCGGGCGCCGCGGCGATCTTCCCCCCGGGCACCGTGATCGCGGACGCGGCCCTCGACCTCCTCAAGGAGCTGAGCGCCCGGCTCGGCCACGGTGAGCTCACGGCATGACGGGCGGCACCACCGGACGCCCGCGCACCCCCTCGGTCGAGGAGTACGTCCAGGGGGTGCGCGAGGGGTCGCGCGCCTGGGTGGCCCGGGCGATCACCCTGGTCGAGTCGAAGCGGCCCGACCACCGGGAGATGGCCCAGCGCATGCTCGTCGAGCTCACCCCGCTCGCGGGCAAGGCGCGGCGGGTCGGCATCTCGGGCGTGCCCGGCGCGGGCAAGTCGACGTTCATCGACGCGCTCGGGGTACGGCTCACCGCCGAGGGCCACCGGGTCGCCGTGCTCGCCGTCGACCCGTCCTCCACCCGCACCGGCGGCAGCGTGCTCGGCGACAAGACCCGGATGACCCGGCTCGCCGTCGACCCGAACGCCTTCATCCGCCCCTCGCCGAGCGCGGGCACGCTCGGCGGGGTGGCGAAGGCCACCCGCGAGGCGATGGTCGTGGTGGAGGCGGCGGGGTACGACGTGGTGCTCGTGGAGACCGTCGGCGTCGGCCAGTCCGAGACCGCGGTCGCCGACATGGTCGACACGTTCCTGCTGCTCACCCTCGCCCGCACCGGCGACCAGCTCCAGGGCATCAAGAAGGGCGTGCTCGAGATCGCGGACGTGATCGCGGTGAACAAGGCGGACGGGCCGCACGAGGCCGACGCCCGCAAGGCCGCGCGCGAGCTCGCCGGCGCGCTGCGCCTGCTGCGCACCGGCGAGGGCGCCTGGCAGACCCCGGTGCTCACCTGCAGCGGCAAGGAGGGCACCGGCCTGGACGAGCTGTGGCGGACGATCGTACGCCACCAGGAGGCCCTGGAGGCGTCGGGCGAGCTCACCGCCAAGCGCCGCCGCCAGCAGGTCGGCTGGACCTGGGCGCTCGTGCAGGACCGGCTCATGACCGCGCTGCACGAGCACCCCGAGGTGCGCGCCATCTCCGCCCAGGTGGAGCGCGAGGTGCTCGACGGCACGCTCACCCCGTCCCTCGCCGCCGACCGGCTGCTCGCCGCCTTCTACGGCACCGGCCGCTGAGGCCGAGCCGTATCGGCCGCCCGCGCCGTCACCTGCGGGCGGCCGCGGCGGCGTGCGCGCGAAGCGCCCGCGCCCGGCCCGGATCCACGCCGCAAATGGCGATCTTCACTCCACAGCGTGTCAAACGGTACGTTATTTCACATCAGTCACAAGTAGATCGTCGGTAAAGCGAGCGAGCCGAGGATGGACATCAACACCGCCCTGAAGGAAATCATGGCGATCGACGGGGCGCTGGGCGCGGCACTCGTCGACTTCGAGACCGGCATGTGCCTGGGTTCCGCAGGCGGTGGCGACGGCCTCGACATCGAGCTCGCGGCGGCCGGGAGCACCGAGGTGGTGCGCGCCAAGGTGCAGACGCTCGCCGCGCTGGAGATGGACGACGAGGTCGAGGACATGCTCATCTCGCTCACCCGCCAGTACCACGTGATCCGGCGGGCCTCGCACGCGAGCACCTCGGTCTTCCTCTACCTGGTCCTCGACCGGGAGCGCGCCAACCTCGCCCTCGCCCGGCACCACCTGCGCCGCATCGAGGGCGAGCTCGTCATCTGACCGCCACGCGCCGGCCCGGTACGGCGCGGCGGCATGCCGTACCGGTCAGGCCGACTCGGCGACCGCGAGCGAGCGCCGGCGGTCGGCGGGGATGACCAGGGGGGTGCCCGCCTCCGGGCAGGTGATCACCTGGCAGGGCAGGCGGAACACCTCCTCGACCAGCTCGGCGGTGACGATCTCGCTCGGCGCGCCCTGCGCGATCACCCTGCCGTCCCGCATCGCGATCAGGTGCGTGGCGTACCGGCAGGCGTGGTTGAGGTCGTGCAGCACCGCGACGAGGGTGCGGCCCTCCTCGTGCAGCCGCGCGCACAGGTCGAGCACCTCGATCTGGTGGGCGATGTCGAGGTAGGTGGTCGGCTCGTCGAGCAGCATGATCGGGGTCTCCTGGGCGAGCACGAGCGCGAGCCACACCCGCTGCCGCTGCCCGCCGGAGAGCTCGTCGACCGGCCGGTCGGCGAGCTCGGCGATGCCGACCGCCTCCATCGCGGCGGTCACCGCGCGCTCGTCCTCCCGCGACCACTGCCGCAGCAGCCCTTGGTACGGGTACCGGCCGCGGCCGACCAGGTCGGCGACCGTGATGCCCTCGGGCGTGATCGGCGTCTGGGGGAGCAGGCCCAGCCGCCGCGCCACCTGCTTGGCCGGGAGGTCGCCGATCGGGTTGTCGTCGAGGTAGACGATGCCGGCGCGCGGCTTGAGCAGCCGGGCGAGCGCCCGGAGCAGCGTCGACTTGCCGCACGCGTTCGGCCCGACGATGACCGTGAACGACCCGTCGATGATCTCGACACCCAAGTGCTCGGCCACCACGCGCTGCTCGTAGGCGAGCGTGAGGTCGGTCGCGCGCAACCTGCTCATGTACGTCCCTTCCGTCCTGCGCCCCGCGGTGACCGCGGCCGTGGCGAGCCCTCTGGGACTCGCGGGGTACGGGTGACGACCCCTGGCGAGGGCAATCAGGATTAGCTTAGCCTAAGCTAACTAACCACCGATATTGCGGGTTACTAAGGGGAAAACCGTAAAAAAGGGGCGCTCGGGCACGAGACGGATTCACGGATCCTTCCACTATGCGGGAAGGCGGCTAGCCGCCGGGGCGAGGTGACGCAAATCTCATTCCAACGGTCTCGCCGTGTGAAGTCCGTGAACAGTGAGAACCAGGGAGCCGGTCGTGCGAATCAATACCCCCCAGCTCTTCGACCGCAGATCCTTCCTCAAGAACTCCGCTCTCGCCTTCGCTGCCGCCACGGTGGGCTCCGGCGTGCTCGTCGCGTGCGGCTCGGGCGACTCCGGCTCGAGCGGTGGCGGTAGCGGCGGCGGCAACGAAAAGGTCACCTACCTCAGCATCCTGCCGCTGGAGACGCTCTCCCTCGCGCCCGAGCTGCTCGGCGTCGCCGGCGGCTACTTCGCCAAGCACGGTCTCGACGTCGAGCTGCAGGCGACCAAGGGCTCGGCGCAGGCGATCCAGACGCTGCTGTCCGGCGTCGGCCTGGTCACCCGCATCGGCCAGATCGACCTGATGGCCGCGGTGACCAAGGCGAACCAGCCGCTGGTCAACATCGGCACGCTCAACCGCACGACCATGCTGCGGTTCGTCTACAGCAAGAAGAACCACCCGATCGAGAAGCCCGAGGACATGGTCGGCAAGACCATGGGCGTGCCGTCCGAGGGCGGCACCAGCGACAACGTGGTCTCGCTCGTGCTCGCCAACGCGGGCATCGACCCCGGCAAGGTCAAGCGCCAGGTCGTCGGCCTCACCCCGGGCACGTTCAACCTGGTCGAGCAGGGCCGGATCGTCGGCTACGTGGTGAGCACGGACACCGCCAACATCCTCAAGGCGCAGAACCCGGACGTCGGCGTCTTCGAGCCCGCCGAGTGGGTCAAGGCCGACTCGCAGGTCTACGCGACCACCAAGTCGGCGCTCCAGGAGAAGGGCGAGACGATCCGCAAGTTCATGGCCGGCCTGCGCGACGCCGTGGCCGCGATGGTCGCCGACGAGAGCCTCGACGAGACGATCAAGGTGCTGCGCAGCAAGTACTCGTTCAGCACGCTCAACGACGACAACATCGCCAAGCAGAGCCTGCAGATGGCCCGGGAGAGCTGGCTCGGCGACGAGGGCCCGGACAAGCTGCTCGTCACCAACGAGGAGCGGTGGGCCGCCGGGTACAAGGAGCTGGCCGACGCCGGCATGGTGCCGGGCGGCGCGGACCCCAAGCCCTGGTTCGACAACAGTTTCCTGCCGAACGCCTGAGCGCACGGGCAGGCCGGGGAGACGGCCGGAAGGGCCGGCGGCACGTGGGGACGCCGGGCCGCCTCCCCGGTCTGTGCGGGCCCGCTCCGCGCACCCGGGGCGGGCCCGCCGTACGGCCCGGGCACCGGTACGGCACGGCCGCAACAAGCCTTCCGATAAACGGAAGCCGGGCTGCACGAGCGCCCCCGCAGGCGTCACCCTTACAACGCGATAGACAGCCACATTTGGAGTGAAATGGAACAAAACGGCCACCCGGTGGCGGGCGACGCCCCCGCCCTCCGCAGCGATCTCCCCGTCGGCACCCCGCGCTGGGCCACCAGACGCGCCCAATGGTTCGCGCTCGGCCTCACCGACGCCGACCTGGCCAAGCCGAAGATCGCCGTGGTGAACTCCTCGTCCGGGCTGGCCCCCTGCTTCAGCCACCTCGACCCGATCGCCGCCGAGGTGAAGCGTTCCATCGAGGCCGCCGGGGGAGTGGCGTTCGAGATCCGCACCGTCGCCCCCACCGACTTCCTGATGAGCCGCGGCGGCAGCGGCGGCTACGTGCTGTCCGGCCGGGACCTGCTCGCCGCCGACATCGAGGCGGTGGTCGAGGGCGCCCAGCTCGACGGCATGGTCTGCCTCGCCTCCTGCGACAAGACCACCCCCGGCCAGCTCATGGCCGCCGCCCGCATCGACGTGCCCACCCTCGTCCTCCCCTGCGGCTACCAGAGCAGCGGCCACCTCGACAACGGCGAGCACGTCGACATCGAGGAGGTGTTCCTCAAGTCGAACCACCTCAAGTTCGGCGGCGTCACCGTCGAGGACCTGTGCCGGATGAGCGAGCGGGCGATCACCAGCCCCGGCGTGTGCTCCGGCATGGGCACCGCGAACTCCATGCACATCGTCGCCGAGGCGCTCGGCATGACGCTGCCCGGCACCACCCCGGTCCGCGCGAACAGCGAGCCGATGTGGCGCGCGGTCCGGGCGAGCGGCGAGACGATCGTGAACGCCGTGCTCGCCGGCCGCCGCCCGCGCACCATCCTCACCCCGGACGCGTTCGCCAACGCGGTGATGACCGCGCTCGCGATCAGCGGCTCGATCAACACGGTCAAGCACCTGCAGGCGATCGCCCGCGAGGCCGGCCTCGACCTCGACGTCTACGCCCTCTTCGAGCACTACGCCGACACGATCCGCCCGCTCGCCGCGGTCCGCCCCAACGGCCCGGACACGATCGAGCGGTTCGAGGACGCAGGCGGCGCCCTCGCCGTGCTCAAGCAGCTCGGCGACGCGGTCATCGGCTCGGCCGTCACGATCACCGGCGAGACCATGGCCGAACGCGTCGCCCGCGCCGAGGTGCGCGACGCGACCGTCATCCGCCCGCGGTCGAACCCGTACTGCGACCACCCGACCATCGTCGTGGTGCGCGGCACCCTCGCCCCCGGCGCCGGGATCGTCAAGCTGTCCGCCGACGAGGACCGCCCGATGACCTTCGAGGGCCCGGCCCGGGTGTTCGACGACGCCCCGTCCGCGATCGCCGCGATCGAGTCCGGCGGGGTACGGCCCGGCGACGTGATCGTGCTGCGCGGCCTCGGCCCGGTCGGCAACCCCGGCATGGGCATGGCCTCCCAGCCGGTGTTCGCCCTCGACGGCGCCGGGCTCACCGGCAAGGTCGCCGTGATCACCGACGGCCAGCTCTCCGGCCTGGTGAACAAGGGCATCGTCGTCGGAGAGGTGTCGCCCGAGGGCGCGCTGCCCGGCCCGCTCGGCGTGGTGGCCGACGGCGACCGCATCGCCATCGACCTGCGCGCCCGCCGCGTCGACCTGCTCGTCGACGAGGCCGAGCTGGAGCGCCGCATCCGGGAGCGCGAGCCGCACCGCACGCCCGGCGACAGCTCGAGCTGGCTGTCCGTCTACGCCCGGTCGGTCGAGCCGCTGCCCCGCGGCGCCACGCTGCGCGGCAACGCCCTGCCCACCGCCTGACCACCCGTCCCGCCCCCGTCCGACCCGTGGTACGGCACGGCGGTGCCGTACCCGCCTGGAGAACCGATGCCCCACGAGCTCACCGAGCTGAAGGTCAAGACCGTCACCAAGCCGGCCGGCGACCCGGCCGAGGAGCTGACCGCGGACGTCTGCGTGGTCGGCGCCGGCATCGCTGGCCTGTCCGCCGCGATCGAGGCCCGCAGGCTGGGCCGCAGCGTGGTGCTCGCCGACGCGCTGCCGGTCCTCGGCGGCCAGTGCGTGAACTCGCTGATCGGCCTGTTCTGCGGCGTGTACGGCAACGCCCCCGAGTACCACCGGCTCACCCACGGCATCTTCGACCGGATGTTCGCCGACCTGGAGAAGACCGGCGACATCGCCTACAACCGGCGGCACACCATCACCGTGGCGTACGACGAGGTCGTGCTCGGCCGGTGGATCGAGAACCTCGTCTACGACCTCGGCATCCAGGTCGTGCTCGGCGCCTCGGTGCTCGCCGTGGAGAGCGACGTCGACGCCGCCACCGGCGAGCGGCGCCTGGCCGCGGTCACCTTCGCCACCCGCCACGGCAGGGTCCGGGTGCGGGCCGAGGGCTTCGTCGACGCGAGCGGCGACGCCGCGCTCGCCTGGGAGGCGGGCCTGCCGTGCCGCATCCCCGAGCGCACCATCTGGGGCTCCCAGCAGGTCCGGGTGGAGAACCTCCGCCCCGAGCACCGGCCCGAGCCCGCCGAGCTCGTCGCGGCGATCAAGGCGAACGCCAAGCGGTACGACCTGCCCCGCCTGGAGGGCCTGGCGTTCTTCTTCCAGGGCCGCGACTGGGCGGTGCTCAACATGACCCACGTCGAGGCCCCGCTGGAGGCGGTGCGCGCCTCCCGCGCCCAGCTCGAGGGCCGCGCCCAGGCCGACCGGGTGGTGGAGTTCCTGCGCAACGAGTTCCCCGAGACCTTCGGCGAGGCCCGGGTCCGCTCCTACGGCTTCCCCGGCCGCCGCCAGACCCGCTGGCTCGCCGCCGTCCACCAGCTCACCGTGGACGAGGTGCGCTCCGGCCACCGCTTCGCGGACGCCGTGGCCCGCACCTCCTGGCCGATCGAGCTGCACGACCGCGTCGAGGGCTACGTGTGGGAGGAGTTCGGCCCCGACCACGTGCACTACGTGCCGCTGCGCAGCCTGCTCGCGCCGGGCGTGCACAACATGGTCGCCGCCGGGCGGTGCGTGGACGGCGACGCCGCGGCGCTGTCGAGCGTGCGCGTCATGGGCCCGTGCGCCGCGATGGGCTTCGCCGCCGCCCACGCGCTCGACCTCGCCTCGGGCGGCGGCAGCGTGCACGAGATCGACATCGCCGCGCTGCGGGAGCGGGTGCACGAGAACGTCGACGCGTGACGGGAGGCGCGGATGAGGCTGGCCGACGACGAGAAGGCGATGCTCGACGGCGCCGAGGGCCCGGCCGTCGCCGCCGCGATGGACCTGCTGGTCCGGTACGGCGAGGCCCTCGGGGCCGAGCGGCTGTGCAATGTGCGCAACGTCGCCGGGACGATGACCCAGCCGACACCGGCGAAGGCGAAGCTCGTCCGCGAGTACGGCTGGCACAAGGCCTTCGCCGTGATCAACCTCGACAGTGACGGCGACTTCGAGATCCCGCACATGCGGGTGCCCACCTGCCAGCTCCAGCACGGGTTCGGCGAGGACGCGCTCGGCGTCACCCCGTACCCGGCCGAGCTGGTCCGGATCCAGCAGGACGCCGAGGCGTTCTACGGCCCGCGCGGGGTGAACATCCTCGCCACCTGCACGCCGTACCAGGTGGGGAACCTGCCGGTGCGGGGCGAGCACTGCGCCTGGATGGAGTCCTCCGCGGTCGTCTACGCCAACTCGGTGCTCGGCGCCCGCACCAACTGCGAGGGCACCGCCTCCACCGGCGCGGCGAGCCTCACCGGCAAGATCCCCTGCTGGGGCAACCACCTCGACGAGAACCGCCTCGGCACCCACCTGATCGAGGCGGCCGTGCCGGTCGATTCGTTCCGCGACTGGGGCATGTTCGGGTACTTCGTCGGCGAGGTGGTGCAGGAGAACCGGCCGGTGGTCACCGGCACCCTCGGCCACCCCGACCTGACCGACCTCAAGCACTTCGGCGCGGCCACCGCCTCCTCCGGCGGCGTGGAGCTCTACCACATCCCCGGGATCACCCCCGAGGCACCGACCCTCGAGGCCGCGTTCGGCGGTGCCGTACCGTCCGAGAAGATCGTGTACGGCGAGCGGGAGCGCCGGCACGTCTACGAGACCCTGAACAACCAGGGCGAGTCGACCGACGTCGACTTCGTGCTGCTCGGCTGCCCGCACGCCTCGCTCGACCAGATCGCCAAGGTGGCCCACCTGCTGGAGGGGCGGCGGCTCAACCCCGGCACCGAGCTGTGGATCATGGCGCCGCGGGCGCTGCGCACCATGGCCGACCGCAGCGGCTACACCGAGATCATCGAGCGGGCGGGCGGCAGGGTGCTCACCGACTCCTGCCCGGCCATGTCGCGGGTGGCGCCCGAGGGCACCCGGGTGTTCGCCACCGACTCGGCCAAGCAGGCCCACTACCTGCCCGCGATCCTCGGCATCGAGGCGTGGTTCGGCACGCTGGAGGAGTGCGTGGACGCCGCCGTCACCGGCGTCTGGCGAGGGGAGCTGTGATGATCGAACTGCGCGGCCGCGGCATCGTCCCCGGCGTCGTCACCGGCGAGGCGCTCGTCTCCCACGAGACCATCTCCGGCTGGGGCGGCATCGACCCGGCCACCGGCACGATCATCGAGCGGCGGCACGAGCTGTGCGGCGTCTGCTTCACCGGCAAGGTGCTCGTGTTCCCCGGCGCGAAGGGCTCCTCCGGCTGGTCCGGGTTCTTCCAGAGCACCCGCCTGCTCGGCACCGCGCCGCTGGCGATGGTGTTCACCACCGTCTCCACCAAGTCCGCCCTCGGCGCGGTGGTCACCCGCGTGCCCGCGGTCACCGACCTCGACCAGGACCCGGTCCAGGTGATCCGCACCGGCGACCGGGTCACGGTCGACGGCGACCGCGGCCTCGTGATCGTCCACCGCTAGCGACCGGCCGCCCGCCGTACCCCCGGGCGGCGGGCGGCGTCGCGGGCGAGGTCAGCGGTCGATGCGGGCGATGCCGCACATTCCCGGCAGTTTCTTGAGCTCGGCGGGGTCGCCCAGGGCCACCACGTTCTCGCTCTCGGCGAGCCCGTTCGGCCGGTCGGGGGGAGTCCACTCCCCGATGCGGGTGAGGCCGCAGCCCACGGGGGTGAGGCCGGCGAAGAAGCCGCGGACCTCCTCCTCGGTCCGCGGACGCCCGCCCGCGTTGTTCTGCCGGTAGATCGCGGTCGCCTGCTCGGTCCGCTCGTCCTTGAGCGCGTGCGAGATGGCGAGGTAGGAGCCGGACGGGAGGGCGTCGCAGAGGGTCCTGACGATCTCGTAGGCCCGCTCGTTGTCGTCCACGAAGTGGAGGACGGCCACGAGGAGCAGGCCGACCGGCTTGGAGAGGTCGAGGTGCTCGCGCAGCTCGGGCCGGTCGAGCACGGCCTTGGGGTCGTGCACGTCACCCGTAAGAAAGATCGTGTTCGGGTCGGTGGCGAGCAGCGCCTCGGCGTGCACGCGCACGAGTGGGTCGTTGTCGACGTAGACGACCCGGGCGTCCGGGTCGATGGCCTGGGCGACCTCGTGGACGTTCTGCTGGGTGGGCAGTCCGGAGCCGATGTCGAGGAACTGACGTACGCCCGCCTCCTCAACCATCCAGCGCACCGTCTCGACCAGGAAGCGCCGGTTCAGGCGAACGCCGATCCGGGTCTCCGGCATCAGCTTGAGGACCTGCTCGGCGACCTCCCGGTCGACGGCGTAATTGTGCTTGCCGCCCAGGTAGAAATCCCACATCCGGGCGACGTGCGGCTTGGTGATGTCGACGTCGGGCGAGGGCGGCCGCTCCTCGGCCTCCTGCGCCGCCTGCTCCGGCGCGGAACCCGGTAAACCGACATTGCCCGTCTCGATCTGCGACACGACGACCTCCCGGCTGACTCCCGGCCACAACGGCCTTTGTTTTTCAATGACGTACCGGATGTATCCGCCTTCACGGATGTCGATCACCAGCCCCGCCGAGCGGCCATCCGGTGGCGGGGCGGCTGAACGCCAGGGGTACGGAGGCCGTCATGGCGGGAAGGTGCCGTTTCTCAGTGGTCGATGCGGGCTATGCCGCACATTCCAGGCAGTTTCTTGACCACGGCGGCATCGTCCATGGATATGACGTTGTCGCCCTCGGCGAGCCCGTTCGGCCGGTCGGGGGGCGTCCAGTCCGCCATGCGGACAAGGCCGCAGCCCACGGGGGTGAGGCCGGCGAAGAACCCGCGGATCTCCTCCTCGGTCCGCGGACGCCCGCTGAGGCTGGCGCGTCGGTAGATCGCCCTCGCCTGTTCCGTCGACTCTTCCTTGAGGGGATGCGAGATGGCGAGGTAGGAGCCGGAGGGGAGGGCGTTGCAGAGGGTTCTGACGATGTCGTAGGCCTGCTCGTTGTCCTCGGCGAAGGGGAGGACGGCCACGAGGAGCAGCGCGATCGGCTTGGAGAAGTCGAGGTGCTCGCGCAGCTCTGGCCGAACGAGCAGGGCCTGGGGATCGCACAGGTCGCCCTCGAGGACGATGGTGTTCGGGTCGGTGGCGAGCAGCGCCTCGGCGTGCACCCGCACGAGCGGGTCGTTGTCGACGTAGACGACGCGGGCGTCCTTATCGATTGCCTGGGCGACTTCGTGGACGTTCTGCTGGGTGGGCAGGCCGGAGCCGATGTCAAGGAATTGGCGCACGCCCGCCTCCTGGATGAGCCAGCGCACCGTCTCGATGAGGAAGCGCCGGTTGATCCGAGCGGCGATCGGGGCCTCGGGGAACACCTTGACGACCTGGTCGGCCATCTCCCGGTCGACGGCGTAGTTGTTCTTGCCGCCCAGGATGTAGTCATAGATCCGGGCGATGTGCGGTTTCGAAATGTCGATCTCGGGCGAGGGCGGCCGCTCCTCGACCTGCTCCGCAGCTGCCGTAGGCGTCCGCTCCTCGTCCTCGGCGAGGGGACCCGGTGAGCCCACGTTGCCCGTCTCGCTCTGTGTCACGACGACCTCCCGGCTCGGGGTGGCGCCTTCCTTGGCGCTCCGGATGTACCGGATATATCGGCGATCTCAGATTTGATCATTATTCACCGCTTGGCGGTTGGGTGCGGCATAACACCTGAAGAACGGACTTACGACGTCGCCGTGACGCGGAAGACCGCCGTACTCAGCGGTCGATACGGGCGATGCCGCACATGATCGGCACGGTCTTGACCACATCGGGGTCGTCCAGGCTCACCACGTTGCCGCCGCCCTCGAATGCGGGCGAGCCCTCCGGAGGAGTCCATTCGGATATGTGGACGACGCCGCACCCCACGGGCGTGAGGCCGGTGAAGAGGGCGGTGATCTCCTCCCGGGTCCGCACCCGCCCGCTGGCCTGGGCGCGCTGGTAGATCTCGCGTCCCTTCGCCCACTGCTCCTTCGTCGACTCGTCCTGGAGGGCGTGGGAGATGGCCACGTAAGAGCCGGACGGCAGGGCGTCGGAGAGGGTCTTGACGATGCGCTGCGCCTGGTCGTCGTCCTCGACGCAGTGGAGCACGGAGACCAGCAGCAGCCCGACCGGCCGGGAGAGGTCGAGGTGCTCGCGCAGCTCGGGCCGGTTGATCAGGTCCTCCGGCTCGCACAGGTTGCCGGTGAGGAAGATCGTGTTCGGCTCGGTGGCGAGCAGCGCCTCGGCGTGCACCCGCACGAGCGGGTCGTTGTCGACGTAGACGACCCGGGCGTCCGGGTCGACGGCCTGGGCGACCTCGTGGACGTTCTGCTGGGTGGGCAGCCCGGAGCCGATGTCGAGGAACTGCCGGATGCCCGCCTCCTGTGCCATCCAGCGCACCGATTCGATCAGGAACCGCCGGTTCATCCGGGCGGCGATCCGTCCCTGGGGGAACAACTTGAGCATTTGCTCGGCGGCCTCCCGGTCGACCGCGTAGTTGTGCTTTCCGCCCAGGTAATAGTCGTACATCCGGGCGACGTGCGGCTTGGTGATGTCGACGTCGGGTGCGGGCGGCCGCTCCTCGAGATGCTCCGCCGCTGCCGACGACCGCTGCTCGTCCTCGGCGAGGGGGCCCGGTGAGCCTACGTTGCCCGTCTCGCTCTGTGTCACGACGACCTCCCGGCTCGAGGTGACGCCTTCTGTGGCGCTCCGGATGTACCGGATAAATCGGCTATCTCAGATGTTGATCATTATCCGGCTCCGGGTGGCCGTGTGGCGGCAAAACGCCTGAAGGACGTACTCGCGGGAGGTCGCCGTGACGCGGAAGGTGCCGTCCTCAGCGGTCGATGCGGGCGATGCCGCACATTCCCGGAAGTTTTCTGAGTACGTCGGAGTTGCCCAGCGAAACGACGTTGTTGCCCTCGGTGAGCCCGTTCGGCCGGTCGGGGGGAGTCCAGTCCGCCATGCGGACAAGGCCGCGGCCCACGGGGGTGAGGCCGGCGAAGAACCCGCGGATCTCCTCCTCGGTCCGCGGATGGCCGCTGAGGCTGGCGCGCCGGTAGATCGCGCTCGCCTGGTCCATCGTCTCTTCCTTCAGGGTGTGGACGATGGCGAGGTAGGAGCCGGAGGGGAGGGCGTCGCAGAGGGTCTTGACGATGTCGTAGGCCTGCTGGGTGTCCTCGATGAAGTGGAGGACGGCCACGAGGAGCAGCGCGATCGGCTGGGAGAAGTCGAGGTGCTCGCGCAGCTCGGGCCGGTTGAGCAGGGCCTGGGGATCGCGCAGGTCGCCCTCGAGGACGATGGTGTTCGGGTTGGTGGCGAGCAGAACATCGGCGTGCACGCGCACGAGCGGGTCGTTGTCGATGTAGACGACGCGGGCGTCCTTGTCGATGGCTTGGGCGACCTCGTGGACGTTCTGCTGGGTGGGCAGGCCGGAGCCGATGTCGAGGAACTGCCGGATACCGGCCTCCTGGACGAGCCAGCGCACCGTCTCGATGAGGAACCGCCGGTTGATCCGGGCGCCGATCGGGGCCTCCGGGAACACCTTGAGGACCTGCTCGGCCATCTCCCGGTCGGCGGCGTAGTTGTTCTTGCCGCCCAGGAAGTAGTCGTAGATCCGGGCGACGTGCGGCTTGGAGATGTCGATCTCCGGTGCCGGCGGCCGCTCCTCGACCTGCTCCGCCGGTGCCGACGACCGCTGCTCGTCCTCGGCGAGGGAACCCGGCGAACCCACGTTGCCCGTATCACTCTGCGACACGACGACCTCCCGGCTCGAGACGGCGCCTTCTTGGATGCTCCGGACGTACCGGAAATATCGGCGACCTCAGATGTGATCATTATTCACCGCCGAGCGGTCATGTGCGCCATGACGCCTGAACCTTGCGCTGTGGAAGCCGCCGTGTGGAGGCAGCACCGTCCTCAGCGATCGATGCGGGCGATGCCGCACATACCCGAGAGCCTCCGGAGCGCGGCCGGGTCGTCAACGGCGACAACCTTGCGGTCTCCTGCGTGGTCGATCGACTTGCCGGGGACAGTCCAGTCGGCGAGGTGGACGAGGCCGTCGCCTACCGGGGTGAGGCCGGTGAAGAAACCGAGGATCTCGTCCTTGGTACGGGGGACCGCGCCGAAGCCGGGGCGGCTGTACATCGCGCGTGCCTGGGCCGCAGGTCCCTCCTGCTTCTCGTCCTTGAGTACGTGCGAGATGGCGAGGTAGGAGCCGGGCGGGAGGGCGTCGCAGAGGGTCTTGACGATGCGGTAGGCCTGCTGGGTGTCCTGGATGAAGTGGAGGACGGCGACGAGCAGGAGCGCGATCGGCTGGGAGAAGTCGAGGTGGTCGCGCAGTTCCGGACGGTTGAGCAGAGCCTGCGGGTCGCGCAGGTCGCCCTCGAGGACGATGGTGTTGGGGTCGGTGGCGAGCAGTGCCTCGGCGTGGACGCGCACCAGAGGGTCGTTGTCGACGTAGACGACCCGGGCGTCCGGGTCGATGGCCTGGACGACCTCGTGGACGTTCTGCTGGGTGGGCAGGCCGGAGCCGATGTCGAGGAACTGACGAACGCCGGCCTCCTGCGCCAGCCAGCGCACCGCGTCGATGAGGAACCGCCGGTTCGCCCGCGCACCGACACGTACGTGTGGGCTGGCCGCGAGAACCTTCTCCGCGGCCTCCCGGTCCACGGCGTAGTTGTTCTTGCCGCCCAGGATGTAGTCGTACATCCGCGCGATGTGCGGCTTGGTGGTGTCGATTTCCGGAGCGGGCGGCAGTTCCGCGGCGTCATCCGCCGGAAACTCGCTCCGCTCCCTTGGCGCAGCGCCCAGGGAATCGGCCTGGCTTTGTGACATCGCGACCTCCCGCGGCGTCAAGGGCTCACGGGCCATGACTTCCGGTGCGGATGCCGGCGTCCTCGGAGGCCCTGATGGTTGATCATTTTCTACCACCGGCCGGACGTATCAGGGCGCGGATGGCGGAAGCCGGGTAAAGGTCGATGTCATGCCCGCCGGGCGGGAGCCGTACCGGTCGGGACGGCAAGGGGACGTGGGGCGGAATCGGGGTCGCCGTCCGCCCCGCGACGAATGTCGGCAGCCGAGGGCTATTGGGCCTTTGCCTTGGTCTCGTCGGCCGGGGTGTCGGCCTCCTCGGCGAGGTCGTCGAACTCTCCGTCGAGTACGCCGAGGCGGAACGCCTCCCACTCGGCGGGGGTGAAGTAGAGTTTGGGGCCGTCGGGGTTCTTGGAGTCGCGCATGACGTAGAGGCGGTCGTACTCGGCCTTGTGCGCGGCACCGGCGAGCAGATCGGCCGTCTCCTTGAAGTTGGGATCCGTCTTGTCGATGACCGTGACCTCGACGCAGTCGCCCCTGCTGTGGCTGGACTTCCGCCACGTCACGCGGCGCGGGTCTGTGTTCATTGCTCCTCCACCTTCGGCTAACGGTCCTGTCTCCTGGGCATGGCGAGACGAGGCGGCGGATCACCGTGTACGGCCTGCGATGGTCGCCACGTCGCCGCCTCGATCCGTAACGTAGTCCTCCTGCGGCGCGCTGTGGTCTCATCGCCATCTGTGGTCTCATCCGCACCTGTTCTCGCCGATGCGTCAGAGCGGTGAGCTCCTCGGCGGAGACGATGTCGTCCGCGCGCGTCTCGCCGCCAGGTTCGCCGATGTGCCAGTCGGCGATGAGGGAGAGGCCGCTGCCGACCGGGACGAGCCCGTCGAAGAACCGGCCGATCTCCTCGCCGGTGCGCAGGGTGACCATGGGGGTGACGCGGTGGAACGCGGTGAGGCTCACCCGGTGGGCGTCCGTGAGCCGGTCGGGGAGCATGGCGTGCGAGATGACCACGTACGAGCCGGGCGGCAGCGCCTCGTACAGCGTGTCGGTGATCGCGTAGGCCTCGTCGGTGTCCCGGATGAAGTGGAGCACGGCGACGAGCAGCAGCGCGATCGGCTTGGTGAAGTCGAGGTGCTCGCGGATCTCGGGCCGGGCGAGCAGGGCCTTGGGGTCCCGCATGTCAGCCCCGAGCACGATGGTGTTCGGTGAGGTGGCGAGCAGCACCTCGGCGTGCACGCGCACGAGCGGGTCGTTGTCCACGTACACGACGCGGGCGTCCTTGTCGACGGCTTGGACGACCTCGTGGACGTTCTGCTGGGTGGGCAGCCCTGAGCCGATGTCGAGGAACTGGCGTACGCCCGCCTCCTTCACCAGCCAGCGCACCGACTCGATCAGGAACCGCCGGTTCATCCGCGCGACGAGCCGTGCCTCCGGAGTCCACCAGAGCACCTGCTCGGCCGCCTGCCGGTCGGCGGCGTAGTTGTTCCTGCCGCCCAGGAAGTAGTCGTAGACCCGGGCGACGTGCGGCCGGGTGACATCGATGTCGGGCATGAGCGGCTGCTCGTCCTCCCCCTGCTCGGTCACCGCCCGGAACCGGTCTTCGTGTTCGGCGCCGTTCGCGCTCTGCTGCGGCACGACGACCTCCTCGGTGTCACGATCCCGGTCGGCGCCCCCCTCGCCCCGGCCGGGCCGGGTGCATTCGTTCTCTTGTCTTCTGTCGTGGTCGGGCGGCGGGTACGGCATGTGGCCGGCCGTACCCGCCGCCGTCGCGTCAGCGGTCGACGCGGGCCACGCCGCACATCAGGGGGAAGCCCTTCAACGCGGGGATCTCGTCGATGGAGATGACGTCGTCCCCGTACGAGTCGCGGTCGGAGTCGCCGATGCTCCAGTCGGCGATGAGGGAAAGGCCGCTGCCGATCGGGGTGAGCCCCTGGAAGAAACGGGCGATCTGGTCGCGGGTACGCAGGGTGAGCCCGGTGGCGGTGCGGGTGTTGTAGGTGGCGAGGGTCTCCTTCTGCCCCTCGCTGAGGTGCTCGGGGAGCATGACGTGCGAGAGCACCACGTACGAGCCGGGCGGCAGCGCCTCGTACAGCGTGTCGGTGATCGCGTAGGCCTCGTCGTCGTCCCGGACGAAGTGGAGCACGGCGACGAGCAGCAGCGCGACCGGCTTGGTGAAGTCGAGGTGCTCACGGATCTCGGGCCGGTTGAGCAGGGCCTTGGGGTCCCGCATGTCGGCCTCGAGGACGATCGTGTTGGGCGTGGTGGCGAGCAGAACGTCGGCGTGGACCCGGACGAGGGGGTCGTTGTCGACGTAGACGACCCGGGCGTCCTTGTCGACGGACTGGGCGACCTCGTGGACGTTCTGCTGGGTGGGCAAGCCGGAGCCGATGTCGAGGAACTGGCGGATGCCCGCCTCCTGGGCGAGCCAGCGCACCGACTTGATCAGGAAGCGGCGGTTCGCCCGGGCGGCGAGCCGTACCTCCGGCGTCGCCTTGAGAGCCTCCTCCGCGGCAAGGCGGTCGGCGGCGTAATTGTTCTTGCCGCCTAGGAAGTAGTCGTACATCCGGGCGACGTGCGGCCTGCTGATGTCGATGTCGGGCGCGGGCGGCCGCTCGACGGGCTCGGCGCCCGGCGCGCCCGTGCTGCCGGTGTCCTGCTGTGCCACGGAGACCTCCTCGGTGTCGGCGATCCCGGTCGGCGGCCTCCCTCGCCGCGGCCGGGCCGGGTGTTCTGGTCTGTTCTCGGTGGTCGGGCGGCGGGTGCGGCGAACGGCCGTCCGCCCCCGCCGCCGCGGTCAGCTTTCGATTCGGCCCACGCCGCACAACAGCGGGAAGCCCCGGAGGAGGGGGATGTCGTTGATCGAGACGATCCGCCCCTCCTGCTCGTCGCCGAGCGGGCCATGGATGCTCCAATCGACGATCGGGCTCAGGCCGCTGCCGATCAGGGTGCACCCCTCGAAGAACCGGGCGATCTCGTCGCGCGTACGCAGGGTGACCCCGGAGTTGGCGCGGTTGTAGATGGCGACGGCCTCGTCCAGCGTGTCCGCGATGCTCTCGTCGTTGAGCCCGTGGGACATGACCAGGTACGAGCCGGACGGCAGGGCGTCGCGGAGGGTCTTCACGGCCTCGTAGGCCTGCTGGGTGTCCTGGATGAAGTGGACGATCGAGACGAGGAGCAGCGCGATCGGCTGGGAGAAGTCGAGGTGCTCGCGCACCTCGGGCCGGTTGAGCAGGGCCTCCGGATCGCGCATGTCGGCCTCGAGCACGATGGTGTTGGGTGTCGTGGCCAGCAGCGCCTCGGCGTGGACCCGTACCAGGGGGTCGTTGTCGACGTAGACGACGCGGGCGTCCTTGTCGATGGATTGGGCGACCTCGTGGACGTTCTGCTGGGTGGGCAGGCCGGAGCCGATGTCGAGGAACTGCCGTACGCCCGCCTCCTGCACCAGCCAGCGCACCGTTTCGATGAGGAACCGCCGGTTCACCCGGGCCGCGGCCCGGACGGCCGGCATCACCCGGAGGAGCTGCGCCGCGGCCTCCCGGTCAGCGGCGTAATTGTGCTTGCCGCCCAGAAAGTAGTCGTATATGCGGGCGACATGCGGTTTTGTGATGTCGATCCCCGGCGCCGGTGGCTGCTCGGCGGCATCGGGCGCCGTGCCCATCGGGAACCGCTGCTCTTCATCGAGGCCAGAACCCGACAAACCCGCACTATCCGCATCACTCTGCGACACGACGACCTCCCCACCTGGGGCTTCCGGCTAAGGTGGCCATTCCGCCCTGGCCGCATTTCGGTCAAAGCGGCTGTCCTTAATGGTGATCTTCTTTCTACCACCAGACAGGCGCAGTACGACAATGCGTTACGAAAGCGTCGTGTTTCCGCAGCGCGCGAAAGACCGACGTGTCCAGGTGGCAACGCCGGTGGCGTGGGCGGCACGCCGTGCCAGGCCGCTCCCGCGGCTCAGGATGGAGGTCGGACACGTGGGGCGGTAGGCGGGTGCGCGCCGCCCGCCCCGGGAACGTCGCGGGCCGCCGAGCTACTCGGCGCGCTTCCGCGCCGCGGCTTCGGCCTCCTCGGCGAGGTCGTCGAACTCGCCGTCGATCACGCCGAGGCGGAACGCCTCCCACTCGGCCGGGGTGAAGTAGAGCTTCGGGCCGTCGGGGTTCTTGGAGTCACGGATCACGTAGAGGCGGTCGTACTCGGCCTTGTGCGCGGCCTCGGCGAACAGGTCTTCCGTCCCCTTGAAGTTGGGATTCGTCCTGTCGATGACCGCGACCTCGATACAGTCGCCACCGTTGGCGCTGCTGTAGCTGGACTTGCGCCAGACACCGACCTCAACGCAGTCACCGCCGTTGTCGCTGCTACGCCGGGCCTTGCGCCACTTGATGCGGCTCAGGTCTCTGTCCATTTGTCCTCCACCACCTTGGCTATCAAGTCTAGGCTTGCGGGCATAGGGAGGGCGAGAGAGCGAATTGCCTCGTACATGTTGGCGACCACTTCTACGTCGCGATCCCGATCGGTAACGTAGCCTTCGCTGATGCCATCCACGTAGACGTAATCCGATTCCCCGGAGAGGCTGGCAATCACGAAGGCGCCCCCGAGCCCGAGTAGAGCCTGCGACGCAATAGGAACGACGTGGAGCGTGATCCTCGGACGTTGCGCGGCCTCAAGCAGCGCGAGTAGCTGTTCGCGCATTATTCGCTTAGTGCCGACCTGGCGGAAAAGGATGCCTTCGTCCAGCAGCACGATGAAGAGCGGCGGCTTCTCTCTTGTGAGAATTTCTTGCCGCTGCATACGGGCGGCGACAATGGTATCGACCTGCTCAGGTGTGAGGTCGGGGCGCTGGGAGATGATCGCCCGCGCATAGCTCTCCGTCTGGAGCAGTCCTGGGACGAGAAGCGGCTGCCAGGTTTTGAGCGTGTGTGCGGTCTCTTCGATGTCCACCCAGCGGTGAAACCAGACGGGAAACGGTGACTTACGGGTGAGCGGCCACAGCCGCGTCAGTGCGTCGTCCGTACCGAGGGCATCGTCGGCGAGCTTGGCGAACTCACGCGTTGGGGGACGCCGGCCGGTCTCGACCGCGCTGATCTGGGACGTGGAGTAGTTGATCTTCTCTGCGAGCTGTTCGATCGTGAGACCCGCCTTCGTGCGGTAGTGCCGCAGCTCTGAACCGAAGAAGGCGAGCGGGCTCGCGGCAGGGTCGATTTCGCGAGGCGAGGGCATGGGGGGACTCCCTGACTCGACGACCGTATTCGGATTTCCCGCCGCTTCCCGTGCGTTCCCTCGCCGCCGTCACACCCTGCCCTGCATTCCCGCGCCAGCGGGCCGTACGGCGGCGTTCTCCGCACCGGCAAAAGCGGTATCCATTCGCTTACGAAGAGTAGCGGCCAGGCGGCATGCTGTGGCGGCAAAGCCAAGAAATGCCGTCATCAGAGGTTGCATATGCCCTTCTATGTCCCCCAATCCGAGCGCAAGGAGCAGGACCGGCTCAAGCGCCTGGAACGCCTCGGCGACCTCCTCGCCGGTCACGGACTCCGCACCCGCGTGTACCGCCACGTCCGCCTGCGCCTGTTCCAGAACGAGTACAACCCCATCCGCTGGCGCGAACCCGTCCTGTCCGTCCGCCGCCCCGGCCCCACCCCCTCCACCCGCCTGGAGATCACCGTCAACTCCGACGGACATCCCTTCCGCGTCACCCCCGCCGGACGCAAGGCCCGCTGGTCCTACCAGGGCGACGACCACGCCGTGATCTCCTTCGTCCGAGCCGTCCTCAACGCCTGGCCCGACGAACCCAAGTCCTTCGACCCACCCCTCACCGACCCGAACGGCTACCCCATCCCGGCCCCAAGACCCGCCGACTGAGCCCGCCGCCCCTCCGCCTCGGGGCGGCGGGCTCCGGCCACCCTGTGCCGAGATCACCCGTAGGCCGCGACACCCGCGAGAAAGAGCCCGAGAAAGGTCGCCGCAGCGCCCGCACCGGTGAGAACCGCCTGGGCGCTGCCGACCCCGGCCGCCCGCGCGATCAGGTACGCCCCGCTCGCGACGTTGAGCGCAACCGACATCGCCAGCAGCAGCCCCAAGATCTCCGCGAGACTCACACGCGCCTCCCGTGGTCAACGAGCCGATGGCCGGCCCTCGTGGAGGGCCGCACCGCATGGACGAAGCCGAGACTGCTTGTCCAACCGGCCGTCCAGCAGGAGTCGCATCGCAGTTTGGACACACGTGATCAAACTGGCTGGTTGTGCATTTAGGGTGAGTGCCCGGGGGCGGCCTGCGGCCCCTGATGTCCAGGCAGGGGCTGGACACCTCCGCGTTGGCACGAGCGGGCGAAGTGAGCCGAGTGATGGCGACCGGTGGAGTGGACGGGGACTACGCGGCACTGATCGCCGACTTGGCCGCGTTCCGCAATGACCGCCTCCAGCGCCGACCTTCGGACCGTACCCTGGCCAAGGCCGCCGACGTCCGTCCGACCACGGTCGGGGACTGGCTGCGCGGAGCCCGTTTCCCTCAGCAGATCGAGCCACTGCTGCGGGTGGTGCGCGCGGTGCGGGCGCAGGCCGAACGCGCAGGGCTCTCCCGCGATCCGGCCGCGGCCTCGTTGTTCGACGAGCAGCGGTGGCGCGACGCCTACCAGGCAGAGGCCCGCCGCCGCGCGAACGCGACCCGCACCCACGTTCTGGCCGAGCAGGCCCACACCGTGCTGGAGGGGTTACGGCCGGGTCGGCCGCTGGCCCAGGTGACCGACCCCTTCCAGCTGGAGGTCCACCGCGCCATCGAGGTCGGCGATGCGACCGGCCTGCCGCAACTGCCGAGGTACGTACCGCGCGAGCACGACCGTCGGCTGGCCCAGGTCGTGCAACGAGCCGCCGCCGGCACCAGCGCCCTCGCCGTACTGGTCGGCGGTTCCTCCACCGGAAAGACCCGGGCCTGCTGGGAGGCGTTGCACCTGCTGCGCGACCGCGACGAGCCGTGGCGCCTCTGGCATCCCATCGACCCCACCCGGCCCGACGCCGTCCTGGCCGACATCGGCAAGGTCGGCCCGTACACCGTGGTGTGGCTGAACGAGGCCCAGTTCTACCTCGCCGACGATGCGCTCGGCGAGCGCGTCGCCGCCGGCCTCCGCGAACTGCTGCGCGATCCCGACCGCGGGCCGGTGCTGGTCCTGGCCACGCTGTGGCCGAACCACTGGGCCACGCTGACCACGCGCACCGATCCGGACCGGCATGCCCAGGCCCGAGAGCTGCTGGACGGGCACGACATCCGCGTCCCGGACGCGTTCTCCGAGACCGACCTCAAGGCCCTGGCCGAGCACTCCGCCGAGGACCCTCGCCTGCGTGAGGCCGCCCGGTACGCAGCCGATGGCCAGATCACCCAGTACCTGGCCGGTGTGCCGGTCCTGATGCACCGCTACACCCACGCACCACCGATAACCAAGGCGCTGATCCACGCCGCCATGGACGCCCGGCGCCTGGGCGCGGGCCCGCACCTGCCGCTCGCCCTGCTCGCCGACGCCGCCCCGGGCTACCTCACCGACACCGAGTGGGAGCAGACCGGCGAAGACTGGCTGGAACGTGCCCTCGAGTACGTCACAACGCCCTGCAACGGCATCCCCGGCATCCTGGTCCCGATCAAGACCGGAACCCCTCGCAACCGGCGCACTCGTCGCGCGGGCCTCGCCTCTGCCCGTACCGGTCCCGCCGACGGGCATGGGCCGCGATACCGGCTCGCCGACTACCTCGAGCAGCACGGACGCCGCACCCGCGCGGACGAGATCCCGCCGATCGATTTCTGGACCGCGGCCGCCGCGCACGCCCCTCGTGCCGACCAGGCCGCCCTCGGCCGGGCCGCTCGCAGCCGAGGGCTCTACCGCGATGCCGCGCAACTACTGAAGAACGCCGCAACCCAGGGCGATACCTCCGCGGGTGCCGCCCTCGTCTCCCTCATGCACGCCGTTCACCCGACCGATCGTCGCCCTGCCGGCTGGGTCGCCACCCAGGTTCCTCTCACCGACATGGACGGCGTGAGCCTGCTGCTGGACGGCTTGCGGGAGGCAAGGGCGGATGAGCAGCTTGCGGCGCTGCTGGCCCGCGATCCCGCCGCTCAGGTCGACATCAGCGGTTCGGGTGGCGTGCTCGCGCTGCTCCGCAGTCTGCGGGCGGCCGGGGCGGTTGAGCAGGAGGCCGCCCTGTTAGGACGGGTACTGGATCGATCCGAGCCCGTCGTGCGTGACGCCATCGAAGTGGCCTGGCAGCTGGACCACCTGCGCGAGTTAGGGGCGCATGAGCGGGTCACGACCTTGCTGGCGCGCGATCCGGCCGCCCGCGTGGACATCCGTAGCGGGTTCGCCCTGACCTGGCTGCTGGAGAGCCTGCGGAAGGTGGGAGCGGAAGAGCAGGCCGCGGTGCTGGCCGGGCGGATCATCGCTGAGTTCGATCTACGTGATACCTCCGGCGTGGCGTGGCTGCTGGAGCGCTTTCGGGCGACAGGGGCGGCTGAGCGGCTTTCGGCGTTGCTGGCCCGCAACCCGGCGGCTCGGGTCGATATCGGCGAGGCCCATCATGTGGCCACCCTGCTGGAAAAGCTACGGGCGATAGGGGCGCATCAGCAGGTGGCCGTGCTGACCGGGCGCATCGCGGCGGAGTTTGATCTTCGGGATGCCGCCGGTACCGCGGTGATGCTGGCCGTACTCAAGGAGTTCGGGACGGATCGGCAGGTGGCGGCGTTGCTGGCCCGTGACCCGGCGGCTCGGGTTGAGCTGCGTGACGCCTTTGGCCTGGTCAGGTTGCTGGACGGCTTGCGGGCGGTGGGGGCGGTAGAGCAGGCCGCGGTGCTGACCGAACGGATCGTCGGTGAATTCGCTCTCCACGATGCCTCCGGTGTGGACTGGCTCTTGGACGCGTTGCGGGAGTCGGGCGCACATGAGGCGGTTGCGGCGTTGCTGGCCCGTAACCCCGCTGCTCACGTTGATCTCGACGACGCCCTCGGCGTGGCACGCCTTCTCAACAGGTTGCGGACGTTGGGGGCGGACGAACAGGTGGCGGTCTTGCTGGACCGTGATCCCGCCGCGAAGGTCTGTTTCGACAGCCCGCTTGGTGGGATCGTCCTGTTTCGCACCCTGCAGGCGTTGGGAGCGGACGAACAGGCCGCCTTACTGGTCCGGCGGCTACCCGCCGCGGGCCGGTTCGATGAGTTCCTGGACATCGACGACCACAGGGAGCGGTTCCGGTTCGGGCGGGAACCCGATGGGAGCCCGGCCGAACCGTGGAGCTGGGACGACCTGCAGTGATCAAGCCACTCGATCGCAGTGGCCACCGTGTCGAGGCACATCCCGGCGAGAAGGCCTGATCACGGATCCAGGGTGAGCAACCGGGGACGGTGTGCCGCCCCCGGTGTCCAGCCGGATGGTGGACGCCTCCGCGTGGTGTGAGCGGGCGAGAGGAACGGGGTGTGATGGCGAGCGGTGAATTGGACGGGGACTTCGCGGCACTGATCGCCGAGCTGGCCGCGTTCCGCAATGACCGACTCCAACGTCAACCGTCCGACCGCACCCTGGCCAAGGCTGCCGGTGTCCGCCCGGCCACGGTCGGGGATTGGCTGTGTGGAGTTCGTTTCCCCCAGCAGTTAGATCCACTGCTGCGACTGGTGCGTGCGGTACGGGTGCAGGCCGAACGTGCAGGGCTGTCCGGCGACCCGGCGATGGCCTCGTTGTTCGACGAGCAGCGGTGGCGTGACGCCTACGAGGTCGAGGCTCGCCGCCGCGCGAACGCGACCCGTACCCACACGCAGGCAGGTCAGGCCCGTACGGTCCTGGAAGACATGAGGCCCGGCCGCCCGCTGGCGGAGGTGACCGACCCCTTCCAGCTGGAAGTCCACCGCGCCATCGACATCGGCGAGGAGATGAACCTCCCGCCACTGCCGCTGTACGTACCGCGCCAGCACGACCGCCGTCTGCGCAAGGTCGTTGAGCGAGCCGCCCCGGGCACCAGCTCCATCGCCGTCCTGGTCGGCGGCTCCGCCACGGGCAAGACCCGCGCCTGCTGGGAGGCCCTGAATCTCCTGCGCGACCGCGACGAGCCATGGCGTCTGTGGCACCCCATCGACCCCACCCGCCCCGACGCCGCCTTGGCCGACCTGAAACGAGTCAGGCCCTACACAGTGGTGTGGCTCAACGATGCTCAGTTCTACCTCGCAGGCGCCACTCTCGGCGAACGAGTGGCCGCCGGGCTCCGCGAACTGCTGCGCGACCCCCAGCGCGGGCCGGTCCTCGTACTGGCCACGCTATGGCCAGACCACTGGGACGCTCTGACCGCCCACACCGGCCCGGATAACCACGCCCAGGCTCGGGAATTGCTGGTCGGTCACGGCATCCGCGTCCCAGACGCGTTCACCGGTTCTGACCTGGAGGCGCTGGCCGAGCGAATCGATCAGGATCCACGCCTGCACGAGGCTGCTCAAAACGCCACTGATGGCCAGATCACTCAGTACCTGACCGGCGTACCGGTGCTGATGGATCGCTACACCCACGCCCCGCCCGCAACCAAGGCATTGATCCACGCCGCCATGGACGCCCGCCGCCTGGGAGCGGGCCCGCACCTACCGTTGGCGCTCTTGGCCGCTGCGGCTCCCGGCTACCTCACCGACACCGAAAGGGAGCTGACCGGTACAGGCTGGTTGGAGCGCGCCTTGGACTATGTCACAAAGCCCTGTAACGGCATCCCAGGCATCCTGATCCCTGTCAAAGCGGGTGCACCTCACAACCAGCGCAACCGTCGCGCCGGCACCGGCCCCACCCCGCCCTCGGCAAGCGGGCAGGGTCCGCTGTACCGGCTGGCCGACTACCTAGAGCAACATGGGCGCCGTACCCGCGCCGAAGAGATTCCCCCAGTCGATTTCTGGGCCGCAGCGTCCACTCACGCCCTCCTCGCCGATCAAGCGGCCCTTGGCCACGCCGCCCTAGATCGAGGCCTGTATCGCGACGCGGCTCAGTTGCTAAAGAACGCCGCCGCTCAAGGCGATCCCTCCAGCGGAGCGGCCCTCGTCTCCCTAATGCACGGCGTGCACCCTACTGACCATCGCGCCGCCCACTGGGCTGTCACTCATGCCCTCCTGAGCGACCCGTCTGGTGTGGCTTGGCTGTTGGACGGCTTGGCGAGGGTGGGGGCGGTTGAGCAGGTCGCGGCGATGGTTGCGCGTGATCCGGCTGCTGAGGCCGATCTGAGCGACCCGTTCGGTGCGGCTTGGCTGCTGGGCGGCTTGGCGAGGGTGGGGGCGGTTGAGCAGGTTGCGGTGTTGGCGGGGCAGGCTGCTGCCGAGGTGAGTCTCGCCGACCCGTCTGGTGTGGCTCGGCTGCTGGGCGGCTTGGCGGAGGTGGGGGCGGATGAGCAGGTCGCGGCGATGATTGCGCGTGATCCGGCTGCTGAGGCCGATCTGAGCAATCCGTTCGGTGTGGCTCGGCTGTTGGACGGTTTGGCGAGGGTGGGGGCGGATGAGCAGGTTGCGGTGCTGGCGAACCGGCTTCCTCCGACAGGGCGATTTGCCACGTTCATGAAGCTTGCCGATCACAAGGAGCGGTTCAGGTTTGGGCGAGAACCCGACGGGAGCCCCGC
This sequence comes from Thermopolyspora flexuosa, assembly GCF_006716785.1. Taxonomy (NCBI): domain Bacteria; kingdom Bacillati; phylum Actinomycetota; class Actinomycetes; order Streptosporangiales; family Streptosporangiaceae; genus Thermopolyspora; species Thermopolyspora flexuosa. The sequence goes on along the minus strand of NZ_VFPQ01000001.1, from coordinate 3,038,520 downwards.
TGAGCCGTGGAGCTGGGACGACCTGTGGTGAAGCCGGACCGCCGCTCAGCGAGTGACCTGTTGCCGGGCGATACCGCATCAGAGGCGGCTATACGGGGCATCCTGTCGAAACGGCGTCCCTATGCGGTGTTCTCCCGGCGCGCCCTCGCCGCTCTCGAGGGTCAGCCTTTCTCCGCGCCCATCGTGAGGCCGCCGGTCATGAGGCGCTCGCAGGCGAAGAAGACGATCACGATGGGGAGGGTGAGGACGACCGAGCCGGCCATGAGGACGGTGGTGGGGACCTCGATGGCGCCGGCGAGCTGGGAGAGGCCGAGGCTGACGGTCCAGCGGTCGCGGTCCTCGACGAGGAAGAGCAGGGCGAAGAGGAACTCGTTCCAGGCGATCATGAAGACGTACAGGCCGGTGGCCATGAGGGCGGGGCGGGACAGGGGCAGGGTGACCCGCCAGATCGTGGCCAGCGGGCCGCAGCCGTCGATGGCGGCGGCCTCCTCGACGGAGCGGGGGACGGTCTCGAAGTAGTTGCGGAGCATGTAGACGGTGACGGGGAGCGTCTGGGAGATGTAGACGAGGGCGAGGCCCGGCAGCGAGCCGCGCAGGCCGAGCAGGCTGAACAGGACGAAGAGCGGGATCGCCAGGACGATCGGCGGGAACAGGTACACGGCCAGGAACAGGAAGTGGACCTGGCGGCGGCCGAGGAAGCGGAGCCGGGCCACCGCGTACGCGCCCGGGATCGAGATAAGCAGGGTGAGGGCGACCGCCGCGACCGAGACGATCACGCTGTTGCGGATGAAGCCGACGAAGCCCTGGCCGCCCTCCTCCTCGGGGGTCAGCACCTGGCGGTAGGTGTCGAGGGTGATCTCGTCCGGCGGGACGAACAGCGCCCCCGGGTCGAGGATGAGCGCCTGCACGTCACGCAGCGACAGGACGACCATGTAGTAGAAGGGGAACGCCGTCGCGAGCAGCAGGGCCGCGATGACAAGCGGGCGCAGCAGCCGCAGTGCCGTACGTTCCACCCGGTCGCGGGTCCACCGGCGGTACGGCCGCCGCGGACGCGACGGCGGTACGGCTCGCGCGGCCCGGCGGTCGCCGGCGGTCATTCGGCGCTCCGTTCCGGACCGGCGAAGAAGCGCAGGTAGACGCCGAGGAACAGGACGAGGACGAGCGCGAGCACCACGGCCTGGGCGGCGGAGGCGCCGATGTCGTCGCGGGCGGTGAGCAGGTTGTAGACGCGGATGCTCACCATCTCGGTGCCCGCGCCGCCGCCGGTGAGCAGGTAGACGTCGTCGAACTTGTTGAACGTGAACACGAACCGCAGCACCGCGAGCAGCGCGATCACCCGCGACAGCTGCGGCAGCGTCACGTACCGGAACCGCTGGAGCGGCGTGGCCCCGTCGACGAGCGCGGCCTCGTGCAGCTCGCGCGGCACCGCCTGGAGCCGGGCGAGCAGGAACAGGAAGGCGAACGGGAAGTACCGCCACGCCTCGAACGCGATCACCGTCAGCAGCGCCACCGGCACGGTGACCCCGAGCAGCTCGCCCTTGGCCTGGGTGAGGAAGCCGATCGGCCGGTCCCAGCCGAGCAGCCGCACGCCGAGCTCGTTGGCGATCCCGTACTGCGGGCTGAGCATCACCTGCCAGACGAACGCGGCGGCCACCACCGGCGCCACGTACGGCAGCAGGACCGAGGCCCGGACCAGCGTGCGGCCGCGCAGCGGGCCGGCGAGCGCGAGCGCGGCCACCAGGCCGAGCGCGATCGACAGGAACGTGCCCGCCACCGTGTAGACCAGGGTGACCGCGAGGCCGCTCCAGAAGCCGGGCTCGCCGAGCACGTACCGGAAGTTGTCGAGCGAGTAGCGGCCGAACATGCCGGTGTAGCGGATGTTGATGAGCCGGGCCTCCTGGAACGCGAGCATGATCGCCCACAGCAGCGGCAGCACGACCACGACGAGCGTGACCACGAACGTGGGGGAGATCAGCGCGAGCCCGGTCCTGGCCTCCCGCTGCCGCAGGGTACGGCCGCGCCCGCGCCTCACTCGCGGATCCCGCGCTTGACGGCCTCGACGTCACGCTGCGCCTGCGCCGCGGCCTGGCGCGGGGTGAGCGAGCCCTCGACGAGCGCGCTCAGCGCCCGCGGCACCGGCAGCTCGCCCATGATGGCGCCGACGAGCCTGCCCTGCCCCTGCTCGACGCCCCACCGCTCGATGTGCTCGACGCTCGCGCGCAGCCGGTCGAGCAGCGCCCGCGGGTAGACCTCGTCGAGCGGCCGGGTCCGGTCGACGCCCGCCGGGAGCCGGTCCCACGCCTCGGCGAACCGCCGCGGGTCGTCCCGGGTGCCGGTGCGCACCGGGATCTTGCCCTCGGGGGCCATGCCGAGCCAGCGCTCGTACCCGGCCTCCATCATGTACGTCACGAACCGCTCGGCCTTGTCCCGGTCGGCCTCGCGGGTGATCGCCCAGGACACGATCTCGCCGTACCGGGCGGCATGGGCGGCGTCCGGCCCGCGCAGCGCGGTGACCACACCGGTGTGCCGGGCGAGCCAGCCCGGATCGTCCCGGCACTCGGCGCAGCTCGGCAGCGCGTCGGAACGCAGCCCGGCGAGCTCGTCGAGGATGAACGACGACCAGATCGCGATCGCCGCCTTCCCGGAGAAGTACGTGGCCCGCACCGAGTTCAGGCTCTGCGTGCCGGGCACCGAGTACCGCCGGGCCAGCTCGGCGTAGAACGCGAAGGCATGCTCGCAGCGGGCGTCGCCGATGGTGACCCGGCCGTCCCGGCCGACCAGCTCGCAGCCGTTGGCGAGCGCGACGTACTCGAAGGTCTGGGCGGTGAAGGTGTCGCTCGGCCCGACGGCGAGCGCGACGCCCGCGGTCCCGCCGCGGTGCAGCCGGGACGCGGCGGCGCGCAGCCGCGCGTAGCTGTCGGGCGGGTCGAGCCCGGCGCGGGCGAACAGGTCCTCGCGGTAGAGGATGAGCTGGACCCAGGCGTCGCTCGGGACCGCGAGCAGCCTGCCGTCCGCCGAGCCGAGCTCGAGCGCGCGCCGCAGGAAGGTGTCCCTGCCGAGCCGTTCGACCACCCGGCCGGGGGTCTCGGTGTCGAGCAGGTCGTTCGCCTCCAGCTCCCGCACCGAGGCGAGCGGGAGCGCGCCGATCACGTCGGGGAGCCGCCCGGCCGCCGCCGCGGACCGCACCACCCGGCTGAACTGGTCCTCGGCGACGCCGACGAGCAGCACCCGCACCCCGGTGCTGCGGGTGAAGGCGTCGGCGAGCTCGCGCTGCACCGCCATGCGGTCGGGGAGGTTCTCCTGAGTCCAGACCGTGATCGTGTCGCGGTCCTCGTCCGCCCCGCCGCACGCGGTGCCGAGCACCGCGACGGCGGCCGCCACGAGCGCGGCGATGAATCCCCTCGGCATGCCTCCCCTCCGGCACACGTCGCCCCAGGCATGCATACCCTCGGTGCGAGGATCATGGCATCACGTGATCACCGGTGGGCACGCCGGGGTACGGCGCCGGCCGTCGGGGCCGCGGCGGCGGGGGCGCCCCGCCCCTCCCGTGGCCGGCCGCGGTCGCCCGCCCCGTGGGCGGCCCGCCGTACCGCCGTCGGCCGGGCGGCCCGTGCGCGCGCACCGGACGGCGTCGCGGCGGCGTGCGGAGGGGCAGGGGGACGGGTCAGGCCTGGTCCGCCCGGCGGGCGAGCCACTCCTCCCGGGTGATCGCGTACTCGACCTCGCCGTGCTCGCTGCCGGGGAGCGGCACGTCCCACTCGAGGTGGAAGGTGCGCACGTGCCGCATGCCGAGCCCGGCCATGGTCGCGCGGGAGCCGGTGTTCACCGCCATGGTCTCGCCGAACACCCGGTTGAGGCCGAGGTCCTCGAAGGCGTACCGGAGCAGCTCCCCGGCACCCTCGCTGGCGAGTCCCTGGCGCCAGTGGCGGCGCATGATGCGGTAGCCGAGCTCGGCCTGGCCCTCGACCGGGCCCTGGTCGGGACGGTGCGGCGGCTCCAGCGCCCACAGGCCCACGAACTCCCCGCCCACGAAACCGGCCCAGAAGCCCAGGCCGGGCGCGCGTTCGGCGATCGCGAGCCGTTCCTTGTGGTCCTTCTCCACCTCGGCACGGCTGCGGGGGCGGCCGTCACCGAGCAGCCGCATCACCTTCGGGTCGGCGTCGAGCTCGACCTCGTGCTCCAGATGCTCGTCCGACAGCGGGACGAGCTCGATCCGTCCGGTGTTCAGTTTTGCCTGGGCCATAGGACGTATCCTTGCCTACCCACCCGTACAGGTGGGAGCCGGGCACCGCATGGAGATCGTCACGTTGCGGGCCGGCGATCCGCCAGGCGGAGCGCGGCGTGCTGGGCGAGCCGGCCGAAGGCGACGACGGCCGCGCCGAACGCGACGATCAGCGCCGCGATGAGCCACATCCGCCCCTCCTCGGCGAGCACCACGGCCTGCGCGTCGGTGATCCCGTTCCGCGCGCAGCCCAGCCCGGCGACCGCCGCGGTGAGCCACCGTCCCGCGGCCCGGATCGCCCGCGGCGCGGCGGCGGTGGCCGCGGCCGGTACGGCGAGCACCATGAACAGCACCGCGATCGCCACCGTGCCCGGCCAGGTGAACTCGCCCTCGTGCCCGATGGCGAGGCCCACCAGGCGCATGAGCACCCGGGTGGCCAGCCCCATCGCGAGGCCCGCCACGATCGCGGCCAGCCCGGCCGCCAGTACCAGGCGCCCGGTGCGCCGCTCCCGTACCCGCATTCCGACTTCCTCCACAGAACAGAGGGATCAGTTATATCGGCGGCGGTTTCGTCGGTGATACGGCAAATGTTGTCGGATATCCCGTTATTGGGCGTCCCTCCGGCTCAGCCGGTACCCGGCGTCCAGCCGCTCCGCGGGAACGGGGTCGGCGAGGTCGGTGCTGACCGGCGGCACGAGGCCGTGCCGGTTCGTGTCCGGGGTGACCGCGTGCCAGGCGACCCGCGGATCGGGCACCCGGCGCAGCTGGGCGCGGGAGAACCGCAGCACCGGCCGGCCGGGCACACCGCCCGCCACCTTGATCAGCACCGAGCAGGCGACGGCCGCGTCCTCCGGCGCCCGGCGCACCGGGTGGGTGGCGGGCCAGCCGGACCACGCCACCTCGGGCAGCCGCTCGCCGGAGGCGGTCTCGAGCGCGCCGGCGATCATGCTCCAGGTGCGGTCCTGCCGGGCGAGCAGCAGCCGCGGGCTGTAGGCCAGCCACCCGGCGTGCGCGGAGACCTCCTGGGCGAGGTGAAACCGCAGCCACTCGCCCACCTCCACGTCGGTGAGCGGCAGCAGCCGCGGCTCGGTGCGCAGCACGAACGTGGTGTCGTGGTAGCCGGGGGTGATCTCCAGCACCTGCTTGGTCACCCCGTCCTCGACCACCGTGTAGGCCTCGACCCAGGCGTCCCCGCTCTGCCTGCTGATCGCCCAGCCGGTGGCGCAGTGCCCCCTCGCGCCCCAGCCGACCAGCCCGGACGTGCCGACGAAGGCGCCGTTCGGCAGCAGGTTGCCGGCCTCCGCCGGATCCTCGCCGTACACGTTGTCGTCCCGGATCAGCGTGCGCAGGATCGGCAGCAGCGCCTGCGCCTCCGCCCACGCGGCGGGCGGGCCGGGGTGCACCCCGTCGGGCGGGGCGACCTCCGGCAGCCAGTCGCCGCCCGCGCCGCCCCGCGACCGGGGGTCCTCCAGGTAGGCGTTGACGTCGGCGACGAGCACCCGGCCGCTCTGCAGCGAGCGGATCCAGTCGTTCACCGCGCGCCGGGTCGCGTACCGCACGTCGGAGGCCTGATCCGGGGCCGCCCAGGCGGAGCGGCCGACCGCGCCGCGTGGCCGGATCGTGGTGACGATCACGATCGCGCCGGTGCCGGTGATCTCGCCGATCTGCCGCCGCAGGTCGCGCTGGATCGCGGTGGCGGGCAGGTAGGAGTTGATGTCGTTGGTGCCCACCGACAGCAGCACCACGTCGGGCCGCATCGGGGCGACCTCCTCGGCCCACCGGCGGAGCGTGCCGGGGTTCTCCGGGCCGAGGTAGGTGAGGTGGTCCCCGGCGACGCCGTTGTTCGAGCCGCGCAGAAAGCGGCGGTGCCGGGTGTCCTCCGGATGGTGCCAGGTGTCGTCGTTGTAGGCGGGGAACAGCGTCTTCACCCAGGTCATCGCGCCCCGGGTACGGCGGTGCAGGACGGCCGTGCCGCTGATGCGCGCGGACTCGGCGAACTGCGTGATCGAGTCGCCCAGCCGCGCCACCTTCGGGCGGACCAGCCTGCGGCCGTCCGCCGCCGGGAAGCGCGCGGCCGACGCGCTGGGCAGGCCGGCCGTACCGGCCGCGACCCCGGCCGCGAGGGCGTAGCGCATGAGGGCCCGGCGGGTGGTGTCGGCCGGGGAGACTCGGTCGATCACAGCAGGATCATCCCAGGTCCGCGGGGGTGGTCCGGCCGTTTCGGCGGCATCCGGTCCGGCCGACGGGTACGGCCCGCCGTACCGAATCGCCGCGGGACGGGGCGAACCGGCCCGAGTGGTACGGCCCGCCGGGCGGCGCGACGCGCGTTCCGGCATGGGAGATCGCGGGACATGATCCGGCAAAGACATGCCGTGTGCACCGTGTTGGCCTGATTGATCCTGGATCGTCCGGGTAGCCGAGGAGAGCCGCTCCGACCAGCCGGGAGGAAACTGTGGGCATCGACATCGGGCAGAGTCTTGCGGACCTCTGGCGGACGATCGTGCTGTTCGTCCCCAGGCTGGTCGTCTTCGTGCTCATCCTGATCATCGGGTGGATCGTCGCCAAGGTACTCGAGAAGATCGTCGACAAGGTCCTCGAACGGGTCGGCTTCGATCGTGCCGTCGAGCGCAGCGGCGTCGGCCGCATGCTCCAGGGTGGCCGGTACGACGCCAGCAGCCTGATCGCGCGGATCGTGTTCTACGCGATCATCCTGATCACGCTCCAGCTCGCGTTCAACGTCTTCGGTCCCAACGCGGTCTCCAACCTGCTCACCGCGGTCGTGGCCTGGCTGCCGCTCGCCATCGTCGCGATCATCATTCTGGTGATCGCCGGGGCGATCGCCGGCGCGGTGAAGGACATCATCACCGGCATGCTCGGCGGCACCTCGTACGGCCGCTGGGTGGGCGTCGCGGCCGCCGTGTTCATCTGGGCGCTCGGCATCATCGCCGCGCTCAACCAGGTCGGCATCGCCACGGCCGTCACCACCCCGATCCTCATCACCGTGCTCGCCACCATCGGCGCGGTCATCGCCATCGGCGTCGGCGGCGGGCTCATCCGGCCGATGCAGCAGCGCTGGGAGCGCTGGCTCGGCAGGATCGAGGAGCAGGCGCCGCAGATGCGCGCGCACGCCGAGGCGTACACGCGGGGCCGCCAGGACGCGGCCGAGCACGTCCCCACCGGTCAGCGGCCGGGGGAGGAGACGCCGGAGACGACGCACACGAGCACCACGGGTCCGGGTACGACCCCGGGGACGCCGGGAGCGACGCGGCGCCCCGGCGGACGCCGCCCCGGCACCTGATCCGGGACATCCCGCCGCGACCATCGCACCGCTCCATACCGCGACCCGGCCCGGGCCGGAGCCTCGAACCTCGGGGCTCCGGCCTTGTCGTGTCCGGGCGGCCGTCGGGTACGGCCCGCGCGGGCCGGGCGGCGCCGCGGGTCAGGCGGGGAGCTCGTCGTCGAGGTAGCCGAGCTCGCGGGCGAGCAGGCAGATCGCGGTGAGGCGGAGGGTGGCGAAGTCGGGCTCGCCGGTGAACGTCCAGTTGCGCTCGCGCAGCTCGTCGACGAAGCCGAGCAGGTAGTCGCCGAGCGTCTCCTCGTTGACCTCGATCGCCTCGCGCAGGGCCGCCACGTGCTGGTCCACCGCCGCGAGCAGGCCCGGGTGCTCCGGCAGCAGCGCGAGCTGCCGGGCGCCCACGGTCTCCATCGCCCAGCGCAGCGGTGCGGCCGACCATCCCTCCGGGTAGAGCACCGGTACACCATAGCGGGCAAGACCCTCTTTGACCTGCGCAGGGTCCGGTTTCGCGGCCGCCTCCGCCGCCGTCGGCACGGGACGCCCGGCCGCGCAGGGGATCCGTGGCCGCCGCGTGGCGGGCGGCGTCCGCGGGGCTCCGCGGCCCCGGCTTGATGTGCTGTTTGTACTGTTTGCGCGGTTTATACCGATTTGCTAACTTTGGGGTCACGTGTGGCGGGCCGTTGACGGTCCGTCGGCGTTCGTTGCCCGAGCGCGTCGTCCACCGAGGCAAGTCACGGGACGGCGCCCGGCCGCCGCTTCCGCGCAGCGCGGAACCGGGTTCGCGCATTCCACGGTCGATCACAGCGCCCGGCGTCAGGAGGGCGTACGGCCCGGCGCGTTCCATCCCGGCAGGCGGCATGGAAGCCAAGGAGCGAAGCCCTCATGCCCACGCACATCCCCGGCCGCATCACCCGTGCCCTGCTCGGCGCCGCCCTCGCCGCCGGCGTCGTCGCCACCGCCGCCCCCGCCTCCGCCGCCACGCCCGCGGCGGTGCCGGAGGCGGTGCCCGCCGCCGCGGACGTCCCCGCCACGGTCCGCACCCTCACGCCCGCCGACGCCCCCGCCGTGTACGCCCGCGCCGCCTACCTGGTGGACGCCACCACCGGCCGGGAGCACTACGGCAAGCGGGCCGACGCGCGCATGCCCGTGGCGAGCCTCACCAAGATGATGACCGCCTACGTGGTCCTCAAGGAGGCCAAGCCCACCGACACCGTCGAGGTCACCGCCGAGGACGTGCGGTACGCGGCACGCGGCGGGGCCGCCGTCGCCGGCCTGAAGGCGGGCGACCGGCTCACCGTCGAGGACGTGCTGCACGCGCTGCTGCTGCCGTCCGGCGCCGACGCCGCGCACGTGCTCGCCCGCACCTACGGCCCCGGCGTCGACGCGTTCGTCGCCAAGATGAACGCCACGGCCCGCGAGCTCGGCATGCACGACACCCGCTACGTCAACGCCGACGGCATGCCGACGGGCGGCGGCGGGTACTCCACCGCCCGCGACCAGGCCAGGCTCGCCACCGCGGTGCTCACCGACCCCACGCTCAAGACGATCACCTCGACCCGGTACCACGAGGTGCCCGAGACCGACGCCCACGGCGCCTACTGGTGGCGGAACACCAACCGGCTGCTCGGCGAGCCCGGCGTAATCGGCGTCAAGACCGGCTTCACCAACGCCGCCGGGTACACCCTCGCCTTCGCCGCCGACCGCAACGGTTCCCGGCTGGTCGGCGTGATCCTCGGCGAGACCAGCTCCGCCCGCCGCTTCGCCACCGCGGGCGCGCTGCTCGACTGGGCCGCGGACCGCGCCGGCGACCGCTGAGCCGCGCCCGCGGGCCGTACCGGCTCGCCGTACGCGCCGTGAAGCGATCGCAAACGCCGAGGCAGGAGATCACAACTCCGGGCGTGCCCAAGAGCGTTTTCCCCGCCCTTGAGGGTACGACTGGGCCCACCACGCCGGGGGCGTGGACGTCGAGGTGAACGGCGAGGTGGGCGATGGCCGGAGCGACACGGATCCTGGGCCGCCTGGTGTACGGCACGCGCTACGACCGCATCCCCCGCGGCCAGCGGATCTACGTGCGGCCGGGGGAGTGGCTCGTCCGCGAGCTGCGCTGGCGCAAGAGGCTGCGCACCGCGGAGGTGATCTCGCTCGACGAGTACCGGGCGCGGGTCCCGCTCGGGCCGATCGAGGAGTACCTGAGCTGCATGCTGTGCGGGGAGAGCCGCCAGCAGCCGCTGTTCGCCCCCAGCGGGGCCAAGCGGAGGAACGCGCGCAACACCCGCTGGTCCTACCACGTCGTGCGCTGCCCGAGCTGCGGGTTCCTCTACCGCAACCCCGGCATCCGGCCGGAACGGCTCGGCGACCTGTACGCCGGCAACTACAGCGGCTTCCTCACCGGCGACTACGCCGCGGGCCGGCAGCGCCGCTACCGGCTCACCCTCGACGCGTTCGGCGACCTGTTCCGGGACGGCGCCGGGCGGCGGCTGCTCGACTTCGGCTGCGGCGCCGGGCTGTTCCTCGAGCTCGCCGAAGAGCGCGGCTTCGACGCCGTCGGCATCGACCTGTCCCCGGACTCGGTGAAGCTCGCCAACGAGCGGCTGACCCGGGCGCGCGCCTACCACGGCGACATCGCCGATGTGCCGGAGATCGCCCGCGGCGGCTTCGACGTGATCACGCTGTGGTCGGTGCTCGCCCACCTGCCCCGGCCGCTGGAGGACTTCGCCCGGTTCCGGCGGCTGCTCGCGCCCGGCGGGGTGCTGCTCATCCTCACCGTCAACGCCAACTCGCTGCTGCTCAAGGCCGACGGCGACGCGTGGAACGGGTTCACCAAGAACCACCTGATGTTCTACACGTCCGAGACGCTGCCGGTGCTGCTCGGCCGCACCGGGTTCGCCGGGGTGTCGTTCGCGCCGTTCTACGGCGACACCGTCGAGGCGGGCACCACCCGGCTCCCGCCGCGGCTGCGGCGGCGGCTGTGCCGTACCGTGGACCGGCTCGACGGCGGCAACATGCTGCGCGCCGTCGCGTACGCCGACGAGCAGGCGATCCTGCGCTGGCGCGACGGGCTGCGGGTACGCGGCTGCCCTCCGGCGGCCCGCACGCCCGCCGCGCCCGCCTGGCCGGGGCCGCGGGACGAGGTGCCCGCCACCGGGCCCGCCGTCTGAACCTGCGGGATCACCCGCCACGCCGGGGCGGGGCCGTACGCTTGCCTCGTCGATGACGACGAAGCGGGCAGGTGGCTGAGATGATCTCCGTTTTCGGCAGCGTCAACATGGACCTCGTCGCCTACGTGGCGGCGGCGCCCGGGCGCGGGGAGACCGTCACCGGGCGGGCCTTCCGCATGATCCCCGGCGGCAAGGGCGCCAACCAGGCGATCGCCGCGGCACGCGCCGGGGCGCCGGTCACCTTCATCGGCGCGGTCGGCGACGACGCGTTCGGGCCGCGGCTGCGCGAGACCCTCCTGGCGGCGGGCGTCGAGGTCGGCCACCTGCGCACCGTGCCCGGCCCCTCGGGCATCGCGCACATCGTCGTCGACGACGAGGGCGGCAACTCGATCATCGTCGTGCCCGGCGCCAACGGTCAGATGACCGGGCCCACCGAGGCCGAGCTCGCCGCGATCGCCCGCACCGACGTGCTGCTGCTCCAGCTCGAGCTGCCGCTCGAGGCCGTGGTCGCCGCGGCGCGGGAGGCGAAGACGATCGGCGGCGGCGACGCCGAGCCGTACACGGTCGGGGCCGGTCCCCGGCCGCACGCCCGCGACGGGGCGCGGGGCGGCTCGCCGGTCTCGGTGATCCTCACCCCGGCCCCGGCCCGGCCGCTCCCGGACGAGCTGCTCGGCGCGGTCGACGTGCTCGTGCCGAACGAGCACGAGGCCGCCGCGATCACCGGCGTCGCCGACCCCGAGCGCGCCCTCGACGCCCTGCTCGAGCGGGTGCCCGAGGTGGTGATCACCCTCGGCGCCCGGGGCGCGCTGTACGGCTCGCGCGACGGCGAGCGGCTGCACGTGCCCGCGGTCGAGGTCAAGGCGGTGGACACCACCGCCGCGGGCGACACCTTCGCCGGGGCGCTCGCCGTGGCCCGCGCCGAGGGCAGGCCGCCCGCGCAGGCCCTGCGCTTCGCCGCGGCCGCCGCCGCGCTGTCGGTGCAGCGGGAGGGCGCGAGCACCTCGATGCCGTCCCGCGCCGAGATCGAGGCGCTGCTCGCGGAGCTTGACCGGGATACGGCGAGCCGGAACGCTTGATCACCGTGCACCCTTATGTGATTTTGGACGTATTCACGGACACGCCCCTGGAGGGCAACGCGCTCGCGGTCTTCCCGAAGGCGGCCGCGATCCCGTCGGACCGGATGCAGGCGATCGCGCGGGAGATGAACCTGTCGGAGACCGTGTTCATCCTCCCCGCCGAGGGGGAGGGCGACGCCCGCATCCGCATCTTCACCCCCGCCGCCGAGCTGCCGTTCGCCGGGCACCCCACGCTCGGCGCCGCCCACTTCCTCGCCGAGCGGGACGGGCGCGAGCGGGTCGTGCTCGAGACCGGCGCGGGCCCGGTGCCGGTGGTCTTCGAGCGGGAGGCGGGCGGCGACGGGCCGGGGCGGCTCGGGCGCGGGCGGATGCGGCAGCCGATCCCCACCTGGGGGCCGTACGATCGGGCGGGCGACGTGCTCGCCGCGCTCGGGGTGGCCGGGGCCGAGCTGCCCGTCGAGCTCTACGTCAACGGGCCGCGGTTCGTGTACGTGGTGCTCGACGACCCGGCGCGGGTGGCCGCGCTCCGCCCGGACCTGAACGCGCTCGCCGCGCTGGGGGACGTCGGCGTGTACTGCGTCGCGGGCTCGGGGACGCGGTGGAAGGCCCGGCTGTTCGCCCCGGCGATCGGCGTCACCGAGGACCCGGCCACCGGGTCGGCCGCGGGCCCGGCCGCGGTCCACCTCGCCCGGCACGGCCGCATCGCGTACGGGGAGGAGATCGAGATCTCCCAGGGCGCGGAGGTGAACCGCCCCTCGACGCTGTACGCCCGGGTGCTGGGGGAGGGCGACCGCATCGACGCGGTCGAGGTGGGCGGCTCGGCCGTACCCGTCGCCCGCGGCGAGCTGCTCGTCTGACCCGGGTCGCCGGGGACGTCCGGGTGAGTAAAACCCGCGTGCCGGGATGGTGGGACGCCCGCCGATGGGCAGGTAACCGGGTGTTCACCCGCCCATCGGCGAGGAGTGCGTCATGACGAGGACAACGCGTCGGCCGACGGCCGAGGCGGTGACCTTCCCCACCGCCCGGCAACGTCCCCTCGACCCGCCCGACGAGCTCGGGCGCTGGCGGCAGGAGGCGCCGCTGCTCCGGCTCGCCTACCCCGACGGGCACCTCGGCTGGCTCGCCACCCGGTTCTCCACCGTGCGGGCCGTGCTCGCCGACCCCAGGTTCAGCAACCGCGCCGAGCTCACCCACGTGCCGGTCGGCCGGTCCGCGAGAGAGCTGTCGCTGCTGCGCTTCCCGCCCGGGATGTTCCTCCGCATGGACCCGCCCGAGCACACCCGGTACCGGCGGCTGCTCACCGGGCAGTTCACCGTGCGGCGGATGCGGCTGCTGGAGCCGCGGATCGCCCGCATCGCCGCCGGGCTGCTGGAGGAGATGGCGGCCGCCGGGCCCCCGGCCGACCTGGTGCGGGCGTACGCGCTGCCGATCCCGTCCCTGGTGATCTGCGAGCTGCTCGGCGTGCCGTACCGGGACCACGAGCGGTTCCAGCGGGACTCGGCGACGCTGCTCAGCCTCGAGCGCGGCCCCGAGGAGAAGCTCGTCGCCCTCGACGGGCTGATCGCCTACCTTGCCGACCTGGTACGGCACAAGCGGGACGAGCCCGGCGACGACCTGCTCAGCGGCCTCGTCGCCTCCGGCGGGCTCACCGAGGAGGAGATCGCCGGGGTGGCGTCCCTGCTGCTCATCGCCGGGCACGAGACCACCGCCAACATGATCGCCCTCGGCGCGTTCACGCTGCTGCAGCACCCCGACCAGCTCGCCGCGGTGCGCGACGACCCGGAGACGGCCGGGACCGCGGCCGAGGAGCTGCTGCGCTACCTCACCATCGTGCACATCGGGCCCACCCGCACCGCGCTCGAGGACGTCGAGCTGGAGGGGCACACCATCCGGGCGGGCGAGACGGTGACGGTGTCGCTGTCCGCGGCGAACCGGGACCCGGAGTGGTTCGACCGTCCCGACGAGCTCGACGTGCGCCGCCCGCCCGCGCCGCACCTCGCCTTCGGCCACGGCGTGCACCAGTGCCTGGGCCAGCAGCTCGCCCGGATCGAGCTGCGCATCGCCCTCCCGGCGCTGCTCCGGCGATTTCCGGACCTGCGCCTTGCCGTGACGCCGGGCGAGGTGCCCATGCGCACTGATATGAACATCTATGGGGTGCACCGGCTGCCGGTCACCTGGTGACGGATTCGATCAGGAGGCGTTTGTCGATGAAGATCAGCGCCGACACCGATGTGTGCATCGCGGCGGGGATGTGCGCGCTGAACGCTCCGGAGGTGTTCGACCAGCACGAGGAGGAGGGCACGGTCGTGCTGCTCGACCCCGAGCCGCCGGCCGAGCTCGCGGACAAGGTCCGCCGGGCCGTGCAGATGTGCCCGTCCGGCGCGCTCAAGCTCCACGAGTGACCGCCCCGCCCCGGCGAGGGGGTGCCGGGGCGGTCGTCACCGCAGATCCTCCCAGAGCGAGGCGGCGAGCCGGGCGCAGGCGACATCCTGCTCCGGGGAGCCGCCGCTGACGCCGACACCGCCCACCACGGTGTCGGCGTCCCACAGCGGCACGCCGCCGGGCAGGCAGGCGAAGCGCGGCGGCAGGCCGTACAGCTCGCCGCCGGGCACGGCCAGAGGGGCGAGCTCGGCGGTGTCCCGGCGCAGCGCCACCGCCGTGTACGCCTTGGCGGGCGCGAGCTCGGGGCCCGCGATGCCGGCCCCGTCCATGCGCTGGAAGGCGACCAGGTGCCCGCCGCCGTCCACCACCGCCACGGACACGAGGGCGCCGAGGCGACGCGCCTCCCGCACGGCGACCTCGCACATCCGCAGGGCGAGCTCGAGGTTCATTGGGCGACCGCCATACCGCGAAGACTGCCACGAGGGCGGCCCGCCCGGCGAGCCGCCCCTCCCGTACCGCCGCCGATCTTCCCCGGGCGCGGGTACTAGGCTGCTCGCCCGCGAGCGTCCGCAGGCGGCGGACCCGGAGCGAAGGAGGCGGTGTGGCGGGGCGCGACCCGATCGGCGGCCTGGAGACGACGCGGGAGCACGACCTGTCGCGGCGCGAGGTGCTCGCCCGCGTCGAGCGGGTGGCGCGGCGTGCGCTCGCCCGCTACGGGGCTCCGTCCGACGCCCGGGTGAGCCTGCTCAACGTCTCGGAGAACGCCACCTTCCGGGTGGACGGCCTGCGCCCGGGGAACGGCTCGGGCGGCCGTGGGGCGGGGAGCGCGGTGCTGCGGGTGCACCGGCTCGGCTACCACTCGCGCGCGGCGATCGAGTCCGAGCTCGCCTGGCTGGAGGCGCTGCGCCGGGACGCCGGGGTGCGCACCCCGGCGGTGCTTCCCGCCCGCGACGGCTCCCGGGTGGTGAGCGTGCCCGACCCGGACGCGGACGGCGGGGTACGGCACTGCGTCATGTTCGAGTTCCTGCCCGGGGCCGAGCCGCCCGAGGAGTGGCTGGTCGCGGGCTTCGCGTCGCTCGGCGCGATCACCGCGCGCATGCACCTGCACGCCCGCGCCTGGCGGCGCCCGCCCGGCTTCACCCGGTTCCACTGGGACTACGACGCCGCGCTCGGCTCGGTGGCCCGCTGGGGCCGGTGGCAGGACGGGGTCGGCGTGGACCGCGAGGCCCACGCGGTGCTCTCCCGGCTCGACGCCGTGCTCCGCGAGCGGCTCGCCCGCTACGGCCGCGGGCCCGACCGGTACGGGCTCATCCACGCCGACCTGCGGCTCGCCAACCTCCTCGTGGACGGCGACCCCACCGCCGGGGACGCCCCGGTCGCGGTGATCGACTTCGACGACTGCGGGTTCGGCTGGTACCTGTACGACCTCGCCGCCGCGCTCAGCTTCATCGAGCACCACCCCCTGGTGCCGGAGATGATCGACTCCTGGGTGCGCGGCTACCGCTCGGTGCACGAGCTGAGCCGCGAGGAGGAGGCGGAGATCTGGACGTTCATCCTGTTCCGCCGGCTGCTGCTGGTCGCCTGGATCGGCACCCATACCGGCGTCGACATCGCCCGCGAGCTCGGCGCCGGGTACACGGCGGGGACGTGTGAACTCGCCGAGCGTTATCTGTGCGGTGCGCTCCGATAACCCGGCGGCCGGTGCCGCGGCGGCCGGAGAATGTTTCTGAGAATTCTCTGGGAATCGGGCTGAACCACTCCGCGGGCGGTGGCGTATCTCGCGGCGTAAGAGGTTCGCGCGGAGCACCGAAACCACGCGCATGTGCACCCTCTCGTGCGAACTGAAAAAGCGCATGCCGACGAGACAGGAGGCCAGATGCGGCCACGCATCGTCACGCTCTGCGCTGCGGCACTCGTCCTGGGCATCACCGGCACGGTCCCTGCGCACGCGACAACGGGAGGCACGAGCGGCGGGTCGGCGACGAGCACGACGCCCGTGACCCGCTACGCCGAGATTCCCCTTGTATCGGACATATCGGGCAAGACCAAGCTCACCGATCCCAAGCTCGTCAACCCCTGGGGCATCTCCCTCGGCAAGTCGCTGTCGGTCACGAACGCCGGCAGCGGCACCGTCACGCTCTACACCGGCGGCGTGGGCACGATCAAGAAGGAGCAGGTCGAGGTCGCGGTCCCCGGCGGCCGCCCGACCGGCCAGGTCATCAACCCCACCGACGACTTCGTCGTCCAGGGCCCGGCGGGCAAGGGCCCGGCGACCCACATCTTCGCCAGCGCCGCCGGCGTGATCAGCGCGTTCACCCCCGAGGCCGACCCGAAGAACGCGATCATCGCGGCGTTCACCCGGCACGCCGACTACAAGGGCCTCGCCCTGATGGAGACCAACCGCGGCAACTTCCTGCTCGCCGCGGACTTCGCGAACAACCGCATCGACGTCTTCGACGCCGACTTCCAGAAGCTCAAGCTGGGGCGCCGCGCGTTCCGCGACCCGCTGCTGCCCAAGAACTACCACGCCTACAACGTCGAGGTCGTCGGCGACGTGGTGATGGTCGCCTACGCCCTGCGCGACCCGCGGACCGGCAAGTCGGTCGCGGGCAGGGGCAAGGGCTTCGTCAGCGCGTTCAGCGCGTCGGGGCGGTTCCTGCGCCGCATGGTGAGCCGCGGCCACCTCAACGCCCCGTGGGCGATGATCCTCGCCCCGAAGCGGTTCGGCAGCTTCTCGAACGCCCTGCTCATCGGCAACTTCGGCGACGGGCGGATCAACGCCTTCCACCCGCGCACCGGGCGTCACCTCGGCACGCTGCGCCTGCCGAACGGCAGGCCGGTCGCGATCGAGGGCCTGTGGGACCTGGAGCGCGGCTCCGCCCGGCTCGGCGGTGAGGACGCGGTGTGGTACTCGGCCGGCATCCAGAAGGCGCAGCACGGGCTGCTCGGCATCATCCGCCCGGCGCGCAAGGGCGACCCGGCGGGCGGGAGCGGCACGACCTCCACGAGCGGGAGCGGCTCGGGCTCCTCGGGCGGCGGTTACTGATCCGGCGCACCGCCGCCCCGGTCCGGCCACGCGCCCCCGCAGGCCGGACCGGCAACGGGCCACCGGCTACGCAGAGTGACGAGGGACCCTCGTGCCGGTACTCCGGACCGGCGCCGGAAAACATTTCCAGGACCGTCCGGAAACGACTGGCGAAATACCCGCGGATCCCGGCCCGGACCTGATGTGAAACGCGCTGCCGAAACGATTTCCCGAATGTGTCGCATGCTGCGGGCGGGGCCGGATGGAACGGCCGTGCGGCCGTTCCGAAAGAGCCGACCGGTCAAGGGCGGAATAACGCGAGGAGGGATGCCGAAGGCGACATAAGGGACCATTTCGCATCACGCGTCACCGGCACCGGTGCGGGCGGGCCCGAGAGGGGCGGCAGAGCCGTCGGGCCCGCCCGCCATGCCGTCCGCATGCCGTCCGCACGCCGTCCCGCCGCGCCGTACCCGGCGGGCGGGGCGGCTCACAGGTCGGGGAACGGGGTGGCGAGCAGCTCGCGGATCCGGTGGCGGGGGAGCTCGACGAGGCGGAGGGCGAGCAGGTCCGGGTCCGGTGTGAGCCTCTCGACCGCGGCGCGGGCCTGGTTCCGGGTGAGGGTCAGGCCCCGGGCGTCGCGGGCGGCCCGGATCAGCGCCTCGCGCCAGACGTTGCCGAGCCTGCCGTGCGCCCGGGTGAGCAGGCCGTGCCGGAGCGGCGCGGCGGGGTCGGCCGGGCCGGGGCGGACCGCGGTCGCCTCGACGATCGCGAGCCTCGGGGTCGGGGTGCTGCGGCGGAACCGCAGCGTGTACTTGGCGCCGACGAGGTCGGCGAGGGTGCGCTGGCCCTCGGCGTTCGCCAGGTCGGGGTGGTTGTTCGGCACGAGCAGGGCGAGCCGGGCGGCGTTCACCGCGAGCAGCACCCGCAGCAGCCAGGGGCCGGGGTCCTCGGTCAGGTCCGCGGCGACGGTCGCGTCCGGCCGGGACAGGGTCCTGCCGGGCGCGCCCTCGGTGAGCAGGGTACCGAGGTCGAGCCGGGTGGCGCCGGCGAGCGCGGGGTGGCCGGCGGGCAGGCCCGGGCCGGTCACCGCGGTCACCGCGGGCGGCGCGTCCGGCCGTGCCGTACCGGGGTTCGCGTCCTCGCCCGGGGCGGGGGACGCGGCGGCCACCAGGGCGTCGATCACGGCGTCGTCGAGCCGGGCGCCGGACGCCTCGAGGGACTGCGGCCCGTGCGTGTAGATCCGGGTGCGGGCCGCGCCGGGACGTTCCTCGAGCAGCGGCCAGGTCCTCGCCGTGGGCCGGAACACGTACATGTCGCTGGTCGAGCCGATCGCCTGCGCCCCGACGTAGCGGTTGAAGTCCGGCAGCATCGCCTCGCAGGCGAGGTGAAGGTCCTGGGCCGCGCGCTGCACCTTCAGGCCGAGCGCGGGATGCCGCTCGCCGTACCCGTAGGCCATGACGAGCCTGCCGTTCTCCCGGTCGCGCAGCCCGGCGAGGCCCCGGGCGAGGAACAGCCGCACCCCCTCCGGGGTGTACGGCGGGTCGGTGACGACCAGGTCGGAGCTCTCGGCCGCGCCCGCGGGCAGGCCGAACCGCAGGTCGGCCCAGAGGCAGCGGATGGCGAGGCCGAGCCGGGCCGCCTGGCGGTCGATGAACTCGAGGATGCGCTCGTCGATGTCGACCACGGTGACGGCGAGGTCCGGCACGACCTGGCAGGCCGCGAGCGAGGTGAGGTCGTGGTCGCCGACGCACAGCAGGCGCCGCCCGGCGAGGTCGAAGGTCGCCTCCAGCCAGAGCGCGCGGCGCACCGTGGTCTCCGGGGTCGCGGCGACGTGGTCGAGGGCCTTGCGCGCCACCGGCGCGGCCGCGACCAGCTCGGCCATGCGGGCGACCAGCTCGGCCGACGCGGCCATGCGCGCGGCGAGCGGGTCCGCGGGCCGGGTCGCGGCGAGGTGGTCGTACCGGCACAGCGCGCGGTAGGCGGCGCGCCTGCCGGGCGCGATCGTGAACGCGGGCTCCGCGCCGCCGGTGCGGACCAGGTCGGGGCCGATCGCGGCGAGCAGCTCCTCGACGGTCCGGCGGGACAGCCCCGTGTCGCGGACGAGCGCCGCCAGGGTGTGCTCGTGCTCGGTGAGCCGCGCCACCGCCTCCCGCAGCGGCCGCCCGCCGACACCGAAGCCCGCGATCACCTGCGCGACCGCGGCGAGCGGGTCGTCGGGCGTCGGCCGGTCATCCTGCATGCGGGCTCCCCCCGGGCTGGACGTACGGATCGGGCGAAGATCTGCGCGCACGGCCCGCGCGCGCCGTGGCGGCGGCGTGCCGGACAGGACGCGTCACTTTATCAGCGCCGGGCCGGTCGCGCCGTGCCGTACCGGGCCGCGGATTCCGGCTGTGCCGGAACCGGCCTTCGCCGCGTATCCACCGGTGACGCCCCGGCGAGGGCGGCGGTGCGTTGGAGGTGTGATGGTGTCGAAGGTTTCCCCGGCCGAGCGGGCCGGCGTCCACGTCGCGGACGAGGGGCCGGTGCCGGCCCGCGCCGCGGGCGCGTCCCCCGGTGAGGCCGGCGGGCGGCCCCGGATCGCGCTGTGGGCCCTGGCCACGCTCGCCTGCGGGGCCGGGGTGCTGGTGGCGGCCCTGCTGTTCGGGCTGAGCGGACCGCCGCGCGCGATCGTGGACCTGCCCACGGCGGGGCCGCTGGTCACCTGGTCGCTCCCGGTGGTGCGGCTGCTGCTCGACGCCTGCGGGGTGATGACCGCGGGCACGCTGCTCGCCGCCGCGGTGCTCGTGCCCGCCCGCTCGGTACGCCTCGCGCCGGTCGCGGTGCGCTGCGTGCGCGCGGCGGGCCGGTGGGCGCTGGGCTGGGCCGCCTGCGCCGCGCTGCTGCTCGTGCTCACCCTCGCCGACATCCTCGGGGTGCCGCTCGGCGAGCTCGCCGGCCAGGAGGGCCTGGTCGAGCTGGCCGCGTCGTTCGCGCAGATGCGGGCGACGGTGATGGTCGTGCTGCTCGCGATGGCGATCGCGCTCGCGTGCGGCCGCGTCACCCGGCTGCGCGGCGCGGCCGTGGCGCTCCTCGCGGCGCTCGTCGCGCTCGTGCCCCCGCTGTACGCCGGGCACTCCGCCTCGGCCGCCGACCACGACCTGGCGGTGTCGAGCATGATCGTCCACGGGGTGGGGGTGGCCGCGTGGGTCGGCGGCCTCGCCGCGATCCTGCTCCACCTGCGCGACGCCCGGGAGATCCTGCCCGCCGCGCTCACCCGGTTCAGCGCGCTCGCGCTCGGCTGCTTCGTCGCCGCCGGGGCCTCCGGGCTGGTGAACATCGCCGCCCGGCTGGAGGACCTCTCCCTGCTGTGGACCTCGCGGTACGGCCAGCTCGTGATCGCCAAGGTGGTGCTGCTCGCGGCGCTCGGCTGGTTCGGCCTGATGCACCGGCGGCGCACCGTCGCCGCGGTCACGGCCGGCCGTACCCGGCGGCCGTTCCTCCGGCTGGCCACCGGGGAGCTCGTCGTCATGGCGGGCACGATCGGGCTCGCCGTGGCGCTGTCCCGCACCCCGCCGCCCGCGGACGACGCCGAGACGTCGTGGATCGCGCTGCAGCTCGGCTACCACGTGCCGCCGCTACAGGGTGCCAGGCTGCTCACCGAGGTGCGGCCCGACCTGTTCCTGCTGCTCACGCTCGCCGGGGCCGGGCTGCTGTACGCCGCCGGGGTGCGCCGGCTGCGGCGGTCCGGCACGGCCTGGCCGGCGCGCCGCGCGCTGTGCTGGTACGGCGGGCTCGGTGTGCTCGCGTTCGTGCTGCTGAGCGGCGTCGGCGCGTACGGCCGGGTGATGTTCTCGGTGCACGCGATCCAGTTCCTCGCGATCACCGTGGCCGCGCCGCTGCTGCTCGCCGCGGCCGCGCCGATCACGCTCGGCCGTACCGTCCTCGGCCTGGCCCGGCCGGAGGGCGCGGGGCGGTGGCTCACCCACCCGGCGGCGGGGTTCGTCGCGTACGCGCTGCCGGTGCCGCTGTTCTACTTCACCGACTGGTTCGTCCTGGCGCAGTGGAGCTACGCCTGCCACGTGGCGACCGTGGCCCTCTTCCTCGGCGTCGGCTTCTGCTACTTCCGGCTCGTGCTCGAGGCCGACCCGCCCGCCGTACCGCTGGAGCCGGGGAACCGGCTGCGGCTGCTCATCGCCGGGCTGCCGGTGCACCTGCTGCTCGCCGCGGCGCTCATGGACGGGCCGGTCGTGGGGGAGGGCTGGTACTTCCAGCTCGGGCTGATGTGGGGGTCACCGGAGGGGGCGGCGGGCGGCGGACGGGCCGCCGAGACCCTCGCGCTCGCCGCCGACCAGCGTGTCGGCGCGCTGATCGGCGGCATCGGCGCCTTGATGATCTTCCTTGTGGTGCTGTTCCTGTTCTGGCTGCGCGAACGGAAACGGGAGAGCGGGGCAAACAACTAGCTTTTCAGGTTGATGCGAAATTAAGTAAGTTTGTCGCATTCATCCCATTCTTGGGTGGCGACGGAAGTCGTGGGCGCGGGGCGACGAGGGCGGTGCCGTTACACTCTCATGAGCCTGCCTCATGATTCCCGTCGCCTCACCCGGCGGGGGATGCTGAACCATGCGCAAGCGTGAAAACCTTGTCACTTGGAACTATCCAGTACCAGAGATAGCGAAGTGGCGTTAGTGTCATTGGTGCGCTGGTTCCAGGTCCTCAACGGCAGGCACCCCCCACAGCCGGTCCCCTCTCTCGCGAGGACGGGATGAAGGAGATGCGACAAGCGTTCGCCCCGCGTCACAGGAGCAGACCGCTCGTGCTGATCGGGGCGTCGGCGGCCGCCGTGCTGGTCGTCGGCATCATCCTGCAGGGCATCGCGTTCCTGGTCGCGGTGCGCGACTTCCTCGAGTTCTACTCCGGGCCGTTCGCCCTCATCGCGCTGAGCCTGACGGTCATGGTGGGACTCGCCGCCACCGACCGCCTCGTGCTCACGATCCGGCTGCGCATCCTGCTGCAGATCGCCCACCGGATGATCACGATGGCCGGCCTCGCCTTCCTCGGCACCCACGTCATCCTCAAGGTGGCCATGGGCAAGGCCGCGTTCGTCAACGCGTTCCTGCCCTTCTCGTCCGACCGGGTCGCGGTCGACCTGGGGACCATCGCGGCGCTGAGCTGGCTCGCCATCACCCTCACCGGGGTGTTCCGGGCCAAGTTCGCCACCCGGGGCCAGCCCTGGATGTGGCGCTTCGCCCACAGCATGGCGTACCTGTGCTGGCCGATCGCGATCGTGCACGGCCTCACCGCGGGCCGGCCCGCCGCGCTGTGGGTGATCCTCAGCTACTCGGCCTGTCTCGTGCTCGTCGGCCTCGGGCTCGTCATCCGGCTGGTCGCGACCTTCCGCACCGGCTCCGCGCTGGAGCGCCGCGCCGGCCCGGTCCAGGTACGGCCGAGCCTCGGCGCCCCCAAGACCAAGGCCAGGACCGACCTCATCGGCGACCTCGCCGCGGACGGCGCGATCGACGCCGAGTTCTGGGCGTCGCTGCGCCGGGAGGTGCGCCGCCGCGGCAGGAACGAGGTGAGACGCTGAAGCCCCGCAGGCCCCGGCCGGGCGCGTGGCGCCGTGACCGGGACCCGGGGGCTTCGGGTACGGCTCCGCCGCGGCCCGGAAGGTGCGGGCGGCGCGGAGCCCACAGTCCTCAGGAGGCCGGGACCTCCAGCAGATCGGGTCCGTTGTTGGTGCGGAACTCGAAGCGCTTGATCGCCGACTTCTCGAACGACGTGGCGCCGGTGATCCGCAGCGGCTCGTCGGCCTCGCCCGCGTTGACCTTCCAGCTCGCCACGGTCTCGGTCTCACCCGAGGTGGAGACCGCGACGAGGGTGCACTGCAGCGGCCCCTTCACGCCGGTGAGCTCGAAGGAGACCTCGGTGCCCCACTCCTTGGGGGTGAGCGAGATGGAGGCCTGGACGTTCCGGCTCGCGGCCCGGAACGTCTGCGCCACGGTCTGGCCGCCCGGCTCGGGCCAGAACTGCCGCACCGCGACCGGGGTGACGGCGGTCACCACCACCGCGGCGGCGACCGCGAGCCACAGCGTCCGGGTGCGCCTGCGCCGCCGCTTGGCCACCCGGTCGAGGAGCGAGGCGACGGCCGCCTCGCCTCCCCGCCGCGGCTGGGGCGCGGCGGCGACCGCGTCCACCGGACCACCCTTGATCAGGTCGAGCGCCGCCGGGACCTCGTGGAGCTCGAGCAGCTCGGCCTGACATTCCATGCAGTCGACGAGGTGTGCTTCGAAGGCCTCGGAGTCCGCCGGGTCGAGGATGCCCAGGGCGTAGGCCGCTACCTCGTAGTGAGGATCGAATTGAGGAGGGGAGTACATGTCAGGGCATCCCTCTCTCTTTCAACGCGGCACGCAGCGCCCGGAGAGCGTAGTAGACGCGGGACTTCACCGTGCCCGGGGGCACGCCGAGGATCTCCGCCGCCTCGTTGATGGTCCGATCCTTCAAATATGTTTGCATGAGCGCCTCACGGTGCTCCTCGGAAAGCGAGAGCAGGGCGTCGGAGACCACGATCGACGACAACGTCGAGTCGGAGGCGTCCGGAACCCATGCGTTGTCCAGGCCGTCGGCTTCGACCTCCGGCGGCCGCGCGCTGCGGCGGCGCCGTCCATCGATGACGATACGCCTGGCCACGGTCATGAGCCAGGCCCACAGGAGCCCGGGCTCACGGTTGAGCTTGCCGGCGTTCTTCCAGGCGCGGAAGATCGTCTCCTGCACGACGTCCTCCGCCCACTGCAGGTCACCGCCGGTGAGTCTGCGTACGTTGCGAAGCAGGGGGCCGCGGAACTCCTGGTAGAGCGCGGTGATCAGCTGCTCTTCGGGGTCCTTGTCGGCGGTCCGCCCCTGGGGGCTGATGCTGCGGTAGCGCTGCACGCCCCACATAGTGCCAGCAACTCGAGTGTCACATACATAAAATCCGCAACACTGGTTGCGTCAAAAATTTCCAACGGTTTGCTTGAACCGTCATCGGTCCCCCTTCGTAGCTCACTCCGACACGGCCCACTCCGCGTGAGGGAGGTGACCGTGGTGCGGCGTCGCGAACGACGCCCCGGCCGGTGCCGGGACGCGTCCCCCGTCGGCGGGCCCGCACCCGGGCGGCGCCCCTCCGGTCGCCGCGTCCCCCTCGGCGGTGCGGGCCGCCGACGGACTCGACCAGTGATACGCACCGACGGCCGGAACGTCTCAACGTCCGGCGCGGATTTTTCGGCCGGGGCCGGAGGGCGTACGACACCCGCGGGGCCGGGCCCGCCGCCACGGGCGGGGCACCG
This sequence comes from Thermopolyspora flexuosa, assembly GCF_006716785.1. Classification (NCBI taxonomy): domain Bacteria; kingdom Bacillati; phylum Actinomycetota; class Actinomycetes; order Streptosporangiales; family Streptosporangiaceae; genus Thermopolyspora; species Thermopolyspora flexuosa. The sequence continues at coordinate 3,014,064 of NZ_VFPQ01000001.1, read as the reverse complement.
GCGCCGACAGCGGCTATAGCGGAGGTGGTTACTCGTGGACGGCACGAATCGGATAAAGGCGGTCGAGCTGCTGCTGGTCGCCGCGTTTCTCGTCGTCGCCACGGTCGCGATCATCGTGATCCTGCCCAAGGCGGCCCCCGCGAGCGGGGCGGCGGGCGGGGAACCCGAGGTGATCAAGCAGACCGCCTCGGGCCCGCTCACCACCGCCGACCAGGACTTCCTGTTCAAGATCCGGCAGGCCGGTCTGTGGGAGATCCCCTCCGGCAACATGGCGCAGACCAAGTCGAACAACCAGAAGGTCAAGGAGGTCGGCCGGATCCTCGCCGCCGACCACCAGAAGCTCGACGAGCAGGTGCTGGCGCTCGCCGCCCAGCTCGGCGTGGTGCTGCCGAGCGAGCCGAGCGAGAGCCAGAAGCAGTGGCTCGCCGAGGAGACCGCGGCGGCGCCCGGCGAGGAGTTCGACCGGGTCTTCGCCAACCGGCTGCGCCTCGCCCACGGCAACGTCTTCGCCACCATCGCCCAGGTGCGCGCCGGCACCCGCAACGACCAGATCCGGGCGTTCGCCGAGACCGCCAACAGCTTCGTGCTCAAGCACATGCGCCTGCTGGAGAGCACCGGTCTCGTCGACCACAGCCAGCTCCCGCAGCCGCCGGCCCCGGCCAAGTGACCGCCGTACGGCACGGCCTCGGCTGACCGGCTCGGGACGGCACGGCACGGACTCCGCCGCGTGGGCGGCCCGTGGAGGCACGGGCCGCCCACGCCGCGTTTCCGGGCCGGTTCGCCCGCCCGCGTGAACCCGACCCGTGACCTTTGCGTACCTCCGAGCAGATTCCCCCCACCCGCATCGCGGAGGAGAACACGTCGATGAGTCTTCGACCCCAGCCCGGCCTCGTCGCCAAGCGTGTCCGGTTTCTCGCGCCGCTGTTCGCGCTGCCCCTCGCCGTCGCCGCCTGCGGCGGAGACGAGGGCTCGCACGCCGCCCACGAGGGGCACAACGCCACCCAGGCGGCCGCGGCCGCGATCCCGGAGCCGAAGGTGTACACGATCGAGGAGCTCGCCGAGGCGATCGGCTGCGGCAAGCCGAAGATCCAGATCAAGGGCGCCGACATCACCTCCGGCTACTGCAACGCCGGCAAGCAGCGCTACTTCCTCAACGTGTTCCCGGACATCACGAGCATGCGCGCCTGGGCCGCCGAGGAGCAGGGCTGGGGATCGGTGCTCGTCGGCAACCAGTGGGCCATCGGCGTCGCCCCCGAGTCCCTGCTGCCCGAGCTGCAGGCGAAGATCGGCGGCACCATCCAGGGCGAGCACGTGATGGCGCACGACGGCGAGCTCCGCAACGCCGACTCCCACGGCGGCCACTGACGGCCCGGCGACCTCCCCCGGGCCGGAGCCCCGATCGAGCCCACCCGTGCCGCTCACGGCCCGGCACCCGCCGCCGGCCTCACCACCGCCGCCGTTCACCGATCACCGCCGCCGTTGACCGATTCCGGACGGCCGATTCATGGACAACGGCCCGATCCCCGGTTATGACGGCGGGAGAAACGTCAGGTCAGCGACGAGGTCCGGCGGCAGGCGAAGGCGCCGAGCGCCCGCCACGCCGCGTCGCGTCGCGCCGGGTCCGAGGGAGCACACGTGGGCGCGTATCAGGACACCTACCGCAGAAGCCTTGCCGACCCCGAGGGGTTCTGGCTGGAGGCGGCCGCGGCGATCGACTGGGAGAAGCCGCCGGCCCGGGCACTCGACGACAGCCGCCCGCCGTTCTACCGCTGGTTCCCCGACGCCACGCTCAACACCTGCCACAACGCGCTCGACCGGCACGTCGCCGCGGGCAACGGGGAGCGAGCCGCGCTCATCCACGACTCGGCGTACACCGGGGTGAAGGCCACCTTCAGCTACGCCGAGCTGCGGGACGAGGTGGCGAGGTTCGCCGGTGTGCTCCGCGGCCTCGGCGTCGGCACCGGCGACCGCGTCGTGATCTACATGCCGATGATCCCGCAGGCCGTGATCGCGATGCTCGCCTGCGCGCGGATCGGCGCGGTGCACTCGGTGGTGTTCGGCGGCTTCGCGCCCAGGGAGCTCGCCGTACGGATCGACGACGCCAAGCCCAAGGTGCTGCTGTGCGCCTCCTGCGGCATCGAGCCGACCCGGATCGTCGAGTACAAGCCGATCGTGGACGAGGCGCTCGCCATCGCCTCCCACCAGGTCGAGCGCGTCGTGGTGTTCCAGCGCGAGCAGGCCCGCGCCGCGATGGGCGAGCGCGACGTCGACTGGGAGGAGGCGCTGCGGGACGCCGCCCCGGCCGAGTGCGTGCCGGTCGCCGCCACCGACCCGCTGTACATCCTCTACACCTCCGGCACCACCGGCAGGCCGAAGGGCGTGGTGCGGGACAACGGCGGCCACGCGGTCGCGCTCGCCTGGTCGATGCGCAACATCTACGACATCGGCCCCGGCGACGTGTGGTGGACCGCCTCCGACGTCGGCTGGGTGGTCGGCCACTCCTACATCGTGTACGGCCCGCTGCTCATCGGCGCCACCACCGTGCTGTACGAGGGCAAGCCGGTCGGCACCCCGGACGCGGGCGCGTTCTGGCGGGTGATCTCCGAGCACCGGGCCAAGGCCCTGTTCACCGCCCCGACCGCGCTGCGCGCGATCAAGCGCGCCGACCCCGAGGCGAAGCTGCTCGCCGGGTACGACCTGTCGTGCTTCACGGCCCTGTTCCTCGCCGGCGAGCGGCTCGACCCGGAGACCTACCACTGGGCGAGCGACGTGCTCGGCGTGCCGGTGGTCGACCACTGGTGGCAGACCGAGACCGGCTGGCCCATCGCGGCCAACCTGCGCGGCCTCGAGCCGATGCCGATCAAGCCCGGCTCGCCGACCGTGCCCGTGCCCGGCTACGACGTGCGGGTGCTCGACGAGGAGGGCAACGAGGTGCCGCCCGGCACGGAGGGCGCGATCTGCATCCGGCTGCCGCTGCCGCCCGGCACGCTCCCCACGCTCTGGGGCGACGACGACCGCTACGTGGGCGGCTACCTCTCCCGCTACGACGGCTACTACCTCACCGGCGACGGCGGCTACATCGACGAGGACGGCTACCTCTTCGTCATGGGCCGCACCGACGACGTGATCAACGTCGCCGGCCACCGCCTCTCCACCGGCGCGATGGAGGCGGTGCTCGCCGCCCACCCCGCGGTCGCCGAGTGCGCGGTCATCGGCGTACACGATTCTCTTAAGGGCCAGGTGCCGCGCGGCCTCGTGGTGCTCAAGGCGGGCGCCGACGTCGACGAGGACCGGCTGCGCGAGGAACTGGTGGCCGCGGTCCGCGCCGAGATCGGCCCGGTCGCCTCGTTCAAGCACGTCGACGTCGTCCCGGCGCTGCCCAAGACCCGATCGGGCAAGATCCTGCGCAAGTCGATGCGCGCCATCGCCGACGGACGCGACGAGCCCGTCCCGTCCACCATCGAGGACCCCGCCGTCCTGGAGAACCTCCGCCCGATCCTGCGCCCGGCGGAGTGACCCCGCCGGGGCATCGGACTCCTCACCCGGAACGGTCCGCGCGGGTACGGCGGGCCGTTCCGGGCTCCGGCCGGGCGGATCGCCCGGCCGCCGCCTCCTCGCGGGGTGACCGTGGCGGGCGCGGTCAGGCGTCCGCCGCGGAGGGCCGTGCCGCGAGGTCGTCCTCCGCCGGGCGGGCGGTGCGGGACCGGGCCAGGGCGACCAGCGCGAGCACCGCCGCGGCCGTGACGGGCAGCATCGCGGCCCGCAGCCCGGCGGGGGCGTAGCCGTACCCGGCCCAGACGGTGGTGACCAGGGCCGGGGCGACGGCGAAGCCGAGCTGCCGGGCGAGGCTCTGGGCGGCCCCGGCCGTGCCGAGCAGGTCTCCGGCGGCACGGGTCATCACCAGGGTGACCGCGGGGCCGTTGGTGAGGCCGACCCCGCACCCGGCGATGCCGAGCCGCCAGAGCACCTCGGCCGGAGACCATGTCGCGTCGAGCGGGACCAGCAGGGCGAGACCGGCGGCGAGGACGAGCGCGCCGAGCCGGGCCGTGCCGGCCGCGCTCCACCGGTCCACCAGCAGCCCCGCGAGCAGCCCGGCCGGGACCATGCCCGCGGGAAAGGCCAGCAGGGTCATCCCGGCAGCCGAAGGGCCGAGCCCCGCCACCCGCTGCAGGTGGAACGAGACCGTGAACTCGACGGCGGCGGCCGCCATCGAGATCAGCATCACGGTGACCAGCGGCCCCGCCACCCCCGGGGCGCGGATCAGCGCGCGGGTGCCGCGGCTTCCCTCCATCCTCGCCCACACGATCAGCGGCGGCACGGCGGCGAGGGCGAGGAGGAGCCAGGCCGGGTGCCGCCCGGCCGCGAGGGACAGCGCCAGCATGCCGGCGACGAGGGCCGCGCCCAGCACGACGGCCTCGGCGAGCAGCGTACGCCCGGGTGGCACGAGCGGCCGGTCCGGGGACAGCCCGGCCCATCCGATGAGGATGACGGCGAGACAGACCGGCAGGTTGAGGTAGAAGATCCACGGCCAGCCGAGCCCGTCGACGATCAGCCCGCCCAGGACGGGGCCGCTCACCGCGCCGAGCGGGCCGAGCGAGGTGATCACGCCCACCGCCCGGCCACGTGCCTCGGGCCGCACCACCCGGGTCGCGATCATCGGGCCGAGGGCGAACAGGATTCCGGCGAACGTTCCCTGTACGGCCCGGGCCGCCACCAGCCACCCGATCCCGGGGGCGAGCCCGGCCGCGAGGCTGCTCAGCCCGAACCCGGCGGTCGCGAACACGTGCGCACCGCGCAGGCCGACCCCGTCGAGCCACCGTCCCGCCGGCAGGCTGACCGCGATCAGCGGCAGGAGGTAGCCCAGCACGACCCACTCGGTGACGGTGGTCGTGACCCCGTACCCGCGCTCGATCGCGGGCAGTGCGATCGCGACGGCGGTGGCGTCGAGCGTGGCCATGAACACCACCAGCCCGAGTCCGACGACGACGCTCCAGCGGTTCCTCTCGGGCACGACATCTCCCGACCAAGCCGAAACTTCACAGCGTGTGCAGTTCGATAAGCTACACACAGGGTGAAGTTCCGGCAAGTTGGAACTACACGCACTGTGTAGTTCATGGGGGTGTCGTGGCATCCATCGGCGCACCGCAGAACGCCCGCAGCCGCCGTACCGTGGCCGCGCTGCTCCAGGCGGCCCGGGAGCTGATCGACGAGGGCGGTGTCGAGGCGCTGACGATGGCCGCGGTGGCCGAGCGCGCCGGTGTCAGCCGGCGAGCCGTCTACCTGCACTTCCCGTCCCGCGCGAGCCTCATCAACGGCCTGGTGGAGGACCTGAAGGGCGCCGGCGGCCTCGACGTGGTGCTGCGCCCGGTCTGGGAGGCCCCCGACGCCCTCACCATGCTCGACGAGTGGGCCCGCTGCATGGTCTCGATACTGCCCCGCATCATGCCGATCGTCCGGGCCATCCAGCGCGTGAGCCGTACCGACCCCGACGCCGCCCAGCACTGGGAGGAGGCGACGCGCGCCCGTCACGCCGCCTGCCGCCGCATCGCGGAGCGCCTCCACGACGAGGGGCGCCTGGCGCCCCCCTGGACGGTCGACACCGCCGCCGACATGATGCTCGCCCTCACCTCCTTCGAGGTCATCGAGACCCTGCTCGACCAGTGCCGCTGGCCCGTCGACCGCCTCGCCAGGCACCTCGCCGCGGTCTTCTGCGGCACCTTCGTCGCCCCGGCCCCTGTGGCTGATCAGCCCGACCATGACGCGGGCCGGTCCGGTTCGCCGTCTGCCTGAGGCGCGCCCGCCCGGGACGGCGGCTTTCTCGGTCATGTCGGTCGCTGCGAGACGACGTGCACGTCGGCGGTACCGCGTCGGGGACGCGGATCGGACCATCCTCATCGACGCCGTGGCCGGAGAATGCGGTGCGGAACCCGTGCCAGAAATCTCGTGATCAGCTCGACGACGAGCCCGGGCGGTCTCCGGACGCCCCGCCGCCGTCTCCGGATGGCGACCAGCACCGTGTCATCCGCCCCGGGGTTGCACAGGACGCGGACCGGCAGCCCGGCGAGGCACAGCACATCCCCTTCCCCGAAGCGAAGCACGGACTCGTCCGAACAGAGCACGTCGACGTGCCCTCGCCCGACCACGACGATCGCGTCCCGCCACTCCGACTCGTCGTAGCGCCGGTGCCCGTGCGGTCCGATGGTGACGATCCGCCGCCGAAACGAGGCCGGCAGCCCAGCGCCCAGGAAATGCGGTGGGAGAGAGCCGTCATCCATCGCGATCATCTCCACCCGTCACGGCCGCTCGCGTCTGGCATTCACCCACCGCGCCTGTCATCCGTGATGACCGCCGATCGCGACGGAACTCACCGCCCGTCGACCCGGCGATCCGCGGGCGAGACGAGGACACGGGTTCAGGAACGGCCGGGGAATGTCTCCAGTTGGCGGATGATCGGGGAGATGAGGTCGTTCAGCTCTCGTACCAGCACGATCACGGCGCGCCGGGCCGTACCCTCGACGTCCTCGTCGGGCCCGTCCGGTGCGGCGGGCAGGTCGTCCAAGGGGACCGGGGCGTCGATGCGGAGCGTGGTCCGCAGGTAGGGGACCTTCGCCACGTCCTGGTCGGTCGGGTCGACGAACTGCCCGAAGATCTCCGGCCAGTCCTGCCATCCGCGGTCCCGCCACCAGTCCCGTGACCACGTGAGCGCGGCCGGCCGCGGCGAGACCAGGTGGGCTTGGACGGTGAGCGTGCCGTCCCAGCCGTTGCGTACGCAGATCGCGTCGAGCACCCGCCGGTGCCACCGTACGAAGCCGGGGGACAGCGACGGTGTCGTGGCGAGCCGCCAGGCGGTGCAGGCGAAGGCGACCGGTGCGATGTCGCCCCACGCTCCGGCGAACTCGTCGATGTTGGCTCGGACGTGTGCGTCGTACCGGCTCGTTCCGTCGGGTGCGTGCTCCCGGTCGTACTCGTGGTCGATCCAGAAGGCTTGGTGCTCGCTCACATCGTCCTCCCGACGGCCGGACCGGATCGGTACGGCACGGCGTACCGACCCGGCCGTTCCATTCAACCGAATTGGCCCGCCCGAGCCGGTGAAAAAGGGCAACGCCGAAAGCGAACAGCACCTGCCGCGCATCACCGCCCGCGTCAGTCCGGCGGCGCGTCCGGACCATGCGTCGCCCTGCCCATAACGAGCCGGTGAGCCGCCCGCGCTCCGCTCAGAGAGGCCCCCGTCCACCCGTGGTAAGCACTCGGAAGCCCTGGTGGCATTGATCGGGGTCGAGACCGCTCTCTCCGATCACCTACGCCTCCGGGTGATCGTCCTGAGCAACGGGCAGGCCGCGCGTGATCAGGAAGGCCGGTGGGCACCTTCCGCATTCCTTGTGTGCCTCCGTATTCCTTAGGGTGGACGAGGCGACCGATCTCGTCCCTCGTGAAGGTGATGGCCCGTTCCGGTTGACAACCGACAGCGTGGCCCACTGGCCCCAAAATTGGTCATTTGTGCGTTATGTCGTCATGCTGACCTGAGACATCCGGCGGTCGCCAAATGTATTCGGCAATCGGCTTGGGTTCGGTGGCTCTCGTTGCCATGATGAGGGCGAGCGCTGCAGGGGAAATCTGACTTTTGTTGGGCTGGATGGGAAGGCGCAAGCGGGCGATGGCGGGTCAAAGCAGGACAACGTGGGCACGTCGGGTCGCACCCGTGGTCGTTGTCCTGCTGCTTGCCGCGTGCTCAGCCGACGGTCCCACGGTCGACGAGGCGGGTAGGGCGCTCAAGAGCCATATCCTGGCGCTGCTGAAGGAACGAAACGCGCAGGACGTCACGATCACCGACCCGGGCGGAAAGAACATCTCGTGCGGGGAAGATGCGGCACGGCAGACTTTCGCGGCCACCGGCCGTGATCTCGCGAATCACACCGACCCAGAGGCCCTCAACACGCTGATGCTCGGTTCGCTCAAGGCCGTCGCCCCCTACGAGTTGATCTCGGCGGACGCGCAAGGACAGCCGATACGGGTGGTCAACAAGACCACGAAGACCATTCTCATATTCGAATCCCCAGGGTACGGCCTGTACGTCGTACGTGGGGAGACCGAGTGCCTGCCGACGTCGTGAACGTCGGGGCCGTGATCAGGGTTTCCGGTCGCCGAGACTTCTCGCTCTTAACTGCGCGACCTGCTTCTGGCCGTCGAACCGGCTGGCGGCGTTGTTGGCGATCTCGCCGAGCGCCAGCTTGTCCGTGCCGCCCAGGCCGTTCGCGATGAACCAGCGGTCGAGGGCCTGGAGGCCGGGCTCGCCGGATTTCGCGATGTCGGCGAAGGGGCGGAGGTTGCCCTGGTCGTCGGCGATGGCCACGCCGGGTGGGCAGGCGGCCTGGTAGGCGCCGGGGGAGACCTGGGGGCGGAAGCCGGCCTGGAGCAGGGCCGTGGCCACGGCGTGTCTGCGGCCGAGCGTTTCCAATCGGTCGGTCGCCATGAGGTGGTCCGTGCCCTTCGGCGGGTCGGGCTTGTAGGTGTCGTAGACCGACCAGCCCGTGCTCAGCGCGGTCCACAGTGCCTGGCCGGTGATGCCGCCGGGGATCGCGAGGCCGACGACGCCGAACAGTGCGCCGCCGCCGACGCTCACGGCGTCCGCGCCTGCGGCCCTCCGCTCGTCCAGCGGGCCGCGTACGGCCTCGGCGGCGGCGAGCTCGAAGCCGCGGACGTTGCCGAGGACGGCGAAGACGGCGCTGAGCTGCGTGGGATCGCCGGTACGGCGGAGCAGCGGGACGTTGTGGTCGACGAGGCGGCGGGCGAGGTTGCCCAGGCCGGCCTCGAAGGGGGCGAGGTCGGTGTCGGTGGCGGCGAAGGTCGTGAGGAAGCGGTAGGTGTCCGCGGGGCTGAGCCGGAAGGCGGGGGAGAGGCCGGGGATGCGGGAGGCGACGGGGCCGAACGCGCTGGGCTGGAGCTGGTTGTCGTCGCCCAGATCGGCGCCCTCGGCGATCTCGCTCGCGTACGCGCCCGCGATCTCGGCGAGGTGGACGCGCATGGCGGGCGGGACCTTCCACTCGTCGGCCCTGGTGATGACGGTGAACGCGAACCGTGCGGCGGGCTCGCTGTGCCGGCCGTCGGCCTCGTCGTAGGCGCCGGAGGCGGCCGCGAGCACGCGGCCGAACGCGTCGGCCGCTTCTGCGTCCCGGCCCACCCGGGTGGTGAGCCACCGCAGGTAGGTGGCGAGGTCGGGGCGGGAGTCGGATCGGCTCGTTCCGAACGGGGTGAGGGGCAGGGCGGGAAACAGGGCGATCTCCCTGGTGGGGAGTGCGAGCGCCAGCCGGGCCGCGGCCGGATCCTTGGCGAGGGCGTTCAGGTAGGGGGTGAGCGTGGCGGCGGGGTCGCGCGAGCCGTACGCCAGCACCTGGGTGAACGCGACCTTGGCGAGCCATTCGGTGGGGAACCGGCCCGCGGACAGCAGGTCGCCGATCGCCTGGCGTTCCTCGTGGTCGTCGCGGCGCCGCCGTACCGCCTCGTCCACCGCCCGGAATCCGGGCGAGGTCGCCGCACCGGCCACCGCCGAGCCGAACGCGATGCTGACCGTCTCGATCGCCTTCGCCTCGTCGCCGGACGGCAGGCCGAGCCGGAGCCGCCGCGGGAGCTCCACGGTACGGCGCGGGCCGAGGGCGCCGAAGAACGCCGCCGCGAAGTCCGGGTCGAGCGCGTGTTCCCGCAGCTCGGCCACGATCCGCCGCAGCTCCTCATCCAGGCCGGGGGCGAAGCCGAGCGGCGGGTCCGGGTCGATGCGGTTGTACCGCTCGGCGAGTGCGCGGCCGAGCCGTTGCGCCTCGGCGGCGGGGAGGATGCGTTTCTCGTCGTAGGCCACGAGGCCGGTGAGCACGGGTGCCCATCCGGGCCACTTGGCCGTCTCCCGCGCCAGCCGCGCGCGTCGCCGCAGATCCGGCAGCTGTTCGTCGATCCACCGGGCGAGCTCCGCGATCCGGTTGAGCTGGGGTGGAAAGATCCCGACCGCGGCGAGCTCGCGCCGGATCGCCTCGAGGTTCTCGCCGATCACGCCGCGTCCGCGGTCCAGCTCGGCGATGAACCGCTCCATCTGCTCCGGGTCGAGCCCGGAGAAGTCCGGTGACAGCGGCCCGGTCCCCGGAGGAACGGGCGAGCCCATGCGATCCACCCCCTCCGGCGGCGGTCGGCGATCGGGCCATCACCTTAACCCGCCGACCGTACGTTCCCGCCCCGTTGCGCCCAGAAGGAATGGCAAGGGCGGAAATGTCGGACGGGAGGGCGGGCGACGCACGGCCGCCGGTCGCCGCCACGCGACGACCGACGACGGGCGGATGAACCGGGTCAGCAGAGGCTCGCGCCGTCGAAGGTGCGCGGGCCGCGTGGGACCTTGCTGCTGATCGTTCCTCCGGGACGGACCGTGTGGCAGGACCCGTCAGCGCCGTGCGCCCATACGATCTTCAGGCGCAGCGTGCGGCTGCAGTCGTTCCGTGCGTAGCCGGTCTTGGTGACATTGCCGATCCGCTGCCAGACCACCACGCAGCTCGGGGCGTTCCCCTGCGGTGCCGCGGCAACGGCAGCCGCCGCGGGCGCGGCGCTCGCCGGTGCCCCGGTGACGAGGGCCGCACCCGCCAGGCAGGCCGCAGCGGCGAGGGCCGGGATGCCGATCCTCGAGGTGTTCCTCACGTAGTCGCGCTCCTCTCTTCTGCCGCTGGAACCGGGAGGTGGTCCGGTTCGCCGGTCGCGATGACGGAACGTTACCTCTTCATTACCGATCGTGCAATAATCGGGGCGGTGGGTGACAGGTCGGCGTGCCGCGGCCGTGGGGTGGTACGCATCGCCTGCGCCCGCCGCGAGGTCGGCCGAGGGGTGGTGGTACGTCTATGCGGACGGAGGCGTGGGGCGGGGCCCCGGCGAACCGGACGGTGCCCCCGTCGGTGCCTCGGGCTGCGGGCTCGCGTCACCCGTGCCGGCTGCCGCGGCCGTGCCGTCCGTGGCAGGCGCGCCTGCGGCGTCGCCGCCGGGGTTCGCGGCCTCCGCCGTACCGGAGGGCTTCGCGCCGGGCGGCTCCGGCGGCTGCGCGGCCTTGCCGACGTCGGCGTTGCGGGCGATGGTGGCGGCGGCGCGCCGTACCGCGCCCACCGGCACGGTCGGCACGAGCCGGTCGAGGAACGCGTACCGGCGGGCCAGCAGGTCGTTGTACGCCCGTCCCCGGCCGGCCGCGGCGCGCACCTCGTGCCACCAGTCCGCGATGTCGCCCCAGCCGGGCGCGGCGAGCGAGCCGCCGAACTCCTGCACCGCGAGCGCCGCGCACAGCTCGGCGAACGCGAGCCGGTCGGTGAGCGGCCAGCCGCACAGGGTGCCGAGCACGATGCCCGCGCCGAACACGTCACCGGCCCCGGTCGGGTCGAGCGCGGTCACCCGGGGCGCGGGCACGTACGCCTCCTCGCCGGTGCTCGAGTCGATGGCCATCGCGCCGTTCGGCCCGTCGGTGACCACGGCGAGCGGCACCCGGTCGGCGAGCGCGTACAGCGCGTCGCGCGGGCTGTCGGTGCCGGTGTACGCCATCGCCTCGACCGCGTTCGGCATGAACGCGTGGCAGTAGGCGAGCTGGTCGAGCAGCGTGGGCGACCAGGTGCCGGAGGGGTCCCAGCCCACGTCGGCGAAGATCAGCGCGCCCTGGCGGCGGGCGAGCTCGGCCCACCCGCACGAGCCGTCCGGGCCGGGCGCGCCGAGCGGCTCCTCCAGCGACAGCGCCACGATCACGGCGCGGGAGCGCGGGGGCGTGCCGATCATTTCCGAGGTCGGCATCGGCGGCGGGTGCCCGTGCGTCACCATGCACCGGTCGCGGTCCACGGCCATCGAGACCGTCACCGGCGAATGCCAGTGCTCGAACCGCCGCGACCGCGACAGGTCCACGTGCTCCTGCTCGGCGAGCGTGCGCCAGCAGAAGTCGCCGTAGTCGTCGTCACCGAACGCGGCCGCGAGCGAGGTGCGCAGCCCGAGCCGGCTCGTCGCGATGGCGAGGTTCGCGATGCCGCCCGGGCACGAGCCCATGCCCTCGGCCCACACCTCGGTCCCGGCCGCGGGCATGTGGGGCAGCCCGGTGAACACGATGTCGAGGAAAACCGTGCCCGCGAGGAAGACGTCGAACTCCGGTGCGTCGGGGGTTCGCAGATCGGCGAGTGGGTCGTACGCCTGTGCATACACCGGCTTGGGTCCTCCTCGGCAGAGCGAGACGTGCGCAATCCTGCACGGTCTCCCGGCGCGATAGCAAGTCGATCGTGATCACGTTTGCTCTATGCTGCTCGTTTCTGCGCGGATATGAATGTAGGATGCGCACGTGCTCCAGCACCAACGGCATGCCGAGATCATGCGCCGGGTCCGCCAGGCCGGTGCGACCAGCGTCAGCGACCTGGCCCGGCAGCTCGGTGTGAGCCCGTCCACGATCCGCCGCGACCTGGAGGTGCTCGACCGCGACGGCACGCTGCGGCGGGTCCGCGGCGGGGCGCTCGCCGACGTGGACGCCGATCTGGCGCTGCCGTTCTCGGCGGTGGCGGGCGTCGACGAGAAGGACAAGGAGGCCGTGGCCGCGCGCGCCGCCGGGCTCGTGCGCGACGGCGACGTGGTCCTGCTCGACATCGGCACCACCACCATGCGCCTCGCCCGCCACCTGCGGGGCCGCCGGGTCACCGTGGTCACCTCCAGCCTCGCCGTGCTCGACGTGCTGCGCGGCGACGACACGGTGGAGCTGCTGCTGCTCGGCGGCATGGTCCGCCGCGCCTACCACTCGCTCGTCGGCGTGCTCACCGAGGAGGCGCTCCGCCAGGTGTGCGCCGACCGCGTCTTCCTCGGCGCGAGCGGGGTACGGCCGGACGGGCAGCTCGTCGACACCACGCTCGCCGAGGTGCCGGTGAAGCGCGCCATGATCAACGCGGCGCGGGAGACGGTCCTGCTCGTCGACCGGAACAAGTTCCCCGGCTCGGGCGCGCTGCGGGTGTGCGGGCCCGAGGAGATCGACGTGATCGTCACCAACGAGGGCGCGGACGAGGCGACCCTCGACGCCTGCCGCGCCGCCGGAGCCGAGGTCCTGTTCGCGTGACCGGTACGGCGGGCCACCAGGCGGGGCGGGCGGCATGAAGCTGACCGTGCTCGGCGGCGGCGGGTTCCGGGTCCCGCTCGTGTACGGCGCGCTGCTGCGCGACACCGGCGAGCCGCGCATCGACGAGGTGGCCCTGTACGACGTGTCGGCCGAGCGGCTCGCCGCGATCGGGCACGTGCTCGCCGGGCTCGCCGCGGGCCACGATCACGCCCCGGCGGTGCACGCCACCACCGACCTCGACGCCGCCCTGCGCGACGCGGACTTCGTCTTCTCCGCGATCCGGGTGGGCGGCCTCGCGGCCCGCGCCGCCGACGAGCGCGTCGCCCTGGAGCACGGCGTGCTCGGCCAGGAGACGGTCGGTCCCGGCGGCATCGCGTTCGGCCTGCGGACCGTCCCGGTGGCGGTGCGGGTGGCCGAGCGGGTGGCCGCGCTCGCCCCCCGCGCCTGGGTGATCAACTTCACCAACCCGGCCGGGATGATCACCGAGGCGATGCGCGGCGTGCTCGGCGACCGCGTGGTCGGCATCTGCGACTCGCCGCTCGGCCTGGCCCGCCGCGCCGCCGCCGCGCTCGGCCTCGACCCGGCGCGCACGTTCCCGCACTACGCCGGGCTCAACCACCTGGGCTGGCTCACCGGTCTGGAGCACGGCGGCGAGGACGTGCTGCCCCGGCTGCTCGCCGACGACGAGGCGCTGCGCCGCATGGAGGAGGGCCGCCTGTTCGGCCCCGAGTGGCTGCGCACCCTCGGCGCGATCCCCAACGAGTACCTGTACTACTACTACTTCACCCGCGAGGCGATCGCGGGGATCACCGCGGCCGGCCGTACCCGGGGGGAGCTCCTCCTCGACCAGCAGGAACGCTTCTACGCGGCCGCGCTGGACCGGCCCGACCGGGCCCTGGCCGAGTGGCACCGGGTGCGCCGGGAGCGCGACGCCTCCTACATGGCCGAGGCCCGGGAGGCGACCGACGCTGGCGAGCGCGACCAGGCCGACCTGGAGGCGGGCGGGTACGAGGGCGTCGCGCTCGCGCTCATGGCCGCGCTCGCGCGCGGCGAGCCCGCCACCATGATCCTCAACGTCGGGAACGGCACGGCCGTACCGGGCCTGCCCGCCGACGCCGTGGTCGAGGTGCCGTGCGCCGTCGACGGCTCCGGCGTCCGCCCGCTCGCCACCCGGCCCCTGCCCGGCCGCTTCCTCGGCCTCCTCCAGCAGGTCAAGGAGGTCGAGCGCACCGTGATCGAGGCCGCGCTCACCGGCTCGCCGCGCCTCGCCGTGGCCGCGTTCGCGCTCCACCCCCTCGTCGACTCGGTCGGTACGGCTCGCGCCCTGCTCGACGCCTACCGCGCCCGCATCCCGGAGCTCGCCGCCGTGGTCTCGAGCGGGCGGTGACGCGCCGGCGCGGACCGGAAAACCCGTTGCCCCGGGCCGCCGCCGCGGGTAACGTCGGCGGCGACCTGTCGTCGTCGAGGGGAGCACCCGCGTGGAGAGCTGAGGTCCGGCACCGCGACCGCCGCGCGACGCATGCCGTCGACCGCGGCGTCGCCTGAGACCTCGGCATGGTTCTCTGCGCGCTTCCCCGGTTTCCCGTTTCCCGGGTGATCCCGGCATTCCGTCCGTGGCGCGTTCGCGGTGTCTCCGCCGTTCCCCGTCCGTCATCGCAGGAATGCCGAGGAGGCCCGCGCAGTGTCTTCGTCTTCTTCTTCGTTTGCCATTGTCTGCACGGAACTGTCGTTCTCCTGGCCGGACGGCACACCGGTGTTCGACCGGCTCGACGTCGCGTTCGGGCCGGGCCGTACCGGGCTGATCGGGGCGAACGGGTCGGGCAAGTCGACGCTGCTGCGGCTGATCGCCGGGGAGCTGCGGCCGGTGTCGGGTTCGGTGCACGTGGCGGGCGACGTCGGGTACCTGCCGCAGCGTCTGCCGCTCGACGTGGGCCGGACCGTCGCCGAGCTGCTCGGCATCGAGACGGTACGCCGGGCGCTGCGCGACCTGGAGCGCGGCGACCTGTCCGAGGCCGAGCTCGCCGAGCGGTACGCGGTGATCGGCGACGACTGGGACGTCGAGGAGCGGGCGCGCGCCGAGCTCGACCGGCTCGGGCTCGCGCACGTCGGGCTCGACCGCCCGCTGGGCACGCTCTCCGGCGGCGAGGCCGTCATGGTGGGGCTCGCCGCGCAGTTCCTGCGGCGGCCGCAGGTGCTGCTGCTCGACGAGCCCACCAACAACCTCGACCTCGACGCCCGGTTCCGGCTGTACGACGCGGTCGCGGCCTGGCGCGGCGTCATGGTCCTGGTGAGCCACGACCGCGCGCTGCTCGACCGGGTCGACCAGGTCGCCGACCTGTCCCGCGGCCGGATCCGGATGTTCGGCGGCAACCTGTCCGCCTACGAGGAGGCGCTCGCCGCCGAGCGGGAGGCCGCCGAGCGGGAGCTGCGCAACGCCGGGGCCGAGGTACGGCGGCAGCGGCGCGAGCTGGTCGAGGCCGAGACGAAGATCGCCCGGCGGTCGCGGTACGGCGCCAAGATGTACGCGAACAAGCGCGAGCCGAAGATCGTCATGAACGCGCGCAAGCGCGAGGCCCAGGTGAGCGCGGGCAGGCTGCGCGAGCTGCACCGGGACCGGCTCGAGGCCGCGCAGCGGCGGCTCGCCGCGGCCGAGGAGGCGGCCCGCGAGGATCCGAGGATCCGCGTCGAGCTGCCCCGCACCGAGGTCCCGGCCGGCCGTACCGTCGCGGTGCTGGAGGAGGTGACGACCCGGGCGGGCCATCCGCCGGTGAGCCTCACCATCCGCGGCCCGGAGCGGATCGCGCTGCTCGGCCCGAACGGGGTGGGGAAGACCACGCTGCTGCGCACGATCACGGGCGAGCTGGCCCCGGCCGACGGCACGGTGCGCGTCACCATCGACGGCGTGGGCTACCTGCCGCAGCGGCTCGACGTGCTCGACGAGACGCGCAGCGTGCTGGAGAACGTGCGCGCAGCCGCGCCCGGCGCGCCGGTGAACCGGATCCGCATGGAGCTCGCCCGCTTCCTGTTCCGCGGGGCCCGGGCCGAGCTGCCCGCGTCGGCCCTGTCCGGCGGGGAACGCCTGCGCGCGGTGCTCGCCACGCTCCTGCTCGCCGAGCCGCCGCCGCGGCTGCTGCTGCTCGACGAGCCCACCAACAACCTCGACATGCCCGCGGTGGACCGGCTGGTCGAGGCGCTCGCCGCGTACCGTGGCGCGCTGGTCGTCGCCTCCCACGACCTGCCGTTCCTCGCCTCGATCGGCGTCACCCGCTGGCTGCGCCTCACGCGGGAGGACGGCCTTGTGGAAATCGATCCGCCGGACCCATGGTGACACCGCCGGAGGGCGAATTCGCCCGGGAAATCCGGTCCGGATGTGATTCCGGTGGCGTTTCGAAGCGCATCGATACGAGGGAGCAAAAATGCCGTCTGCAAAGAATTCATAGAACGCGCAGGGAGTCCGGGCCCGAGGCGGAGGCCAGGGCGGATACGACCGGTCGCCGTCATCGGCCCGGCTCGTCTGCGCGGCGGCAAGGATGCGCAACGGCTAAATTGCCGCACCCTGTAACCATATAGCGGGGCGAATATTGACATAATTCGACGTGCCGTAAACGCTGATGGAGTGCAGCACTCGCGATTCACCCCCATCGCGTTGGCATGCGTGTGCGCCCTGGCGGCGTGCACCCCGGGAAACGGGTCGGGCGACGGTACGGCGGGCGGATCCGGCGGCCGGGCCACGCCCGCCACCGCGTCGCCCGTGGCGACGCCGTCCGCGACCCCCAGCCCGACCTGGCTGTCGCCGGACCGCTACCGCGCGGAACTCGAGGCGGCGCTGAAGCCGGTGCGGTCGAGCCTCGCGAGCCTGCTCAAGGCGCGCTCGGTCGACACGCTCGACCGCAGGCTCGGGCGTACGGAGGAGGCGGTCACGGAGGCGGTACGGAGGCTGCGGGACCTCGACCCGCCGCCGGAGGCGGCGCTGGCGCACGTGGAGTACGTCCGGCACCTCGCCGACCTCGACCTCCGGCTCCTCCGGCTGCGGCCCGACGTCGCCGACCACTCCCTGTGCACGCCGTCGGCCCTGCTCACCCGCGTCGGCAAAGGCACGATCGACAACCTGAGGGTCGCCGCCCGTAATCTGAAGATCCTCGACTACGACGCCCCGGCGATCGACGTCAAGGTGCCCAAACGGCGGAACCGCCGCCTGGCGAACGGCACCTTCATCCGCAACGGGGGCCGCGGCGGCCGGGGCCACCTGCGCATCCGCAACGGCCTGAAGCGGGACGCGGTCGTCACCCTGACCCAGGGCAAGACCAAGGTGCTCAGCGTCTACGTCCGCAAGCGCAGCTCCTACCAGATCAACAACATCCGGGACGGCAGGTACCGGGTCTACTTCACCACGGGGACGGACTGGGACCGGTCGGCGCGCACCTTCACGCGCAACTGCACCTTCGAGCGTTTCGAGCGAACGCTGCGCTTCCGCACCGTCTACAGCGGCTACACGATCCGCTGGCGGAACTGGTCGCTCACCCTCCACCCCGTGCCCGGCGGCAACGCCCGTACCCGGACGGTACGGCCCCGCGACTACCCCCGCTGACCGCCCGCGATCCGCGGCTCGGCCGACCGGTGCTCCGGCCGAGCCGGCGTGATCGGCGGTTCGGGCGGGTCAGCTCGAGAAGAGCAGGCCCATGAGCCCGCGGTGCCGGTGCCCGTGGTAGCCGTAGTGGTGGCCACCCCAGGACGGCCCGTGGGCCGGCGGCGGAGGCGGCGGGGCGTACTGCTGCATGTACTGGCTCTCCAGCCGGGTCAGCGTCTCCAGCTCGCCGTAGTCGAGGAAGATGCCACGGCAGCTCTCACACTGGTCGATGGTCACGCCGCTGCGGTTGAAGGTCCGCATGAGGCCGTGACACTTCGGGCATTGCATCGCGCTGGTCTCCTTTGTCGGCCGAAACCAGTGATCACTCTACGTCGTCGGGGCGCCGGTCATCCGGACGATCCGCGCACAACAGGCGACGAAGGCCTCCTCCGCCTCGTCGAGCGGACGGCCCTCCTCCTGCGCCCGGAGCACGCCGCGGGCGGCCAGCTGGACCGTCAACGCGCGGGCCGGCACGTCCAGTTCCCGCCACGGATCCGCCTGCGAGACCGCGGTGCCGCCGCCCTCGAGGTAGGCGGTGAGGAAGCGGTGCCACACCTCCGGGTGGAGCAGCCCGGCCGCGTAGTAGGCGGCGGGCCGGGCCAGGTCCCAGGCCGGGTCGCCGACGCCGAGGTCGTCGACGTCGATGAGGCGCCACCGCCCGCCGTGCCACACGAGCTGGCCGAGGTGCCAGTCGCCGTGGGTGAGCGCCCGCCGTGCCGTACCGTCCGGGCCGGTCGTGCCGCACAGCCCGCCCGCGGGCAGCCCCGCGTGGGCGGCGCGCACCACGGCCCCGGCCGCCCCGCCGGCGGCGCGCTCCAGCCGTGCCATGGTCCGGGCGAGCCGCAGCGGCCCGCCCGCCGGGGGCAGGTGACCGTCCACCGGTACGGCGTGCAGCCGGGCGAGCAGCCGCCCGGCGTCCTCCCAGGGCGCCGCCGCCAGATCGGACGGATCGACCGGCCGGCCCGCGGGCCAGAGCGTGACCAGCCGCCCGGCCACCCGTTCGGGGATGGGGCGCAGCGGCGGGAGCATGACGTCGCCGAGCCGCGCCGCCGTGGCCAGCCGTACGCCGAGGTCGCCGGGGTCGGCGTCCGGCTCGTGCGCCTTGGCCACCACGTCGCCCGACCGCACCACGACGACCCGGTCCTCCTTGAGCACCGTCACCGGTCCGGGTCCGGCCAGCTCGGCGAGGGCGCGGACGAGCGGGGAGTACGCGTCGGGCACCCCCACACTGTAGTGCGGGGCGACCTGACCCGCCGTGCCGTACCGTGGCACGGTCCGGCGGCGGCACCGCCGGGGTCCGTAGGGTGGCCTCATGAGGATCGGCTTTGGCGTACCGGTGTCGGGCTCGTGGGCGACGCCCGAGAACATGATCACGATCGCGCGGCGGGCCGAGGAGCTCGGCTACCACTCGCTGTGGACCTTCCAGCGGCTGCTGTTCCCGGCCGAGCACGCGATGCCGCCGGTCTACCGCAGCGTGCAGGACCCGATCGTCACCCTCGCCTACCTGGCGGGCGTGACGAGCCGGATCCGGCTCGGCGTCGCCGTGCTCAACCTGCCGTTCTTCTCGCCCGCGCTGCTCGCCAAGCAGCTCGCCACGCTGCAGCACGTCAGCGGGGGACGAATCGACGCGGGCGTGGGGCTCGGCTGGCTGCCGGAGGAGTTCGCCGCCTCGGGCGTGCCGCTCGAGCGGCGCGGCGCCCGCGCCGAGGAGTACCTGACCGTGCTCCGCACCCTGTGGTCCGAGGGGATCGCGGCGCACGAGGGCGAGTTCTACCGCCTGCCGCCCGCCCACCTCGACCCCAAGCCCGTCCCGCCGCCCCCGATCATCCTCGGCGGTACGGCGGAGCCCGCGCTGCGCCGTGCCGGGCGGCTGGCCGACGGCTGGGTGAGCTCCAGCCGGGTCGACCTCACCACGATCGGCGAGCAGATCGCGATCGTGAAGGAGGCGGCCCGCGAGGCCGGGCGCGACCCCGAGTCGCTGCGGTTCATCGTGCGCGGCGTCACCCGGCCGGGCCGGTCGGGCGAGCCCGGCCGCAAGCCGCTCACCGGCTCCTGGGAGGAGATCCGCGCCGACGTGGCCGCGCTCGCCGAGCAGGGCGTGACCGAGGTCTTCCACGACCTCAACTTCAACCCCGAGATCGGCTCGCCGGACGCGGACGCGGTCGCGGCGATGCGCCTCGCCGAGGAGGCCCTGGAGGCGCTGCGCCCGGACCTGTGAGCGTTCCGGACCGCGTCAGGACATGACGAGCACGGCGACGCCGTTGACCCGGTCGGCGGCGAGGTCGGCGAGCGCCCGGTCGGCCTCCTCGAACGGGTAGGCGACGGTCTCCACGTGCAGCGGGTGGCGGGCGGCGAACTCGAGGAACCCCCGCCCGTCCGCCCGCGTGTTCGCGGTCACGCTGCGCACCTGCCGCTCCTGGAACAGGTGCCGCTGGTAGTCGAGCCGGGGCACGTCGGTCAGGTGGATTCCCGCGATCGCCAGCGTGCCGCCCCGGTCGAGCGCCTCCAGGCACACCGGCACGAGGTCGCCGACGGGCGCGAACAGGATCGCCGAGTCGAGCGGCTCGGGCGGCGAGTCGTACGCGCCGGCGGCCGAGGCCGCGCCCAGCTCCAGGGCGAGCCGCTGGGCCTCCTTCGACCGGGTGAGCACGTGCACGGTCGCGCCCTGCGCGATCGCCACCTGCGCGGTGAGGTGCGCCGAGGCGCCGAACCCGTAGATGCCGAGCCGCCCGCCCTCCGGCAGCTCGGCCCGCAGCAGCGCCCGGTACCCGATGATGCCCGCGCACAGCAGCGGCGCGAGCGTGCGCGGGTCCTGGTCCTCCGGCAGCGGGTACACGTAGTCGGCGGGCGCGACGAGGTACCGCGCGTAGCCGCCGTCCGCGTCCCACCCGGTGTACGTCGACGCCGGGCAGAGGTTCTCCGCGCCCCGCCGGCAGTATCGGCAGGTGCCGCAGGTGGTGCGCAGCCACGCCACCCCGACCCGGGCGCCCACCTCGGGCCCGCCGTTCACGCCCGGACCGTGGGCGATGACCCGGCCCACCGCCTCGTGCCCGGGCACGGTCCGCGGCCGCCGCGGCGGCAGGTCGCCCTCGGCGAGGTGCAGGTCGGTGCGGCACACCGCGCACACCTCGACCTCGACGAGCACCTCGCCCGGCCCCGGGCTCGGCACCGGCAGCCGCACCAGGCGCAACGGGCCGTCCTCGATCGGCCCCGGACGCTCGACCACCCACGCGTCCATCTCGTCGGGAACCACGCTCATGCCTCCGACGATAGGCGCCCGCCACGCGCGCAGGGCAAGGGCCAAGGTCCCGGTGCGCGCCGCCGTAAGTAAGGTCGTAGCCGTACCGGCGTACGGCGGAGCTGGAAGGGAGCGGCGGATGGCGGCGTTGTCGGCGGCGGTGGTCGGGCCCGGCGGGGTGGGCGGTCTGCTCGGCGGGCTGCTCGTGCGGGCCGGGGCGCGGGTGGAGTTCGTCGCCGGGGAGCGTACGGCCGAGGCGTTGCGGGCCGGCGGGCTCAGCGTGCGCAGCGTCAAGTACGGCGACTTCACCGTGCCCGTAGCGGCGACGACCGAGCTGTCCGGGCCGGTGGACGTCTGCTTCGTGACGACCAAGGCGACCTCGCTGGAGGCCGCGCTGGAGCGGGTGCCGCCCGGCGCGCTCGGCGACGGCCTGGTGGTGCCGCTGCTCAACGGGTTCGAGCACATGGCGGTGCTGCGCCGCCGCTACCCGGCCGAGCAGGTGGTGGCGGGCGTGGTGCGGGTCGAGTCGGCGCGCACGGCGCCGGGGCGGATCGAGCACACCAGCCCGTTCCTCACCTTCGAGCTCGGCTCCGCCACCGCCCCGGAGGAACGGGTGGCGGAGCTCGCGGCGCGGCTGCGCGAGGCCGGTCTCGAGGTCACGGTGCGCGACGACGAGACCGTGATGCTGTGGGACAAGCTGACGTTCCTCGCGGCGTTCGCGCTGCTCACCACCTGTCACATGGCCCCGGCCGGGGTGGTCCGCACCGAGCACCGCGACGAGCTGGTCGCCGTGCTGCGCGAGATCACCGCGGTCGCGGCGGCCGAGGGCGCCGTCTTCGACCCCGGCGGGATCCTGGCGTTCTTCGACGGGCTGCCGCCGCAGATGAAGTCGTCGATGCAGCGGGACGCCGAGGCGGGGCGGCCCACCGAGCTGGACGCGCTCGGCGGCGCCGTGCTGCGCGCCGCGGAACGGCACGGCGTGGCGGCCCCGGCCGTGGCCCGTCTCGTCGCCGAGCTCGCCGCCCGGGAACCGGCGCAGAACGGGTAAAACGCCCGATTTGTCCCCCTGGTGAAACGGGTGAAGACTGAGAGGTGACGGAAGGGGGGCCGTCATGATCGAGGTCAAGAGCGTCGAGAAGCCCGACGAGCGCCGGGACTTCCCACGGGGGCACATCGAGATCACGCGGCTGACCGGGCTGACGTTCGCCGTGTTCACCCTGGAGCCGGGGTAGCGCTGGTCGGAGTCGGTCGGTCCGGTGGCGGGCACCGACACCTGCCAGGTGCGGCACACCGTCTACACGGTGCGGGGCCGGATCCGGGTCCGCATGGAGGACGGCACCGAGAGCGAGATCGGCGCCGGTGACATCGCCGTCATCCCGCCCGGGCACGACGCCTGGGTCGTCGGTGACGAGCCGTACATCGCCTACGACTTCTCGAGCGAGATGGAGAACTACGCGCAGGGCGCCCGCTGACGCGGGCCGCCGCCGGTCTCGCCCGCCCCGGCGGGCGGGGCCGGTCCGCGTGGGCTAGCCGATGAGCTCGGGCAGCCGGGTGATGTGGGCCGCGAGGTAGACGGCGAGCTCGTGCGGCACGAGCGGGATCGCGGTGATCTCCTCGGGGCGCAGCGGGACCCGCACCAGCTCGCGGATGCCGTGGTCGGGGTCGGCGAACTCCGGGCCGCAGCGCAGCGCGGGGTCGAGCGTGAGCAGGCGGCAGCCGTACACGTGGTGGGTCTTCAGCCCTTCGGGGTGTGCGCAGGTGAGCGTGGTGAGCGGGGTCACCGAGCCGACCGTCGCGCCGAGCTCCTCCAGAACCTCGCGGTGCAGGGTGTGCTCCAGCGTGGCGTCCTCCGGCTCGACGTGGCCGCCCGGCACGCTCCAGTACAGCGGCCGGTTCGGTACCGTCCGCCGGAACAACAACAGCCGGTCCCCGTCGAGGACGAGCGCCCGGACGCTGGGGCGGAGCGCCATGCCGCCCATTGTCCCCGCCGGCCGGATCCCGCCGTCACGGGGGTGGCACAAACCGGTCAGTCGTGGACGTCCCGGCGCAGCCGCTTGACCGCGGAACGGTGGCGCTTGGCGGCGAGGCGGCGCTCGACGGCCTCGCGCGACGGCTTCGTGGGGCGGCGGCGCTTGGGCGGCGGCGCGATCGCCTCGCGCAGCAGCCGGGCGAGGCGGTCCGCGGCGGCGTCCCGGTTGCGCAGCTGGGAGCGGTGCTCGGCGGCGACGACCGTGAGCACGCCGCGGGTGAGCCGGGGCGCGAGCCGCCGCAGGGCGCGCGCCTTCAGCTCCGGGCTCAGCGCCGTGGTGGCGGCCACGTCGAAGCTGAGCTCCACGCGGCTGTCGGTGGTGTTGACGCCCTGGCCGCCCGGGCCGGAGGCACGCGAGAACCGCCATCCCAGCTCGCGCTCGGGGATGACGATCGACGTGGTGACCGTGATGGGGCCGGGCATCTGCGGGTGGTTCCTCCTGATCTGTCGCTTCCAGCGTAGCCGGGAGGGCAAACGGTTATCGGACGTACGGCCGGGCGTCGCCGGGCGTTCGACCCGCGGCAGGGTACGCGGGAACCGGCCGGCGCGCGCCTCGCGCCGCGGCGGCAGTGTTCATCGGGGCGTGACGCGCAGGTCACGAGGGCAACGGGCGGCGGTCAGCTCGCTCGCCTGCACTGAAGCCATGCAGCCGCATCCGTCACGCAGAACGTTCCTCGCCGGGGCCGTCGCCGCGGCGGGCGGGCTCCTGCCGTACGGGGCGATCCCGCCGGGCCACGGCACGGTGGCCCTCTGGCGCGAATCCCGGATCGCCGACCCGTTCACGCTCGGCGTCGCCTCCGGGGACCCCACGCCCGACGGCATCGTGCTGTGGACCCGGCTCGCGCCCCGGCCGCTCGACGAGAGCGGCCGCGGCGGCATGCCGGACCGCCCGGTGGAGGTGGCCTGGCAGCTCGCCGCCGACGAGCGGTTCCGGTCGATCGTGCGGTCGGGCACGGCCGTGGCGCGGCCGGAGTACGCGCACAGCGTGCACGTCGAGCTCGACGGGCTGGAGCCGGGGCGGGAGTACTTCTACCGGTTCCGCGCCGCGGGCGAGATCTCCCCGGCCGGCCGTACCCGGACCGCGCCCGCGCCCGGCACGCTCGGCGCGCTCACCTTCGCCACCGCCTCGTGCGCGCACTACGAGCACGGGTACTACACCGCCTACCGGCGGCTCGCCCAGGAGGAGCCGGACCTGGTGGTGCACCTCGGCGACTACCTGTACGAGTACGCGCCCGGCGGCTACACCGGCATGAGCGGCCTGGTACGGCGGCACGCCGGGGACAAGTGCCGCACGCTCGCCGACTACCGCGTCCGGCACGCCCAGTACAAGACCGACCCGGACCTGCAGGCGGCGCACGCGGCCGCGCCCTGGCTGGTGGTGTTCGACGACCACGAGGTGGAGAACAACTGGGCCGGTCCGGTCTCCAGCACCGGCGCGCGGGACTTCGCCGCACGGCGGCGGGCGGGCATGCGCGCCTACTACGAGAACCTGCCGCTGCGCCGCTCCTCCGTGCCGCGCGGCGACCGCATGCGGCTGCACCGCCGGGTCGCGTGGGGGTCGCTGGCGGCCTTCCACCTGCTCGACACCCGGCAGTTCCGGGACGACCAGGCGTGCCTGGACGGCCTGCGGGCCGGCTGCGACGAGGCGCTCGACGCCGGGCGCACCCTGCTCGGCGCAGGCCAGCGCGACTGGCTGCTCGCCGGTCTGCGCCGCTCGCGGGCCCGCTGGAACCTCATCGGCCAGCAGGTCATCATGGCCCGGCACGACGTCGGGCTCGGCCCGGGCCGCGAGCTCAACATGGACTCCTGGGACGGCTACCCGGCCGAGCGCGCCCGGCTGCTCGAGGGCATCCACGCCTCCGGCGCGTCGAACCCGGTCGTGCTCACCGGCGACGCGCACATCCACCACGCCGCCGACCTGCGCCTCGACTTCGACGACCCGGACTCGCCACGGGTCGCGGTCGAGCTCGTCACCTCCTCGATCTCCAGCGACGGGGACGGCTACCGCGACCACGTCCGCATGGCCGCGCTCCGCGTGGAGAACCCGCACATCGCGTACGTGGACCAGCGCCGCGGCTACATCGTGTGCCGGGTCGGCCCGGACGAGCTGCGCGCCGAGTTCCGCACCCTCGACTACGTCAGCCGCCGCGGCGCCCCGGCCCGCACCTCCGCCGCCTTCACCGTGCCCTCCGGGCAGAGCGTGCTCGCCTGAGCGCCCGCCCCGGCCCGTCAGGGGGCGAGCCGGTGGCCGGGCAGGGCCGCCTCCGGCCCGCGGGCGACCACGGTGGAGGTACGGCGCACGCCGGGGTACGGCCCCGGCCGGGCCGTGCCCCGGAAGAGCTCGACGCGCCCGGCGAGCGGGGCCGCGACGACGAGGTCACCCGCCTTGCCGCCGGTGAACGCCCCGACCGCGACCGCCGCGCCGAAGCCGCCGAGGCGCGGCCCGGTGATGAGCAGGTCGTGGTCGCGGGTGAGGCCCCCGGACGGGGTGCCCGCGAGGACCTGCACCGCCCCCTCGCCGGGCACGCCGATGACCAGCTCGTCGTCGCCGTCGCCGTTGAGGTCGCCCGCGGCGAGCGCAGACCCGAACCGGTCGTGGTACCGGGCCCTGCCGGTGATCCCGGCGACCTCCTGCGTCCACAGCTCGTCGCGGGCCGCGGTCAGGCCGCGGCGCGAGCCGTACAGCACGTTCACCGCGCCGTCCCCGTAGTCCATGCCGCGCTGCAGCGGGGTGACGCCCTCCCCGGGCACGCCGATCGCGAGGTCGGCGCGGCCGTCCCCGTCGAAGTCGCCGGCCGCGAGCGCGGACCCGAAGCCGTCCCAGCGCTCGGCATTGCCGCGCACCCCCGGCGTGTTCTGGTCGAAGTGGGCCGCGCGCCGCGCCGTCGGGGAGATCACGGTGACGCCGCCCGCGCCGGACACCGGGTCGCCCTCGCCCGGGGCGCCGATCGCGAGCTCGGCGCGGCCGTCCCCGTCGAAGTCGCCGGTGGCGAGCGCCTCCCCGAACCGGTCGGTGGCGAGCGCCGGGCGCCGCACCCACCCGGTGCGCTTGGTGACGAGCAGGCCCCGGCCGCGCAGGTCGCGGCGGGACAGCCCGTAGATCGCGACCCCGCCGCCGCCCGTGAGCCCGGGCGCGCCCACGGCGAGCTCGTCGTCGCCGTCCCCGTCGAGGTCCCCGGCGGCGAGCGCGGCGCCGAACCGGTCGGTGCCCGGCCGCCTGCCCAGGCCGCGCACGTCGAGCGTGCGGGCCCCGGCCAGGCCGTCGCGCGAGCCGTACCGCACGTGGACCACGCCGTTGCCGTCGGCGTCCCGCCGTGGCCGGCCGTGGAACTCCTCCGACGCGCCCACCGCGAGGTCGGCGCACCCGTCGCCGTCGAAGTCGCCGAAGGCGAGCGCCGAGCCGAACGAGTCGCCGGTCTCGGGCTCGCCGGGCACCCCGTCCCCCTGGGCGAGCACGGCGGCCTCGACCAGGCCCTCCGGCGAGCCGAGGAACACCGTGACCGTCCCGGCCCGCGCCCGCCCGTCCACCGTGGCGTACGGCGCGGCGACGGCGAGGTCGGCGAAACCGTCGCCGTTCAGGTCGCCGGGGACCGCGCCGCGGCACCCGGGCGCCTCGGCGGTGCGGGCCGGGACGGGCGCGGCGACGGCGGGAGACGGGACGGCGGCGGTGAGGGCGGCGGCGAGGAGCGCGCGCGGGACGGCACGAGGCATGCTCATGCCCGGATCGTCCCCAGGAAAACGGACATACGGTCCACGGCGGGATGACATGCGCGCGTCATGAACCTGAACTCCCCGCCGCTGCGGCGCACATGTGCGCAAAAACGCGGTGATGTGCCGGATGCCACCGGTGTCGTACGGCGGACCGGCCGGGGTCCGTGCCAGGATTAGGAGGGTGGCGACGGTAGTGGAACCAGGATTCGACCTGGCGGATATCGCGTTCTGGAAGAAGCCGCTGGACGAGCGGAACGAGGCCTTCAAAAGGCTGCGGGCGATGGACCGCCCGGTCTACTTCTCCGAGCCGAAAATCCCCATGCTGCGTTCCGGCAAGGGGTTCTACGCGGTGGTACGGCACGCCGACGTGGTCGAGATCAGCCGTAACCCCAAGGTGTTCAGCAGCGAGCCCGCGGTGACCAGCCCGCCGCCGCCCGCGTGGGTGAAGACCGTGTTCGGGGACTCGATCGTCAACATGGACGACCCGCGGCACGCGCGGCTGCGCCGCATCGTCTCGCGCGCCTTCTCCCCGAAGATGCTCAACGACCTCACCGACGACATCCAGCGGGCGGCCACCCGGATCGTCGACGACGTGCTGCGGGAGGGCCCGCGCGACTTCGTCGAGCAGGTCGCCGCCCGGCTGCCCATCACCGTGATCTGCGACATGATGGGCATCCCGGAGGAGCTGCGCGAGAAGGTCCACCGGCACGTCGACGTCTCCACCGCCTACACCGGGGTCCGGTCCAGCCTCGGCCGCACGATCCGCATGGCGGCGAGCAACGTGCACGCGCTGTTCGAGCTGCAGCGCATGGTGATCAAGCTGGGCCACGAGCGCGTCCGCAACCCGCGCAACGACCTGATCTCCGCGCTGGTCAACGCCAACGTCGACGGCGAGAAACTCACCGACAAGGAGCTCGGCTCGTTCTTCGCCATGCTGCTGGTCGCGGGCAACGAGACCGCCCGCAACACCATGGCGCACGGCCTGCGGCTGCTCACGATCAACCCCGACCAGCGCGAGCTGCTGCTCAGCGACTTCGACCGCTACATCGGCGGCGCCATCGAGGAGATGGTCCGGTACGTGTCGCCGATCATCCAGTTCCGCCGCAACGTCACCCAGGAGACCGAGCTGCGCGGCGTGACCCTCAAGCCGGGCGACCAGGTCGCGCTCTTCTACGGCTCGGCGAACCGGGACGAGGAGGTCTTCGAGGACCCCGACCGGTTCGACATCACCCGGTCGCCCAACCCGCACGTCGGCTTCGGCGGCCCGGGCCCGCACTTCTGCCTCGGCGCCAACCTCGCCCGCAAGGAGATCACCATCATGTTCCGGGAGCTGTTCACCCGCATCCCGGACATCCGGACCGTGGGCGAGCCGGAGCTGCTGCTGTCGAACTTCGACAACGCCGTCAAGCGGCAGCCCTTCACCTTCGGCAAGGGCTGATCCCGCGGGCCGCGAGCCCGCAGGCGATCCCGCCGGCCGGGCCGCCGGCCGGCCCCGGACGGTCCCGGGGGCCGGTACGGGCGTGCCCGGCCGTGCCGTACCGGAATCCGGGGGAATTCCGCGCCGGGGCTTTTCCCCGCGATCACCTTACGCCGCTTTCCGGCCGTTCCCGGCGGCGCGGACCCGTGCGCCGGCGGCATCACGGTTCGCTTAGCGCCGCCTTATCGGCGATGTGTCACCTTGGTTATGCGCCGGCGAATGCCGGCGCGCCACTCTGCCGCCGAGCAGGCGAAAGCATGGGCATTTTCTGGGGGAAGAGATGACGATTCGTGACCCGCGCGGGAACGTTCCGGACGACGATCCGTCCGGCGCGACCTCGGTGTTTCCCACCGCGGTGTCGGGCTCGGGCGGCGGTGAGGGGTCGTTCGGCTTCGGCGGGTACCGGCCCGGATCGGCGGGGGACGGGAACACCCGGGTGTACGACTTCGCCGGAAGTGAGATCGTGCCGCCACCTCCCCGCGGCGGCATGACCGGGAGGCAGAAGATCGGTGTCGGCCTCGCCATGGTGGCGATGGCGATCGGCGGCGGCGTCACCGGCGCCCTCGTCGCCACCAACGCCGGAGGCGGCACCACGCCGGTGGCGGCCTCCAGCCCCGCGGTGAGCGTCCCGCCCGCCACCACCGGCAACGGCGGGAACGCGGCGGTGACGAACTTCGCCGCCGTGGCGCGGGCGGTGCAGCCGTCGGTGGTGTCGATCGAGGTACGCGGCGTCGGCGGCGGGAGCACCGGTTCCGGCGTGATCCTCGACGCCGAGGGCCGCATCCTCACCAACAACCACGTGATCCAGGGCGCGGGCCGGGGCGGCCGGATCACCGTCACCTTCAGCGACGGCCGGTCGGCCGAGGCGAGCGTCGTCGGCACCGACCCGTTCACCGACCTCGCCGTGATCCGAGCCGAGGGGGTGTCGAACCTCACTCCGGCCACCCTCGGCGACAGCGACCGGCTCGAGGTGGGTGAGCCGGTGCTCGCCATCGGCAGCCCGCTCGGCCTGGAGGGCTCGGTCACCGCGGGCATCGTCAGCGCGCTCAACCGCACCATCCCCGTGGGCGACGACCGGCCCTCGTTCGGCAGGTCGGGCACGCGCAGCACGATCGCGGGGGCGATCCAGACCGACGCCGCGATCAACCCCGGCAACTCCGGCGGCGCGCTGGTCAACTCCTCCGGCCAGGTGATCGGCATCAACACCGCGATCATCACCAACGGCGGCGACGGCAACATCGGCGTCGGCTTCGCGATCCCCAGCAACACCGCCAAGCAGGTCGCCGACCAGCTCATCACCACCGGCCGGGCCACCCACGCCTACCTCGGCGTCAGCCTCGCCGACGCGGCGGGCACGAACGGCGCGGTGATCAGCACGGTGGAGAACGGCAGCCCCGCCGACGAGGCCGGGCTCCGGCAGGGCGACCGCATCGTCAGGATCAACGACCGCGACGTGGCCGACGCGGACGCCGTGGTCGGCATGATCCGCGGCTTCAAGCCCGGCGACCGGGTCACCATCACCTACGTCCGGGACGACCAGACCCAGACCGCCACCGTCACCCTCGCCGAGCGCACCGCGGACTGACCGCCCACGCGGCGGAGCCGCTCCCGGCGGGTCCGGTCGGCCGGCCGAGCCGGGGCACGAGCCGGCCCGCCGGAACGAGCCGGGGACCGCCGCGGCACGGCCGTACTCACCCGGCCGGATCGCACGACCGGTTTGTCCCCACGCGCCGGTACCCGATCGAGATGCGGCTGGGATCGTTGTAGACGGCGGCGTACCTGCGGGCCGGCCCGGTGACGCGGAACGGCTCGCCGTCGGGCCCGCGGAGGAACAGCCTCTCGAGCCGCGTGCCGGACCCCGCGGCGTAGACGACCTCCATGTCCCACTCGTACCAGCGTCGCCGGGCCCTGACGAGCATTTCGACGGTCGCGTGCTCGCCGTACGACAGGTCGATGCTCTCGGGCAGGTAACGCGATCTGCCGCCGTCGGGCCGTTGCCGGTCCAGGTCCACTTCGATCGTGTACTCGTTCGGGCCGCCCGCGATGGCGACGGTCACGCAGGCCCCCTCCGGTGGCGGCCCGGACCTGAGGATCCGGGGCCGGACGTCGATGATCCGCACCGGGTTGGAGCGTCGCCCCTGCAGGATGGCGATCGCCGTCATCTCGCCGATGCGGGCCGCCCGGTGCGACGCCATCAGCCTGGTCAGGTGCGGCATGCTCGGGTCGCGGGCCAGGAGGGCGTATTCGGCGGGCGACAGGTCGGTCGCCGTCGCGAGGCGGTCCCCGGGCTGGATCGTCGAGACGACCGTTCCGGTGACGGCAGGGATGCCTGCCAGGTCGCGGCCGAGGTCGATCGGTGCGGGCCAGGTGCCCGCCGCGGCGGCGGCGAGCAGCAGTGCGCCGCCCGCGAGGAGCGGCCGAATCCACCGGCGCCTGCGGGCAGGGGAATTCCGTGCGTCGCGGTCCGCGCCGGAGATGATCATCACGTCCCGCGCGGAACCGATCTGGATGCTGTCCCCGCCGATCGTGGAGTCGCGCACCGACGGTCCGCCGGTCTTGCCGGACTCCGGGCCCGTCGGATCGCTCATCTCACCGCCCGCAGGGTTCGGGCCGCCTGGCGGGCGAGCCGTTCGACGAGGCCTCGGCCGAGTGTGCCGTCCACACGCAGCACAATCCGCTCCACCCGTACGATCGCCGTGTCCACGTCCCTGTCCGTGTACAGCCGCACGCCGGACCGCAGCGTGACGGCCTTGTCGTCCTCGACACGGAGGTTCGCCATCGCGGTCCTGAAGACATCCTCCGCCTCGTCCTCCGTGCCCGCCACCCACAGCACGCTGACGCTGAGGATCGGATGGCGGGTGTCCTGCGGGATGAGGTCACAGCCCGCGGGCGCGCGCACCCCGAGTTCGCGTGGCGCCGGGCGGGGAACCGCCGTGTAGCGCGCCCCGGGCACCTCGGTGCGCAGCGCCGCCGGCGGGATCAGGGCGCACGCCTCCGGCCAGTCGCCGGGGGCGACGCCCGCGGGCAGTGCGGTACCGGGGCCGGCCGTCCCGCCGGGGGTCACCCGATAGGCGGCCAGCGACCGATTGTGCTCGGGGTTGGTGATCCGGGGCTCGACGAGCAGGATGTGACGGTTCATCGCGACCATGAACAGGTGGTCGGGCAGCGCCACGACCGGGCGCTGTCCTCCGCTTTCCGGGTCGACCTCCACGAGGAGGTTGCCGTGGAGCAGGTCGCCGAGCCGTCGCGTGGCGTAGATCCGCTCGCCGACCACCCAGCCGTTCCGGAACGTGTTCCACCCGCCGGCCAGCCGGACGACGCGGCCGGTGCGCCGGTCCACCGCATCCGCCACGGTGGCGGCGGTCTCCGGATCGTTGCGGAGGACGAGGAGGGCCGTGTCGGAGACGGTGAGCGCGCAGTCGCAGTTCCAGTCGAGGAGGCCCTCATAGAGCCTGCGCCCCTCGCCGTCGTAGACGGTGAGGACGTGGTTGCCCGCCAGGCCGACCGTTCCTCCCCGCACGGTGACCGAGGGTTCGCCCAGCGGGAAGACCTCGCGTTCCCACATCACCCGGCCGGTCGCCGGCTCAAGGACCCGCAGCCGGGCCTGGTCGCCACAGGCCAGCAGGACCGCGACGACCCGCTCGTCCGCGTCCGCCGACCGGCCCTGGCAACCGGGGGGAAGCGGTGACTCCCAGCGTCGTCGCCCATCGGTCACATCGAGGCCGCGCAGCAGGCGAAGGCCGGGCAGGTGGAGCACCACCCGGCCGTTGCCGGCGCCGAGAAAACGGTACGGGGGCACCGGAGCATCGGGTCCCCGGCCGCCGGTCGCCAGATCCCAGAGGATCACCCCGGTCCGGCCGTTGAAGACGACCAGGCTGTCGCTTTCGGGTTCCCAGTGCGTGGCCACGCCGACGACCAGGTCGCCCGCGGCCTTCAGCCGCCGCTTCGGAGCCGAAGGGGCGGCGACGCCGGGGGTGCCGAAGGCCCACAGCGTGCGCCCGGTGGCCGGGTCCCTGCCTTCGACCCGGCTGCCATGGGCCACCACCAGGACGTCGTCCAGCAGCAGGGCGTCGGACCAGACGTCGGGGAAATCCTCCCGCCACAGGCGGGTGAGCACCCCCGAGGAGACGGGCGGTCCCTTTTCCGCCGGAATGATCACGTGTGACCCGGCCGCAGCACCGGGGATCGCGAGAAAGACGAGGCACGACAGCACCAGCCGCGTCCACTTCCCGATCATTGTCCACACCGATGAGGGCCTTTCTCCGCGGCCATGAGACGGAAGCTTCCGGTGCCGCCGCGCCTAT
The DNA here is from genome assembly GCF_006716785.1 of Thermopolyspora flexuosa. NCBI lineage: Bacteria > Bacillati > Actinomycetota > Actinomycetes > Streptosporangiales > Streptosporangiaceae > Thermopolyspora > Thermopolyspora flexuosa. Next base: position 2,981,591 of record NZ_VFPQ01000001.1, on the reverse strand, counting down.
GGTCGGGCGCCGGGGGAGAGGACGGCGGCCGCGGTATCGGCGTGCATCGCCGCCCGCCCGTTTCCGGTTTTCGTCCGGGCGTGGAGTCGCGGTTGTGGCCCCTGCGACCCTCGTGGCCAGATTGTGCAAAGAATCATTTTTGACCGATTCTGTGTGTCGGCATCGCCGCGATTGATGATTAACAGGAATCTATTCCCGCCATACCGGTGGCCGTATGCCGTTCCACAGGAAAAAAGATCGCGGGCCGTGCTGGTGCCGACGGTGTGATCGGTCTTCGGTAACCCGGATCCGGGGTGCGGTCGTCGCCGCCCCGTCCCGCGAGCCTCGCGCGTGACGGCCCTCGCCGGGCGGCCGGCTCAGCGGGCGGGCCGGGAGGTGAGCTCCTCCGCCCGCCACAGGTCGCGGTAGTAGCCGGGGGTCGCCACCAGGTCCTCGTGGCGGCCCCGCTGGATGACCCGGCCGTGCTCCAGCACCACGATCTCGTCCACCTGGTCGAGGCCGCGCAGCCGGTGCGTGACGAGCAGGGTGGTGCGGCCGTGGGTGACGTCGAGCAGGTCGGCCATGAGCGCGTCGGCGGTGACCTCGTCGAGCGCCTCGGCGGGCTCGTCGAGCAGCAGCACCGGCGGGTTGTAGAGCAGGGCGCGGGCGAGCGCGAGGCGCTGCAGCTGGCCGCCCGACACGGTGCGGGCGTCCTCGCCGAGCTCGGTGTCCCAGCCGGTGCGCGCCACCCACTCCTCCAGGCGGGCGCGCCGTACCGCCTCGGCGAGCTCCTCGTCGCCGGCCTCCGGCCCCGCCAGGCGCAGGTTGTCGCGCAGCGTCGCGCGGAACACGTACGGGTCCTGGGTGAGGCCGGTGATCCGCGCCCGGACGTCCTCCGGGTCGAGGTCGCGCACGTCGATCCCGTTGATCAAAATCCGCCCCGACTCGTGGTCGACGAGGCGCATGAGCGCGGCGAGCAGGGTGCTCTTGCCGGCCCCGCTCGGGCCGACCAGCGCCACCCGCTTGCCCGGGGTGAGCGTGAGGCTCACGCCGTCGAGCGCGGGCGCACGGCCGGGGGCGTGCCGTACCACGAGGTCGCGCACCTCGACGGTGAGCGGCGGCTCCGGCGGCGGGGCGGGGGAGGCGGGCGCGGTCACCGCGGGCGGGGTGGCGCGCACCTCGCGCAGCCGCCGCAGCGCGGCGACGATGCCGGTGAGGCGCTCGGCCGCGGCGGAGAGCGGCAGCACCGGCTCGAACGCCACGAGCGCGCTGAGCGCGAGCACCGCGGTCGCCACCCGGTCCACGCCCGCGGCCTGGGCGAGCAGCGTCACCAGCACCACGGTGAGGCCCTGGACGAGCATGCCCGCGCCCGAGGTCGTCGCGTTGATCCACCACTGGCCGCGCTCCAGCCGGGCGAGCCGGGCGTCGGCGGCGCGGGCGGCGGCGAGCGCGCCGGGGTTCGCGCCGTACGCGGCGAGGTCGGCCGCGCCGTGCACCAGGTCGGCCACCCGGGCGGCGAGCTCGGCCCGGGCCGGGGCGATCCGGGCCGACCAGCGCGTGGCAGCGGCGGTCGCGAGGCCCGGGAGCAGGATCCCGGCCACGGCGAGCCCGGCGAGCAGCACGACCGCGGCCACCGGGTACAGGAAGGCGGCGATCGCGATCGCGGCCACCCCGGTGACGGCCGCGGCGACGCCCGGCAGCAGCACGCGCACGAGCAGGTCCTGCACCGCGTCGGTGTCGTCCACCATGCGGGTGAGCAGGTCCGCGCCGCGCTGGCCGGGCGGCCGCGCCGGGATGAGCGCCTGGTAGAGCCGCTCGCGGGTGGTGGCCTGGGCGCGCAGCGCCACGTCGTGCCCGGCGAGGCGCTCGCCGTACCGGAACACGCCGCGGCCGGTGGCGAACGCCCGCACCCCGACGATCGCGATGCTGAGCGCGGTGAGCGGCGGCTGCTCGGCGGCCCGCGTGATCAGGTACGCCGAGGCGGCGATGAGGCCGAGCGACGCCAGGTCCGCGGCGGTGGCGAGCAGCCCGGCGAGCAGCAGCCGCCGGTGCATCCCGGCCAGGTCGATCAGGGAGCGCAGCCCGTCCCGTACGGGCTCGCGCGTCGCGCCGTCGATCGGTTCGCGCTGGTTCATCGCACCTCACCGGTGGGGTCGGCGGCCGGTTGGGCCTGCCGTCGTGCCGGTTCGTCGGAGACGATCCTGCCGTCCTCGATGCGGACCACCCGGTCGGCGAGCTCGATCATCGCCGGGCGGTGCGCCACGATCACCGCGGTACGGCCCCGCGCCAGGCGGTCGGTGGCGGCGACGATCGCGGCCTCGCTGCGGCCGTCGAGGCGGGCGGTCGGCTCGTCGAGCAGCAGCACCTTGGCGCCGGGGCGGCAGAACGCTCGGGCGAGCGCGACGCGCTGCCGCTGCCCGGCCGACAGGTCGGCGCCGCGCTCGCCGAGCACCGTGTCGTACCCCTGGGGGAGCGCCTCGACGAACTCGGCCGCCTGCGCCTGCGCGGCCGCCGCGCGCACCCGCGCGTCGCGGTCCGGCCCGCCGTCCGAGCCGAGCAGGATGTTGTCGGCGACCGTGGCGGCGAACAGGTGCGGGCGCTGCGGCACGTAGGCGAGCCGCGCCCGCCACGCCTCCAGGTCGAGCTCGCGCAGGTCCACCCCGTCCACCAGCACCCGGCCGGACGCCGGGGTGACGAAGCCGAGCAGCAGGTTGAGCACGGTGCTCTTGCCCGCGCCGCTCTGCCCGACGAGGGCGACCCGCTCGCCGGGGGCGATGGTGAGCGACACGTCCCGCAGCGCGGCGTCCTCCCGGCCGGGGTAGCGGACGGTGACGTTCTCCAGCCGGATCTCGGGGACCGCCCCGTCGCCCCGCGCGGCATGCCCGTCCGGGGTGGCGGGCCTGGGGGTGCCGTCCTTGGGGGCGGCCTCGCCGTCGAGCCGCTCGTGCAGCACGCCGAACGCCTGGTCGGCGGCGGCCACGCCCTCCATCGCCGCGTGGAACCTCACGCCGACCATGCGCACCGGCAGGTACGCCTCGGGCGCGAGCAGCAGCACGAGCAGGCCGACGTGCAGGTCCATGGCGCCGGACAGCAGCCGCAGCCCGATCGGCACCGCCACGAGCGCGATCGACAGCGACGACACCAGCTCGAGGGCGAGCGCGGACAGGAAGGCCACCCGCAGCGTGCGCATCGTGGCCGAGCGGTGCGCGTCGGCCACCGAGCGGATCACCGTGGCCTGGTAGCGGGCCCGGTTGAACGCCCGCAGCGTCGGCAGGCCGCGCACCACGTCGAGGAAGTGGCCGCCGAGCCGCGACAGGGCGTGCCACTGCCGCTCGGTCACCGCCTTGGTGTGCATGCCGATCAGCGCGCCGAACAGCGGCAGCAGCGGCAGCGTCACCAGGATGATCAGCGCGCTGCCGAGGTCGGCGGCGAAGATGCGGATCAGTACGGCGAGCGGCACCACCCCGGCGACCGCCACCGCGGGAAAGTAGCCGGTGACGTACGGGTCGAGCCCGTCGAGCCCGCGCCCGGTGAGCGTGATCAGCTCGCCGGAGCGGTGCGAGGTGAGCCGGGCCGGGCCGAGCTCCTGCAGCCGGCCGAGCAGCCGGTGCCGCAGCGCCGACTTCAGCTCCGTGGCGGTGCGCCCGGCGGCGATCCCCTGCAGCCAGGTGAGCAGCCCGCGCACCGCGATCACCAGCGCGAGCGGGAACAGCACGGCGGTGGCGAACCGGCCGGACAGCACCCCCGCGAGCAGCTCGGCCTGGACGAGCACGAGCAGCCCGGTGAGCACGGCCGCGCCCAGGCAGACGGCCAGGTGGCGGCGGACGGCCTGCTCGGCCCGCGCGAGCCGTACCAGATCCTTGTGCATCGCCCCTCGAAAAGCAGCGCTCGGCGACCGGCGCGGACGCCCCCCATCACCGGTCGTCCCGGCGCCTCGTCATGGCTCTGAATCGACCGTATCCGGGCGGGTGGCCCGTCCCGGTTCCGGGTCCCCAGCCCGAAACTACGTCACGTCGGCGCCCGCCCGCCAAATCCGGACCCCTTCGCACGAGGGATCGACGGCCCCGCGTCAGGGGCGGCGCAGGGGAGAGGCGGAGGCCGCGCCGGCGCTCGGTCTCCTGCCCCGGGCCGCGGCGCTGGAGATCTGCCGCCCGGCGGCGGCCCAGGCGCTCGTGCCCGCGCTCGACCAGACCCGCACCGTGGGCCTGGTCGCCCTGCCCGGAGCGTTCGTCGGCGTGCTGCTCGGCGGGGCGAGCCCGCTCGAGGCGGGCCCGGTGCGGCTCGTGGTGCCGATCTCGCTGCTCGCCGCCGAGGCGGTGGCCGTGCCGGCGACCGTCGAGCTCGCCGCCCGCGGGCGGTTCGGCACGGCCCGGGCCCGGTGACGGGAACCGGCGAGCCGGCCGCGGCGCGATCGCCGGAAAAGGCGAAATTCGGCCCTCGCCACGTCAGCGGCACACAGTCATCATCGACCACTGTCGACATCAATTGTCAAATTTGCTTTGAATTCATTCGTTGTGCGGCGTGATGCCGATTGTTCCTGGCCATCCGGATCTAGGCTCCCGGCATGCGTCTCACGTTCCGGGCGTTATCCGCCACCCTCACCGCCGTCGCCGTGACGGCGGCCCTCACCGCGTCCCCGGCCGCCGCGTCCCCGGCCGCCGCGTCCCCCGCCGACGCGTGCGCGGTCCCGCCCACCCACGAGATCGCCGAGGTGCAGGGCAGCGGCGACGCCACCCCGCTGGCCGGCCGTACCGTGCGCGTCGAGGGCATCGTCACCGGCGACTTCCAGCGGGACGACCAGCTGCGCGGGTTCTTCCTCCAGGACCCCACCCCGGACGCCGACCCGCGCACCTCCGAGGGCCTGTTCGCCTACGCCGGGACCGGCCTGCGCGACGTCAAGGTCGGCGACCGCGTGCTCGTCACCGGCCGGGCCGTCGAGTTCAACGGCTGGACCGAGCTGTCCCCGGTGACCGCCGTCGACGTGTGCGGCACCGGGCGCATCACCCCGCTCCGGTACGAGCTGCCGCGGCCGGACGGCGTCACCTTCGAGCCGGTCGAGAACATGCTGCTCGCCTTCCCCGAGCCGCTCACCGTCACCGAGCACTACAACCTGGGCCGCTACGGCGAGATCACCGTCTCCGCCGAGGGCCGCCTCTACCAGCCCACCGACCGCCCCGGCGTGGACCCGGCGCGCAACGCCCGCCGCGCCCTGCTCATCGACGACGGCTCCACCGCGGAGAACCCCGCCACCGTCCCACACCTTGTCCCGCGCCCGGTACGGCTCGGCGACACCGTGGCCGGCGTCACCGGCGTGCTCGGCTACGGCTTCGGCGCGTACCGGCTCCACCCCACCCGGCCGGTCGGGTTCCTGCGCACCAACCCCCGCCCCGCCGTACCGGACCGGGTCGGCGGCGACGTCCGGGTGGCGAGCCTCAACACGCTCAACTGGTTCACCACGATCGGCTCGCGCGGCGCGAGCACCGAGCAGGAGCGGGACCGCCAGCTCGCCAAGCTCGTCGCCACCGTCAAGGGCCTCAACGCCGACGTGATCGGCCTGATGGAGGTGGAGAACAACGGTCAGGTCGCGCTGAACGCCCTCGTCGACGCGCTCAACGCCGAGCTCGGCCCGGGCACGTACGCGGCCCTCGCCCACCCGAACCCCGGCACCGACCAGATCCAGGTGGCCGCCGTCTACAGACCGGCCAGGCTCACCCCGGTCGGCCCGGCACGCTCGTCGGACGACCCCGTGTTCCGCCGCCCGCCGCTCGTCCAGACCTTCCGGCCCGCCGGGCGGGGCGGCACCGAGTTCACCCTGATCGTCAACCACTTCAAGTCCAAGGGCTGCGACGGCGCCGCAGGCCCCGACGCCGACCAGGGCGACGGCCAGGGCTGCTTCAACGCCGAGCGGGTCCGCCAGGCGCGGGCCGTGCTCGACCTGATCGCCACGCTGCGGACGCCGAACCCGGTGGTGCTCGGTGACCTCAACGCCTACGCGGAGGAGGACCCCGTCGAAACGCTGGAGGCGGGCGGCCTGGTGAGCGTGACCAAGCGGCACGTCCCGGCCCGCCTGCGCTACAGCTACGTGTTCGAGGGCCTCGCCGGGGAGCTCGACCACGTGCTCGTCGGCCGCGGGCTGCTCCGGCGGGTCACCGGGGCGACGATCTGGCACATCAACGCCGACGAGCCTCGCATCCTCGACTACAACACCGAGTTCAACCCGCCGGGCCTGTACCGGCCGGACGCGTTCCGCTCCTCCGACCACGACCCGGTGCTCGTGGGCCTGTCCCTGCGGGGCGGCCGGCGCTGACCGCGCCGGTGGGACGCCGCCACGGTCTCGCTCCGCCACCCCGGGGGTGGAGCGAGACCGCCCGCCCGGTACGACCCGTCGGTACCGGCGGGGACGCCGCCGAGGGCGTGCGGGAAGGGAGTGCGACCGCGTCAGCGGCGTACGAGCCGGAGGCCCGCCATGTCCTCCTGGTTGACGTCGCTCATCGAGGCGACCGAGATCGGCACGATCACCAGCATCCAGTAGAACCCCCACAGCCAGCGCCGCACCATCTGGAGGAGGCCGGGCCGGGCCCCGTCGCTCTCCCGGACGAGGCGCGTCCCGGTGAGCAGCTTTCCGACGCTGGCCAGGCCGAGCGCGGTGAGGACGACGTGGTTGCAGAACGAGACCCCCAGCGCGATCCCGGCGAGCGCGATCCAGAAACGCGGCTCGCCGAGGCGGACGGTCCCCTCGGCCGGGTCGACGGACAGGGCGGCGGCCCCGGCGAGGCCGCCGGCCAGGGAGAGGATCGCGTCGACCGCCGAGGAGAACGCACGACGAGCCTCGCTCGCGGGCCGCAGCTTCCCGGTCACCGTCTGGCTTCCTCCCTCTCCCGCTCCTCCCGCTGAACCCTGGCGATGATCGTGTCCGTCTGCTCCCGGATCGAGTCGAGCGCCGACCGTATCGCCGTCCGGTGACCCTGCCACTCCTCACGGAACCGTTCACCGGCCGGCCCCGACCATACGTCCGGCCCGCACAGCGCGTCCACCGATTCCAGCGCGTTCTCGATCTCGTTGGCGGCCTGGTGGATCGCCTGCATGTCCGCCCGGCACTCCGCAACCCGATCGCCCACAGCGCCTCCCGTCGTCTCCGTGTCGCGAATCCCTCACGAGCCCTACACGAGCAGGCCGGCCAACCGGCGGGTGAGCGTCTCCGCGCCCACCGCCTGCGCCCGGATCCCGGTGGGGGCGTGCGGCCTGTCCACGATCACGGTCCAGACCGCGCTGTCGGTGCCGTAGGTGAGCAGCATCGGCCCGGGCTCCCTGCCGAGCAGGACGAGATGACCGACGACCCTGGCGTTGTCGATGACGTTGGCCAGCGGCCCGACGTGGTCGCGGTCGAGCGCGGCGGGATCGAGTTCGTGCTCCGGGCCGTCCCGGTCGGCGACCCCGAACGGGTCGACGAACGCGCGCAGCATGGTCGCGACGTCGCCGGTGTTGGCCGCCAGGGTGAACAGGTGCATTCCTCCCGCGGTGACCCGTTCGAGGAGGAGCAGGTCGGGGGTGTGGATGTGGACGTAGGCGTACGCGGTTCCGTCCGCGGTCTCCCGCCGGACGGCCACCGCGCGCTCGGCGGTACGGCGCAACGTGAGCACGAGGTCGACCTCCGGGCGGATGCGCATGTCCACCTTGGCCGTCCGGTCGGCGTCGGGCCGGCGCAGCATGGCGTCGATCTCCTCGATGTTGGTGATCTCCACCACCTCACGCGCGACGAGTGAGCGGAGCGCGGTGGCCATGACCCAGGTGCGCTGCTCCTCGCCGAGGGCGGACAGGTGCGGGGCGGCGACGATCGTCTCGTCGTCCGGCACGGGATCCAGCACCGCGAGTTCCTCGTCGGTCAGGCGGAGAAGGGGTTGGGTGCCGCCCTCGGCCAGCGCGTCGGCCAGCTCCTGACGGAACTCGGACAATTCCATGTCGATGTCCGGCACGCACTCCTGCCTTTCGCTCACGGAACGTGAAGATCACCAGAACTTGAACTTCTTGGCGAAGTTCTTCGTGCTCTCCAGCGCCTTCCCGGCCTTGTCGCGGGCCCAGTCGGCGGCCGCGCCGGCGCCCTTCTTGATGTCGTCGCCCCACTTGTCCCAGACCCAGCTGCCGAGGAAGTAGGTGCCGGCCACGCCGAGGGCCACCCAGCCCGCGACGGGGACGGCGGCGGCGACCGTGGCGGAGGCGCCGAGCGCGGTGGCGACGCTGGCGCCGCCGAGTACGGCTCCCGCACCCGCGGCCTGGAGCAGGCCCATGCCCCGGTCGACCCAGCCCCGTGCGCCGTCGTGGGTGGGGCTGATCGCCTCCTTGAGCCCGGTGACGATGTTCGCGGGAAGGAGCACCCGCTGGGCGAGGAATCCCGTCCCCGGCGCCTTCGTGAACAGCTTGTCCGCCTTCGGGATCCGCAGGCGCTGCGCCACGCTGCGCACGGCCTGCTGCCACTTCCACGGCTCCTTGTACCAGTTGCGGATTCGCTGGGCCTTGAGCAGTTCCCGGAGCAGCTCCTTCCGGTGGGCCTTTATCCGGTCGGCGTCGCCCCACCAGCGGCTGAATTCGAGGAGGGCGCGTGCGGCGGCCACGTTCCTCCCCTGATCCCAGCGTTTGTAGAGGTGGAGGGCGGCCTCGATCGCGGTGGGTATCTTGAGTACCTGGAGCGGGGTCGTGACGTCCTTCTTGATCTGCTGGATCTGCTCGTATCGCTGATATAGCGGGCTGTCCTTGATGGACAGCCAGGTGTCGAGCAGTCCCGCCATGCTCGCGAACATGAGAACGCCCTCGGGATCCTGTTCGAGCAGGCCGACCCGGCGGCGGATGTCCTTGGCCTGGTCCTGGGCCCAGGACGCACGGCTCGGAAACGAAGCCAACCGCGAGGTGTCCCCGTCCCAGCGTTCCAGAAGCCGGCGAATCGCGTCGCCCTGGATGCTCAGCGCGCCGCCGGCGACATCGAGCGCCGCGGCGAGGTCACGGGCCTGGTCGGTCTTCATCCCGGAGAAACCCATGGCATCGAAGAGTAAAGCACTGTACAGGCGGAATGCAGGGAAAAATGGGCATTCGTGTTCTTGGTGGGCGAGACGATGGCAAGAGGTATTCGTGCCGGATTGTCCAACTCCCGCATAATTGGGCGTTTGATATCTGTGATGCGAGAAAGTGGGTGAAAGTACGAAAAACAGGCGCTCTGCCGTGAATCTTCCGGATTCGGATTCGCCGGGCATGGTGAGCGCGCTCGGGGGAGGGCGGCGGGACGGCCGGCCCGCCCGGCACGGACACCGGCGCCGCCGGTGAAGGATCGCCACCGCCGCGGGCGGCGGCCGGGGCCGTGCCCGGGCCACCGGCGGTCGGTTCGCGGTCAGCGGAATCGGGCGTTCTCGCTCGCGTGGGCGTGCCGTACGGAAGGATGGAATGCGCGCGCACGGGTAAGGGTTATGCCTTCGAGCGCAGCACACTCGAACGCAACGCATACAGACAGGAGTCGCTGGTGGCGACGATCCAGGTAACCGAGTCCAACTTCAACGAGATCGCCGAAGAGGGCATCGTCCTGCTGGACTTCTGGGCCTCGTGGTGCGGGCCCTGCCGGAGCTTCGCGCCGATCTTCGAGGAGGCCTCGGAGAAGCACCCGGACATCAAGTTCGGCAAGATCGACACCGAGGCGGAGCCGGGGCTCGCCGAGGGCTTCGACATCACCGCCGTGCCCACGATCATGGCGATCCGCGACGGCATCGTCGTGTTCGCCCAGCCGGGCGCCCTTCCCGCGCACGCGCTTGAGGAGCTGATCGGCCAGGTGCGCGCCCTCGACATGGACGCGATCCGGGCCGAGATCGCCGCCGAGCTCGACGGCGAGACCAGGGGCGTCTGAGCGTCCGCGGGCGCGGTCCCGCGCCTCCCCGCCAGGGGAACCGTTGCGACGGGGCATGGCCGCCGCCGTGCCCCGTCACGCCGGGCGGGCGCCCAGGATCGCGGAGAGCGACCGGCGCAGGGTCGCGGTGTCGATCGGCCGGTCGTGGATGAGCGCGTGCAGCAGCGCGCCGTCGATGAACACCGCGGCGGCCCGCGCGGACGCCGGGCCGACGTGCCTGGTGAGCAGGTCGGTCAGCCCGTCGCTCCACTGCCGGGCGAGCGGCCGCAGCTCGGGCCGCAGGCCGCCCGCCGCGTACAGCTCGTTCCAGGTGCGCATGCGCACGTGGTCCTGCAGGTAGTCGCCGACGAGCCGGACGAGCGTGTCCGCGACGTCCGAGCCCGTGGCGAGGGCCTCGCCCCACTCGTGCAGGATCGCCGTGTTGAACTCGGCCGCGGCGGTCAGCGCGGCCTCGACCAGCTCGTCGAGCGACCGGAAGTAGTAGGTGGTCGCGCCGAGCGGCACGCCGGCCCGGGCGGCGACGAGCCGATGGGTGAGCCCGGCCACGCCCACCTCGGGAATCAGCTCGCAGGCCGCCTCGATGATGCGGCGTCGTCGTTCCTCGGGGTTGCGTCGCACATGGCTCAATGTGCACCACCGAGCTGGAGGGTCACCACTCCGGCCACCACGAGCGCCACTCCGGCGACCTTGACGAGGGTGACCGGCTCCCGCAGGAACAGCACGCCGATCATGACGATCAGCGCGGTGCCGAGCCCGGACCAGATGGCGTAGGCGACGCCCACCCCCATGCCGCGCAGCGCCTGCGCGAGCAGCGCGAACGACAGCCCGTACGCGCCGAGCGAGCCGAGCGTGGGCCACAGCCGGGTGAAGCCCGAGCTGAGCTTGAGCAGGGTCGTCCCGAGAACCTCCGCGCAGATCGCCAGGGTGAGGAACACGAACGGCAATGCGATCCCCCTCATGTACAGATGTACATGTACAAATGTACAAGAGCCGGATATCGCCGAGAAGTGACGGTTCCTCACGCGCCATCTGCTATGTGGATGCAAGGGTGTTTCGTGCGTCGATGACGCCTGCGGTACGGCCTGCCGGGCCGGTCAGTCGAGCGGCGGAAGCGTGCCGAGGGGCGGCAGCGTGGCCGCGGTCTCGGCCGCGATGCCGCGCAGCCAGGCGTGGGCCGCGTTGTGCGTGTGCACCGGGTGCCACCACAGCGCCTCCCGCAGCGTGACCGCCGGGAACGGGCACGGCAGCATGCGCACCGGCGCGACGTGCCGGAGCTGGTGGGCGAGCCGCCGCTGCAGGATCGCGACCCGGCGGGTGCCCGCGACGAGGGACGGCAGGAGCTGGAAGCTCGGCACCGACACCTCCACCCGCGGCTCCAGCCCGAGCATCGACAGCTGCCGGGTGACCGGCGTGTCGTAGGCGCGCTGGTAGACCGCCCACGGCAGCCGGGCCAGGTCGTCCATGGTGAGCCGCTCGCCGACCTCGTGGTTGTCGGCCGCGACCAGGCAGATCCACTCGTCCTCGTACAGGTCCACGGCGGGCAGGCCGCTGATGATGCCGTGCGGCATGAGCATGCCGTCCACCCCGCCGAGCCCGGTCTCCGGGTTCTCCACCACATCCGGCGTCACCTGCCGGAAGTGCAGCGTCACGCGGGGCGCCACCTTCTGCACGGCCCGGGCGAGCGCGGTGCCGAAGACCGCGACGCCGTAGTCGGAGGAGAGCACGGTGAACTCGTGCCGCTCGGTGGCCGGGTCGAAGCCGGTGCGCGCGGCGAACAGCCGCTCCAGCATCGCGTAGGCGTTCGCCGCGGGGTCGCGCAGCGCCGCGCCGAGCGGGGTCAGCTCGTACCGGTTGCCCTTGCGCACGAGCAGCTCGTCGGAGAAGTGGCGGCGCAGCCGCGCGAGGGCGGCGCTCATCGCGGGCTGGCTCAGCCCGATCCGGGCGCCGGCCCGGGTGACGTGGCGTTCCTCCAGCAGGGCGCGCAGCGCGACGAGCAGGTTGAGGTCGAGCCTTTCCAGGTTCACGGCAGCCCTCGCTCCGGCCACCCCACCATCCACCGGATGGATGAAGGTGATCCTAAGAATCGATTTCCCTGATCGGTGCGGATGGTCCAAGGTTAAGGGCACCGCAATCGGAGGGAAACGTCGTGGAAACATCTCCGTCCTTTGCGGGCCCGTTCGCGCTCGGCACCTTCTCGGCCGGAGACGGTCCGGCATTCCCCGGCCTCGTCGCCGAGGGGCGCGTCCTCGACCTGCGGACCGTGCCCGAGCTCGACCTGCCCGAACCCACCACCCGTGCGCTGCTGGAGCGCTGGGACGACGTGCTACCGCTGCTCACCGAGGCCGCCCGGTCGACCGCGGGGGAGTGGCTGCCGTGGTCGGCGCTGCGGGTGCACGCCCCCGTCGAGCCCCGCCAGCTGTTCCAGGCCGGGGCGAACTACCGCACCCACGTGATCGACCTCGTGGTGGCCCACGAGCCGCCGAACGGCAGGCCGCCCGAGCAGGTGCGCGCCGAGGCCGCGGCGATGATGGACCGCCGCGCCGCCGAGGGCGAGCCGTACGTGTTCCTCGGCCTGCCCTCCTCGATCACCGGCCCGTACGACCCGGTGGTCATCCCGTCCTGGTGCGAAAAGCCGGACTGGGAGCTGGAGCTCGCCGCGGTGATCGGCCGCCCGGCGTTCCGGGTGAGCCGGGAGCGGGCGCTGGAGCACGTCGCCGCCTACACGATCGCCAACGACATCACCGCCCGCGAGGCGGTGTTCCGCAAGGACGTCGGCGAGATGGGCGCCGACTGGCTGCGCGCCAAGAACGCGCCGACGTTCACCCCGCTCGGGCCGTACCTGGTGCCCGCCGCGTTCGTCGGCGACCCCGGCGACCTCCAGGTGACGCTGCGGCTCAACGGCGAGGTCATGCAGGACGAGTCCACCAAGGACATGATCTTCGACGTCGCGCGGATCGTCTCCGCGGTCTCGCAGACCGTGCGGCTGCTCCCCGGCGACCTCGTGCTCACCGGCAGCCCGGCCGGGAACGGCCTGCACCACGGCCGCCTGCTGCGCCCCGGCGACGTCATGGAAGGCACGATCACCGGGCTGGGCGTCCAGCGCAACCGGTGCGTCGCGGAGGAGGAAGGATGACCGAGCGCATCAGCGCCGAGGCCGCGGTCGCCGAGGCCGCCAAGAAGTACTCCAACTGGGGGCGCTGGGGAGAGGACGACGTCCTCGGCACGGTGAACTTCATCGACGGGGCCAAGCGCCGCCAGGCCGCCTCCCTCGTCCGCAAGGGCGTCTCGATCTCCCTGGCGATGCGGTTCCAGGCCGACGGCCCGCAGCGCGGCTGGCGCAAGCGCAACAACCCGGTCCACGTCATGCTCGGCACCGGGCTCGACGTGGTGCACGGCGACCGGGACATGCCGCACGGCATCGGCGGCGCCGACGACATGATCATCATGCCGCTGCAGTGCGCCACCCAGTGGGACGGCCTCGGCCACATCTTCGACCACGGCGTCGCCTACAACGGCCGCCCCGCCGACAAGGTCGTCACCACCGACGGCGACAAGGTCACCGGCATCGAGAACCTGGCCTCGCCGGTCGCCAGCCGCGGCGTGCTGCTCGACGTCGGCCGGGTGTTCGGCGAGAACGGCGAGCTGCCCGACGGCTTCGCCATCACCGAGGAGCATCTTCAGGCCACCGCCGAGGCGCACGGCGTGGAGGTCGGCCGCGGCGACATCGTGTGCGTGCGCACCGGCCAGCTCACCCGGGCCAAGCGGGAGGGCTGGGGCGAGTACGCCGGAGGCCCCGCGCCCGGCCTGTCGTTCTGGACCGCCGGGTGGCTGCACCGCACCGAGATCGCCGCGATCGCCACCGACACCTGGGGCTTCGAGGTGCGGCCCAACGAGTTCGAGAACGCCTTCCAGCCGCTCCACCAGGTCGTCATCCCGCACATGGGCCTGCTCGTCGGCGAGATGTGGGACCTCGACGCGCTCGCCGACGACTGCGCCGCCGACGGCGTCTACGAGTTTTTCCTTGTCGCCCCGCCGCTGCCCATCACGGGCGCGGTCGGCTCCCCCATCAACCCCCTCGCGATCAAGTGAGGCCGCCATGCCCGCAGTAGGGAACGTTCTCATCGTCGGTGCCGGCACCTCCGGCCCCGCCCTCGCCATCCTGCTCGCCCGCGCCGGCGTGTCCGTCGACGTCGTCGAGATCAAGCCGGAGATCACCGCGCTCGGCTCCGGCATCACCCTGCAGGGCAACGCCCTGCGCGTGCTGCGCGACCTCGGCGTCTGGGACGAGGTCGTCGCGCACGGGTTCCCGTTCAACTCGCTCGGCTTCCGTGCCCCCGACGGCACCCTGCTCGCCGAGGTCCCCGACTCCCGCACCGGCGGGGCCGACCTGCCCGCGACGGTCGGCATGTACCGGCCCGACCTCGCCCGGATCCTCGCCAAGGCGGTCACCGACGCCGGGGCCCGGAGCCGCTACGGGGTGACCGTCGAGTCGTTCGAGGACCTCGGCGAGTCCGTGCGGGTCACCTTCACCGACGGCACCACCGGCGACTACGACCTCGTCGTCGGCGCCGACGGCATCCGCTCCACGATCCGCCGCATGATCGGCATCGACGTCGAGCCGCGGCCGGTCGGCATGGGCATCTGGCGGGTGCACACCCGCCGCCCCGAGGGGATCGAGCGCACCGACCTCATCTACGGCGGCCCCTGCTACATCGCCGGCTACTGCCCGACCGGCCCCGACACCATGTACGCCTACCTCGTCGAGGACCCGCGGCCGCGGGAGTCGATCACCGACGAGGACAAGCCCAGGATCATGCGTGAGCTCGCCGCCGGGTACGGCTGGCCGTGGACCGAGATCCGCGAGACGATCACCGACCCGGACCGGATCAACTACACCTGGTTCGAGACGCTGCTCGTCGAAAGCCCGTGGAACCGGGGCCGGGTCGTGCTCATCGGCGACGCCGTGCACGCCTGCCCGCCCACCCTCGCCCAGGGCGCGGCCCAGTGCCTGGAGGACGCCGTCGTGCTCGCCGAGCTGCTGCTCGCCGCCGACCGGCTCGACCAGGCGCTGTTCGACGCCTTCACCGAGCGCCGCCTGCCGCGGGTGCGCGCCGTGGTCGAGGGGTCCCTGCAGATCACCGAGTGGCAGCTCAAGCGCGACCCGAACGCGGACGTCGCCGCGGTGGCGGGCCGGATCAACGCGATCGTCTCGGAGCGGCCGTGACCCCCACCATCGACGTGCACGCCCACGTGCTGCTCCCCGAGGTGGACCGGGCCGTCGCCGACTTCCCCGGCCACGCCGCGCACCTCGCCCTGGAGGCGCGGCGTAACGGCCCGGCCGCCGTCGAGGTGAACCGGCGCGTGATCGGCGAGCTGATCCCGCGGCTCACCCGGGTGGAGGCACGGCTGGCGGACATGGACGCGGCAGGCGTGGACGTGCAGATCGTCAGCCCGTCGCCGTCCCACTACCACTACTGGGCCGACCCGGGCCTCGCCCGTACCGTGTTCCGGCTCGCCAACGAGGGGGTGGCCGCGCACTGCGCCGAGGCCCCCGACCGGCTGCACGGGCTCGGCATCGTCCCGCTCCAGCACCCCGACCTGCTCGTCGAGGCGCTCGACCACGCCCTCGGCCTCGGCCTGCGCGGCGTGATGATCTCCTCGTTCGCGCCCGGGCGCGAGCTGTCCGACCCGGCGTACGACCCGTTCTGGGCGCACGCCGCGGACACCGGCGCGGTGATCTTCCTTCACCCGTTCGGCTGCACCCTCGACGAGCGGCTCGACCGCTATTACCTGTCGAACATCGTCGGCCAGCCGGTGGAGAACGCGGTCGCGCTGTCCCACCTCATCTTCTCCGGCGTGCTCGACCGGCACCCGAACCTGCGGCTGCTCGCCGCCCACGGCGGCGGCTACCTGCCGACGTACATCGTGCGGGCCGACCACGGCTGGGAGGTACGGCCGGACGCCCGCGTCTGCGCCGAGCCGCCCAGCGCGTACCTGCGGCGCATCTGGTTCGACTCGCTCGTCTACCGGCCGGAGGCGCTGCGCGCGCTCATCGACGCGGTCGGCGTCTCCCAGGTCGTGCTCGGCTCCGACCACCCCTTCGACATGGGTGTCACCGACCCGCTCGACCGGCTGCGCGCCGCCTTCCCGGACGGCGACGAGTTCGACGCGATCCGCGGCGGCAACGCCCTCCGACTCTTCGACCTCAAGGACTAGCCACAAGGACGGTCATGGCACGACTCATCACCCACCTACGGCACGTCGACCTCGCCGTGCCCGACTTCGAGAAGCAGCGCGAGTTCTACGCGGGCGTGTGGGGCCTCACCGAGGTCGCCACCGACAGCGGGCTCAGCTTCCTCGCCGCCGAGGGCTCGCCGGAGCAGTACATCATCCGGCTGCGCAAGGCCGAGGAGAAGCGGCTCGACCTGATCGCCTTCGGCGCGGCGACCCCCGCCGACGTCGACGCCCTCGCCGAGCGGCTGGGCAAGGCGGGTGTCCAGCTCATCTCCCAGCCGGGCGAGATCACCACCCCCGGCGGCGGGTACGGCTTCCGCTTCTTCGACGTCGACGGCCGCACCGTCGAGGTCTCCGCGGACGTCGCCACCCGCCAGCACCGCAAGATCGAGCCGCGCGAGTCGATCCCGGTACGGCTGTCGCACGTCGTGATCAACTCGCCCGACATCGACCGCACCCGCGAGTGGTACGAGAAGCACCTCGACTTCGCGCTCTCCGACACCCTCGGCCACCCGCGCATCGGCGACGTCATGCACTTCATGCGGTGCAACCCGCAGCACCACAGCCTCGCCATCGCCCGCGCCCCGCACGTCTCGCTGCACCACATCAGCTTCGAGCTGCGCGGCGTCGACGAGTTCATGTACGGCACCGGCCGGCTGCTGCGCGCCGGGGTCCGCATGATCTGGGGGCCGGGCCGCCACCTCGCCGGGGACAACACCTTCTCCTACTTCCTCGACCCGCACGGCAACACGGTCGAGTACACCACCGAGCTGGAGGAGCTCGACGAGGACACCTGGCACCCGCAGGTCCACGACTTCACCAAGCCCGAGGTGAGCGACCAGTGGGGGACCGCCAACCAGATCGACGAGGTCATCACCCGGGAGTCGTTCAACGACGTCGACCGCGGCGTGTTCGTCGCCCCGCCCGTCTGATCCCCGTCTGATCCCATGCGCATCGCAACCTTCACTCACGAGGGCCGTACCCGTTCCGGGATCGTCGAGGCCGACTCGGTCCGGCCGTTCCCCGACGGCGTCGGGGTGCTCGACCTGCTGCGCGACGACCGCCTGGGCGAGGCCGAGAGCCTCGCCCAGGACCCGGTCCCGCTCGCCGAGGTACGGCTGTGCGCGCCGTTCGAGCCGCCCACCGTGCGGGACTTCGCCGTCTTCGAGGAACACGTCGAGGGCATGCGCCGCGGCAAGGACCCCAGCGGCACGATCCCGGACGCCTGGTACGAGGCGCCCGCGTTCTACTTCACCAACCCGTACGCGGTGGTCGGCCCGGACGACGAGGTGCCGGTGCCGCCCGGCTGCGCCGTCTTCGACTTCGAGCTCGAGGTCGCCGCGGTGATCGGCCGGGCCGGCCGGGACCTCACCCCCGAGCAGGCCCGGGAGCACATCGCCGGGTACCTGATCATGAACGACTGGTCGGCCCGCGACCTCCAGGTCCGCGAGATGCAGGTCGGCCTCGGCCCGGCCAAGGGCAAGGACACCGCCACCACGCTCGGCCCGTGGCTCGTCACCGCCGACGAGCTGGAGCCGTACCGCGACGCGGACGGCCTGCTGCGGCTCGCGCTCACCGCGTCCGTCAACGGCACCGTGGTCGGCCGCGACCTGCTGTCGAACATGAGCTGGACCTTCGAGGAGCTCGTCGCGTACGCCTCGCGCGGCACCTGGGTACGGCCCGGCGACGTGCTCGGCTCCGGCACCTGCGGCAACGGCGGCTGCCTTGCCGAGCTGTGGGGCGTGCGCGGCAGGCAGGACCCGCCGCCGCTGCGGCCCGGCGACGTGGTCGAGCTGACCGTCGAGGGCATCGGCTCGATCCGCAACACCGTCGTCGCCGGGGTCGAGCAGGTGCCCATCCCGCCGGCGAGGAAGCGCCCCCGGACCCGGCCCTGACCGGAAGCGGCGGCCTCCTCACACCCGAGGTCTCCGCAACGTCGCCCATCGGGCCTGGCCGTCCCGATCCCCGAAGGGACGGCCAGGCCTCGTGGCCGGAACCGGTGGCCCGTCACAGGAGCACAGTTCTGACGACGCCGACCGCGATCGAGATGCCGAGCAGGGCGGCGAGGCCGTAGACGATGTTCATCGCCACGGATCCGCCGATCACGAACGCCAGCGCCGCGATCAGACAGAGCACGAGAAGGATCAAGTCGATCAGCCCGAGCACGATCGCGAGGACCAGCCGGACCAGGAACCACAGGAATCCGAACGGCGGCACCGCCCCGATGGTGGAGTCGTCATAGGCCCACCGGGCCCATTCGAACGGCTCGTGCCACGTCGTCTCCCAGTATTCGTTCCATCTGTCCACGATGCCGGGCGTCCAGGTACCAGCCATACCGGCCTTGGCGTCCTGCGGCGCCGATGGCACCCTCTGGAAGGTGATCGTCTTGGTCTCGCCGTCGATGACGTCGATGACGAAGCGACGATCCTCAAGATGGAAGCGTGTCAGCCCGTTGACGATCGCCTGGAAGGACCCCGCGCCGCCGTTCACCACGTAGACGTTGGCGACGGAGCGCCGACGGTCGCGGAAGATCACATAGAACGAATCCTTGTCCGGCTCCCCGAACGTCACGTTCGCGTTCAGCCCGATGACCCCGATGGGCGTGACGATACCGCGTTCTCCGGACACTTTGACGTTGCCGTTCTCCCACGTGAGTTTCACGGGAAGCATCGCGGGCTGGAAAGACACCTCGGCGTTTCCCGACGAGCAGGCCGACGCGATGGACAGGACCGCGAGCAGGAAGACGGCGAGGACGAGACCGCGTAACGGTCCCGGGGATTCGACCGGAGACCGGGTGAGAGTCTCCTCCATAGGGGGCTCCTCTGCAGACATCGATCTTGATCTCTGCGCTCCACGGCCGCGTCCTCATGAAGTTCCCCGGAAGAAAATGCAGGACCATTCATGTTGATGCAGACCGTGGTGACCTGTGAACGAACGAGCCCCGGCGAGAATTTCAGAAGTATGTGTTCACTGGGGATGATGAGACACTTGGGAAATCTGAGACAGAATGCGTTCTATTTCGTCCGTTGAGCCACCGGCGATGAGGCGGATTTCGGCCTCTACGGTCCCGCTCCTCGCCGTCGGTGACCCACAATGTTGCGCGCGGCTCAGCGGATGGCGGCTACACGAACCACCGCCGTCCTCGAGACCGCCGTCATGGCTCATGCGCTTGCGGTGACGGGCCGCGACCACGAAGCACACCGGACGTGAAGCGCCGGTACGTCATGGCCGACCTGGCCGGCGGGCGCGGCGAACTCGGCTGGACGCCGGACTCGCTCTGGTTCGTCGCGAGCCGGGTGCACTCGTACGGCAGGGCGTCCACGGCGGCGGCCGATGCACGCGACGAGGCGAGGCGGCGGCTGCCCGCCTACCGGAACGCGGCCGACCTCCGTCTCCATGAGGCCATCACGCTCGCCCGGGAAGGCGGCCACCGCGAGGCGTTGCGTCTCGCCACCCGGACCGTCGACGACCTCGCACCGGCGTACCGCAGCCAGGTGATCGTGCACACCACGCGCCAGGTTCAGGAACTCATTCCGCCCGCGCAGCGCCCGGGAAGCGTCTTCGACGACTACCGGACGGTCGTGCTCGGCGTCTCGACAGTGGTCTGAGCGGCCGCCCCCGGTGGCGCGCGATCGGCCGGTCGCGCACCGGGCGGGACACACGGCCCGGAGCGGCGGAGGCCGCCCCGGGCCGTGACGCTCTGGTCGGCATGATCAGGCCGAGCGGTAGGGCTCGGCGGCGCGGAACGCCAGGTCGAGGGACTGGCTGCGGTTGAGGCGCGGGTCGCACGCGGTCTTGTACCAGGTCGGACACCTCGATCGGGTCACCGCCCATGCACTCGGGTGACGTCGTCGCCGGTGAACTCGATGTGGATGCCACCGGGGTGCGTGCGGAGCGAGCGGTGCACCTCGAAGAACCCGGCGACCTCGTGAAGATGCGATCTACAGACGTGGGCGAGGGCTCCTGTACGGCCGGGCGTTGCCACGCTCTCGCCGCTTGCGACGGTGACCCTTGGCGCCGGGGCTGTGGCGGCAGGCCCGGCTCGTTGCCTCACGATGCCTTGGTCCAAGGCTCGACCTCCTGATTCCCAAGAAACCGCCAACACGTACGCCCATGTCCGTGTACTGTGCGTACACGATCGCCGCCGCACGGTCATACGCCCAGGTCGCATCACCGCTGGCAAGCCGCCCGCAATCCGGAGGTGATCCATGCCCGGCCGCCGCAAGAACCCCGAACGCTACCGATCCCTGGCGCACTACTTCGGCGCCCGGATCCGCGACCTGCGCGACAGCTACGAGCACCGCACCGGCAGGCGCCTCAGCCTCAACGAGCTCGCCGCTCGTACCGGCTACTCCCGCTCCATGATCAGCGCCATCGAGCGCGGCGACCACCTGCCGGAAAACGGCGACCGGGTCCGCCTGATCGACCAGACCCTGAACGCCAACGGCGAGCTGACCTGCATGTGGCCCCTGGTCCAGCGCCTGGGACGACGCCCCATCGACGAACTGATTGCCGCCGCCGACAGCGGAAATAACAACAGCGTCATCCCCCAAGGTCAGGACGACGACATGCAGCGACGACTCTTGTTCCGCCTTACCGGTCTCGGCCTGATTGCCGGCCCTGCCTTCAATGACGCCGAGGCATTACGGCAACTGGTCGAGAAGGCCATCGGCACCGCGGAATCATCCCACGTCGAAGACTGGGAGGCGGTCGGCAGAGCGCATCGGCATGCGCTTGCCACCCGCCCGCCTGCCGAAGTGCGCGATGGCCTGACCGCCGATCTGGCGGCGTTGCAATGGTCACTCGCGCAGGCCAAGCCCGAGCACAAGGCCGACCTGCAGCGCTCCATGGCGTACATGTCCGTCCTGTACGCCAATGCGCTCACCCGCCTCGGGCAGTATGCCGCGGCACGGAGGTGGTGGACCACCGCCCGGCGTGCCGCCGACGCCTCAGGCGACTTGGAAACGCGGGTGCGGGTACGCGGTAACGAAGCGATCTACGGGCTGTACGACCATCGCTCCCCGGAGTCGGTGATCTCACTTTCGCGTGAGGCCCAGCGGATGGCGGGTGACATGGTGTCCATCGGTGTCCTCCAGACACTCGCCGCCGAGGCTCAGGCCCTCGCGGTGATGGGCCGCGATCACGAGGCCCGGCAGAGGCTGAACCGTCTGTACGCCGTGGCCGACAAGATCGGCGAACGCGACGACGGACTCGGGTGGACCCCGGACTCGCTCTGGTTCGTCGCGAGCTGGGTGCACTCGTACGGCGGGGCGGCGCGGGCGGCGGACGAGGCGCGCGAGGAGGCGTCGAGGCGGCTGCCCGCCTATCAGAACGCGATCAATCTCCGCCTCCACCAGGCCATCGCGCTGGCGCGCAACGGCAGCCACCAGGAGGCGCTGCGTCTCGCCACCGAGACCATCTCCGGCCTCGCCCCGGCCTACCGCTCGCAGGTGATCATGCACACCGCGCGCCAGGTACAGGAACTCGTCCCGCCCGACCAGCGTAAGGGCAGCGCCTTCGACGACTACCGGGCGGCCGTCCTCGGCAGCTCTTCGTCGCTGTGACCGGGCCGCCGGCGGCAGCAACTCGACGCGAACGAAAAGCGGCCCGGAGCGGCGGAGGCCGCCCCGGGCCGTGACGCTCTGGTCGGCCTGATCAGGCCGAGCGGTAGGGCTCGGCGACGCGGAACGCCAGGTCGAGGGACTGGCTGCGGTTGAGGCGCGGGTCGCACGCCGTCTCGTACCGCAGGCTCAGGTCGGACACCTCGATCGGGTCGCCGCCGCCGATGCACTCGGGGCGGCGACACCCGGTGTCGAGTGGCTGCCGCATTACGACGGCGAGGATACGCCCGCGGCCGTCCCTGACGGCGGAGAAGACAGACGACACGGCCTCCGGGCCGAACACGCCGCCTGGCCTTCCACCGCCTGCAGGACGATGCGGGGCGTTGGCCGACATGATCATGGCGATCTGATGACGGCCACGACGAGCAGCAGGATCAAGACCAGCAGTAGGCCCGCTATGCCGTACACGATGTTCGCCGCCACGGGTCCAGCGACTATGAAGGCGATGGCCGCGAGAAGGCAGACCCCCAGTATCAGCAGGTCGAGCAGCCCAAGGAGGATCGCGAAACAGAGGCGGACGAGGAACCACAAGAAACCCAACGGTGGAACCGCACCGATGGTGGAGTCGTCATAAGCCCAACGGGCCAATGCGAACGGCTGGTACCACCCCGTGTCCCAATACTCATTCCACCTGGTGGCCACGTAGGAGGTCCATTGACCGACCCTGTCGGTCTGGACACGTTTCGTCGAGGGCTGCACCTTCTGGAACGTTACAGTCTTCGTCTCGCCCTCGATCACCTCGATCGTGACGTGACGATCTTCGACCTGGATTTGAGTCGTTCCGTTCACGATGGCAACAAATGAGCCGGTGCCGGAGTCGACCCGGTATACGTAGTCGACGGACCGCCGTTTGTCACGGAGAGTGACATAAAACGAATTCTCGTTCGGCTCTCCGAGGGTTATGTTCGCGTCTATCGCGATCTTGCCGATGGGAGTGATGATGCTCTGCTCGCCGGCTATCTTGACGTCCCCGTCTTCCCAGATGAATTTCACCGGAAGCGCGATTGGCTGAAAGGACAGCTCAGACTTTGGCGGGGAATAGGTCACTGCGCCGAAGAGGGCTATGGCAAGGAGCACGACCAACGTGAGGAAGAGTCTCTTGCCGAAGGAACGACTCCTCTCGTTTCGCTTGCCCGATGAGGAGTCGGCTGCCTCTGTCATGAAGCGCTCCTGTGCGGACATCGACGAATGGTCGCTGCGGTCACGGCCGCATCTCCACAAATATCGCCGTGGCCGGCGGTCTTCAAGATATTTGTGTTCAATGCGGGCTCGCGTGATCTGATAACGAACAGATTACAAAGAAGGTTCCGGGACTGCGCATCGTGTCCGGATCGCGCGGGAAATGGTCTGACCGAAAATCCGATCTTGATCCTGTCGGATCGCTCCGAGCCGACTCGTCGATCGTGTTCGGTACGCGTCCGGCGGAAGCCGTTCCGGTACCTCTGATGAGGCCGGCCTGGCCCTGATCTGGTGATCTGTGGAGTCCGTATATCCCTGGCGAGTGCTGCGTCGGTGGCATGCTGTGAGCCTGAGGCGACATGATGATGGTTTGTCGTTGTCCCAAAGGCGCCAGGAGTGGTTGATCACAGAAAGTAACGGCGGCGATCCATCGCGTTCGATTGCGCCGGGCGCTCGTACGGCGGCGAGGCTAAGGCGGTGAGGCACACGGGCGGGATTCAGCGAACCGGCTGCCCGCCTGCGATATCCCCGGCGTCCGCCACGGCTTCATGAGCCATCACCCTCGCCCGCGACAGTGACCACCGGGAATCGCTGCGTCACGCTACGGACGTCGTGCAGGCTTCGCCCGACCTACCTGATCGCAGGTTTATGCGTATCGGGCGGCAGGTTCAGGAGCTCGTTCCCTCGTGCAGCGCACCTGCGTCGCGTTCGACGCCATTGGCGGGTCGGGAAACGCGACGGCCCGGAGCGGCGGAGGCCGCCCCGGGCCGTGACTCTCTGGTCGGCCTGGATCAGGCCGAGCGGTACAGCTCGGCGACGCGGAAGGCCAGGTCGAGGGACTGGCTGCGGTTGAGGCGCGGGTCGCACGCCGTCTCGTACCGCAGGCTCAGGTCGGACAGGTCGATCGGGTCGCCGCCGCCGATGCACTCGGTGACGTCGTCGCCGGTGAACTCGATGTGGATGCCACCGGGGTGCGTGCCGAGCGAGCGGTGCACCTCGAAGAACCCGGCGACCTCGTCGAAGATGTCGTCGACGCGGCGGGTCTTGTGGCCGCTCGGCGCCTCGAAGGTGTTGCCGTGCATCGGGTCGCAGACCCACAGCACGTTGGCGCCGCTCGAGGCGACCTTCTCCACCAGCGTGGGCAGCACGTCCCGGATCCGGGAGGCGCCCATGCGGGTGATGAACGTGAGCCGGCCCGGCTCGTTGTGCGGGTTGAGCCGCTCGATCAGCGCGAGGGCGTCCTCCGGTGTGGTGGTGGGACCGAGCTTCACGCCGATCGGGTTGCGGATGCGGCTGAAGAACTCCACGTGCGCGCCGTCGAGCTGGCGGGTGCGCTCGCCGATCCACACCATGTGCGCCGACACGTCGTACGGCAGGCCGGTGCGCGAGTCGATGCGGGTGAGCGCGCGGTCGTACTCGAGGATCAGCGCCTCGTGCGACGAGTACAGCTCCACGGTGTGGAACTCGGGGGAGTCCGCGCCGCAGGCGTGCATGAACTGGATCGCCTTGTCGATCTCCTTGGCCAGCCGCTCGTAGCGCTGCCCGGCGGGGGACTCGGCGACGAAGTCCTGGTTCCAGGCGTGCACCTGGCGCAGGTCCGCGTACCCGCCCTTGGTGAAGGCGCGGCACAGGTTGAGGGTCACCGCGGAGGAGTGGTACGCGCGCAGCAGCCGCCGCGGGTCGGGGGTGCGGGCCTCGGCGGTGAACTCGAAACCGTTCACCATGTCGCCGCGGTAGGCGGGCAGCTCCACGCCGTCGCGCACCTCGACCGGCTTGGAGCGGGGCTTGGCGAACTGCCCGGCCCAGCGCCCGATCTTCACGACCGGGACGCTGCCCGCGTAGGTGAGCACGATCGCCATCTGCAACAGCGTCTTCAGCTTGTTGCGGACGGCGTCGGCGGTGGCGCCGGCGAAGGTCTCGGCGCAGTCACCGCCCTGGAGTACGAACGCCTCGCCTCGTGCGGCGGCGGCGAGACGCTCCTTGAGCTGGTCGCACTCCCCGGCGAACACGAGGGGAGGCAGGGTCGACAGCTCGGCGACGACCTCGTCGAGCACGGCACGATCCGGCCAGTCGGGCTGCTGCGCCGCCGGCAGCTTGCGCCAGGCGTCGAGATCGATGGCGTCCGCGGTCACATGGCCTCCTCAACCGGCCGAGACCGCCTCGTCCCCGGCGCGCTAGGAATGGTGTTTCGCTCGGTCACGACACATCAGGTTATTGCACTCCCGGCACCGGAAATGCGCCCCGTCATGCGCTTGTGGATATTCCCTCACCACCGGTTTGCCGGGACACCGAAAGGATCAGAAGGGCACGATCGTCCAGCTCGCCTCGTGCTTCTCGCCGGGCTGGAGCACGATGACGTCGGTGCCCGAGTTGAACGCGTCGGGCGGGCAGGTCATCGGCTCCACGGCGAGCCCGCGGTGGCCGAGCCCGGTGCCGGTGCACACCTGGACCCACGGCAGCACCCGCGGATCCCAGTTGATCTCCACGCCGCCGGCCGGGCCGCGCAGCCGTACCCGGGCCAGTCCCTCGGCGTCCGCGGCGAGCCCGGTGAACGCGTGGTCGATCGCGGTGTCGCCGATCGCGTGCGCCCGGCGGAAGTCGTACGGCGTGCCGGTCACGTCGGTCAGCTCGCGCGGCACCAGCCGCTCGTCGACGAGCAGCACCCGGTCCGCCGGCAGCTCCAGCTCCCAGCCGGTGAGCGGCCCGTCGCCCGCGAGCAGCCACGGGTGCGGGCCGCAGCCGTACGGGGCGGGGCGGTCGCCGACGTTCTGCGCGGTGAGCGTGGTGGTGAGCCCGTCCGGCGTGAGCGTGTACAGCACGGCGAGCGCGAGCCGGAACGGGTAGCCCGGGGTGGGCTCGATCGTGTGCGTGAGCCGTACCGACGCCTGGCCGTCGCCCTCGGCGGGCGGCTCGGCGATCTCCCAGGGCGCCTCCGCCACCAGCCCGTGCAGCGCGTGCCCGCGCTCGGGCTCGGTGACCGGCAGCTCGAACCGCTCCCCGGCGAAGGTGTAGACGGCGTCGGCGACCCGGTTCGGCCACGGCGCGAGCAGGGTGCCGCTGTAGAACGGGATCGGGCCGTCCTCGGGCCAGGAGACGACGAGGTCGCGCTCGCCCGCGCGCAGCACCCGCAGGGCGCCGCCACGCGTGCTGATCTCGGCGTGCAGGTCACCGCAACGGAGGGAACCGGAGCTCACCAGGATCCTTTCGTCGGCCGGCCGCATGCCACGGCCGGGAGGGCGTCGACGGGACGGGCGGAGCGCTGCGCTCCCGCGAGGTGGGAGCGCTCCCATGATCGTATACGCTAGGGAGCCGCGCCGGGCGCGTCAACCTTTCGGTCGGCCTTCCGCATACCTGGATCCTGACATCTCTCAACCGGTCCGCCAAACGGTGCCCGGCGGCACGGCATGCGCATGGAAAGGGGGCGCCGCCGGGACGGGGGGAAGGGGGTCACCGGCGACGCCCCCGGCTCGGAGCGGCCTAGCCGAGGACCCGGTCGCGGATCAGGTCCCGGTACCAGAGCGCGCTGTCCTTCGGGATCCGGCGCTGGGTGGGGTAGTCGACGTAGACGATGCCCCACCGCTCCCGGTACCCCTCGGCCCACTCGAAGTTGTCGAGCAGCGACCAGACGTGGTAGCCGACCACGCGCACCCCGTCGGCGACCGCCCGCCGTACCGCGTCGAGGTGGTCGCGCAGGAACGCCACCCGGTACGGGTCGTGCACCGCGCCGTCCGCGTCCACCTCGTCGGCGGCGGGCATGCCGTTCTCGGTGATGACCAGCGGGACGTTCCCGTAGTCCCGGGCCAGCCGGCGCAGCAGGTCGTACAGGCCCTCGGGGTGGATCTCCTGCCACCACGCCTGGGACCGCGGGTGCCGGAAGGCGCGCTCGCCGTCGGCGGTGACGTACAGCGGCGAGTAGTACTGCACGCCGAGCATGTCGATCGGCGCGGAGATGATCTCCAGGTCGCCGTCCGCGATGCGCTCCGGCATCGGGCTGCGCCCGGCGATCCAGCGCAGCGCGTCCTCCGGGTAGCGGCCGGTGAGGATCGGGTCGAGGTAGAGCCGGTTCTCCAGGCCGTCGGCGTGCCGTACCGCGTCGGCCTGGGCCGCGGACTCCGCCTCCGGGCCGTCGGCCGCCGGGTAGACCGGGCTCAGGTTGAGCGCCGGGCCGATCCGGCGGTCCCCGCCCGAGGCGCGCAGCGCGCGCACCGCGAGCCCGTGCGCGAGCAGCAGGTGGTGCAGCGCGACATACGCCCGGGCGTCGTCGCGGTACCCGGGCGCGTGGATGCCGTGCCGGTACCCGGCGTCCACCACGGTCTTTGGCTCGTTGACGGTGATCCAGTCCGCCACGTCGAGCGCGTCGAACATGATCTGCGCGTAGTCGGCGAACCAGGACGCCACGTCCCGGTTCTCCCAGCCGCCCTTGTCCTGCAGGGCCTGCGGCAGGTCCCAGTGGAACAGGGTGGCCATCGGCCGGATGCCGCGCTCGCGCAGCCCGTCGACGAGCCGCCGGTAGAAGTCGAGCCCCTTGCGGTTGACCGGCCCGGTGCCGTCCGGCCGGATGCGCGGCCAGGCGATGGAGAACCGGTAGCTCTGCAGGCCGAGCTCGGCCATCAGCTCGACGTCCTCGGCCCAGCGGCGGTAGTGGTCGGCGCCCGGCTCGCCGGTGTCCCCGCCGGCGACCTTGCCGGGGGTCGCGGCGAAGGTGTCCCAGACCGACGGGCCGCGCCCGTCGGCGTCGACCGCGCCCTCGATCTGGTACGCCGAGGTGGCGGCCCCGAGGATGATGCCGGGCGGGAACCGGTGGGTTGCGTTCACGGTGACTCCTGCGGGTTGGGGGATCGCCGGCGGGCGCTGCCGGGACTCAAGGCGCTGTGCCCACCGCAACGGGGTGCGTTGGGAGCGCTCCCACATCGTGAGAGCGCTCCCGCCCCCGTGCACCCCCGTGGGCGTCGACCTGGTGGCGCGGCGTCAGGCCGAGCCGCGGATGACCAGATGGGTGTCCAGTATGACGACCGGCTGCTCCAGCGGTTCGCCGTTGATCCGGGCGACCAGCAGGTGCGCCATCTGCCGTCCCATCTCCTCGGTGGGCTGGTGGACCGTGGTGAGCGGCGGGTCGCTGTAGAGGCGGCTCGCGCTGGAGTCGTCGAACCCTATCACCGCCACGTCGTCGGGGATGCGCCTGCCGTACTCCTTGAGCACGTGCATCGCGCCCATCGCCATGGGATCGGACGCCGCGAACACCGCGTCGATGTCCGGATCCCTGGCGAGCAGCTCACGCATCGCCCGCGCGCCGCTCTCCTGGGAGAAGTCGCCGAAGGCGACGCACTCGGGCACCCCGGTGGCGATCAGCGCGTCGCGGTAACCGGCGAGCCGGTCCACGCCCACGCCCATGTCCTGCGGTCCGGCGATGGTGGCGATGCGCCTGCGCCCCTTGCCGATCAGGTACTTGACCGCCTGCCGGGCACCCGCCCGGTTGTCCATGTCCACGTAGCTGTAGGGGGTGATGCCGACGGGCCGGCCACCGACCACGGTGGGCACGCCCATCTCCTCCAGCCTGCCGGGCAGCGGGTCGGCGCCGTGCAGCGAGATCAGCATCACCCCGTCGACGTGCTGTCCGGTGAGGTACTGCTCGAGCCGGGCGTGCTCCTCGCGCGTCTGTGCCATGGCGAGGATGAGCTGCAGCCCGGTCTCGGACAGCGCCGAGCCGATGCCGCGGATCACCCCCGCGAAGTACGGTTCGTCGAAGACCCGCTGCTCGGATTCGGAGACCACGAGCGCGACCGTGTCGGTTCGCCGTGTGACCAAGGTACGCGCCGCACGGTTGGGAACGTAGCCGAGTTCCTCGATGGCCCGCAGCACCGCGGCGCGAGCACGCTCGCTCACCTTCGGCGAGCCGTTGATCACCCGCGAAACCGTGCCGCGTCCGACCCCGGCTCGGGCCGCGACCGCCTCAAGCGTCGGCCGCTGACCCGGGCGGCGCTGCCCGTTGGCCAAGACCCTGCCCCTCCTTGTCGTGTGACCTATTCTGCCGGAAGTGACAAACCGTTACGCCGGATGGTTTCGGCATACCACAGGGCGCTGTCCTTGAGGATCCGCTCCTGGGTCTCGTAGTCGACGTAGACCAGTCCGAACCGCTTGCCGTACCCCCAGGCCCACTCGAAGTTGTCCAGCAGGGACCAGGCAAAATACCCCTTGAGCGGCACGCCCTTGGAGATCGCCTCGTGGCAGGCGCGCAGGTGCGAGGCGATGAAAGCAAGCCGCTCGGAATCATGCACCGCGCCGTCGCCGGTCACCACGTCGTCGAACGCCGCGCCGTTCTCCGAGATGACGAGCGGGATGGGCGGGTACTCCTTGACCAGCCGCAGCAGGATCTCCAGCAGGCCGTCGGTGTCGATCTCCCAGCCCATCGCGGTCACCGGGCGGCCGCCGTTGACGAACGAGACGTGCTCGCTGCCCACCCACGGCGAACCGGCCCCGGTGGGCGCGGCCGAGGCCGAGGCGGCGCCTCCCGACACACCCGACACCGTGAACCGGCTGTAGTAGTTGATCAGCAGCAGGTCGAACGGCGTGGCGATCGTCTCGAGGTCGCCCGGCCGGATGTGGTCCGGCTCGCACACCGAGCGCAGGTCCTCCAGCACGTCGGCGGGGTACTCGCCCTTGAGCATCGCGTCGAGGAAGAACCGGTTCTGCAGCCCGTCGATGCGCCGGGCCGCGTCCAGGTCCGCCTCGCTGTCGGAGGCCGGGGAGATCGCGTACAGGTTCACGCACCCGCCGATCCGGGTGTTCGGGTTCTGCGCGCGGATCGCCTGCACCGCGAGCCCGTGCCCGAGCAGCAGGTGGTGGGCGGCCCGTACGGCGGCCGCGGGCTCGCGCCGGCCGGGGGCGTGCTCGCCCGAGGCGTACCCGAGGAACGCCGCGCACCACGGCTCGTTCACGGTGCTGAAGTTGCGGACCCGGTCGCCGAGCGCGTCGTGCACGAGCGCGGCGAAGTCGGCGAACCGCTGGGCGGTGTCACGCTCCGGCCAGCCGCCCGCGTCCTCCAGGGGCTGCGGGAGGTCCCAGTGGTAGAGCGTGATCCACGGCTCGATGCCCTTCTCGAGCAGCTCGTCCACGAGCCGCCGGTAGAAGTCGAGTCCCGCCTGGTTGACCGGGCCGTGGCCGGCCGGCTGGATCCGCGGCCAGGAGACCGAGAACCGGTACGCGGTGAGGCCGAGGTCGGCCATGAGCCGCACGTCGTCCCGGTAGCGGTGGTAGTGGTCGACCGCCACGTCGGCGGTGTCGCCGTTCACCACCCGGCCCGGCTGGCGGACGAAGGTGTCCCAGATCGAGGGTCCCCGGCCGTCGGTCGCGGTGGCGCCCTCGATCTGGTACGCCGAGGTTGCGGCGCCCCAGACGAAGCCGGCCGGGAACTTCAGCTCGGTGACACCGGTCTTGGGATGTGCTTCCTGCGTTGTCACGCTTTGACCGCACCTTCCATGAGGCCGCCGATGATCTGACGGCCGAAGACGAGGAATACGATGATGAGCGGCAGGACCGACAACGTGGTTCCGGTGAAGATCATCACGTAGTCGGTCGAGTGCTGGGCGTTGAGGTTGCGGATCGCGACCTGGACCGTGGGGTTGCCCGCCAGGACGATCAGCGGCCACATGAAGTCGTTCCAGGTGATCATGAACGTGTTGATGCCGAGCACCGCCATGCCGGGCCGTACCGCGGGCAACACGATGTTCCACCAGATGCGCAGGGTGGAGGCGCCGTCCACCCGGGCCGCCTCGACCAGCTCACCGGGCACCGCCTGCTCGGTGTACTGGGTCATGAGGAACACGCCGAACGCGTTGAGCAGGTACGGCAGGATGACCGCCTTGAGCTGCCCGGTCCACTCCAGCTCGACCATGACGCGGTAGAGCGGCACCACGCCCATCTGCTGGATGGGGACCATCATGGTGAGCAGCACGGCGAGCAGCAGCACCCGGTTGCCGCGGAACCGCAGCCGGGCGAAGGCGAAGCCGGCCATCGTGGAGATGATCACCACGGACACCGTGACCGAGACGGCCACGATCGCCGAGTTGGTGAGTCCGGTGACGAACTGCGCGTCCGGGTCGTTGAGGACGCGCACGATGTTCTCCCCGAGGTTGCCACCGGGCAGCAGCGGCGGGGGCACGTCCACCGCGTCCGAGTTGGTGCGGGTGGCGATCACGATCATGTAGTAGATCGGGAAGGCCGACAGGATGATCGTGAAGGCCAGCATCACCTTGGTGAGCAGGGTCGCGTCCCACATCCGCGAGCCCGCTCCGCCGCGGTGGGTCTGCTTTCTTCTCGCGCCGGAGCCGTTCCGGCGCACGGTCAGCGTCGTCACTTGCGACCCCCGATCCGGCGGATGAGCATGAAGTTGATGGCGGATCCGACGAGGATCATCAGGAAGAGGAGCCAGGCGGCCGCGGACGCGTAGCCGTACTCGAAGTTGTTGAAGCCCTTCTCCACGATGAACATCGCGACCGTCTGGAACTGGTTGTCCGAGCCGCCCTGGATGCGGCCGCCGTAGAACATCACCGGCTCGGCGAACAGGGTGAGACCGCCGATGGTGGAGTTGAGCACCACGAAGATGATCGTGGGCCGGAGCATGGGGATGGTGATCTGCCAGAACTGGCGGCGCTTGGAGGCGCCGTCGATCTCCGCGGCCTCGTACAGGTCACGCGGGATGGTCTGCATGCCGGCGAGGAAGATGATCGCGTTGTAGCCGGTCCACCGCCAGTCGACCATCGTCGAGATCGCCAGCCACGAGGGGATGCGCTCGGCCTTCCAGTCGATGGGGTCGATGCCGAACCAGCTCAGAATCCAGTTGACCATGCCCCAGTCGCGGCCGTAGAGCTGGGTGAAGACGACGGAGACCGCGACCACCGAGGTGACGAGCGGCAGCAGCACGCCCATGCGCACGAACAGCTGGCCCCGGAACCGCTTGTTCAGCGCGTTGGCGAGCATGAGCGCGAGCAGCAGCTGCGGCACGGTCGCGATGACGAACATCGCGAGCGTGTTGACGACGACCTTCCAGAACTGGTCGTCGGCGAGCAGCTCGGTGTAGTTGCCGAGGCCGACCCACTCCTGCTCGCCGGTGAGCTCGTAGTCGAAGAGCGAGTAGTAGAGGGTGAAGGCGAGCGGGAACAGGCCGAAGACGGCGAACAGCAGGAAGTACGGCGAGACGAGCAGGTAGGGGGACGCCTTCAGGTCGAGCCAGGAGAGCAGGCGCCGGACGGCACCGGGGGAGTCGTTCCGGGAGCCTCGCGGAGACGGGGGGACGACCTGCGGCCCGGAATGGGCCTGGGCGTACGGCCCGGAGTAGTCGGTGTGCAGGCTCATGGTTTACCTTTCGCGAGAGGCAGGTCCCGGCCCGCCACCGGGGTGCCCGATGGCGGGCCGGACCTGTTCGGAAAGACGCGCCAGGAGGAGCGGGGATCAGCCCGCGGCCTTCGTGGCGTCGTCCACGAGCTTCTGCCAGGCCTGGTCGGCGGGCACCGAGCCGTCGTCGACGGCGGAGATCACCTGCTCGACCGCGTTCTTCACCTGGGTGTGCTTCACACCGAGGAAGACGGGCTGCAGCTCGGCGGCGGACTTGGCGAAGATCTCACCCTTGGGGGCGTCGTTGAAGTACTCGTCCTTCGCGCCCTGGACCGCCGGGTCCTGCTGGGCCTGCGTGTTGCTCGGCATGTTGCCGGCGTAGTTGAACACGCTGACCTGGGCTTCCTTGCCGGTCAGGTAGTCGGCCACCATCGCGGCCTCCTTGGGGTGCTTGGTCTGCTTCGGCACCGCCAGCCAGGAGCCGCCCCAGTTGCCGCCGCCGCCGGGCACCGCCGCGACGTCCCACTTGCCCTTCAGCTCGTCACCGGCGTTGCCGCTCACCACGCCGAGCATCCAGGACGGGCAGCCGAGGGTGGCGAACTGCGACTTCTTGAAGCCGGTGTTCCACTCCTCGCTGAAGTTGCGGAGCTTGGCGGTCAGGCCCTCCTGGCTGAGCTTCACCGCGTAGTCGAACGCGGTCTTCACCGCCGGGTTCTTGTCGACGATGAGGTTGTTGCTGGTGTCGAAGTAGGTGACGTTGCCGTTCTTGGCGGCCTCCTGCACCAGCACCACGTTGTAGATGGTGTTGGTGCCGTCGACGAAGGCGGCGTCCTTGACCTTCTCCTTGAACTTCTTGCCGACCTCGAGGAAGTCGTCCCAGGTGGGCCAGAGCTTGCTGACCTCCTCGCGGTCGGTGGGCAGGCCGGCCTTCTCGAACAGGTCGCGCCGGTAGCAGATGCTCATGCCGCCGACGTCGGTGCCGAGGGCGAACAGCTTGCCGGAGCTGTCGATGCCGTTCTGCCACTTCCACTCGGCGTAGTCCGACTTGCGCTTGTCGAGGCCGTACTCGCCGAGGTCGACCCACCACTCGGGGTGGGCCTTCGCCAGGCCCATGCCACCCTCGTCGATGCCGATCACGTCACCGGCACCGTTCCCGGCCTGGAGCCACTGGATCATCTGCGGCCAGTAGACCTGCTCGAACTGGTCGGTCAGGTTGACGTGCTTGATCTGGATGTTCGGGTTCTCGCGGTTCCACTTGGCGATGGCCTCGTCGTACCCGAAGTTCTTGCCGCCGCCGAAGGTCTGGACGGTGATGGTGACCTTCTCGGCGGGCTCGCCCGAGGCGGTGCCCCCGCTGCCGGAGTCGCCGGAACCGCAAGCCGCCGACAGTGCCAGGGCGGCCGTGGTGACCGCGGCCACGGCGAGGAACCTGCCGCGGCGCCAGGTGTGCTTCATTCCGAACCCCTCTCAGGTGGTTCCGAGGTGGTGGTCAGGGGTGCTGACTCCTGGGATTGCAAGTCGAAGTGCAGGCCGGGCCCCCGAACACACGGCCGGCGTGATGCGCTCCCTCGGAGGTCGTGGGCTCCTTGGGAGCGCTCCCACGAAGGGTTGCGGATGAGCAATGGCTGCGTCAATACGCCGAAACAGAACTGTTACCGTGCGCGCTCATAAGGCGGACAATCAGCTGCAAACAGCATCAAAGGGCGCAAACGGATGTTTGGGAGCGCTCCCACCCCAGGAGGTCAAAACATGGCCGAGAGTAACGCTTGACCGCCCGTTCATCCGCCGTTCCGGCTGCCGTCAGCACCCCGGGTTACGGTGAGCCGGTCGTGAACGTTTCGGTGACCGGCGTGGCGGACGGCGGACCGCGCCACGTACGTGAGGAACGGCCCGCCGTCGCCTGGGCGGAGTCCCCGCTGCAACTGCTGTGCGTGGTCGAGGCGCGGCACGCCGGGCTGGTCGGCCCCGGCACCCGGGTGGTCTGCCGGGCCGGGCTCGCCGCGCTCCGCCGTACCCGGGCCGAGCTGCGGCGGCTCGACCTGCCCGACGGCCTCGAGCTCGCCACCGCCGACGGCCGCATGCCCCGCCCGCGCCGCGGCGCCACCTGGGTGTTCGGCGACGCGTTCTCCGGACGCGTCCAGGTCACCTGGCTCACCGGCGCGCCCGGCCACGTCGTGCTCGTCGACGACGGGCTCGCCACCGTGCACCTGCTCGAGCTGCTCGTCGCGGACCACCGCCCGCCGCTGCTGCGCGCCCGCGCCCGGGCCGGCCTCGCCCGGCGCACGCTGGGCCGGGCTGCGGCGGCCCGGCTGCGCGCCGCGGCGCGGGCCGGGCGGCTCACCGTGTTCACCGCCCTCCCGGTGCCCGAGCGCCTGCGCCAGGCCGCCGCCGACCGGGGCGCGACCATCCGCACCCACGACTTCGGCTGGCTGCGCGCCCAGCCCGTCGAGCACCCGCCGCCGCCCGAGCGCACCGTCGTGCTCGGCACCTCGCTGGTGCGCAACGGCCTGGTGCGCCGCGACCGGTATCTCGACTGGCTGGCGCGGCTCGGCGAACGGGAACCGATCGCGTACTACCCGCACCGTCGCGAGGAGCCCGCCGACCTGGCCCGGATCGGCGACCTGCCCGGGATCGCGCTGCGCCCGGCGGGCGCCCCGGTCGAGATGACCCTGCGCGCCCTCGCGCCCGGCCAGCGGGTGCTGAGCCTGCCGTCCACCGCGGTCACGTCGCTGCGCGTGCTGCTCGCCCCGCGCGGCGTCCGGGTGGACGCGGTCGAGGTGCCCGGCGACTGGTGGACCCCGCTCGCCACCCCCGACCTCCGCTCCCACCTGCAGATGTTCACCCGACACCACCCGGGGGTCACCGATTGAAGGTCTTGGCCGTGGCCGACTCGGACTCCTACCTCAAGTGGGCCGCCGGTCTGCTCGACACGCTGCCCGCCGGCTGGACCACCCGGCTCACCGTGGTCCGCACGCCGATCGCGCCGTCACCCGACCAGATCCGCGCCGCGGTGAGCGGCACCCGCACGCCGGAGGCGCCGCCGGTGCTGCCCGCCCGGGCGCTGCGCCGTACGGCGGGGCGGATGCGGCCGGACATCGTGCTCGCCGCGTGCACCGGCCCGGTGGTGGACGTGCTCGTCGCCGAGGTGCTCGGCGACCTGGTGCCGCGGCCGGTGTTCGTCACCGGCCTGCCCGGCATCTCGATCCCCGCCACCGAGAAGGCCTGGCTGTACCGCAGCGGGTGTGACCTGTTCATCGTGCACAGCGGGCGGGAGGTGGCGGAGTTCACCCGGATCGGCGCCGAGCTCGGCGCGCGCGGCGCAGTCGCGCTCGCCCGCCTGCCGTACCTCGACCCGCCGCCGCGGCCGGACGGCGCGGCCGGGGGCGAGGTGGCCGGCCCGCGCAACAAGGTGATCTTCGCGACCCAGGCGAAGGTGCCGCGGCGGCGGGAGGAGCGCGAGCGCATCCTGCTCGCGCTCGCCGAGCTCGCGCAGCGGCGGCCCGACCTGGAGGTGGTGGTCAAGCTGCGGGCGCGGGCGGGGGAGCGGCAGACCCACAACGAGCGCCACCCGTACGAGCGGCTGTGGCGGTCGCTGGTCGCCGCGGGCCGCGTCCGCGACGGCCTGCTCACCTTCGCCGCGGGCCCGATGCACGAGCACCTCGCCGCCGCGGCCGGGTTCGTCACGGTCAGCTCCACCGCGGCGCTGGAGGCGATCCGGCACGAGGTCCCGCTGCTCGTGCTGTCCGACTTCGGGGTCAGCGCGGAGATGATCAACGTGGTGTTCGAGGGCAGCGGTTGCCTCGGCACGCTCGACGACCTCGTCGACGCGCGCTTCCGCACCCCGGACGCGGGCTGGTGCCGGGCGAACTACTTCCACGACCCGTCCGCCTGCGACGCGGTCGCCCGGATGGCCGCCCTGGTGGCGCAGGCCCGGACCGGGCGCCTCGTGCCGGCCCGCTCGCTGCTCGACGGCCCGGCGCACGCGGCCGCCCGGCGCCGTGCCCGGCTGCGCCTCGAGGTGCCGCCGCGGGTGCTGCGGGCGGGCTACCGGGCCAGGCGCCGCATGCGCCGGTACCTCGGGGCGCTGCGCTGAGAGCCGCGCCCGCCCGTCGCGGGCGGTAGGAGAACCGCGGACACAAGCGGGGGCGGCACCGGGTTCCGGTGCCGCCCCGTTTCGTGTGCCCGGGAAGGGCGGGAGGTCAGTTGATGAACCGCAGGTCGCTGATCACGCCGGCGGACAGCAGGGCGATGTAGAGGTCGGTGATGAGCAGCGTGCCCAGGGTGATCCAGGCGAGCTCCATGTGCCGGGCGTTGAGCCGGGAGATGAAGGTCCAGATCCGGTAGCGGACCGGGTGCCGGGAGAACGAGTTGAGCCGGCCGCCGGTGATGTGCCGGCAGGAGTGGCACGACAGGGTGTAGCACCACAGCAGGACGACGTTGCCGAGCAGGATCAGGTTGCCCAGCCCCATCTGGAACCCGTTGTCACCGAAGAACGCGACGACGGCGTCGTAGGTGTTGACGATCGAGATGACCACCGCCGCGTAGAAGAAGTAGCGGTGCAGGTTCTGCATGATGAGCGGGAACCGGGTCTCGCCCGTGTACTTGCCGTGCGGCTCGCGGACGGCGCAGGCGGGCGGGGAGAGCCAGAAGGCCCGGTAGTAGGCCCGGCGGTAGTAGTAGCAGGTGAGCCGGAAGCCGAGCAGGAAGCCGAGCGCGAGGATGCCGTAGGGGAGCAGCGGCGGGAACTCGGGCAGCCAGGTGCCGAAGTGGCGGGCGCCCGGCACGCAGGACGCGCTCACGCACGGGGAGGAGAACGGGGTCAGGTAGCCGTACCCCTCCACGAAGTAGTACTTCTGCGAGCTGGTCCTGACCAGGCCGTACAGGAGCCAGAGCGTCAGGGCCAGGAATACCACCAGGGGGCTTCGCCACCACCGGTCGGTGCGAAGGGTGCGCTCCTTGATCTGGGCGCGGGTTCTCGGTGTTCCTTCCGCCATCGTCTGGCTCACACCGGCCTCCATTTTATTTATTGAGTTCGCCTACCTGATTTACCCCGCGTAAGCCGCGTGTCAGGAATTTGACCGGCGACCGCGTGCTGCGTCGCGTTATCTGCGTCCGGACCGTATTCGCGAATTGCGCGGATATGATCGGACGGCACGGCGGTCATGGTAGCAGGTGGCCGGACGGCCGGCGGTCGTCGGGTCTCCGCTTGCGGGCAGGCGGAGAATACCAGGTCAGCGGGGGTACGGCGGGCTGCCGGCGGCCGCCGCGAAGGGGAGCATCCGGGCGGTGGCGGGGCGGCGTGGCGGGATGCCGGGTACGCCGGGACAAGTGACTTTTGTCACGGCTTCCGTTCGCGTGCCGGAGGCCGGATCGGAATTACCACGAATCAGCCACGGGACGGACATGAAGCGGACACGGAACGGGCACGGTCCGATATCGGGTGGTGGGCCTTTCCATACGCGCCGCCGTACCGGCGCGGGCCCCGGGCGTTTCGATGCCTCCCGCCCGGCGGACATGGGTGCGCCCCTCCCCCGGTGTCCGGGGGAGGGGCGCTCCTTGTGAGGGCGCTACCTCAGGCGGCCCGCCGATCCGGCGCGCACCCGGGGCGGGCGCGCGTCACAGCCACGGCCACCGCGCGTTCTCGCCCGCCTCCAGCAGGGGGATCAGGCGGAACGTCGCGTCGGAGAAGCCGCCGATCTCGTGCCGGTTGCGCGCGCCGGTCGGCATCATCGCGTGCTTGTAGCCGACCAGGTTGAAGCCGTACAGCGGCACGTGCGCCGGGACCGCGTCGGTGACCTCCAGGCCGTGGTGGCCGGTCATGGTCTGCATGTCGGTGAAGACCACGACGCGGTCGTGGCCGCGGTAGGTCCGCCGCAGCGCGTCGGCGATCCGCGTGCCGTGGCCGACCTCGCCGATGCGCCTGCAGAACTCGTCGACCTGCTTGAGCACCGAGCCGCCGCGCACCACCCCGTGCTCGAACACGTCGTCGGCGAAGCCGTACAGGTCCACGTTCGCGCCCCGGGCGGCGAGGGCGACGCCGAACAGCGCCGCGGCCTCCACCGGCCGCACCGACGAGCGCGCCGACACCGCGCCGCAGGACATCGACGCCGAGGTGTCCACCAGCACCAGCGTGCGCCCGCCGAACGCCGGGATGTTGCCGGTCGCCAGCCGCAGCGCCCGGTCCAGCGCGTGCCCCCACCGCAGCGACGGCGCGTTGCGGTAGGCGGTGAGGAACCGGAACGGCAGCTGCCGGGAGCGCGCCACCTCGCCGGGGTCGGCGAGCTTCGCCGCGACCCGCTCGGCCACCTCGTCCGGGACGCCCGCCTGGTCGAAGTTCCGCAGGTTGCGCAGCAGCGCCATGTACCCCATCGACGGGATCACCGCGCACCACGCCTCGGCGTCGAGCGGTCCCTGCAGCCAGCCGGCGAGCGCCTCCCAGGTGATGCCGGCCCGGGCCAGGCGGTCCACGTCGGCGAGGGCGGCGCGGCGCTCGGCCACCGGCAGCGCCATCAGCTCGGCCCGCTCCCGCAGCACGCGCAGCGACCGCGGGATCGGCTTGTCCCGCTCGTGGCGCCGGTCGAGGGCGTGCGCGAACAGGTCACCCTGCCACGGCTTGTCCGGAGCCGGCGCCGGGTGGGTCAGCTCGATCACGTCGGCGAACCGGAAGGCGCGCGTGTCACCGTCGTACTTGAGCAGCGAACGCTCGTTGTACAGGCGGCGCACCGCGTCCGCGATGCCCCGCTTCACCGGCTTGGGTACGGCACGGCCGTGGTTCGCCGTCCAGTACGCCAGCGCCTCGCCCGGCTCGTCGGCCCGCTGCAGCACGCTCGCCACGAGCCGCCGGTTGCCGCCGTGCAGCCCGAGCGCGAGCCGGGCCGCGACCGCCTCGAGCGCGGCGACGATCGGCGCGGAGCGCATGTTCGCCTCGGTGCGCAGCCACGGCAGGAACCCGGCGAGCCACTCCACGTCCTCCACCGCCACTTGGTGGACCAGGTCGCGGAACCGCGCGTCGCGGTGGTGCGCCCGCTCGTAGAAGGTGTCCTCCCCGACCATGTTCGACACGGCCAGCAGGAAGAGCTCGCTCTTGGCGTCACGCGCGTACCCGGGCGCGCCCTCGTGCGTGCGGCCGGACGGGACCCGCTCGGTCCGGACCGGGCTGGACACGGACGCCTTGGTGCCGACCTTGTTGAACTTTGCCATCGCTGAAGCCCTCCTTTCCGCTGGTCGTCGCCGGTGACATGGCAGGGAGGGCGGTGGTCCCTCCCGAGATCGGGCCGACCGCGGTTACGCCCCCAACGGGCCCAGGCCCATGGGCGGGCCTGCGCGGAGTCGAACCACGAAGTAACCGCGGTCTTCGCACCGGGAGGTGCCATGCTCATTTCCCGTCCCGAGTCCGGGGCGTGCGAACGGCGTTTTTCTCGGGCACCGTCCGAACCGCCGGTGGACCGGGATTCGAATACGTGACCCGATGATTCCGTTCGCCGCCGCGCCTCGGGGCGAGGTTTCGAGTCGTCGTCAACCGGATGGGGTGCCCCAGAGTTCGGGTCGGCATCCGGTTTGTTTTTCAAGAAGGAGAAGTAACCGGCGCCTTCGCACCTGGGGCACGCTGATCACTTTACGGATGGGGCCGGCTTCGCGCATCCGTTTTTTCGGCCGGCCGGGATCGGACGTTTTCCACCGCGTTCACCGTGGGGGATCGCCGGTCGGCGCCGCAGGCAAGAGTCGCGGGGCCGGGCTCGGGGGGCGCGGGCGTCCGCGCAGGCCATCGTGCGTTCGTCGCCGGGGCGAGAACGGCGGTGGCCGCCCGGTGCCGGTCGCCGGGCCGTACCCGGGAAAACGCGTGTCGCGCGGCGGCGCGAAACAGCACGACGGCGCCCGCTCCCCGAAGGCGCGGGCGCCGTCGCGCGACTCCCCGAGCTCAGGGCGGTGGCGGGGGTTGAATAGCCAGATGCTCTGCCACACTGAGCTACCACTCGGACGAGTGAACAGGATTCGAACCTGCGACCTTCTGGTCCCAGAAGTACCCGTCACCTGCGCACCGGGAAGCGCTTTTTCGATGACGACGTTAGCGCCGTGGATCTCCCTGGCGCATCCGATTTTCGCCCGATTGTTTTCCATTGGCGTGCCCTTTCGGCCGGGCACGGATGCGCCGGGGCCGCATTCCCTCCCGCCGACGGCCCCGGTGACCGGGTCATGCCCGGCAACGGCCCCCGGCCGGCCGCCGCTCTGCCGGTGGCCTGCCGGAGGCGGGGCGGCGGAGATCAGCCAGGCGACCACGGCCGCCGCCGACCGAGGCAGCGGCCCGGGCCGCTGCGCGACGTGGGCGGCGATATCGCGGGTTCATGCCTCCGGGCCGGGCCGCCAGGGCCAGGTCGCGTTCTCGCCCGCCTCCAGCAGCGGGATGAGCCGGAAGGTGGCGTCGGAGAAGCCGCCGAGCTCGTGCCGGTTGCGCCGGCCGGTGGGCATCGCCGCGGGCGCGTAGCCGGTCAGGTTGAAGCCGTAGATCGGCACGTCCGGCGGGACGACGTCGGCGACGCCCGCGCCGTACCGGCCGCTCATCGTCTGCATGTCGGTGAGCAGCACGACCCGGTCGTGGCCGCGGTAGGTCGCCCGCACCGCGTCCACCATCCGGGTGCCGTGGCCGACCTCGCCGATGCGCCGGGAGAACTCCTCCACCTGCTCGAGCACCCCGCGGTCGCGGTCGATCGGGTGCGCGAACACCCCGTCGGCGAAGCCGTACAGGTCCACCTCGGCCCCGCGTACCGCGAGGCTCACGCCGAACAGCGCGGCGCAGTGCACCGGCATGACCGTTGACCGCAGCGAAACCGTGTACCACGTCATCGACCCCGAGGTGTCGACGAGGACCAGCGTCCGCCCCGGGAGCTCCGGAACGTTGCGGGTCGCGAGTGCCAGCGCCCGCTCCAGCGCCGGCCGCCACCGCGCCGACGGCGCGGCCCGGTGGGCCGAGAAGAACCGGTACGGGAGCTGGCGGGAGGCCGCCACCTCCTCCGGGTCCGCCAGCTTCGCGGCGACCCGCTCGGCCACCTCGTCCGGCACGCCCGCCTGGTCGAAGTTGCGCAGGTTGCGCAACAGCGCCATGTATCCCATCGACGGGATGATCGCCTCCCACGCGGCGGCGTCGAGCGGTCCCTGCAGCCAGCCGGCGAGCGCCTCCCAGGTGAGGCCGGCCCGGGCGAGCCGGTCGGGGTCGGCGAGGGCGGCGCGGCGCTCGGCCACCGGCAGCGCGAGCAGCTCGGCGCGCTCCCGCAGCAGGGGCAGCGACGCCGGGATCGGGTTGTCGCGGTCGTGGCGCCGGTCGATGGCGTGCGCGAACAGGTCGCCCTGCCACGGCTTGTCCGGGGCGGGCGCCGGGTGGGTCAGTTCGATCACGTCGCCGAACCGGAAGGCGCGCGCCTCGCTGTCGTACTTCACCAGGGCGCGCTCGGTGTAGAGCCGCCGCACCGCGTCGGCGATGCCGCGCTTGACCGGCTTGGGTACGGCACGGCCGTACCGGGACGTCCAGTAGGCGAGGGCCTCGCCGGGCTCGTCGGCGCGCTGCAGCACGCTCGCCACGAGCTCGCGGTTGCGGCCGTGCAGGCCCGCGGCGAGCCGCGCGCGGACCGCCTCGAGGGCGGCGACGATGGGGGCCGAGCGCATGTTCGCCTCGGTGCGCAGCCACGGCAGGAAACCGGCGAGCCAGTCGACGTCCTCGACCGCCACCCGGTGGACGAGCCCGCGGAACCGCTCGTCGCGCTCGTCCGCGGTCTCGTAGAAGGCGTCCTCGCCGACCATGTTCGACACGGCCAGCACGAACAGGTCGCTCTTGGCGTCCCGCGCGTATCCGGGCGCGCCCTCGTACGTGATGGTGGACGGGACCGCCTCGGTCCGGACCGGGCTGGTCGCCGCCGCCCCGGCGGACGGCGAGGCCGACACCCTCCGGGTGGCCGGCGAATTGAACTTCGCCATGACCGGCGAAGGCCCCCTTTCCTCATCGCTCGCGAACCACCCGGCCGGGGAAGGGGCGGACCGGTACG
This sequence comes from Thermopolyspora flexuosa, assembly GCF_006716785.1. Lineage (NCBI taxonomy): Bacteria > Bacillati > Actinomycetota > Actinomycetes > Streptosporangiales > Streptosporangiaceae > Thermopolyspora > Thermopolyspora flexuosa. The sequence goes on along the minus strand of NZ_VFPQ01000001.1, from coordinate 2,939,331 downwards.
GGCGCCGGGGCGAGGCGGACGGCCGCCGTGCCGGTCGGGCGGCGCGGGCGGGGAGCCCGGGCCGGGACCGGCTTCGAACGGCCGACCTCGCCCCGGGCGCGCCCGTCATGGGTCGCCCTCCCGAGATCAAGTCGACGGCGGAGTGCCCCCACGGGCCAGGCCCAAGGGGTGGGCCTGCGCGGAGTCGAACCACGAAGTATCCGCTGTCTGCGCACCGGGAGGTGCCATGTACCCGTCCCACCCCGGACGAACGGCGGCGGCGTCCGCCGAGCCGGCCGCCGCCCGGAGCGGGATGACATCGTCATCCAGGCGATGGCGCCGGTGTGCCGCGACGGCGAAGGCGCCGACGCCGTTCCGTACGCGTGGGCACACGCGTGCGGAAAGGGGTCGAAACCTCCGCATCCCCGGACACGCCGGAAAACCTTACCGGTAATCCGGCGGTAGATCAATAACTATTCTCCCCAGCCCTCTGGGGCGAGGCGGCGGCGCAGGCGGGCGAGGGCGTCGGCCGCCCGCGGCGGCGGGGACGGTTCGGGGGTGGGCTGCGGAGGGCGGGGGCGGCCCGGCCGCGCGTTGCGGGCGAGCGAGGCGAGCGTGTCCCCGATGTACGGCTCGGCGTCCCGCACCGGGACGATCACCGACGGCGTGATCACCGAGGTCACACCGTCACGCGGCGCAGCCGGGCCTTCGGGGCGAGCTCGCCCGGGTAGATGCGCTTGACGCCGTCGCCGAGCGCGGTCTCGATGATGCGCACGTCGCGCACGAGGTGCGCCAGCCCGGCCGGCTCCAGCGACGCCGCCTGGTCCGAGCCCCACATGGTGCGGTCGAGGGTGATGTGCCGCTCCAGCATGACCGCGCCGAGGGTGACCGCGGCGAGCGAGATCTGCAGGCCGCGCTCGTGGCCGGAGTAGCCGACCGGCACGCCGTACCGCTCCCGCAGGGTGATGATCGTACGCAGGTTCGCCTCCTCCGGCGGCAGCGGGTAGGTGGAGGTGGCGTGCAGGATCACCAGCCGGGAGGTGCCGAGGATCTCCACCGCGCGGTCGATCTCCTCGAGCGTGGACATGCCGGTGGAGAGGATCACCGGCTTGCCGGTGGCGGCGACCGCGCGCAGCAGCTCGTGGTCGGTGACCGACGCCGAGGCCACCTTGTGCGCGATCACGTCGAGCCGCTCCAGGAACTCCACCGACGGCACGTCCCACGGCGAGGCGAACCAGTCGATGCCGCGCTCGGCGCAGTACGCGGCGATCCGCCGGTACTCCTCCATGCCGAACTCGACCCGGCGGCGGTACTCCAGGTAGGTCATCTCGCCCCACGGGGTCTGCCGGATGCGGTCGCGCTGGTCCGGCGGCACGCAGATCTCCGGGGTGCGCTTCTGGAACTTCACCGCCTGGCAGCCCGCCTCGACGGCGACGTCGATGAGGCGGCGGGCGATGTCGAGGTCGCCGTTGTGGTTGATGCCGATCTCGCCGACCACGTACACCGGGTGGCCGGGGCCGACGAGCGTGCCGCCGATGCGCACCGCGCCGCCGGTGGGCCGGGGCGCCTGGCGTGGCACGGCGGTCACCGCGGCCGGGCGATCGGCCGGGACCTCCTCGGCGGGCGCGGTCCCGGTCCGGGCGGCGAGCACCCGGTCGCACAGCTCCCGCACCGCCCCGGCGCCGCCCGGCCGGGTGAGCACGACCCGGGCCGCGGCCCGCACCCGTGGATGCGCGTCCGGAACCGCGACCGGCCAGCCGACCATCGCCATGCAGTCCAGATCGCCCACGTCGTTGCCGACGTAGGCGACCCGCGCCGGGTCGAGGCCCTCGATCGTCATCCAGTCGCGCAGCGCGGTGTGCTTGGCGGCGAGGCCCTGCAGCACCGGCACGCCGAGCTTGCGCGCCCGCGCCGCCACCACCGGGTTCCGCTCGGCGGACAGCACGAGCAGCCGCACCCCGGCGCGCTTGAGCAGCGCGACGCCCATGCCGTCGGCGCGGCTCACCGCGACCATCTCCCGGCCGTCCTGGTCGACGTACGCGCGGTCGTCGGTGTGCACCCCGTCGAAGTCGGTCACCACCGCGTCCACGTCGATCGGCTGCGGCTCGTCCACGAACGGCGCGAGCGCCCGCGCCATCTCCAGGTCCTCCGGCGTGTCGATCTCGATCGCGTGCCGCGCCGGGACCGGCTGCACCGCGACCCGGCCGAAGAACCGGTGCCCGTGCGCAAGGAAGCCGTCGGCGCGCATCACGTAGAAGGCGCCGGTCTCCCGGTACTGCGGCTCGCGGTCCTGCCGCCGGGGGCGGTGCGCCGGGTCGTGGTTGACCCCTCTGACCACCTCGCCCGCGCGGCTCCACACGAACTCGTGGGTCTCCAGCCCGGAGAACACCACGTCGGCGTCGCCCGCGAGCACCCGCGCGACCGCCGCGTCGAGGTCGGCGGGGGAGATGAAGGCGCTGGTGCACTGCACCAGGACGACCACCTCCACCTCGCCGCGCTCCGGCCCGTCCGGCCCGGCGACCTGGGCCAGCGCGTGCGCGACCGCCGACTCGCTGGTGGCGGTGTGGCCGGCGAGCTCGGCGGGCCGCCGTACCACCCGCGCGCCCGCCGCCTCGGCGGCCTCGGCGATCCCCGCGTGGTCGGTGCTCACCACGACCTCGTCGATCAGCTCGGCGCGCAGGCAGGCGCCGACGGCCCGCGCGACCAGGGGCGTGCCGCCGACCTTGGCGAGGTTCTTCAGCGGCACGCCCACCGAACCTCCGCGGGCGGGGATGACGGCCAGGACTCGCAACGTGAACTCCTCGGGAGGCTTGTCCGCAGTGCGCATGGCACGCTAACGACCGCCCGGAAGCGGAACGGGGTGCGCGATCTGAACGGTCCGCGTCGCCGTTGTGAAATCTCCGTTGCGCGTGTGCCTGGCCGGTCCCGGGGTAAGCGCCAGGTGTCGTTGAGGGCCACGGCGCCCGAGGCGGGCGTGGTGTACCGGCGGTTGGGGTCGCTCTCCCAGGTCACCGTGCCGTCCGGGTTCCTCTTGATGTACTTGTACTCGAACGTGGTCGCCGGCGGCAGGTTCACGCTCGCCCGCCAGACCGGGTAGGTGGCCGGGGAGAGCGGCACCGCGTTCGCCGGGTCCCAGTTCCCGAGGGCGGGGACGCTGCCGACCACGTACACGTTCTGCCCCCAGTAGGTGGTGGCCTCGACGTTGAACCCGACCGCCACGGCGGGTGCGGGCGCGGGGCCGCCGACGTGGATCGCGACCGCGCCCTTCGCCGGCACGGTGACGGTCGCCGTGCCCGCGCCGGTCACCGTGACCGCGGCACCGCCGATCACGTCGCCGTACGTTCCGGCGGGCAGCCCGGTGGGGAAGGTGCCGGTGTACGGCGCGGCGCCGTTGTTGATCGCGATCCAGCCCCTGGCGCCCCGGCTGAACGCGATCACGTCGCCGGTCGGGGCCGTCCAGTTGGCGACCGGGGTGCCCTTGACCGCGTTGTGGAAGCCGACCATGCCGCGGATCGCGGGGGAGCGGTGCGGGCAGTGCCAGCCACCGCCGCCGCAGGTGACCGGCCGGACCCGGCCATCGGCGAAGGACGGCGGCGAGTCGTCGTACCCGGTGAACTCGAAGCCCGAGTACACCTGCGGCGTGCCGTAGTCCCAGGCGAGCTGGAAGATGTTCGCGAGCGTGTAGGCCGCGCCGTCCTTGTACGACAGCGTGGAGCCGTTGCGCTCGGTGTCGTGGTTCGCCACGAAGGTGATCGACCTGCCGGACGGCTGCATGCCGCTCCAGGTCTCGCCGAAGGTGCGCAGGTCGGCGATGCCGCCGCGGAACCTCTCCTTCAGGTAGCGCCCGTACTGGAACTCGAGCACGTCGCCGATCCCGGTGTACTGGTCCGGCCGCACCGCCTCGCCGGCGCCCGGGATCACCTCCTGGACGATGTACGGCGAGCCGTTCAGCCTGCCGTAGATCGCCGCGAGGTCGTCCGGCGCGATGTGCTTGGCCGCGTCGATGCGGAAGCCGTCCACGCCGAGGCCGGTCAGGTCGTTGAGGTAGGCGGCGATGCGGTCGCGCACGTACGTGCTGCCGGTGTTCAGGTCCGCCAGGCCCACCAGCTCGCAGTTCTGCACGTTGCGGGCGCTGCCGGTGTAGTCGCCGTCGTGGATGAGGTTGTCGGCGTTGCCGCAGTGCTCCGGGTAGCGGTGGAAGTCGGCCGGGGAGTAGGTCCCGGGATAGTTGTACTTTGTAAAGGAGGCTCCGCCGTACGACGTGGCGCCCTGGCCGGTCATGTGGTTGATGACCGCGTCGGCGTACACCTTCACCCCGGCCGCATGGCAGGCGTCGACCATGCGCTTGAACGCCGCCCGGTCGCCCATGCGGCCGGTGAGCGTGTACCCGGCGGGCTGGTAGATCTCCCACCAGGGGTGGTCGCCGGAGCGCTTGAGCGAGTCCTGCGGCGGGGAGACCTGCACGCCGCCGTACCCGGCGGGGCCGAGCACGTCCGTGCACTCGGCGGCGACCGAGTCCCACGGCCACATGAACAGGTTGACGATCACGTCCCGCCCGCCCGGGGGCGCGGCCGCGGCGGGCGTGGCGGTGAGCGGGACGAGCGCTGCGGACAGCAGCGCGGCGAGCGGGGCGGCAAGGCGTTTACGGATTCTCACGGGCGCCTCCGGAGGACACGGGGGTTGCGCCGGCGGCCGGGCCGCGGGTACGGCACGGCCGCCGGTGGGCGCGCCGGGGCGGCGCGCGGAGGCTCGGGGGAGGGGTCAGGCGGCCTCGACGAAGACCGCGACGGTGCGGCCGGGCACGGTGAGCACGCCGCCCGCCGGGTCGAACGCGGCGCGCCGTACCACGTCGTCGCCGGAGGCGGCCTGCACCGGGTGGAGGGCCACGGCGGCGCCGTCGAGCGCGGGCACCTGCTGGCGCTGCTCGTCCGGCGTGGCGTTGAACACCACGGTGATCGACCGCCACCGGGCGTCGAGGCCGGTGGTGTCGATGCGCATGGTGATCACGCCGGGGATCTCGCCGGGGGTGCCGCTGAGCGGGAACGACACCCGCCGCTGCACCTCGGCGGCCGAGCCGAGGGCGAACGCGGGCGAGGAGACGCGGACGCGCAGCAGCTCGCCGAACCGGTCCCGGGCCGCCTCGATCGCGTCGCAGCCGGGCCGCAGCGCCGGGTCGGCGAGCAGCGGCCGGGCGTACCGCCACTTCGCCTCGTTGTCGGCCCGCGGCGGCAGGCCGCCGCCGAAGCCGTTGCCCGCCCGGCAGTCCCACAGCAGCCGGTTGAACCAGTCGCCGGAGTCGTAGCTGTTGCGGTCGAGCGACTTCGACCGCAGCCGCTCGCCGCCCGCGTGCACGAACGCGGTGCCCTGGCCGAGCAGCACCGTGGCGAGCGACAGCGTCTGCATGCGCACCCGGTCGGCCATGCCGGTGGCCTGCGGCAGCTTGAACGCGAGCGCGTCGTACAGCGTCTCGTTGTCGTGCGCCTCCACGTAGGTGACGGCCTCACCGGGCGCGGCGGTGTAGCCGGTGGGGGAGCCGTTGTAGTCGATCCGCGCGCCGGTGACGTGCCGCCCGTCCGAGGCGGTGAACGCGTAGTCCCTCAGGTTGCCGGCGAGGCCGACCTTAATCTGGTCCTGCAGGTGGAGCAGCCGGGCGCGGCGCTGCTCGGGCGTGCCGTTGGCCGGGGCGCCGTTGGGGTCGCCCGCCAGGCCGGAGCCGAAGCCCTGCACGCGCGGGTCCTCGTCGAACGGGCCGCCGCCGCGCACCGCGTCGCGCAGCCGGTCGTTGAACGTGCCGATCCCGGTCCCGGCCATGTTCGCCTGGGTGGCCTGCTCGAACCGGGCCCCGCCGGCGACCTCGCCGAAGTCCCAGCCCTCGCCGTACAGGATGATCGACCTCCCGTCGACACCGTCCTTGGCGGGCGTCAGCGCGTCGAGCGCCCTGCGCACGGCGAGGATATTCGCCTTGGGGTGGTGGCCCATCAGGTCGAAACGGAACCCGTCCACCTTGTACTGCCGGGCCCAGGTGACCACCGAGTCCACCACGAGGCGGCCCATCATCGTGTGCTCGGGCGCGGTGTTCGGGCAGCAGGTGGAGGTGGCGACGGCGCCGTCCTCGAGCAGCCGGTGGTAGTAGCCGGGCACGATGCGGTCGAGCACGGAGCGCGCGTCCTGCCCGGCGGCGTGGGTGTGGTTGTAGACCACGTCCATCACCACGCGCAGCCCGGCCCGGTTGAGCGCGGCGACCATGGCGCGGAACTCGCGGATGCGCGCGTCGCCGTCCGGGTCGGTGGCGTAGGAGCCCTCCGGCACGGTGTAGTGCAGCGGGTCGTAGCCCCAGTTGTAGGAGTCGGTCGCCGCGGTGCGGGCCACGCACTCCTGCTGCAGCTCGGAGTCCGGCGGCAGCGCGGCGAGGTCGCAGTCCGGCTCGGTGCGGTCGGCCCGGCGCTCGGGCACGGTGGCGAAGTCGAACGCGGGCAGCAGGTGCACGTGGGTGAGGCCCTCCCGCGCGAGCCGCCGCAGCTCGCGCATGCCCGCGCCGTCGCGGGTGAACGCGGCGAAGGTGCCGCGCAGGTGCTCCGGCACGGTGGCGTCGGAGGCGGAGAAGTCGCGCACGTGCAGCTCGTAGATCGTGGTGGCCGGCCGCGGCTCCGGCTTGCGCAGGGCGTCCCAGCCCGGCGGCTTGAGGGCGGGGTCGGACAGGTCGACCAGGCGGCCGCGGCGCGAGTCGGCGGACAGGGAGAGGGCGTAGGGGTCGGTGACCTCGTTGGTCACGATCCGGCCCGCGGCCGGGGCGAACACGGTGACGAGGAACGTGTAGTGGCGGCCCCGCCAGGAGCGCGGCGTGGGGATCCACCAGACGCCGGTGGCGTCGTCGCGGCGCATCGGGTGCACGGTACGGCTCGCGCCGGTGGCCGAGCCGTACAGGGCGAGCTCGACCTTGCGCGCGGTCGGCGCCCACACCGCCAGCCGGTCCCCGGTGTAGCCGAGCGGCTCCTTCGCCGCGGCGGCGTACACGTCGTCGAGCACGCCGGGCAGCTGCACGCCGGTGGCGGCGCGCAGCCGCCCGGAGGCGTCCCGCGCGACGGCGACCACCTGCCCGCGCAGGGCCTCGGTCACCCGGCCCGCGTCGCGCGGGTCCACCCGCAGCGCGGCGTACGGCTCCGCCCCGCCGAACAGGTGCGGGTATCGCCGCCGCTGGGCCTCGGTGGGCGTGCCGGGGCGGAGCCGGATCAGCCGGATGTCCCCGCGCAGCTCGCCGCCGGCGTGGCGGATGTCGCCCCTGGGGGAGTACGCGAGGTAGTGCCGTGACCCGCCGGACACGTCGGTGCGCCAGGCCACGGTGGCGCGGTCGATCCACTGCGCCCGTGCCCTGGTGAGGTCCACGTCGGTCCGGTCCACGTTCCCGGGCGGCGCCCCCTCGTCCGCTCGCCTGCCGTCACGGTCGTTCTGCGACCGAGGGTAGTGCGGCGGCGCCGCCGCGCCGGTGGACGCGCGGGCCGGGCCGCCGGTCTCCGCGACCGGGCCCGCAGGGGGGTGGGTGTGGGCGTGGGCCGCGGCGTACCCGGCCGGGGCGAGGCCGGGGGAGACCGGGGGCGTCGCCACGACCACCGGCGCGAGCGGCACCGCCAGGACGGCAAGCCTTGCGAGAACTCGAGAGAGCGCGACCATGCGCACCGCCTTCGGGCTCACGGCGTGGGGGATGAACGTTTCGCGAGTGTTGCCCGGAAGTTACTCGTCGGTCAGGATCTTTGCAAGGGATTTCTGAAACTTCCAGAAAGTTGCTTTACCGTCCCATGGTGCCCCGGCCGCTAAGGTGACCCCGACCGGCACCGACGACAGAGGCGGGTGGGAAACCGTATGACGCGTGGGGTTCGTGTGCCGCGGCGGCCGGAGGCCGCCCTTGCCGCCCTGGTCGCCGTGGTGGCCGCGCCGATCTGGGTGGCGCCCGCGGCCGCGCAGGGCCGTACCGGGGAGAGCTCGGCCGGACGCCCCGGGTGGGCCCTGGCCCGCACCTACTACGTCGACTCCGTCCGTGGGTCGGACGACGCGGCCGGCACGAGCCCGGCCACCGCGTGGCGGTCGCTCGCCCGGGCGAGCCGCGCCGCACTGCGGCCCGGCGACCGGCTGCTGCTGCGGCGGGGTGGCCGCTGGAACGGCACGCTGCACATCTCCGCCCACGGCACCGCGGCGCTGCCGATCACGGTGGGGACGTACGGCACCGGCTCACGCCCGACGATCAGCGGCAGGCGCGGCGACTGCGTGGTGGTGACCGGCACGCACGTGCACATCACCGGGCTGCGCGCGAGCGACTGCCGGTGGGCGGGCTTCCACCTGGTCGGCTCCCACAACCAGCTGGTCGGCGTGTACGCCGACCGGAACATCGCCGGCGTGGCGGTCGCGCCGGTCTCCGCGCACAACGTGATCCGCGCCAGCACGTTCGCCGACAACAACCGGATGAGCGTGAACGACCGGACGCAACGGAACGACTCCGGCGCGTTCGGCATCCTGCTCAACGGCGACGACAACCTGGTGATCGGCAACGTCATCACCGGCAGCCGCGCGCGCAGCCGCGACTACGGCTACGACGGCGCCGCGGTGGAGATCTACAACGGCGACCGCAACGTCGTCGTGCACAACATCGCGCGGAACAACGAAACGTTCACCGAGCTCGGGCACGAGCCGGGGCGCACCGCGAGCGGCAACCTGTTCGCGCACAACGTGGTCACCTCGGTCCGGCAGCGCGCCGCGTTCCTGGTGACCCGGGGGCCGCGCCACCTCGCGCTCGGGCCGGTGGTCGGCACCATCGCCGTGCACAACTCGGTGCACCTGCCCGGCCGCGACACCATCGGCGTCTCCTGCTACGACGGGTGCTCGCCCCGCATCCTGCGGCTGCGCAACAACATCATCAAGGTCGGCGGCGTCGTCGGCTACGCCGACGGCGCCGGGATCGACGACGCGGGCGGCGTCTACTGGGGCCGGGAGACCAAGTTCCGGCTCGGCCCCCGCTCGATCCTCGCCGACCCGCTCTTCCGCGGCATCACCGACCTGCGGCTGCGCCCCGGCTCCCCGGCGATCGGCCGCGGCCTGCGGCTCGGCCCCCACTGGTACGGCGGGGCCGAACACGCCCACGACATGACCGGCAGGCCGATCGGCACGGCCCGCAACCCGGACGCGGGCGCCTACCAGAGCTGACCGGCCCCGCCCGGCACCCGCGTCAGCGGCCCCGACCTGGCGAAACGGCACATGGATTGGTCAAACCAAGGGAAGAATCGCGCCTAAACGCGTATTCACGATCTTGGTTATGACATATTCCGGACATTGAGCAGGCACATACCTGAAATATGCATACGCCAGGCTCTGTCGGGAGGAGGTGATGGGGATGCTGCTGCGGTTCCGGGTGTCCCTGCCCGACCGGCCTGGAGTGCTGGGGCAGGTCGCCCGGGCGTTCGGGGTGCTGGGCGCGGACATCCTCCAGGTGACGGTGTTGGAACGCGAGGCCGGCCGTGCCGTGGACGACTTCACCGTCTCCTGGTCCGGCGTGCTCGGGGTCGACGAGCTGCGCGAGCGGGTGAGCGTGGTGCCGGGCGCGCGGGTCGAGGGGGCCTGGCCGACCCGCGAGGTGCCGGGCGCGAACCCCGAGTTCGACCTGCTCGGCCACGTCGCCGCCGACCCCGAGCGGGCCTACCAGACCCTGGTCGACGCGCTTCCCGACCTGGTGAGCGCGGAGTGGGCGGCGGCGGCCGACCCCGCCACCGGCCGGGTCGCGTACGCGAGCTGGGCGGCCCCGGCCGAGCCTCTGCCGGCCGACCCGCCGTCCCGGCCGGCGGCGTTCAGCGAGAACGCCCGGCACATGATCACGGTGCCGCTCCCCGAGGCGGCGCTGCACCTGGTGGTGGCGCGTGCCCAGGGTGCGGCCTTCCACCGGGTCGAGCTCGACCGGGTGGTCCGCCTCGTCGAGATCGTCTCGCTGCTCGCCCGGTCGGCCGTCGGCCGTACACCCGCGCAGGCGTAGGCGGGCGCCGCCGCGCCGCCGGCGTTGCCGGTTCGACGCCGGTGTCCGCCCGCCCTCGGCCGGTGGCCGGACGCGCTACCGCAGCGGCCGGTCGATGCGCGCGCCGTCCGGGGTGAACAGCAGGATCTTGGACATGTCGACCGCGACCCGGGCGTGGTCGCCCGCCCGCCACACCGGGCGGGAGCCGAGCCGTACGATCAGGTCGGCCCGGCGGTGCGTGCCGGACGTGGCGATCGGCTCCGGCTCGGGCTCCTCGCTCCGGCCCATGAGCAGCCGCCGCAGCAGCGCCTTCGCCCGGGAGCCGCTGCCGTTCCCGTTGCCGTTGCCGTGGATGCGCTGGTCGGGCGGCTCGGGCACGGGCACGGCCGGCAGCCCCGCCTCCAGGTAGGCGAGCCACTCGTGGCCGTGGTACTCGAGGGTGCGCACCCGGCCCGCGAAGTACTGCCCCTGGTCGGCGTGCGGCGGCAGCGGGACGAGCGCGTCCGGGCGGATGCCGACGAGCACCGTCCGGCCGACGTGCTGGGAGACCGCGTACGCGCGCGGGTCGTTCCACGGCATGGTGAGCCGGTGCGTGCCGAAGTCGAGCAGCACGAACTGGTTCTGCGGCGTGCGCACCAGCGCCTCCAGCAGGTTGAGCTGCTGGGAGTTGAGGAACGACGCGACGAACGCGGTGGCCGGGTCGTTGTAGACCTGGGTCGGGGTGCCCACGTCCTGCAGCACGCCCCGGTTGAGGATGGCGATGCGGTCGGCGAGCGACAGCGCCTCCACCTGGTCGTGCGTGACGTAGATGGTGGTCACGCCGAGCGCGCGGACGAGCGCGGCGATCTCCATGCGCAGCTCGGTGCGCATGCCCGCGTCGAGGTTCGACAGCGGCTCGTCCATGAGGAACAGGGACGGCTGGCGCACGATCGCCCGGCCCATCGCCACCCGCTGCCGCTGGCCGCCGGAGAGCGTGCCGGGCTTGCGGTCGAGCATCTCGTCGATGTGCAGTCCGCGGGCGAGCTCGACCACGCGCTCCTTGACGTGTCCCGGATCGGCCTTGGCGATCTCCAGCGGGAAGGCGAGGTTGCCGCGCACGGTGCGGTGCGGGTAGAGGGCGCCGTTCTGGAACACCATCGCCACGTCCCGGTCCCTGGGGGCGAGGTGGTTCGCGTACTCCCCGTTGAGGTAGAGGTCGCCGGAGGTGATCTCCTCCAACCCGGCGATCATGCGTAGGAGCGTGGACTTGCCGCACCCGGAGGGGCCGAGCAGGACGAGGAGCTCGCCTTCCCCGGCCTGGAGGCTGAGACGGTCGACCGCTAAGAATCCACCCGGATAGATCTTCGTGACTTTGTCGAGGACGACGGTGCTCATCCGGTCTCCTCGCTCATGGCTGTCTCCCTCGCCCGCGGGCCGCCGATACCGATGCCGGTGCGCCCGGGCTGGCTCCTGGATCTTGACGTCGAGGCACAGACACGTCCCCGCCCGACGTGGCCGGAGCAGGCGCGGGTGGACCGGCGCGCGACCCGGAGACGCCGATCGGCTTTCCGCCCGTCCATCCCACCCCCGCGACCTACTCCCCACCGGCGGGATACGTGATTGATGAGGTAGTACATCGCGTTACGGGCCGTTGTGTCCATACATGACGTGAGAAATCAGCCATGTTGCGGCTACAGATGTGACACTTTCGCGTCGCAGCCCACGCGTGCTTTGTCGGATTGAACCATTCGTGTCCGACTCGCGGTGCGAGGGTTACAACTTTGCAGAGATCTTTCGCAAGATCTTTCAAACTCCTTGCATCCCTGTTACGGTCCGGTTACCCGACGAACGGGGCACTCGCCCCGTCGCACGAAGCAAGGAGTGGACATCATGCGGCGAGTCCTCACGGCCGCGGCGGCCGCCGCGCTCGCGCTGGCGATCTCCGCGTGCGGTGGCGACCAGGGCGCCGGTTCGGCCGCGCCGGCGCAGAGCACCGTCGACCCCGCCTCCGTCTCCGGCACCGTGACCTGGTGGGACACCTCCGACGCCACCACCGAGGCGCCGGCGTTCAAGGAGCTTGTCGCCGAGTTCCAGGCGAAGTACCCCAAGATAAAGGTCAACTACGTCAACGTCCCGTTCGCGGACGCGCAGAACAAGTTCAAGACCGCCGCCCAGGCCGGCTCGGGCGCGCCCGACGTGCTGCGCACCGAGGTCGGCTGGGTCGCCGAGTTCGCCTCGCTGGGCTACCTCGCCCCGCTCGACGGCACCCCGGCGGTGGACAGGCCCGAGGACTTCCTGCCCGCCCCGGCGGCCGCCGGCAAGTACAACGGCAAGACGTACGCCGTCCCGCAGGTGACCGACACCCTCGGCCTGCTCTACAACAAGAAGCTGCTCAAGGAAGCGGGCCACGAGAACCCGCCGGCCACCTTCGAGGAGCTCAAGAAGGTCGCCCTCGACGTCAAGGAGAAGACCGGCGTCGACGGCCTCGCGCTCAACGTCGACTCCTACTTCCTGCTGCCGTTCATCTACGGTGAGGGCGGCGACCTGCTCGACGTGACCAACAAGAAGATCACCGTCGCGTCGCCGCAGAGCACCGCGGGCGTCAAGATCGTGGAGGACCTGATCACCTCCGGCGCCGCGGCCAAGCCCTCCATCCAGGACAGCTACACCAACGTGCAGACCGCCTTCAAAGAGGGCAAGGTCGCGATGATCTTCAACGGGCCGTGGTCGAACGCCGACAACCTCAGCGGCAAGGCGTTCAAGGACCACCCGGACAACTACGGCATCGCCCCGGTCCCGGCCGGCTCGGTGAAGGCCGGCTCGCCCACCGGCGGCCACACCTACGCGATCTACGCCGGCTCGCCGAACCTCCAGGCGTCGTACCTGTTCGTCCAGTTCATGGCGAGCGCGGAGAGCCAGGCGAAGATCGCCGGCAAGCTCGGCCTGCTGCCCGCCCGCGCCTCCGCCTACGAGCTGCCCGACGCGGCCGCGAACGACATGATCGGCAAGTGGAAGGCGCCGATGGAGAAGGCGGTGGACCGCCCGTGGATCCCCGAGGGCGGCCAGCTCTTCCAGCCGCTGCTCGAGCGCTACCAGAAGCTCGCCAACGGCCAGGCCACGGCCGAGCAGGTGACCCAGGAGACCGCGCAGGCCTACCAGGGCCTGCTCAAGGGCTGGAGCCTCTAGCCGATGACGACCGATCTGGCCGACGGCGCGGCCGCGGCCGTGACCCGCGGCCGGGGGCGGGCGACCGCCGGCTCCCGGCCGCCGGGCCGGCTCCGGCGCGCGCTGAGCACCCACTGGTACGCGTGGGCGATGTGCGCCCCGGTGGTGATCGTCACCGCGGCGCTCGTCGGGTACCCGCTGCTGCGCGGCGTCTACCTGTCGCTCACCGACGCGACCGAGGCGAACATGGGCCGGACGATCGGCATGAACGTCATCCCGGCCAGCTACGAGTTCGTCGGGCTGCGCAACTACGCCGACATCCTCACCTCGGCGGAGTTCGCCTCCCGCCTCGGCTGGACCGTGGTGTGGACGGTGGTCTGCGTCGCCTGCCACTTCGGCCTCGGGCTCGGGCTGGCGATGCTGCTCAACCGGCCGATGCGGCTGCGCGCGCTCTACCGGGTGATGCTCGTGCTCCCCTGGGCGGTGCCGTCGTTCGTGTCCGCGTTCATCTGGCGGTACCTGCTCAACGGCGACTACGGCGTGGTCAACGCGATGCTGCGCGCCGCCGGGCTGCCCGGCATCGCCTGGCTCGACGACCCGTTCTGGGCGAAGGTCTCGGTGATCGTGGTGAACGTCTGGCTGGGCGTGCCGTTCATGATGCTCGCCCTGCTCGGCGGCCTCCAGGCGATCCCGCGCGAGCTGCACGAGGCCGCCGAGGTGGACGGCGCCACGCCGTGGCAGCGCTTCCGGCACATCACGCTGCCCGGGCTGCGGCCGGTGTCGAGCACGGTGATCCTGCTCGGCACGATCTGGACCTTCAACCAGTTCCCGGTGATCTTCCTCGTCACCCGGGGCGGGCCCGGCGGGTCCACCGAGATCCTGGTGACGTACGCCTACCGGCTGGCGTTCGAGGGCATCCGTGACTACGCCGGGTCGGCGGCGTGGGGCATGGTGATCCTCGCGCTGCTCGTCGTGCTCGCCGCCGTCTACCGCCGGGCGCTGCACCGGCAGGGGGAGGTGTGGTGATGGCCGCCGTCTCGACCGCGTCCGCCACGCCGGCCCGCCCCGCGGGCGCCCACGCCCGCCCGCCGTACGGGCGGTTCCGGCGCGGCCCGCTCGCCTCGGCGGCGCTGCACCTGACGCTGATCGCAGCGAGCCTCGCCGCGGTGTTCCCGGTGGTCTGGCTCATCCTCACCTCGATCAAGCCGCGGAACGCCTGGCAGTCGACCACGGTCGAGCTGTTCTCCGACCCCACGCTCGACAACTACGTCCAGGTGCTGACCGAGACGTCCTTCCTGCGCTGGCTGGCGAACTCGCTGCTCGTGTCGGCGCTCACCACCGTGATCGCCGTGATCATCGCCGCGAGCACCGGGTACGCGGTGAGCCGGTTCCGGTTCCCCGGCTTCCGGTCGATCATGTGGATGCTGCTGGTCACGCAGATGTTCCCGGTGGCGATCCTGATCGTGCCGATCTACAACCTCATGGCCGGGCTCGGCCTGATCAACCAGCTCCCCGGCCTGGTGATCGCCTACCTCACCTCGGCCGTGCCGTTCTGCGCGTGGATGATGAAGGGCTACTTCGACTCGGTTCCGGTCTCCATCGACGAGGCGGGCCGCCTCGACGGGCTCACCCCGTTCGGCACCTTCTGGCGGCTGATCCTGCCGCTGTCGAAGCCCGGTCTCGCCGTGGCCGCGTTCTACGCGTTCATCACCGCGTGGGCCGAGGTCGCGTACGCCACGGCGTTCATGACCGGTGACGACAAGTACACTCTGGCCGTCGGCCTGGCCCAGTTCGTCGGGCAGCACAAGGCGGAGTGGGGCCTGCTCACCGCGTCCGCCGTGCTGATCGCGGTGCCGGCCGCCGTCGTCTTCCTGCTCGTCCAGCGCCATCTCGTGACCGGCCTGACCGCCGGCGCGACCAAGTCGTGACGGCCGTGACCAGGGGGCCGTCGGGCACGGCGCGGTACGGCACCGCGAGATCAACCGCGAGCAAGGCCGCGGGAAGAACCGCGGGGGCGGAACGCGTCACCGTAGGGATCCGGCCGGGTGCCGTCCGCGCCGTGCCAACCGAAATCCACTGCCTGAGAGATCGGGGGAGAACATGACCGAACTGCTCGACGAGGCACGCCGGGAGCGCGTCCGGTCCGGCTGGTGGCGCACCGCGGTGATCTACCAGGTGTACATCCGCAGCTTCGCGGACGCCGACGGCGACGGCGTCGGCGACCTGCCGGGGCTGCGCTCCCGCCTCGGCTACCTCGCCGACCTCGGCGTGGACGCGCTGTGGGTCACCCCGTTCTACCCCTCGCCGATGGCCGACTTCGGCTACGACGTGGCCGACTACCGCGACGTCGACCCGACCTTCGGCACGCTCGCCGACGCCGAGGGGCTGATCGCCGACGCGCACGCCCTCGGGCTCAAGGTGATCTTCGACATCGTGCCGAACCACACCTCCGACCGGCACCCCTGGTTCCAGGAGGCGCTCGCCGCCGGGCCCGGCTCCCCGGCGCGGGAGCGGTACATCTTCCGGGACGGCCGCGGCCCCAACGGCGAGCTTCCCCCCAACGACTGGGAGTCGGTGTTCGGCGGCCCCGCCTGGACCCGGGTCGCCGACGGCCAGTGGTACCTGCACCTGTTCGCCTCCGCCCAGCCCGACCTCAACTGGGAGAACCCGGAGGTGCGCGCCGAGTTCGAGTCGATCCTGCGGTTCTGGCTCGACCGCGGCGTGGACGGCTTCCGCATCGACGTCGCGCACGGCATGGTGAAGGCCCCCGGCCTGCCCGACGTCGGCCACACCGGGCAGACCAGCATGCTCGGCACCCAGGTGCTGCCGTACTTCGACCAGGACGGGGTCCACGAGATCCACCGGTCCTGGCGGCGGCTGCTCGACTCCTACCCCGGAGAGCGGATCGGCGTCGCCGAGGCGTGGGCGCCCACCCCCGAGCGGCTCGCCAACTACGTGCGCCCGGACGAGCTGCACCAGGCGTTCAACTTCCACTACCTGTCGGCCGACTGGGACGCGGACGCGCTGCGCGAGGTGATCGACGCGTCGCTCGCCACCTCCGCCATGGTCGGCGCGCCCACCACCTGGGTGCTGTCCAACCACGACGTCAAGCGGCACGTCACCCGGTACGGTGACGGCGCGCTCGGCCTGCGCCGGGCCCGGGCGGCGGCGCTGCTCACCCTCGCGCTGCCCGGCTCGGCGTACATCTACCAGGGCGAGGAGCTCGGCCTGCCCGAGGTGCTCGACCTGCCGGAGGAGGTCTGCCAGGACCCGCAGCGGCTGCGCGGCCCGGACGCCGGCCGCGACGGCTGCCGGGTGCCGATGCCCTGGTCGCCCGGCGAGCCGCCGTACGGCTTCAGCCCGCCCGGCGTGAAGCGCACCTGGCTGCCCATGCCCACCACCTGGGCCGCGCTCAGCGTCGAGGCCCAGCGGGAGGACCCGAACTCGATGCTGTCGCTCTACCGGACCGCGCTGCGCATCCGCCGGGAGCGGCCCGAGCTCGGCGAGGGCACCCTCACCTGGCTGGACTCCCCGTCGAAGACCCTGGTGTTCGCCCGGAGCGGCGGCGACGGCGAGGGCACGCTGGTGTGCACGGTGAACCTCGGCCCCGAGCCGGTCGAGCTGCCCGCGTACGGCGAGCCGCTGCTGGCCAGCGCGCCGGTGTCCACCGACGGATCCACGGTCCGGATCCCCCCGGACGCGGCGGCTTGGTGGACCCGCGGGTAACCACCCGGAGTGCGTAGAGTATTGGTCGTGACCGGTCACGCCCGCCTAGCCGACATCGCCGCCCAAGCAGGGGTCAGTGAGGCCACGGTCAGCCGTGTGCTCAACGGCAAGGCGGGCGTGTCCGCGGCGACCCGGCAGGCGGTGCTCACCGCCCTCGACATCATGGGCTACGAGCGGCCGCCGCGGCTGCGGCAGCGCAGCAACGGGCTGATCGGGCTGGTCACGCCGGAGCTGGACAACCCTATCTTCCCGGCGTTCGCCCAGGCCCTGGAGAAGGCGCTCATCCGGCACGGCTACACGCCGGTGCTGTGCACCCAGTCGCCGGGCGGCATGCAGGAGGACGACTACACCGAGCTGCTGCTCGACCGCGGCGTCACCGGCATCGTGTTCGTCTCCGGCCTGCACGCCTCCACCACCGCCCGGATGGAGCGCTACCACCGCCTCATCGACCGGGGCCTGCCGATCGTGCTCGTCGACGGCTACAACGAGACGATCAAGGCCCCGTTCATCTCCCCGGACGACCGGCACGCCGCGCGGCTCGCCGTACAGCACCTGGTCGACCTCGGGCACGAGCGCATCGGCATCGCGGTCGGCCAGCGCCGGTTCGTCCCGGTGATCCGGAAGATCGAGGGCTTCCGGGAGGCGATGGAGCAGCTGCTCGGCGTCACCGACTGCGACGAGCTGATCCAGGACTCGCTGTTCACCGTGGAGGGCGGCCAGGCCGCCGCGCGGGCGCTGCTCGACCGCGGCTGCACCGGCATCGTGTGCGCGAGCGACCTGATGGCGCTCGGCGCGATCCGCGCGGCCCGGGAGCGGGGACTGTCCGTGCCGCAGGACGTGTCCGTGGTCGGCTACGACGACTCCCCGCTCATCCCGTTCACCGATCCGCCGCTCACCACCGTGCGCAAGCCGATCAACGCGATGGCGCAGGCCGCGGTCGCCTCGCTGCTCGAGGAGATCAACGGCAAGCCGCCGCGCAACGTCGAGCTCGTGTTCCAGTGCGAGCTGGTGGTGCGCGGCTCCACCGGCTCGGGCCCGCTGGTCAACCGCTAGCGGAGCGCAGCGTCACCTCGGCCGGGCCGTGGTACAGGCCCCAGGTGACCACGGTGCTCGGCGGGCGCAGGTCGTCGCGGGCGGTGAACCGCTCGCGGGCCGCGGCGAACGGAACCTCGTCGCCGGTGAGCAGGGCGGCCTCGTCGAACAGCTCCCGGAGCGCGTCGGTCATCGTGCCGAACGGGCCGGGGTCGGGGCCCCACCAGTCCCACAGCAGCGTCTCGGCCCGGTTGATCGCCGCGAGGTCGAGCCGGACGTTGCGGGGGAGCCACCATTCCCCGGTGCCCACCTCGGTCAGCCCGAAGGTGTCCGGATCGGCCTCGCCCGCGCGGACGCTCCGCCAGGCGACGCCGGAGACGAGGAACCGGTCGCGGGGCACGTCCATGGGGTCGAAATCGATGCCGTGTGCGGCGGCGACCCGGGGATCGAGCAGCTGCGCGTCCGCCAGCAGCCAGCCGCGGTCGGCGTCCCAGTACTCGGTGACCACGTGGTCGTAGTGGAGACCGGCCGGGCCGAGGTAGTCGGCGAACCCGATACGCAGCCGGGCGGGCACACCGACGTGGCGCAGGAACGAGCAGAACAACAGCGCGAAGTCGCGGCACACGCCGACGAACCGGTCGGCGATCGCGCGGGGCCGGTGCAGCGGGGCGTCGTCGCGGTCGAGGATGATCCGCAGGATGTCGTCGACGTAGCGGGTCTCGGCGTCCTTGTGGAGGCGGTCGCGCGGGATCTCGTAGCCGAAGATCCCGCCCTCGAGACGGTGGATCAACAGGCCGCGGGCCGCCTCGGCGAGCCGTACCGGCTCGGCGGGCAGGTCGGCGTAGCGCGGGGCGAAGACGCCGGGATCGGAGAAGACGCTCTGCGCGGTGTAGAAGGCGGCCTCTTCCGGGGCGAGCGAGCGAGACGACATGAGGGAAGCTCCGCAACGAATCGGTTGAAAGAGATCGGTCGTCGGCCCATCAGCCTGGCAGATTTCTCGAAGAAAATTCCAGACCATCGCCGCGGAGGCGTGCGGATGGGCGTCCCGTGCCGGCCGCCGTCGGCCGCCCGGCGAGGGGAGGAGCGCCACAGGAGCGTGAAAGCCGGTGTGAAAGGAGCGTGAAAGTTTCGTGGAGGAAGGCGCGCGGGATCGCCGCGCGCCTTCCTCCACGGGGCCGGGGCCGGTGCCGGCCCCCGTTGATCCCGGCACCGGTCCCGCCGCTCGGCGGCGATGGCGGTCAGCGCAGCGCCGCCGCCTCCCGGGCGAGCTTCTCGATCCGGCCGTAGTCGCCGGCCGCGATGGCGTCGGCGGGGGTGAGCCACGAGCCGCCCACGCAGCCGACGTTCGGCAG
Organism: Thermopolyspora flexuosa; assembly: GCF_006716785.1. Lineage (NCBI taxonomy): Bacteria > Bacillati > Actinomycetota > Actinomycetes > Streptosporangiales > Streptosporangiaceae > Thermopolyspora > Thermopolyspora flexuosa. The sequence goes on along the minus strand of NZ_VFPQ01000001.1, from coordinate 2,920,107 downwards.
GGCGAGGTACTGCGGCGCGTTCCGCGGCCCGATGCCGCCGGTCGGGCAGAACCGCACGTCCGGGATCGGGCCCGCGAGCGCCTTCAGGTACGGCACGCCCCCGGCGGCCTCGGCCGGGAAGAACTTCTGCTCGTGCAGCCCGCGCTCGGCGAGCGCCATCACCTCGGAGACCGTGGCGGCCCCGGGCAGGAACGGCAGGCCGCTGTCGAGCATCGCCTCGACCAGGTCCGGCGTGGTGCCGGGGGAGACGAGGAAGCGCGCCCCGGCGCGCACGCAGGCGGCCACGTCGTCGGGGGTGCGCACGGTGCCCGCGCCGACGATGGCGTCGGGGACCTCGGCGGCGATGCGCTCGATCGCCGCCGTGGCGCACGGCGTGCGCAGGGTGACCTCGATCACGGGCAGGCCCCCGGCGAGCAGCGCGCGGGCGAGCGGCACCGCCCGCGCCACGTCGTCGATCACGACGACCGGGATCACGGGGGCCAGATCGAGCAGGCTCATGCGATCTCCCTTGGGAACGCTCCCCGCCGCGCGCGGGGAGCGGGACGACTGTCGGACGAGGGTGCCGACCGGGACGCCGGCGGGTCACCTGCGGGGCGCCGGAACGTTCCGCACCGGCGCGCGGGCGTCAGGTCGCCCTCGCCCGCCGCGACCGCGCCGCGCCGTCACCCGCGCGGACGGCCCCGACGGGGTCCTCGGCGTCCTGGCCGCCGGGGTGGGACAGCCGCTGGGCGAGCCAGGCCGCGGCGCCCGCGAGCGCGGGCTGCTCGGCGACGATGAGGCAGGTGGCGATCCCGGCGAGGAAGTCGGACAGCACCGGGTTCGCCTCGAAGCGGCGGCGGAAGTCGCTCGCGCGCAGCCGGTCGGCGATCCTGGGCAGCACGCCGCCGCCGAGGTAGACGCCGCCGCGCGCGCCGAAGGTGAGCGCCACGTTCCCGGCGAACGTTCCCAACATGCCGCAGAACACCTCGACCGTCTGCGCGCACAGCGGATCGTCGGTCCTGGCGACGATCTCCGAGGCGTGCGGGGACTCGGTGGTGACGCCGTTCACCAGGGCGAGGCCGCGGTGCAGCCGGGTCAACCCGGGCCCGGAGATGAGGTGCTCGGCGTCCACGTACGGCATGCCGTCGGCGCGCAGCGCCCGCACCACCGCGATCTCCAGCTCGGTGACGACCGGGGGCGAGACGTGCCCGCCCTCGCCGGGCACCGGCACCCACCCGTCGCCCGCCGGGACGAGCCCGGCCACGCCGAGCCCGGTGCCGGGTCCGAGCACCGCCTTGACCATGCGCGCCGTGGGCGGCGGGCCCCCGAGCGGGGTGAGGTCGTCCCCGGCGAGAAAGGGCAGCGAGAACGCGAGCGCCTCGAAGTCGTTGAGCAGGAACGCGTGCGGGATGCCCAGGTCGCGCACGGATCCGTGCCAGCCGGCGTTGGTGAGCCGGTACCGGTCCCCGTCGACCGGGCCGGCGATCGCCAGGCACGCGGCCCCCGGCCGCACTCCGCCCCCGTACAGCTCGAGATAGGCGGCTACGGCGTCGGGCAGCCCGTCGTACTCGGCGCCGGGCAGCACGGCGACCGCCTCCGGCGGGCCGCCCGGCCGGCGGACCAGGCCGAACCGGGCGTTGGTGCCGCCGATGTCGGCGACCAGCCAGGGACTCTCCTCGGTCGGGACTGCGCTAAGCCTCGTTCGGTCAACCCTCATTCGCGACTTTCTCCACCGCTCAGGGCGAATACGCCCGCGCCTTCTTCGGCCGGTCCAACGGTACGGCGTAGCGCGGAGAAAAGCTCCCTTCCGGACCCCGTCCAGCCCGCCTCGGTGCGCCCGGCGGGCAGCGGCGCGGGTTCCCGCGCGGCGAACTCGGCGGCGGGAACGAGCACGTCGAGCGTGCCGGCGGCGGAGTCGACCCGGATGAGGTCGCCGTCGCGGACGCGGGCGAGCGGGCCGCCGCGCGCGGCCTCGGGGGACAGGTGGATCGCGGCGGGGACCTTGCCCGAGGCCCCGGACATGCGGCCGTCGGTGACGATCGCCACCCGCTGCCCGCGGTCGAGCAGCGCGCCCAGCGGCGCGGTGAGCTTGTGCAGCTCGGGCATGCCGTTCGCGGCCGGGCCCTGGAAGCGGATCACCGCCACGAAGTCGCGTCCGTCGAGCTCGCCCGCCTGGAACGCGGCGAGCAGGTCGGCCTGGTCGTCGAAGACGAGCGCCGGGGCCTCGATCACCAGGTGCTCGGGCCTGACCGCGGAGACCTTGCTCACCGCGCGGCCGAGGTTGCCGGAGAGCATGCGGATGCCGCCGTCCGGCGCGAACGGGTCGGCGACCGGCCGCAGCACCGCGGTGTCGGTGCTGCCCGCGACGCGCTCCTCCCAGACGAGCTCGCCCTCCTTGAGCACGGGCGCGCACCGGTAGCGGTCGAGCCCGGGCCCGGCGACGGTGAGCACGTCCCGGTGGAGCAGCCCGGCGTCGAGCAGCTCGCCGATGAGCACGGCCATGCCGCCCGCGGCCTGGAAGTGGTTCACGTCCGCCTCGCCGCCGGGGTACATGCGGGTGAGCAGCGGGGTCACCTTCGCCAGGTCGGCGAAGTCGTCCCAGGTGAGCTCGATCCCGGCGGCCGCGGCGATCGCGATCAGGTGCAGGGTGTGGTTGGTGGAGCCGCCGGTGGCGAGCAGCGCGACCACCGCGTTGACGATCGCCTTCTCGTCGATCACCCGGCCGATCGGCGTGTACTCGTCGCCGTGCGCGGTGATCTCGACCGCGCGCCGCCCGGCCGCCGCGGTGAGCGCCTCCCGCAGCGGGGTGCCGGGGTTGACGAACGTCGCCCCCGGCAGGTGGAGGCCCATCACCTCGACGAGCACCTGGTTGGAGTTCGCGGTGCCGTAGAAGGTGCAGGTGCCGGGCGCGTGGTAGGAGCGCAGCTCGGCGTCGAGCATCTCGTCGCGGCCGATCCGGCCCTCGGCGAACGCCTGCCGGGCGCGCGCCTTCTCCTTGTTCGGCAGCCCGCTCGGCATCGGCCCGGCCGGGACGAGAAGTGCGGGCAGGTGGCCGAAATGGAGCGCTCCGATGAGCAGGCCGGGCACGATCTTGTCGCACACGCCGAGCAGCAGCGCCGCGTCGAACATCTCGTGGGACAGCGCGATCGCGGTGGACATGGCGATCACGTCCCGGCTGAACAGCGACAGCTCCATGCCGGCCCGGCCCTGGGTGATGCCGTCGCACATCGCGGGCACCCCGCCCGCGACCTGGGCCACGCCGCCCGCCTCCCGCACGGCCGCCTTCAGCGCCCGCGGGTAGGTCTCGTACGGCTGGTGCGCCGAGAGCATGTCGTTGTACGCGGTGACGATCGCGACGCCGGGACGGGACGCGCCGCGCAGCGCGAGCTTGTCGAAGGGCGAGCAGGCGGCGAGCCCGTGGGCGAGGTTGGCGCAGGGCAACTCGCCGCGGGCGGGTCCGCGCCGCCTGGCCTCCTCCCCGGCGGCGGTGATCCGCTCCAGGTAGGCGGCCCGGGTGGCGCGGCTGCGCTCGGTGAGGCGGCGGGTCACCTCGGCGACCGTCGGGTTCATCGCTCTGCTCCCCCCAAAGCACGAAACAAGGGACGATCGGGACATTAGCGCCGAGTTTCGCTTCGCACAAGCGGACTTTGGTAATTCCCTATGACAAAAGTGGGGCTCGTCCGTTACGGAACCGGGGATATGGTTGACTTGATCGTCACCGACTCTTCGGGACCGGTCATGACGCGACGAACCGCCACCGCCCTCGCCACCAGCGGAGATGTGCTCCAGCTGATCCGCAGCGGCGAGGCCGTCACCCGCGCCGACATCGGGCGCGTCACGGGGCTGTCCCGGCCCGCCGTCGCGCTCCGCGTCGGCGAGCTGCTGCGCCGCGGCCTCGTGGTCGAGCGCGCCGACGGCCCCTCCACCGGGGGCCGCCCGCCGGTACGGCTCGCCTTCAACGCCTCGGCCGGCGTGGTGCTCGCCGCCTCGGTGGGCGCGAGCCGTACCCAGCTCGCGGTGTGCGACCTGGCGGGCGAGCCGCTCGCCACCGTGGAGCAGGAGATCGACGTGGAGCGGGGGCCGGACGTCGTGCTGCCGCTGATCATGGACATCTGGGCCGACCTGCTCGGCGACCGGCCCGCCTCCGACGTGTGGGGGGTGGGCATGGGGGTGCCCGCGATCGTGGAGTTCGCCGCGGGCCGCACCGAGAGCGTGCGGGTGATGGCGAACTGGACCGGCATCGCGATCCCGCCGCTCATCCGGGAGCGGTTCGACGTGCCGGTGTTCGTCGACAACGACGTGAACGTGATCGCGATGGGCGAGCACCGCAAGGTGTACGCCGACCAGTACGACGACCTGCTGTTCGTGAAGGTGTCCACCCGTATCGGCGCGGGGGTGATCGCGGGCGGCGGCATCCTGCGCGGCGCGCTCGGCGCGGCCGGGGAGATCGGGCACATCCCGGTGCGGGACGGCGGGGGAGTGCTGTGCCGGTGCGGCAACACCGACTGCGTCGACTCGGTGGCGAGCGCCACCGCGATCCTGCGCGACCTGCGCGCCCGCGGCCGCGACGTGTCCTCGCTCGCCGACGCGGTCGCCCTGGTGCGCGCGGGCGACGCGGAGACCATGGCCGTGGTACGGCGCGCCGGGCGGCTGCTCGGCGAGGTGGTGGCGAGCGCGGTCAACCTGCTCAACCCCGCCGTGGTGGTGCTCGGCGGGGACGTGGTGGAGGCGTTCCAGCCGCTGGTGTCGGCGGTGCGCGAGGTCGTCTACAGCCGGTCCACCGCCCTGGCCACCCGCAGCCTGCGCATCGAGCGCAGCGCGCTCGGCCCGGCCGCGGGCATCGCGGGCTGCGCGCTGCTCGCCATCGACCACGTGCTGTCCGCCGAGGCGGTGGACGCCCCACGCTGAGCCCGGTGGCGCGGGGCGCGCCCGCCCTCAGCGCTCCCGGTCGCCCGGGCGCTCCAGGCGCCGCCGCAGCGCGCCGCCGTGGTAGGTGGCCGCGGCCGCCGGGGTCCGTCCGCACAGCACGCGGTGCAGGGCGTGCTCGAGGGTGTGCCGGTTCGCCGCGGGGGACGGCCACGGCACGCGGATCAGCGTGGTCTCCTCGGTCTCCTCCCGGAAGGTGACCCCGTAGCGGTCGAGCTCCCACAGCCACACCTCGCCCACCGGCCGGCCGAGCAGGCGGGCCGCCACCGGCCCCAGCGTGTCCCGGTGCGCGCTGTTGACGTGGTGGAGCAGGCGCTCGGCGTCGTGCAGGAACGGGTCGGGCTCGGCCGCGTTGTAGGCCTCGGCGTCGAGGACGCCGGTCTCCTGCGCGGTGAGGTGGACGACGAAGCCGACGTCGATGTGGAGCAGCCGCGGCGCGTCCGGCTCACCGGGCCGCTCCAGCGCGGTGAACAGGTCCTCGTCCGGGCAGCGCTCGGCGATCGCGATCGCGGCCTTCCGCGCGTCCTCCCCGGGCACGGCCCGGGCCCAGCCCTGCACCTTCAGCAGCCCGCGCGGGCGCGCGACGCCCCCGAGGTCGCGCACACAGCTCAGGTCGACGGTGACCACGGCCTCGTCGCCCGGGGCGAGCAGGTGGAGCGGCTCGCCGGGCTTGACGAGCAGGACCGGGCGGCCGAGCTCGTCCACGCCGCCGCGCGCCGGTCCGGCGGGCAGGGCCGAGCCCGTGATCGAGACGTGGGTCGGGGCGGCGAGCGCGGCGAGGGTGCGGACGCGTTCGGGCGTCGGCGGACCGGCGACGACGGGCTGGCGCATTGGGCTCTCCTCACGGCATAACTGGCAGTAGGTTAGGCTTACCTAAGTTAAGTAAGACTTACCTAACCACAAAGAGGTCGCCATGCGCTACACAGGTCCCAAGGTCCGGCTGTCCCGGCGGGCCGGCGTGCCGCTCACCCGCAAGGCGGTGCGCTACTTCGAGGCCCGGCCGTACCCGCCTGGCGAGCACGGGCGGAAGACGAACCGGCGGGGCATGGGCGACTACGGCACCCGGCTGCTGGAGAAGCAGAAGCTGCGCTGGTACTACGACGTGTCCGAGCGGGCGATGCGCCGCTACTGGGAGCTCGCCAGGCGCCGCCCCGGCCGTACCGGCGCCGAGCTGGTCACCCTGCTCGAGACCCGGCTCGCCTCGCTCGTGCTGCGCTCCGGCATCGCCCCGTCGATCTACGCGGCCCGGCAGTACGTCACCCACGGCCACATCCGCGTGGACGGCCGCAAGGTGAGCTACCCCGGCTACCTGGTGAAGCCCGGCCAGACGGTGAGCGTGCGCGAGCGGTCGCGCGGCAGGCAGCCGTTCGTCGCCGCGGCGGAGGGCATCCACGCCGACGAGCGCCCCGCCCCCTACCTCGACGTCGACCTCCGCGAGCTGCGGTTCACCCTGCTGCGCCGCCCCGAGCGCGAGGAGATCGCGGTCCCGGTCGACGAGCAGCTCATCGTCGAGCACTACTCCCGCTGATCCCGGCCTGCCGCGTCCCCGGCGAAGCGGCCGCCACCCAGACGGGCGGGCGGTGCGTTATCGTGCTCAATCGAACACACGAGCGATGCGGCGAGGTGGGCCATGATCTACACCGAGGAATGGGTCACGGCGCGGGCGAAGGAGGCCTACGAGCACGGGCGCGCGACGTTCGAGGTCCGCGCGGAACGCTCGGCGCTGCTCGTGATCGACATGCAGGACGAGTTCGTCCGGCCCGAGTGGAGCCCGTTCTGGGTGCCGGCCGCCACCCGCATGGCCCCGCGGCTGCGCGGGCTCGTCGAGCGCTGCCGGGAGCTCGGCGTCCCGGTGATCTGGACCATCTTCGACGACACCCACCTCGGGCTCGACCGCCCGCACGCGCTGCGCTACCTGCCGCACGGCGACACCGACTGGCGCCGCCCGGCGCCGGCCGAGGTCTGGGAGGAGATGGGCTACCGGGACGACGAGGTCCTCATCCGCAAGCCCTCGTACGGCGCCTTCTACGAGACCCCGCTCGACTCGATCCTGCGCAACCTCGGCCGGGACACCGTGATCGTGACCGGCACGCTCACCAACTACTGCTGCGGCATGACCGCCCGGCAGGCCTACGAGCGCGGGTACCTGGTCGTCTTCGGCTCCGACGTCACCGCCACCGACGACGAGTCCCGCCACGAGCACGAGCTCGCCGTACTGCGCAAGGGCTTCGCGCTCGTCCTGACCGCCGAGGAGATCGTCGAGCGGCTGACCGCGACGGGCCCGGCGGCACCGGGCGGCCCGGAGTCACCGGCCACGCCGGGCCTTCCCGGCCGGGCGGGGGCGTGACGCCGGGCGGTCGGGCGGCTCTCCGGCCCGGGCCGCGGTACGGCGTGCCGCCGTGGGCGGCGGACGTCAGCCCAGGGCCTTGGTGATGAGGTCGGCGAGCACGTCGGGGTCGATGCGCTCGCCGGTGAGGTGGGCGAGGTTCTCCTGGTAGAGGAGGACCACGGCGAACGTGGCGGCGGCGGCCTCCAGGCGGGCCGCGTCGCCGCGCGCCCCGGGCAGCGCGAGCTCGAGCGCGAACCGGGCGCGGCGCGCGATCTCGCGGTTGAGGTGGCCGAGCCGTTCCCGGACCGTGCGGTGGGTGTCGGCCTCGCGGAACAGGATGCGGCGCATCGCGGGGGAGGCGCGCAGCGGGACGCGGCGCGCGAGCCGGGCGAGCATCGCCGCCGGGTCGTGGGGCGGCTCGGCGGCGACGTCGTCATCGTCGAGCTCCTCGACGCCGGTGCGCTCCTGCACCAGCGTGACGAGCACGTCGATCTTGCGCGGGAAGTAGTGGAAGACCAGCCCTTTGGGGACGCCCGCGCGTTTGGCGATCTCGGCGGTCGCGGTCGCCTCGTAACCGGCGACCGCGAACAGTTCCTCGGCGGCGTCGAGGATCCGGGTGCGGGCGTCGCGTTCGTCACCGTTGTCCGTGCTCTTGCCGCGCCTGCGGCCGGCCCCGGGCCGCCTGCGGGCCCGGGACCAGACGGACGACGGGATCACACGTGCGCCGGAGTGCCGCTCTTGCTCTGCAGGGCTGCCCACAGCCCGACGATAACGGTGACGCCCCCGGTAATCCACGCCGTCCAGGCGGCGGCCATGTCGCCGGTGAAGCCGAACGCCCAGGGGGAGAGGAACAGCAGCGCGCCGAACGCGGCGGTGACCCAGGAGCTGGCGCCGCCCGCGCCGAGCAGCGACCACAGCGACGACACCACCAGCAGCGCGCCGAGGATCAGCAGCGGCTGCGCGGCGGCGTCCGCCCCCGCGGCCCAGATGAACGTGGCGACCACCGCCACGAGCCCGGCGACGAGCGCGACGATGTCCGACGTTCGTGATGCCTGCATAGCGACCTCCTAGGCGACGGGGGGACCTGCCTGCCTCGACCTTGCGCCTTGATTGACCGGCCGGTCAATTTCCGTTGTGGCGAGATTCACCTGACCGGATCGGGACATGTGAGGGCCGGTACGGCCCGGCCGCGCACCCTGCCGTGCCGCCGGGCTCGCGTGAGGGTGCGAGCCGGTACGTCCGCCCGGTGGCGTACGGCGGCGGGGGTGGCCCATCGCCGCGGCGGGCGGTGCCGCCGATCCCCCTCGGCCGTGACCACCTCGGCGGCAGTGAGCGGCACCGGCCCGGGAGGCCGCATACCCCGGTCGGCCTCGCCGGACCCGCCGCGGATGGCGGACGTGCCTCACCGGGCGCCCGCCCACCACGGCCGCCGCGATGTTGGTGGTCCGCCCGCATCCCGGCCCGGCCGTGAAGCGGACGAAAAGCGGCTGGATTATCACGAATTATCGTAATTTCGTTTTCAGGATCGAGCGCCGGTGCCCGCCGTTTTCCCGTGGCGCGGGATTTCGCCTGATAATCTCCGCCGGGGATTCTTTCGGTTCGCGAGTGGAGGCGACGGCCACGATGCGGACGGTGGTGATTCAGCCCTGCGCGGGCGATCGGCTGCAGTTCGACGTGATCGAGCTCAAGCCCGGCGAGGAGATCCTGTTCGGGCGCAGCCGTACCGCGATCGACGCCCGGGCGAACATCGTCATCGACGATCCGGCGGTGCCGCGGGTGGCCGGGAAAATCCGGGCGGTGGACGATTTCTGGACGATCAGCAATCTGAGCCGGAACACCACCTACAACGTGGAGAACCCGGAGGGCGGGGGCGAGTTCATCAAAATCCCGCCGGGGCGGCTGAACGCGCCCGTGCCGTACGAGTTCTCCCGGGTCATCCTGCCCGCGGCGCACCCGACCGTCTCGTTTCTCGTGTTCGCCCCGCAGCACGTGTACGCCTCGGCGGTCGCGGTGCCCGGCGAGCAGGAGACGCTGTCGGCGTTCCCGCTCGACGAGACCGCGAAGTACTTCCTCATCCTCGTGGCGCTGTGCGAGCCGCGGCTGCGCGACCCGTCGTCGCCGGTGATCCCCACGGTGCCGCAGATCCTCGAGCGGCTCGCCGGGCATCCGGAGTGCGCCGGGCTGAGCCGGGCGGCGGTCAACTTCCACATCGACTACCTCGCCCGCGAGAAGCTGCGGGTGAAGGAGCCGAGCGGCGGCGGGAGGGCCGACTGGCAGCGGGCCGCGCTGGTCTCGGTGGCGCTCCGGTTCGACCTGGTGCGGGCCGAGCACCTCGACCTGCTGCCCCGGCTCCCGCGGCGGCGCTGACCACGAGCGGGCGCTACGGCGTGTACCGCGGGAGGTACTCCCTGACCTTGTCGGCGTACCACCGCGCGTAGGACGGCACGCCACGGGCGGCGACCATGTCGCGGGTGTTCGACTGGAAGATCGTGGCGGCGAGGATCTGGCGGTCCACCGGGTCCTTGGCGAAGTGGAGCACCCGCGGGGCGAGCGTGCAGATGTACGTGCCCATGTAGTGGATGGACACGTACGGGTCGTAGACCAGCTTGTCCGCCTGCGGCCGCTGCCTCTCGGGCAGGAAGTGCCGCAGCACGCGCGGGGTCCATCGGGCGATGCCGTACTCGTCCTTGGCCGGGTCGGTGAGCGTGGGGTCGAAGTCGCTCAGCGCCTTCAGGCTCGCGGCGAGCAGCGCGGGGGTCACCTCCGGGACCTTGTCCCGGCAGTACGCCGCGGCGACGATCGCCTCGCGGTACTCGGCGGGGACGTCGGAGTCCGCGCGCAGCGGCAGGTCGGGACCGGGTGGCCGCGGGGCGCCGGGCGTGATCGGCCAGAGCAGCGCGACGCCGAGGGCCAGGGCGAGGGTCCGGCTGAGCGCCTGGCGGCGGCGCGGCCGGGGCCGGGCCTGGGCGCGGTCCGGGTCGGCCGCCGACCGCCGCGCGCGCTCGAGCAGCTCGGCGGCGCCGGGGCGGCGCGCGGGATCGGGCGCGAGGCAGTCGGTGAGCCACTCCCGCCAGCCCGGCGGAACGGACTCGGGGAACAGCAGGTCGCCGTCGCCCGCGGCGTACCGTGCGGCCTGGGCCGCGCGGGCCCGCGGCGAGGCGCCCGGGAACGGCATGCGGCCGCTGAGCAGCTGGTACGCGGTGACGCCGAGGGCCCAGATGTCGGAGGCGGTGCGGAAGCGGGTGCCGTGCTCGGTGAGCGGCTCCTCCCAGCGCTCGGGGGCCATGTAGCCGAAGGAGCCGCCGGGCGGCAGGTACGCGTGGGTGCCGTCGAGCTCGGCGGCGAGGCCGAAGTCGGCGAGCCGTACCGAGCCGTCGGGCATCACCAGCACGTTGCTCGGCTTCAGGTCGCCGTGGATCCAGCCGTTGTCGTGCAGGTAGGCGAGTCCCTCGCAGATCTCGACGATGTAGCGGGCCGCGTCGGGCACCGGGCCGCCCTCCGCCCGGGCGAGCAGGTCGGCGAGCGAGGCGATGGCCCGCTCCATCACGATGACGGCCGCGCCGTCGAGCTCGGGGTGGTCCGGGTCGTCGACCACGAGCGTGTGGTGGAACCGGATGAGCCGGTGGTGGCGGAGCCTGCGGTGCGCCCGCAGCTCGCGGGAGGCCATCTCGGCCAGGTGGTTGAGCTGCCGTGGGCTGAGCGTGCCGGTCGGCAGGAACTTCAGCGCGGCCCGATCGGGCATGTCGCCGGGAAGATCGCTTGTGTCCCGGTCGCCGACGCGCCGGCCCTCGTAGACGCTCGCCCAGCTTCCCGTCGCGATCGGGCGGACCACCTCCCAGTCGCCGACGCGGTAGCCGGTCGGCACCCGGAGGGCCCACCCCGCCGTGTCCGCTGCTTCCGACATTTCGGGCTTGCCAGCTAAAGACGAACGATTGCTGACCTGAACCAATTTCCGGTCAATTTCGCTGCTTTTCCTTCGCGATTCATCCACCCCATGATCAATGAATGTGCGAACCATCGCTAGCAGATTACCATCCGCCGGTCAACCGCTCCCGCTCTATAACCCTCTGGTTGTGGCCTTCCGCGTTTCGGCGGCACGCTTTCCATGGTCGCGCCGGGGATTAACCGGCGATTATCGGCCGAGCCGGAGAAAGGGGAAAAGGGTATGTCAGTACGGAAGCGTGCCGCCGGTCTCCTGACGGGTCTCGTCACGGTCGCGGCCCTCGCCGTACCGCTCGCCCCGGGGGCCGCGCAGGCCAGCACCCCGTGGCTGGACGATCCGGGCACGTGCACCAACCACCAGACCGCGCGGAGCGCCGTGATCTCCGGGCGCACCGTCGAGGTCCGCTACGGCAACTGCAACGGCAAGCAGTACGGCTGGGGGCGTATCCGCGGCTTCGTCTCCTGGCTGCCGGACCGCATCCGGTTCGAGGTGGACATCAACGGGGACCGGATCCCGGACGGCCACTCGGTCCGCCTCGCCCGGCACCGCAACTACACGGCGGCCTATCCGACCGCGTCGGGCTCGCGGCGCGCCTTCCGCGCCTGCTTCGTCACCAGCGACTCGCAGCCCTGCACCCCGAACAACTCCACCGCCTGGTGGTAGCCGGACCACCTGGGCCGGGGTCCCGCGGCGGAGCGCGCGACGCCGCCGCGGGACCCGCGCGGGTGGCCGGCGATCTCCTGGGGTACGGCCCGCGCGGCACGCCGCGTCGCCTCGGTCGCGCTCGCCACGGAGACGCCGCGCGGCCATCGACCACCGAGCCATCGAATATGTCGGGATAATCGCATTTATCAATAGCTTGTGATGATTTCCTGCTTGTTTTCCCTGGCTTCCACGGCCGAAAGCGGCCGCTCGCGTGAGATGTCGCCATCACATGCACCTTGGCCGGTCGATCGACGCTGTCCGATAAGCTTCCTGTTTGCAGCGTTCCAAGGCATGGCGCGCACCTTCCCATGGTGACGCCGAAGGCGTTATCGACATTTCGCCGGACAGCGGATCAGGCGGAAGAAAAAGGGAAAAGGGGATGTCAGCGAAGGGTCGTACCTCTGGTTTCCTGGCGGGTCTCGTCACGGTCGCGGCGCTGGCCGTACCGCTCACCGCGGTGCCCGCGCAGGCCGGGTCCTGGGTGGACGAGCCGGAGCGATCGTGCAGGGGCGTGCGGACGGTGCAGCAGGCCACGGTCGGCGGCCGCGTCGTCGAGCTTCGTGCCGGCACGTGCAACGGCGCGACGTACGTGTGGGGACGTCTGCGTCACGCCAGGCTGGGGGACTACATCCGTTTCGAGGTGGACGTGGACGGGGACCGGGTGCCGGACCACGACAGCCTCCGCAGTGCCCGAGCGCTCGGCCACACGCCGGGTTACCGGAGGAAGAAAGGTCACGCCTACCGCGCCTGCGTCGTGACCGATCTGACGTCGCGGTGCCGTCCGGCCAACTCCACCGCCTGGTGGTAGCCGGAACACGCGGGGGTGGAGAGTCCCGCGGCGGCGTCAGGACGCGCCGTCGCGGGACCCACGCAGGAAGATCGCCTGGAGCATGGTCCGGGCGAGGGACTCCGCCTCGCCCTCCACGCTCTCCGCGAGGGCGCCGTTCAGCCACAGCTCGGCGAAGCCGTGCACGGCGGACCAGGCGCCGAGGGTGAACGCGCGCTCCTGCGCGGCGTCCGGCGCCAGGGCGCGGGCACCGCTGCGGAGCACGGCCGCCGCACGCTCGCGCGCCGCGGCCACCTGCGGGTCGTCCGCGCGGTACAGCTCGGGCCGGAACATCACCAGCACGTACGGCCGGTGGGTGATGGCGAACCGCACGTAGGCCACGCCCACCTCGAGGAAGTCGTCGGCGGCCCGCTCCAGCGCGTCGGCGAACAGCTCGTAGCCCTCGGCGGCGATCGCGGTGAGCAGGCCGGTCTTGTCGCGGAAGTGGTGGATGGGGGCCGCGTGTGAGACCCCCGCCCGGCGGGCGAGCCCGCGCAGGCTCCAGCCGGTGGGCCCGTTCTCGCCGATCGCCTCCAGGGCCGCGTCGATGATGGCGCGGCGCAGGTTGCCGTGGTGGTAACCCGACGTGGTGATGTGGCACCCCCTTGCCCCCGACAAAGATCAACACATCCGATCCTATCTTGTCGTTGACAAGATGTGTCGCGAACCTCAATCTTGACAATGACAAGATTGGAGGGACGGATGGCCCCCTTGATCGCCCTCGTCGCCGGAACCGTGATCGCCCGCCTGCTCGGTATCGCCGGCATCGACGCGCTGGACGGCATGCGGCCCGCGCTCCGGGCCGGGCTCGCCGTGATGTTCACGGTCACCGGCGTGGTGCACTTCCTGCCCGGCTGGCGCGACGACCTCGCCGCGATGATCCCGCCCGCGCTGGCCCGCCCCGGCCTGCCGGGTCCGCACCTGCTCGTCACCGTCACCGGCGTGCTCGAGCTCGGCGGCGCCGTCGCCCTGCTCGTCCCGGCGGCCGCGCCGTACGCCGCGGCGGGGCTGGCCCTGCTCATGGCCGCGATGTTCCCGGCGAACGTGTCGGCGGCGCGCCGCGGCGTCCCGCTCCGCGGCAGGCCACCGACCCCGCTGCCGCTCCGCACGGTGCTGCAGGCGGTGTTCATCGGCGCCGCGGTCGCCGCCGCGCTCTGAGCCCGGCCCGGCACGGGGTCCCGGGCCGGGCTCTCACGACGCGACGCGGCCGCTCACCTCGAAGATCTTGATGTGCGGTACGGCGGCCGGGCCGGTGAACCAGGCCGCCTCGCGGGCCGGGCCGACCCGCAGGCTCATGGGCCGGACGCCCACCCTGCGGCCGTCGGCGGTGCCGCTGGTGTGGTACCGGGTGTCGGCCTCGATCGCGGTCCGCCCGAGGCGGGGGCGATCAGGCCGATGCCCGCGACGGAGCCGGCGAGCGCTGCGTAGCGCACGGTGGCGAGCAGGGCGTGGGGGAGGCGCGCAGTGATCACTGTCTCGAGTAACAGCGTCAACCCGGGCGGATCGTCGGTGTCCGTGGCCGTGGTTCGAGGTCGGTATCGAAAGGGAGCCGGCTCTTTTCTGGGGCGATCATTTTGCCCACATGCATTGGAACTTTGCTCAATTTTGGGGGTTAGCGTCCAATGATGCGAGGTTGGTCGGAGTTGGCTGGGGAGAGAAGGTGATATTCGGCGGACGGGAGCCGTCATGAAGATCGTTGTCGTCGGCGGCACCGGGCTGATCGGCTGGAAGGTCATGGCGAGGCTCGGTGAACGCGGGCACGAGGCGATCGCGGCGTATCCGGGAATCGGCGTCACCACCCTCCCCCACAGCGGGCTCGAGCAGGCGCTGAAGGACGCCTCGGTGGTGATCGACGCCTCCGACCCGCCGGGCTTCGCGGACGCGGAGGTACTCGAGTTCTTCGAGACCTCCACCCGCACCCTGCTCGCCGCCGAGGAGAAGGCGGGTGTGGGCCACCACGTCGCGCTGTCGGCCGTGGGAACCGGCCGGTTGCCCGGCAGCGGCTACCTGAGGGCGAAGGCCGCGCAGGAGCGGCTGATCGAGGAGTCCCCGATCCCGTTCTCGATCGTGCGGGCGACCCAGCTGTTCGAGACCGTGCCGAGCATCGCCGACGCGGCCACCGAGGACGGCACCGTCCGCGTCCCGCCCGTCGCCTTCCAGCCGGTCGCGTGCGACGACGTCGCGCGGGTGCTCACCCGGATCGCCGTGGAGTCCCCGCTGAACGGCCCGGTCGAGATCGCCGGCCCCGAGCGGTTCCGCATGGACGAGTTCTTCCGTCAGGTCCTGCGCACGTGGCACGACCCGCGCGAGGTCGTCACGGATCCGCACGCCCGCCTGTTCGGCGCCGTGCCGGAGGAGGGCTCCCTGGTGCCGGGCGAGGGCGCCGTACTCGGCGAGATCAGGTACGCCGACTGGCCGGGCCGTACCCGCGGCGGATAACCCTCCGCGTCGGCCCGCGAGCGGCGGTTCCACGGCCCCGGAAATGTCGGTCGCCGTCGTTACCGTGGCGGTACCCGACGAAGGAGGTAGACATGACCGTCGAGAGGCCGAACGGCGGGACCGCAACGTCCGGGGCGACCGTGCTGGACCCGGAACGGGCCGATCTGCTGGCGGCGCTGGCCCGGCACCGGGACCTGCTGCGGTACACCACCCGCGATCTCACCGACGAGCAGGCCCGGATGCGGACCACGGCGAGCGAGCTGTGCCTCGGCGGCTTGATCAAGCACGTCGCCGCGATGGAGCGCCAGTGGGCGAACTTCATCCTGGAAGGACCGTCGGCGATAAAGAACTTCGCCGACATGACCGAGGAGGACTTCGCGGAGTTCGCCGCCCAGTTCGAGTTGGGGCCGGAGGAGACCCTCGCGGGCGTGCTCGAGGACTACGAGGCCGCGGCGCGCCGCATGGACGAGATCATCGCCACCCTGCCCGACCTGAACGTCGCGCATCCGCTGCCGGAAGCGCCGTGGTTCCCGCAGGGCGAGAAGTGGACGGCCCGCCGCGTGGTCCTGCACATCCTCGCCGAGATCGCTCAGCACGCCGGGCACGCCGACATCATCCGCGAGTCCCTCGACGGCGCCAAGTCCCAGGGCTGAACGGCCCACGCGCCCGCCGGGTGCCCGGGCGACCGTGTGACGGGGGCGGGCGTGCCGCGGTTGCAGGCCACGGGCGGCCCCGGCGACAGGCTTCGCCGCAACGGTGTCGGTCACGGACGCGTCGCCCGACCCCATCACGATCACCGCACTCATCCGAGGCGGTCGTGCCGACCTGCCCGTGACGCATGACGATCAGTGCCGCCTTCGGGCGGTTCGTCGTGCCGACTTCGGCGGCTTCGGCGTGCCGTACCTTGCCGCTGGCGGGCGGTGGCCGCTCGTCGGGGCGAGTGTTGACAGAGGTCACGCGGCATCTGCTGCCGGTGTCCTGTTGGTTGCGATAGCCGGCGCTGTTCGGCGCCGGTCGGATCGCGATCGCCGCACTCGTCGCCGGTTCGGTTGTGTCGGCCTGCCTGTGGCGTATGACGGTTTGGCGTCGCCTTGGGGTGGCTTGTCGTGCCGTCTTCGGCGGCTTCGGCGTGCCGTACCTTGCCGCTGGCGGGCGGTGGCCGCTCGTCGGGGCGAGTGTTGACAGAGGTCACGCGGCATCTGCTGCCGGTGTCCTGTTGGTTGCGATAGCCGGCGCTGTTCGGCGCCGGTCGGATCGCGATCGCCGCACTCGTCGCCGGTTCGGTTGTGTCGGCCTGCCTGTGGTGTATGACGGTTTGGCGTCGCCTTGGGGTGGCTTGTCGGGCTGTCTGCGGCGGCTTCGGCGTGCCGTACCTTGCCGCTGTCGGGCGGTGGCCACCGGTGGGGTCATGGCGGCGATACCCATGCTCGGGACGCTGCGGCAGGACCTGACGAACACGGGCGCCACCATCGGCAACCTCGCCAAGTGGTTCGGTGTGCTGCTCGCGTCGCAGGGTTCGGCAGGACCTTGCCTGGATCATGGGCGCCAACCGGGTCGCGATCGGGACGAGAGGTCACCAAGGGCACCCGGCATCCGCCGACGACGTCCTGTTGGTTGCGATACCCGGCGCTGTGCGGTGCCGGTCCGATCGCGATCCGGTCGCCCTGGGCATGGTGCTCGGCCATCACCGGGCGGCTCGCGAGCGCCGTTCTCGCATCACTCTTCGGCTGTGACCTGCGGTCGTGCAGGGATGGCCGTCGAGCGCGGCACGGTGGCCCGGGCGTACACCGTCCCGGACAACGTCAGGCGAAGCGATCGCGAGGGTCGGTTGCAGGGGGATATGCCCGGCACCCGGGGGAGCGGCGGGGAACCGCCGGGCGGGGGATGCGTCCCGCCCGGCGGCGTTGCGGGCCCGGCACCGGCTGATCGCCACGTCCCGGTACACCGCATCCGCCCGAGTAGGTGTACCGGATCAGCCGGTCGAACGGCCCGCGGGTTCGTCCACCCGCCCGCCCGGGTGGGACGAACCCCTCCCCCCTTACCGACGCCGACGCCCTACCGGCGATCCGGCCTGCGGCCGCCACCGGCGGACCGGCCCTCGCCGGCGTCGCGCCCGGTGACGACGCGTTCGTCGGCCATGGCGAGGGAATCGGTGGCGGCCGAGGCCGTGCCCCCGCGTGCCGCGCGGGGCGTCGGCGAGGCGGGCCTCAGCGGAGGCGACCGCCTCGTACGGGAATGGACCGGTGACGGGCCCCCGGCGCCTTCGGGCGCGGGGGCGCCTCGCCCGCTCACACGGGCGGTGAAGGACTCGGCGAGGCCGGGGATACCGGCCGGATCCCCGGGGGCCGATTGCGGATCCGGCCGATCGCTTTCCCGTGCCCGGGCGTGGCCGTCCTCTGTCCAGAGACCGAGCACGCGTCCGCGTACCGGCCGTCTCGGTGCGATCCGCGGCGGCAGCGTGGCAGAGGGGAAACCGGCCCATGCCGGCGGATCGCGGGTTGCGGGGTGGATGGATCGGTACCGGCGCGACCTGGACGATCGGGGCAGGTCGATGGCCGGTGCGTGTTCGGGTGGACGGCACCGGAGAAGGGAGGCCGTCCTGGTGCTGCGGCTCTGCGGCTCGAAACGGGTGAGTCGGTCAGCCGCCCGAAGAGCGGCAGGTCAGCGTTCCGTCACGGCTCCCGTGGCACCGCTCGCGCGGTCGGCCGTGCCGGATTCGGGGTGGGTCAGCTGGGCCAGGGGCTACGGGCGTCGATGGCCTGCTGGGCGCGGGAGACCAGGCCCCGGTACGACTTGCCCGGGTACCACGGCATGCTCGCGATCTGGTCGAAGCCCTCGATCCCCTCCATGTACCGGACCATGCGCTCCCGGGTGTCCGGGTCCGGCAGCGGGCCGCGCATGGCGCGCACGTTCTCGGCCAGGTGGTCCGGGTTCGAGGTGGCGGGGATGACGCAGGTCACGTCCGGGTTGGAGATCACCCACTTGAGGAAGAACTGCGACCAGGTCTCGATGCCGAACTCACGCGCGAAGTCGGGCACCGGCCGGTTCCCGACCACGGCGTGCAGCCGCGCCTTCTCCAGCGCCATGTTCACCAGCACCGCGGTCCCGGTCTCCCGGGCCGCCGGGAGCACCTTCTCCTCGGCCACGCGGGTGTGGATCGAGTAGTGCACCTGGACGAAGTCGAGGTCGCCGCGCCGTACCCAGTCCGCCAGCAGGTCGAAGTAGGCCGGCTCGTGGTGGGTGACCCCGATCAGGCGGACCCGGCCCTCCTTCTTCCACGCGTGCAGCAGCGGGACGACCACGTCCACGTTGGTGAGGCTGTGGCACTGCATGAGGTCGATCGGCCGCCGCCGCGACAGCCGCCGCATCGACCGGCGCAGGTTCGACTCGGCGTGGCTGTCGTCCCACAGGTACTCGCCGGTCGACCAGACCTTGTTGGCCAGGAAGGCGCGGTCGCTGATCCCCATCTCGGAGATGAAGTCACCGAGATTGATCTCCGACCGTCCGTACAGCGGCGACACGTCGAACACCCGCCCGCCGGCACGCCAGTGCTCCTGCGCCACCCTCTTTAGGCGCTCACGCCCCCGGTCGGACACCGTGTCGAACGTCATGAACGTGCCAAGGCCGATCACGGGGATCCGCTCCCCGGTCTTCGGAATGGCCCTGGTGATCAGGCCGTCCCGCTCCGGGGAGGGGTCCGGAGAGGGAGAGGAGGCGGCGGCCCCGGTCGCGACCGTGGACGGCAACATGGCCGCGGCGGCGCCGACGCCCCCGGCCTTAAAGAGCTCCCGCCTGGTCGGGTTCCATTCCTGCATCATGCGTCCTTTCCTCAGCGTCGCGACCATCATGACCGCCGGTGTTTTTCGAGGTCCAAGTCCGATTAGGTGAGGTGATATACCTTGCGGGTATGTCGGTTGATCTGCGGCTCATGCGTTATGTCATTGCGATAGCCGAGACGGGCAGTTTCGAGGCCGCCGCCGAGCGGTTGCACATGACACAGCCGCCGCTCAGCCGCCAAATTCGGGATTTGGAGCGCGAACTGGGCGTCCAGCTGTTCCACCGCCGCCCCACCCGGCTCACCGAGGCGGGAAAGGTGTTCGTCGAATCGGCCCGCCAGGTGCTGGCCGAGGCGGAGCGCATGGTCGAACGCACCCGCGAGGCCGCGGGCCTGTCACGCGGCCTGGTACGCGTCGGCTACACCGTGACCGCGGCGTTCGAGGAGATGCCGAAGCTGTTCGCCGCGATGCGCGACCGCCATCCCGGAATCCGCGTCGACGCCCGGGAGGCGTGGGACATGGACCTCGTCGCCGCGGCGGCCGACGGCGAACTCGACGTACTGCTCGGCAGGCACCTGCCGATCCCGGCCGGCTTCGCCACCGAGGTCCTGCGCCGCGAGGACTTCGTCGTGGTCGTCGGCCCCCGCCACCCCCTGGCCACGCGCAAGTCCGTGGCCCTGCGCGACCTGCGCGGCCAGACGCTGCGGTTCTTCCCGCGCCGCTACGCGCCCCTCTACTACGACCGGGTGCTCGCCGCGCTCACCAGCACCGGCGAGACCTTCGAGATCTGGGAGAACCCGCTGCCGGGCCTGCGCAACCTCAACCTCAACCTGTACGAGGACGGGTTCATGTTCCTGCCCCGGTCGGTGAGCCTGCAGCTCCCCGGCCAGATCGTCTGCCTGCCCGTCACCGACGACCTGCCCCCGATCGAACTGGCCATCTCCTGGAACCGCCACGCCGCCCCACCGGTCATCGCCCTCGTGCACACCGCCCGCCTGCTCGCCCGCCAGGAGGGCTGGCTGTGAAGCCACGGTGACCGGCCATTGCGGCCATTACGTGGACGGGATGTGATGCCTTCCCGAATGAGCCGACAGAAGCTGACCGTGCGGGATGAAACTTCATGTATGGCTGACTCGGCAAGCCAAAGTGGCTGTACCCGATGGAGAATCGGGAATCTGCGGCCGGCGCAGTGAGGAAAGCGAATGGCGCAAGGCGTCAGGTCAACCGGGTGGCGAGAGCCTCGGCGGCGTCGCGGGTGGTGGGGGAGTCGATCGCGCCGAGCGAGCGGTGGAGGTCGGTCAGGAGCTTGTGCGTGCGAGCCGATGAGACCGCGGGGAGTTCGTCGATGACGGTCATGGTCTCGGCGGCGGCTTCCTCCGCTTCGCCCGACAGGGCGAGGGTGTGGGCAAGCCGGAGGCGGAAGTTCACCCGGTTGCGCACGTACCCGACTCCGAGCTGATTGACGGCGGTCCTGTAGTACGAGGTGGCGGCTTCGTGACGGCCTGTCGCCTTGTAGAGGTGGCCCTGGTAGAGGTTGATCTCAGCTGGGCCGTAGAAGTCCATCCAGGCGGGGGCAGGTCGGCCTCGGCCGGCCCGTTCGAACAGGCGCATGCCGCGGGCCAGCTCACCTTGCGCGAGCGCGTGGTCGCCCATCATGGCGAGGGCGTGGGCCTGCCGTACCGCGACCAGGGACTGAAGTCTGGGCGAGTCCAGTGCTTCCGCGCGGTACCGAGCGGCTTCCAAGAAGTCGTGCGCGGCGCGCGGGCGCTTCTCGTAGGTGGCCTGAAGGCCGAGCTGGGCGAGGGAATAGGCGGTGAGATCGTCGTCCTTTAGCAACGCCGCAGTGGCGAGGGCCTCGCCGTAGAAGCGCCGGGCCTGCTCCTGCCGTCCCGCGTCGAAGGCGAGGAAACCGCACAGGGCGGCCGTCTCGCCGGCGAGCCGGTGGAGGCGCTGGCCGATCGAGTTCGGGTACGTTCCGGTCTCGATCAGCTGACGGATGTGGGCCAGATGCCGGATCGCCAGCGGGAGCACGCCCGCGCCGCCGTGGGCGTCGTCCAGGGTGCCCAAGGCGGTGAGCCTGGCGCGCAGGTCCTGGATGTGGTCGCTGCCGATCGCGCCGACGGTCGCGCCGGGGATCGCGGCGGCGGCCGCCGTACCCACGGTGGCCGTGACAAATGTCCGTCTTTTCACGTCGCTTTCCTCCGCCCCGCCATTTGCTGCAAGGGGACCATATTGGGGTGTTTCACCATTCGGGTAGGGCGGGAAACCCAACTCGGTGGGCGGAACGCCGAACATGGTGTGCAATACCCGCCAGGAACGGGGATGCGGCCGGGGCGGGTTGGGAGCGCGCCAGCGGCGGAACTGCCGGTCGGTGATGGTGACCGATTCGCCGATGAGGCGCGCGGTCTTGGCGAACTCGGCGAGGAAGACCGCTGGGCGCGCCCATCCGCGTTCGTGACAGGCCTGGTCGAATGGTGTTCGCCCGATAATGGTCATTCGTCCTCCCTTCTGGTTCGCCGAAACAACTGTAGTCGGACGATTACGCAGTGGCGGAAGTTGTCGGTGATAAAGGTCCCGTTGAAATTCCGGGGTTACGTCCGCCGTATGTAGGTGTTTGCCGATTTTCTGTGCGGCATGACCGAAACCGAAAAGATCACATCCGGCGGCGGGCCGGAGGGTCATGACGCGCGGGCCGTACCGGAGAACCACTGCCGCCGGGGACGGTGGCCGGCGTCGGAGACGGAGCCGGACCGGACGTGGCGACCGGAGTCCCGGATCTTCTCGGCCGATCGCGCCACGGTCGGGGAGGCCCGACGCTGGCTGCGCCTCGTGCTCGACGGGCATCCGCGGCTGGACGATGCGGTGCTGCTGCTGTCGGAGGTGTTCACCAACGCGGTGGTGCACACCCGCTCCGGCCGTGTCGAGGTGACCGTGCTGCCAGACGAAGACGGGACGGTGACGATCCAAGTCGCGGACCAAGGCTCGGAAACGTTCCCCTTCGCCTGCGGATGCGTACGCGACACGCTCGCCGAGTCCGGACGGGGAATCGACCTGATCCGCTCACAGGCACAACGCTGGGGCTTCACCGAAGAGCCGACGGGCGGCCTCCTCTGGTTTGAACTGGCATCGAACGAGGACGGGGCCACCCCCTCGCCAACGGTCGAGATTGCATGAGACCAGGCCCGAGACCCGAGCTACCGGGCGCACCCGTTCCCCTGGGCGCGCCCGGATCGGCCGGTTCGTGTCCGGATCCCGTGATCGGCCGTCCTGCAACGGGCGCGTTCTTCATACCTACTCCGAGGCGAAGTGAGGCCATGGGTGATATGTCCGTATCTGAAGAAGTGCTCAGAAACGGCTTGTCCGTCGGATAAACTCGCAGGTCAGGAAGTGTGCTCCCCGCGCACGCGGGGATGATCCGGCCAAGCGGATCGCCCGCCACATCGCCAAGGCGTGCTCCCCGCGCACGCGGGGATGATCCCGAACGCAAGTACAGCGACCCACCAGGCATGCCGTGCTCCCCGCGCACGCGGGGATGATCCTGTTGGAGTCACAAGCGAAACGTGAGGTAGACAGTGCTCCCCGCGCACGCGGGGATGATCCCGCGAGGTCGAGCCTGGTCATGGGCTCGACCCCGTGCTCCCCGCGCACGCGGGGATGATCCGCGGCAGATGTACGGCGAGATCGGCCTCAAGTAGTGCTCCCCGCGCACGCGGGGATGATCCGGAGCAGGACGCCCTGATCCGGGCGCTGGTGCGGTGCTCCCCGCGCACGCGGGGATGATCCCCGGCTGTCCAACCTCGTGCTGTGCTGCGGGACGTGCTCCCCGCGCACGCGGGGATGATCCCATGGGGAGCACGACCAACTTCGGTGCCGGGCAGTGCTCCCCGCGCACGCGGGGATGATCCGCACGGTGAAGGCGTCCCGGGTGGCCTGGTCGGGTGCTCCCCGCGCACGCGGGGATGATCCCTGGTTTGGGGTGCGGGTGTGATGGATTGGGTTGTGCTCCCCGCGCACGCGGGGATGATCCCAGTGCGGCCCCCGGGCGGCGATCGAGGCGCCAGTGCTCCCCGCGCACGCGGGGATGATCCCGCGGACTGCGGGATCCGGCGGCACCGGTCGCCGTGCTCCCCGCGCACGCGGGGATGATCCCCCGCCGATCAGCACTTCGGCGGCCGTCGCCTCGTGCTCCCCGCGCACGCGGGGATGATCCCACGGACAGGTCGGCCTCGACGGCGCAGGAGCCGTGCTCCCCGCGCACGCGGGGATGATCCCCGCGCCGCCTCAGGGACGCCGATGCTCGAACCGTGCTCCCCGCGCACGCGGGGATGATCCCACGGACAGGTCGGCCTCGACGGCGCAGGAGCCGTGCTCCCCGCGCACGCGGGGATGATCCCCGCGCCGCCTCAGGGACGCCGATGCTCGAACCGTGCTCCCCGCGCACGCGGGGATGATCCCGGCTGGAGCGCGCCGTGGCCGCCCGCCGGGCCGTGCTCCCCGCGCACGCGGGGATGATCCCGGCTGGAGCGCGCCGTGGCCGCCCGCCGGGCCGTGCTCCCCGCGCACGCGGGGATGATCCCGCCGACTACGACCCGATGAAGCCTCGCCTGCGGTGCTCTCCGCGCACGCGGGGATGATCCCACCATCATGACGACTGAGGCGTGCCACCGCGAGTGCTCCCCGCGCACGCGGGGATGATCCCGAGGCGCAGGTGTGCCGCATATCGTGGATCGTGTGCTCCCCGCGCACGCGGGGATGATCCCAGCGCATTCGTGGGCGGGCGGGTCATGGTCTCGTGCTCCCCGCGCACGCGGGGATGATCCCCCGCGACCCCTCCGCCGCCGACGTCCCCGGCGGTGCTCCCCGCGCACGCGGGGATGATCCCTCCTCGTCGTTCAGCAGGGCCACGACGGCGCCGTGCTCCCCGCGCACGCGGGGATGATCCCGCCTCCAGATCGCCGCTGATCGCCGCAGCGAAGTGCTCCCCGCGCACGCGGGGATGATCCCTGTTCTTGCTAGTCAAGCTCAGCAAAGCCTCTGTGCTCCCCGCGCACGCGGGGATGATCCCGACGCACGCGCCGAAGGCCGCCTCCGCGGATTGTGCTCCCCGCGCACGCGGGGATGATCCCCCGCTCGAACCGACCAGCGCGAGCACGGCGTAGTGCTCCCCGCGCACGCGGGGATGATCCGGCCTCCAGGGTCGCCGCGTACTCCTCGTCGGGTGCTCCCCGCGCACGCGGGGATGATCCCCCGGGGGACGTCGAGGCGCAGCCCAGGTGGGAGTGCTCCCCGCGCACGCGGGGATGATCCCCGCTCGTCAAGCAGCAGCTCGCTACGGACCTTGTGCTCCCCGCGCACGCGGGGATGATCCCTCGGAGCGTCCGCAGACGATCGTCGCCTCGGTGTGCTCCCCGCGCACGCGGGGATGATCCCACCGTCCGCAAACTCCAAGCCGCCGCCCAGGTGTGCTCCCCGCGCACGCGGGGATGATCCCGACCATCCCTCCTTGCTCGCGGTCTCCCCGAAGTGCTCCCCGCGCACGCGGGGATGATCCCGCGGCACCGACAGCCCTTCCGTACAGGTCGCCGTGCTCCCCGCGCACGCGGGGATGATCCCCCCTGGAGGGCGGTGGTGATCTATTGGGGCGGGTGCTCCCCGCGCACGCGGGGATGATCCCGGTTTGCCTACGGCGATTTCATACAGTGTCACGTGCTCCCCGCGCACGCGGGGATGATCCCACGGTGCTGCGGGCCGGGCCGTTCGGCACGATGTGCTCCTCGCGCACGCGGGGATGATCCCAAGCACGACACCGTCTACGCCGAGCTGAACGGGTGCTCCCCGCGCACGCGGGGATGATCCCTCGCCCGCGCCATGCGCCTGTTCGAACGGCCCGTGCTCCCCGCGCACGCGGGGATGATCCCCAGCTGCGTCCACGGAAGTGGTGTAAGAGTTTGACCAGGTGACAGGAACGCCGCCGGACACACGAAGCGGCCATCGCGTAGATCCTTCGTGATTCCCGGTCAAGATCGAAGGAGGACAAGCGATGGCCGCCGGCAACAGCCTGGACCCCGCCGCCTGGCTTGCAGAGCAGATCCAGGCCCAGGATCCCGATCTGTCGCGAACCATGGTGAAGACCATGGCCGAGGCGTTGATGCCAGCCGAGGCGGACAGCCTCTGCAACGCCGCCTACGGCGAGCGCAGCGCCCAGCGGGCCAACCACCGCAACGGCTACCGCAAACGCGAATGGGACACCCCGCGCCGGCACCATCGAGCTCGCCATCCCCAAGCTGCGAAGGGGGCCGTATTTCCCCGAATGGCTGCTACAGCGCCGCCGTGCCGAGCAGGCCCTCATCAGCGTCATCGCCACCAGCTACCTTCTGGGGGCGTCCACCAGACGCATGGACAAGCTCGTCGAGCAGCTCGGCATCTCCGGCATCTCCAAAAGCCAGGTCTCGGCCATGGCCAAGACGCTGGACGAGCAGGTGGAGGCCTTCCGCATCCGCCCCTTGGACACCGGCCCCTGCACGTTTGTGTGGCTGGACGCCCTCACCCAGAAGGTCCGCGAAGGCGGGCGGACCATCAACGTGCACGTCCTGATCGCCACAGCGGTCAACGCCAACGGGCAGCGGGTTGAGGTCACCTCAGGCGAGGACGGCACCGGATGGCTGCGTTCCTGCGCGGCCTGGTCGCCCGCGGCCTGTCAGGCGTGCGGCTGGTGGTCTCCGACGCCCGCACCGGGCTGGTCGAGGCGATCGGCGCCACGTTGCCCGGCGCCGCCTGGCAGCGCTGCGGTACCCACTGTCTGCGCAACCTGCTCACCACGGTGCCCAAGTCCGCCCAGCCCTGGGTCGCCACGCTGGTCCGCACGATCTTCGACCAGCCATCGGCCGGGCAGATGCGCACCCAGCACGCCTGGGTCGTCGACGCCCTTGCAGCCAAGTATCCTGCCGCCGCCGACCACCTGGATGCGGGCCGTGACGACCTTCTGGCCTTCGCCGCCTTCCCCCGGGAGATCTGGAGGCAGATCTGGTCGGACAATCCCCGGGAACGGCTGAACAAAGAGATCCGCCGCCGCACGGATGTGGTGGGGATCTTCCCGGACCGGGCTGCGATCATCCGGCTGGTCGGCGCGGTTTTGGCCGAGCAGACCGGCGAGTGGACCGAATCCCGCCGCTCCATGGGCTTGGACATCTTGGCCAAGATCCGGCTTCAGGTGATTGCCGGCGGCACACCGGACCAAGAGCGGCTTCCTGAGTCGCTTACCGCTTAACCTGCGGGAAACGGATCACGCGGTGGCTGCTTTTACACCACCTCAGCGGACGTGGCCCTCCATGGGATCATCCCCGCGTGCGCGGGGAGCACTCGCCACCGAAGTTGTCCAGGCCGAGGTTCTGGGGATCATCCCCGCGTGCGCGGGGAGCACTCCGTGCGCTGGATCCGGGAGAGCAGATCGACGGGATCATCCCCGCGTGCGCGGGGAGCACGGAGTGGTGTCACCCAGGTCGAGCGCGATGTCGGGATCATCCCCGCGTGCGCGGGGAGCACGACGTCCGCGTGGGGTATGACCCCGCCGTGGCGGGATCATCCCCGCGTGCGCGGGGAGCACGCGCAGAGGTTGGCGGCGACGTTCGCCGATGGGGGATCATCCCCGCGTGCGCGGGGAGCACGGGGCGGCCTACGCACCATCCCGGGCCTAGTCGGGATCATCCCCGCGTGCGCGGGGAGCACCGGGTGGCCTTGTCGGCGAGCCACCGCCAGCGGGGATCATCCCCGCGTGCGCGGGGAGCACTCCGGCGCGCTTCCTGTAGGTGGCCCGAAGGCGGGATCATCCCCGCGTGCGCGGGGAGCACCTCGACCTCACCCTCGTCCCGGCCGCGGCCCAGGGATCATCCCCGCGTGCGCGGGGAGCACGGCTCTTGCTGCACGGCGAGGCGGTAGAGGGCGGGATCATCCCCGCGTGCGCGGGGAGCACCTTTGGTCGGCTGGGTCGGGGCCGCCTTGCCAGGGATCATCCCCGCGTGCGCGGGGAGCACCCCGTTTCGGTTCGTTGAAAACCGAACTTGAGGGGATCATCCCCGCGTGCGCGGGGAGCACAGCCCGCCCTGCACGCCGCCGTGGTCGCCCTCGGGATCATCCCCGCGTGCGCGGGGAGCACTGGAACTGGCTCGTCGGCCAGGTCCAAGGGCTGGGATCATCCCCGCGTGCGCGGGGAGCACGCCGGGCCGCCGTTCACCCGGCCGGTCGAGTGGGGATCATCCCCGCGTGCGCGGGGAGCACCCCCGCCCATGCTCGGGGAGCAGCACCCCGGAGGGATCATCCCCGCGTGCGCGGGGAGCACCACACCGCGCCCGCGAGCCTGCGCATCCAGTAGGGATCATCCCCGCGTGCGCGGGGAGCACTACCTGCGCTGATGGCTACTACCTGCGCTGATGGGATCATCCCCGCGTGCGCGGGGAGCACGCCGTGCGTGTGCCGCGCCAAGTGGGGTGATGCGGGATCATCCCCGCGTGCGCGGGGAGCACGGCTTTCGCGATTACCGCGGCACCGACGTATTCGGATCATCCCCGCGTGCGCGGGGAGCACAAGGACCGCACCAGGTTGCCGACGAGGGTGGTCGGATCATCCCCGCGTGCGCGGGGAGCACTTTTTGGCGGCGTCGAAGAGGGCGCGCCAGATGGGATCATCCCCGCGTGCGCGGGGAGCACCTGCTCGTCGTACGGCTCGCTCCAGCAGTGGCGGGATCATCCCCGCGTGCGCGGGGAGCACCGGATCGCATTATTGACGACGTCCTTGGCGGCCGGATCATCCCCGCGTGCGCGGGGAGCACAGTTTCGAGTGGTACGGCGTGCAGATCGACCAGGGATCATCCCCGCGTGCGCGGGGAGCACCGCGCGGTCACCGAGTTCGCCGCCGGCGGGGAGGGATCATCCCCGCGTGCGCGGGGAGCACACTTCCTGACCTGCGAGTTTAGGCGGAGACGAGGCGGTTTCCGAGCACTTTTGCAGAAACGGACATATCGCCGACCTCATCGGCCTGGGTGCCAGTCGCCGGAGGTAGTGCGGCCATCGGTGGGGTAAGAGGCGAACTGCTTAACGTCTGCCATAACGGCGGCGTTTTGCCGCCTTGCTCCATCCGGACGGAGGTGGAACAGCGGCAACGCCGGCTCCTTCCTTGGGGCGACGGATCAGGGTGAGGCCCTCGTGATCCACTGGATGCCATTTGTGGTCATGAGTCTCAAAGGTGAAGCCCTGTTCGTTATCGGTGGTGTAGGCGAGGAGGGCCCGGCCTGTGTTCGCGTAGGCCTGCACCTCGGTCCACACGGCCTCTCGGACGCGCGCTGACGGGTTGCCGATAAAGACACCTGGTGAAATCTCCATGAGCCATCGCGTCAGGAAGCCGCGGAGACCGACGGGGCAGTTGGTAAGGACGACGATCGTCACCATTCCACCTCGTAGAAGTCGTGGCCTGCGTAGTTTCGGCCGGACGCGACTTCGCCGTGGTCACTCTGCAGGGTGACGCGATCGTAGTCGTCTCCGGTGGGGTCGCCTCCTTCCGCGTCGGGCAGAAGGAGATGTTTGATGTCGTTTACGCATCGGCGCAGCAAGTTGATTTCGTTGACGTGGTCGCGTATGGCGCGGCGGGTGCGAGGCCCCACGTCTTCCGGGCTTTCGGCAGCGACGCCGAACGCGATGGGGATGGCTATCTCGGTCTTGTAGAGGTCAGCGATATCCAGGACGAAGGCAAGCTCGTGACCGGAGTGGATAAAGCCGAGACCGGGTGCACAGCCCAGTGCATGGATCGTCGTCTGGGCGATGCCGTACATGCACTGGGCCGCTGCGGTGATGGCCTGGTTCACAGGGTCGCCCGAGTCGAAGGAACCAGGGGTGTAGATCCGCCCGTTCCACGGCACGCCGACCCGCGCGGCATGTGCCCGATAGCACTCCTTGACCCTTCGCCCTTCCCGTCCGAGAAGCTCGTGCCGGGTCAGGCCGTCAGGATTCTCGTCGGGGAAGCGCATGCGGTACATCTCGCGTGCTACTTCCAGCCTGGTGCGGCGATTGGCCCACTTTGCGGCCTGGGCCTCGACCAATGCGGATGAGCGGTTGAGCGATCTGCCCCCGGAATAGAAACGCACGCCGCGTTCGCCCACCCAGACGACTCCCGCTCCACAGTCCGCCAACACCGCCATGGCCTGGTGAGTGACACGGGTTCCCGGTCCGAGCAGCAGTGTCCCGATGGTGGCCGCGGGAATATGGATGATGCCGTCGGCGTCCTCGGCGGTGATCGCGTTGTCCTCGCGGTGCACGATGCAGCGCTCGAGGTAGACGAATGAGATGCGATCTCCCATTCGAGTGAGTTCCCGGGGCGAAGAAGCGCCCCGCCGGCCCGCCGTCGCCACGGCTAGGCCTTCCCCAAGGTCATCAGGCCGCAGCCGTAGGCTTTCGCCCTGCCCAGGCCATGGGTGAGGGTACGGCGCAATGCGTCCGGATCGGTGACTTCCAAGCGGCCGTCGTAGGTGACTGCGACCACGGTGACCGGATCTTTCTGGCCGCCCTTCCTGAATACGAGGTTGCGCCGGTTGTGCACGAGCAGCTCGTACCGGTCCAGCTCGGGGATCAGCCGGCGCTCCGGTGCCTTCTCCACGATGCGGAAGCCTGCGTGTTCCTGGCGTTTGAGGAGCCAGTCGATTTGATGGCGCAGGCCTACGTGGGCGGTGATCTTCGTCGGTTCGTCATTCTTGCGGCGGGCCGTGTGCACGGGGTTGGCCGTGAGGCGGAAGGCCCACTGTTCGCCCTTGGTGAGCCGGTTGAGGAACGGGCCGTATTCGAATGTCTCCCATCGGCCTGTCTCCGGCCAGCCGGCCTGTTCCACCAGGTGGGTCAGGTCGGGCCTGGCCGGGCTGACGATGTAGAGGTATGTGGCGGCCGCGCCGTCGCGGTCGACCCGCCACAGGATGCGCGGGCCGTCCGCGTCCGGTTTCGGGGCTTCGGCGAAGGACGACAGCACCGCCGCATGCATCATCTGCGGGGAGGAGAGCAGTCGCCGCGCACCGATGCGGGCGATGTTGATGCGAAAGCGGGTGAGGTACATCAGGTGCCTCTCAGCACGGCTGTCGGATCATGGCTCGGCACTGCGGCGGAGCGCGCGGCGGGATTGGGGATCTGGAAGGACAGCCGCAGCACTCCACGCAGGGCATAGCGGCGGTGCAGCGGGTCGAAACTCACTGGCTGGTCGCGCAGGGTATCGGCGGGCCCGTCCTCGGGGGTCGCCTCGACCAACGCCTCAAGCGTGACGTACCTGTCGCGGTGTCGCCGCTGGTGCCATGGGGCCGCGTGCCATTCCTCCCGCTCCAGCGCCTCGACCAGGGTGAGGTCGTCGCGTACTCCCAGGTCGATCGGGCGAGCGGGCGGGCAGGAGCGTCGGCCCAGATAGGGCAGGAACGCCGGGGTGCGCAAGGCCCGGTGCAGGTCGTGGATGAGCCGCTGCTCGCCTTCGACCGCGGCCACGAAGACCGCGTCGGCGAGGTAGTAGCGCTCGGACACCGGCATCGCCGCGTCCGTGACGAAGTGATGCGCGGTCTGGAAGTCCCGCACCGAGACACCCGGCTGGTCGATCCGGACACCGAAGCGAAGCCGGGCGAGATCGGTGAGATCGGCGCCTCGCCGACGCCCCTGAGCGGCGGCCAGCAGCCCGATCACACCGCTTTTCGTCGGTGCCGGTTCCGTGGACCGCCGAGCAAATCGTGAGGAGGAGCCCCAGGACTGCAGCGGTCCTGCGAGCTGCATCAACAGGACACTCATGCGCCGCCCTGCCGTCGCGCCACCTCCGCCCCGACCGCCGGCACCAGCTCGGGGAGCGGAAGCCGGACGCCGAGGCCGGCCAACGCCTCGGTCGCGTGGCCCACCTGCAGCACCCAGCAAGGATCGTCCTCGCCGACGCCGTAGGCCCGCTCGATCTCCGGGATGTAGGCCGCCAGGCGCTGGCATGCCTGCCGCATGTAGCCGCCGATCTCCGGCTCGGTTCGGCACGGCTCCTCAAAGGCGCCCACGAAGCTGATCGGCCGTGAGGAGCGCAGCTTGATGATCGCAGCCTCCGGCAGGGTGTGGTTGGCGAAGGTGTTGATCTTCCCGGTGGGCAGAGAGGTGAGGAAGCACTCGACGAAGGCCTCCGTGGCACGACGCACGGGCTCGCTCACCGGCTCGTCCTCGCGCAGGCCTTTGCCGAGGTTGCTGCCAAGCAGGTCGATGTCGAGCGCGGCGAAGCGGTAGAGGGTCGCCGAGTTGAACTCGACCGTGCCGATCATTCCCGCGCCCCGGTCGTCCTCCTGGCCTTTGAAGTCGTCGACGGCCGTGTAGTAGTCGGATTCGATGTCCACCCGGTGCACGCTGATGGCGTGCGCGACCTGCGCGGCCGCGTCGACGTTGATGTCGGTCGCATCGGCGACCATCCGCCCGAACAGGGCGATGTCGATCGAGTGACGGGTGTTGGCGATCCGCCGGGCAAGGTCCCTGTTGCCCTTGTCCTTGAAGAAGTCCTTGACGGATCCCGCCCCGCGGGCTTTTACCGCGAGCTCGGCCAAGCCCTGAAGCTGGTGAGCGCTGAGAAACAGCAGGTACTTCGATTCTGGCGCCACCGGCTCGGCGTCCTCCTTGTCCGCCTTGCGCTTCGGGGGCTCGATCTTCGTTCCGGTGGCGATCTGGACGGTCTCGGCGGCCAGCGACCAGGCCTCTTGCTCGCCGATCGATCCATCGAGCGCAGTGATGCGCTCGGCGAGCGCCTTGGCCACCTGACGGGTGCGGACACCGAGCTCGGAGGGGTCGAGCCGGTCATGGAACGCTCGCCTGATCGCCCGCTTCCACGCCTGGCTGGACACCCGTGCCCGCCGTACCCCGCCGTAGACCGCGCTCTTGGGGGTTCCGGTGTCGTCGCGGTTGAGGCAGCTCGGCGGCACGGTCTGCAATGCGTGGATTTCCAGGATGGTCCGGCTCATCGATCATCCTTCACGGTCTCGACCTCCCCGTTGGAGGAGGACTCGGTTCGGTACGTGTGGAAGCTGCGGCCCCACTGCCGGCGGACCTGACGCAGCCCGTCCGGGAACTGGGCCTGGTAGAGCTGGGAGGCCAGCAGGGCGTAGTCGAGGGGGATGGCCTCGCGGCGCAGCAGGGAGACGATCTCGCGCAACCGGTAGGCGAGAGCCTCGAGATCGGTGGCCGTCCCCAGCCGGACAAACCGTCGGCGGATCGGCTCATCGATCGTGTGTTCAGGCATCAGACGGCGTACCGCGGTGCCCAGCCCGACCCCGGGGCGATGCATCCTGTCCTTGCTGTGCGACTGCTGATGCAGCGCATACAGGGTCACCGCCAAGAACATGGCGTTCTCCGCCTTCAGCTGGACGTGCTCGGGCTGGTTGTGGTGCAGACCGTCCTCGTCGGCATACAGGCGCTCGATGCCGCACACACCCCACAGATCCGGCACGTCCTGGATCAGTTTCCCCGCGCCGCGCCGCAGCTGTGCCAGGGCCGCGACCGCCAGCCACGCTGTGATCGTCCAGGTAGCCCCGCTGGAGCTCGGACACATACTCGCCGACGACATGCGCGACCAGTTCGTCGACGCGGCGCTGAGCGGTGGGGCTTGGTGACGTCATGCTCGCCTTCCTCTCTAGTCGTCGGCCGAGCCCGCCCCGGCCAGCGGCAACGCCTTGGCCAGCCGCGCCCGGAACAGCGCCTCGGCGGACGATGCGTTCAACCAGCGGTCGCCGGATGCTTCGCGGATGACCCGCCCCTCCCAAGCGGCATCGCCGGCCGATCGCAGCACCTCGTCACCCAGGCGGAGGATGATCCCGCGGGCCTCCCGCTGCCAGGCGGCCCGTACCTCCCGGGGCGCGTGGTCTGGACGCAGCCCGGCAAGCCAGTGGCGGAACGGGCCGTCGAGGGCGGCGAACCCGGCATGACGCGCCGACGCCCTGGCGGGCTCGTGCTCGGCGCCGGCCGCGCGGGCCAGATCGGCGGCGAAATCGCCCAGCGCGCTCACCGCGGCCTCAGCGTCCGCGACCGCGTCGATCGCCGCCTGCCCCAGGTCGCGGTGGTCACGGTGCAGCAACACGACCGGCATCGTCACAGCGTCATCGATGATCTCGTCGATCACCGACTGCTGGGTGCCATAGACCACACCGATCAGCCGCGCCCGGATCAGGAAGTCCGGGGGAAGGTCCCCCTCTTCGCTCAGCCTGGCCGCCCACTCGAGAATGCGCGGCCTGATGCTGGAAGCGGCCTCACCACGCTGCTCCGTCCCCGGCGCGTTGCCGGCGATCAGCGCTCCCAGACCGCGCCAGGCGCTCCGGCTCGGGTCGTGCTCCTGCGGCAGATAGACCTGGGCGAGCCCGAGCTTCTTCTCCTGGTTCGGGCTGCGCCGCCAGCCGGTCATGGGCTCCCGTTGGTGCATGTTCCGCGGGGAAAGCGGATCACCGTAGGCGAGGATCACTCCGGTGACGCCGTCTCCGTCGTGGACGAGCCGCACTCTCCGGGACTGCCAGGTGTACAGGTCGCGCAGACCCGCCGGACGCCTGCTCAGCTCGATCGGATCCAGCTCACGCGGCCCGGATACCGGGTGACGCCAGGCCGGAAGGTCACGGTCCGGGTCCTGCCGCAGATAGTGGGTATCGAAGGCGATGAGGTTGAGCAGCAGTGTCTCCTGCAAGGTGTCGCCGTCGATGCAGACACCGCCGAGATTGCCCGCCCATGCGACGCCCAAAGGGTAGACCTTTCCTCCCTTGGTCCGGGGGTCGCCCTTGGCCCCCGATTTGATACCGGAGGTGTCGAAGGCGTGGGCGTGCACCAGCCAGCGGGCGGCTTCGGCGAAGCTCAGCCGCGTCACGCCTCGGGCGCGCATGGTGAAGAACGGGTGGCCGTTGGGCACATCGGCGACCAGGCAGTCCAGCGGGCGGGGGCCACCGGTTACCTCCAAGCTCGGGCACTGAAGGAACGGCTCGGTCGGGTGCAGCAGGTCGAACCGATGCCGGTACTCGTCGAGATAAGCGATGATCTTCTTGACCGGGAGCCCTGCGCTTCGTAGATCGTTCCAGTCAGCGATGTCGCCCGGCCCCTGAAGCGCGTCGTGAACGATGGCCAGGAGCAGGCGTATCAAGGCGAACTCCTGGGTGGGAACGTCACCGACCAGCCGCCGTACACTCCCGGCGTGCTCGAAGACCTCGCGGAGAGACATCTCGGCTTCCCCGCCGTCGAGCAGGCGCACCGGAAGCCAGGGGCAGCTGGTCAGGTCAAATGACGCTTCACTCGGCATGGGCGACCCTCAGACCATCGGCTTCGGAGTAATGCAGGTCGTAGCCTGCCAGGCGGGTACGACAGTTTTCGTCGAGGACGAGGATCAGCTCCCCGGCGAGCCAGTGACTGTCCTCGCTCTGCCAGGCCGGAATGCACTGGGTCTCCAGTTCCTGGATCGCCCGGTCCAGCGTCTCCGGATCGGAGAACTGGTACGGCAGACGCAGGCCGCAGGCGGCGACGATGCGGGCGAGCCGTGGCTCGGGAACCGACTCGGTGGGGAGCTCCAGCCCGCCACGCCCATCCGACAGCCACGGCACGGTGATGAGGGCCCCGTCGGCGCGCCGCTGCACGACCAGCACCTCCAATGACTCTGGGGTGTCACGGACCTGGGCGCGGCCCTTCCGCGTGTCGTCCGCGTCGCCGACACCGGCGTCCAGCCAGCCGATCAGGGCACTACCGGGCTTGCCGACCGGGTTGATCTGGAAGTCCTGTGCCTTCTGGTGCTGCTTGCTCCGCTGCAGCTCGTGCGCCTCTCGGGCGCGGGCCAGCGCATCCTGCCACTGCTCCGGGCCGACCGGCTCGGGCCCGTAGGCGCGCTGCACCAGTGGGCTGATGTCGTGCGGCAGCCGTACCACGTTGCCGGTGGGTGCGGTCCCCGACAGGTACGGCTCGAGCACGGCGGCCGCGCGCAGCAGCGGGTACAGGCCATAGACCCGCCGCGAGCCGGCCACCGGCTCGACCGGCGACGCCGCCCAGTCGGCTCCGGTCACCAGGCAGCGTGCGGTGCGCAGCCGCTCCGGGCGCTCGCTCTGCCCCTCGCCGCGCTGATGGCGGTGAAGACGGCCCATCCGTTGGAGCAGCAGGTCGATCGGGCAGAGGTCGGACACCAGAAGATCGAAATCGATATCCAGGGACTGCTCGGCGACCTGGCTCGCCACGACGATGTATGGGGCCGTCGGCCGTTGCTTGGCCGTGCCCGGAGGGCCGAAGAGCCTGAGCAGCGTGGCGTCCTTGTTCAGCCGGTCGAGGTCGAGGAAACGTGAATGTGCCACGAGCACGTTCTCGAAGGAGCCGCGGAGATGGTCGGCGGTCTCCAGCACCCGATCCACCGTGTTGCGGATCACCAGGGCGCATCCGCCGTCGGCGAGTTCCCGCCTCAGCCGCTCCGTCAGCGTGGGCAGATCGTCGTCGAGCCGTTCCAGATGGACGTCGATGTCCCGCCCGGATCCTGGAACGGCTTCGATCACCGGTGGCCGATCGCGCTCGACGGCCGTGATCAGCGGGTACCCGGAGGCGCTCTCGATCTCGGCAAGCGTGGTCGCGCCGCTGTAGGCTTCCGCGAGCTCCCGTCGGCGACGTGCGGGCAGCGTCGCCGACAGCACCACGACGGGCACCCCATAGGCGCCAAGCCAGGACAGCACCCGATCGAGGTACGCGTTCATATAGGTGTCGTAGGCGTGCGCCTCGTCGATGACGACGACCTTGCCCGCCAGCGCCAGGTGACGGAGCGCCAGGTGGCGGCTCTTCAGTCCCATGAAGAGAAGCTGGTCGATCGTCCCCACCCCGAACTCGGCGAGCATCGCCTTCTTCCGGCCCCGCAGCCACTGGTGGGCGATCAGCTCGGTTGACGCCGCCCGCCGGTCCGCGCGGGGCCGCCACTCCGATGGGGCGCCGTCGATCTCGACGCCTCGCACGGCGCGTCGACCAGCCCGTACCAGCTCGACGTACTGCTCGTTGAGGGCCGCCTTGGAGTGCGCCAGATGGACCGCCTGCCGCCCTTCCCGGCCTTCGAACATCCTGCCCAGCCAGCTCAGCAGGCGAGGGAACATCGCGTTCCCCGTGGCCATGGTGGGCAGCGCCACATAGCATCCACCGGCTTCTGATCGGGCCGCGAAAACCTCCGTCACCGCCAAGGCCGCCTCGGTCTTCCCCTCTCCCATCGGTGCTTCGATGAGCAGCAGCCCTGGTCGGCTCATCGCCTGGGCGATCTCCACCGCGCGCCGTTGCACCGGCCGGGGCTGCGCTCCGGAAGGCAGGGAAAAGCGTGCAGAGAAGATGTCCTCGATGGATGGAGGGATGGCCCGCCACGGCTTGGGCAGATCCAGCGCGCGCCACGCAGCGGACACGCGCTCATGCTCACCGACCTTCTGTGCGTCCGGAAAATATGGAAATAAGTCTGAATTGCTGGCGATCCAATCCGCCACAATCACCAGCCCGGTCAGCAGAACCTGCGCCTGCTGCGGAAGCTTGACGGACCGCCAGTGCGGAAGTCGTTTTTGAACGCCGCACTCTTCCGCGCACCAGTCAAGCAATTCCCACTGCACGTCCCGCCATGACTGAGCGCATTCGGGACTGCGAAGCAGCTCGGGACGCCTGGTCACCTGCTGGATATCCAGGTGCGTAGGGGGCACGCCGTGATGTCCGCCGGCGACGATGGCGAGTTGCAAAGCGGCGGGCTTCGCCCAGCCGTGCCGTTCTATCAGCCACTCTCGCAGCAGGAGCATCCCGGCAAGCCCGTGCGGGGCCAGCCGACGATCGGGAAACTCCTTGTAGAACGGCATGCCCAACCCCGCCGCCCGCATGGTCTCGGCCAGCGAGTCGACCTGGCAGGCGAAGGCCGGCGTCGCCTTCCCGATGTCGTGCGTCATCGCCGCCCATACCGCCAGGCGACGCGCGTCCTCGGCCCCCGCGGGCAGCGCCTGCTCCACCAACCGGCGCACCTGTGCCGGAAGCCACCCGTCCCACAGCAGCCCGGCTACGGCACCGCTATCCGCCATGTGCCGCCACAGTGGCAGCCAGCCCTCACTATCACGATCATGTTTGGCCCAGACCGCCCGCGCCGCCCTCGATAAGCCGTTGGACAGCCCTTGCCCTGATCCGCCCTCCACGCCACGAAACCCAATATGATTGGCCGCAACCGAACATCTAAAGTCACCAAACTTTTATGAAATTGAGATCATGGATCGCTCTCGCGATAAACGAGTGCAGGCTTCACATTTTCCAATAATCGGACTTATGGGTTGTTCTCTGTCTTTCTGGGTCGCCAAGCTTGCCTCGCTACGATGTCGGCATCAAGCCGACCTCTTCACGCTTACTCCTCAACCGGCCTCGGGTTGGACGGCGAGTTGACCTGCCACGAAGACGATGTCCGGTATGTCCAAATCTCGACAACTGCTCGAGAACTGCCGCCGCCACGAATAAACGTGCAGGTCAGCGAGTGTGCTCCCCTCGCACGCGGGGATGGTCCCGCGGCGCGCATCCGCTCGTACCGGCGCGCGTAGTGCTCCCCTCGCACGCGGGGATGGTCCCGGGCGGGTCGTGCCGGGCGCGGTCTCGAGCAGGTGCTCCCCTCGCACGCGGGGATGGTCCCTGGATCTGCCGCGAGGGCGAGCGGACCGAGCCGTGCTCCCCTCGCACGCGGGGATGGTCCCCAAAGCCCGGACCGCGTTCACGTGGCGACTCAGTGCTCCCCTCGCACGCGGGGATGGTCCCCAGGAGCCCTTAACCCGGGCGGCCGCGGCCCGGTGCTCCCCTCGCACGCGGGGATGGTCCCCTCGGGCTCCATGAGCAGGATGCCCTCGCTCAGTGCTCCCCGCGCACGCGGGGATGGTCCCTTGCCCAGCCCCATGCGGGAGCTCATGCGGGAGTGCTCCCCGCGCACGCGGGGATGGTCCCTTGCCCAGCCCCATGCGGGAGCTCATGCGGGAGTGCTCCCCGCGCACGCGGGGATGGTCCCCTGCGAGGGGCTGGAGATCTTGAGCGCGTCCTGTGCTCCCCGCGCACGCGGGGATGGTCCCCGGGCAAAACGGACACGGCTTCGCGCCACGCTGTGCTCCCCTCGCACGCGGGGATGGTCCCTCTCCACCGGACACCCCCCCTTTTTTAGTGCGTGTGCTCCCCGCGCACGCGGGGATGGTCCCGGGTCGGGATGGTGCGGGTGCTCATGACTCACGTGCTCCCCGCGCACGCGGGGATGGTCCCGAGGCGCACCACCAGCACCTCATCGACCGGAAGTGCTCCCCGCGCACGCGGGGATGGTCCCGTCAAGGACCTGAAGGTCTACGACCAGTGGGCGTGCTCCCCGCGCACGCGGGGATGGTCCCATCCAGCGCGCCGCGATCCAGGGCCAGACCGAGTGCTTCCCGCGCACGCGGGGATGGTCCCCGGCCGCCGCCGGCCGACTTCTTCAGCTCGATGTGCTCCCCGCGCACGCGGGGATGGTCCCCGCGGGTTCAGCAGCGATCACGTGGCCGTCGGGTGCTCCCCGCGCACGCGGGGATGGTCCCCAGGTCATCAAACCGGCGTGGGATGGGATTTCGTGCTCCCCGCGCACGCGGGGATGGTCCCCTGCGAGCCGAGGGACAGAGCGAAGAAAATCAGTGCTCCCCGCGCACGCGGGGATGGTCCCTCGTCCTGCTGCAGCGCGATGCATCCAGCTAGTCCATGCCGAGACCGCTGCCTGCAAGAAGAGCCGCCACCGGTAGTGCTGGCGATGGTGATGGTCGGCGGGCGCGAGTGACAGTCCATAACCGCCAGGGTCCTGGCGGCATCAAAGCGACACACCTGGGTGGGGCCGTTTCCGGACAGGCCCGGATCTGGTGATGGTGGCCGGGTCTACCCCAACACGACCAATCGCGCGTGCCTGCGCAGGTGCAGTCTCAAGGGCGTGCACTCCCAGCAAGGCGAACTAGGGCGCCCACCGGAAGGCCAAGAGGGCCCAGGGAGGACGGACTCCCGCCTGCGACCCGCTGTCCTACGGGCTGCGGCATGCCGTGGAGTGGGCGTCAGCTCAAACGCAACCAGGGAATGGTCACGCGTTATGACTAGCATGCCGCACGAGGTTGTCCTAAGTCATCACCGTGATCAACGGGTGGCAGTCGGTTTTATGAAACACGACCTGTGCCCGGAGTGAGCATTTTTCCGATCAGGGGTCATGCGAATTATCCCGTGTGCGCGGTCGCTCGATATTGGCGACAGGGGGGATCATCCCCGCGTGCGCGGGGAGCACGCCTCGAACGCGCGGAGCGCCAGCGCGTAGGCGGGATCATCCCCGCGTGCGCAGGGAGCACGACACTACAAGCGTGTGAACATCCCTTACAAGGGATCATCCTCGCGTGCGCGGGGAGCACACAAACTCGCGGCCGCGGAGCCGGAGATGCCGGGGATCATCCCCGCGTGCGCGGGGAGCACTAGTACCGGACACCTTCCATATATGCAGGAAGGGGATCATCCCCGCGTGCGCGGGGAGCACCCGATGGAGCGCACCAGCGCTGCGGCGCTGATGGGATCATCCCCGCGTGCGCGGGGAGCACCGGCGAATCTCCCGCTCCCACCCGTCGATGTCGGGATCATCCCCGCGTGCGCGGGGAGCACCCGAACCCGGCCTGCCAGTTTCCGGAGATCCCGGGATCATCCCCGCGTGCGCGGGGAGCACTCGGGGCGGGCGAGCAGGTACTGGTCGGTGAAGGGATCATCCCCGCGTGCGCGGGGAGCACGGCCTGGAGGTCCAAGAGGAGGCCTGCCGCGAGGGATCATCCCCGCGTGCGCGGGGAGCACACGAGCGCCCGGTTCGACGCCTTCAGCCGCCGGGGATCATCCCCGCGTGCGCGGGGAGCACAGCTCGACGGCCTCCTGGTGGATCTCCACCACGGGATCATCCCCGCGTGCGCGGGGAGCACGGCCTGCAAGAGAACCAGCTCGACGGTGAGCCGGGATCATCCCCGCGTGCGCGGGGAGCACGATCTTCTTCACGGCCATGCTCAGTTACTCCTGGGATCATCCCCGCGTGCGCGGGGAGCACAACGGCGTCGACTGGTTCAAAAAACGCGGCCAGGGATCATCCCCGCGTGCGCGGGGAGCACTTCAAGATCGCCGAATTCAAGGGGACCGCGGACGGATCATCCCCGCGTGCGCGGGGAGCACTCGCCGTGGACATGCAGCACGGTGACCTGCTGCGGATCATCCCCGCGTGCGCGGGGAGCACGCTTTGACCGGGGCGTCCTCGCCTTTCTCGGTCGGATCATCCCCGCGTGCGCGGGGAGCACACGAGACGGGATCAGCCCGCGCCCTGGAGGCCGGGATCATCCCCGCGTGCGCGGGGAGCACACGCCCGGCGCCGAAGGCGAGGAGACCTACCAGGGATCATCCCCGCGTGCGCGGGGAGCACCTGATGGAGACCGCCCGAACCGAGCGGGAGCAGGGATCATCCCCGCGTGCGCGGGGAGCACTTGTGGGGGGTACCCCCAAAAGATCGCAAGCGGGGGATCATCCCCGCGTGCGCGGGGAGCACAAGAGCACCCAGTCCCAGGCCAGCTCCACGACGGATCATCCCCGCGTGCGCGGGGAGCACGCCCTGTTCTCCTTCGCCGGCGAGCCGGGCGCGGGATCATCCCCGCGTGCGCGGGGAGCACACTTACTGACCTGCGAGTTTATCCGGGGGACAGGCTGTTTCCGAGCACTTCTTTGGAAACGGACATATCGCCGAACCTCGTCGATCCAGGCTGTTAGCCCTAGGCACCGGTGGGCTCGGCGTCGAGGTCCCTGCCGAGCAGGGCGGCGAGGGTGTCGAGAGCGTCGTCGGCGCCGGGGCCGTCGGCCTCGAGGGTGACCTCGGTGCCGTGGGTGGCGCCGAGGGACAGGACGCCGAGCATGCTGTTGGCGGGGACCGGCTTGCCGTCGCCGACGCGGATGCGGACGGGTACGCCCGTCTTCGCCGCGGCCTGGACGAAGAGCTTGGCGGGGCGGGCGTGCAGGCCGGTCTTCGCGGCGATCGTCACTTTTCTCTCGGGCATGGCCGTCTTCCTTCCTCCTGGGTGGGGTCAC
The DNA here is from genome assembly GCF_006716785.1 of Thermopolyspora flexuosa. Lineage (NCBI taxonomy): Bacteria > Bacillati > Actinomycetota > Actinomycetes > Streptosporangiales > Streptosporangiaceae > Thermopolyspora > Thermopolyspora flexuosa. Next base: position 2,879,084 of record NZ_VFPQ01000001.1, on the reverse strand, counting down.
GGTTCCACGGTGACCTTGATGGCCTCGCCGCGGGTGACGATGCCGATGCCGTCGAGCACGCGGTCGAGCGGGAGCCGGTGGGTGATGAGGTCGGCGACCGGGACCGCGCCCTCGGCGATGAGGCGCAGCGCCTCGGCGTTGTGCGCCGGGCTGGAGCCGTTCGCGCCCACGATGGTCAGCTCGCGGTAGTGGACGAGGTTCGAGTCGCAGCGGATGATCGGCGCGTCCTTGGGCAGGCCCCCGAAGAAGCTGATGCGGCCCTGCCGCGCCGCCATCTGGATCGCCTGTTCCTGGGCGGCGCCCGACGCCGCGGCGGTGATCACCACGTCGGGGCCGCGGCCGCCGGTCAGCTTGAGCACGGTGTCCACCAGGTCGCCGTCGCCGGCGCGGATCGCCTCGTCGGGGCGGACCAGGTCGGCGGCCATCGCCAGGCGGTCGGCGTTGATGTCGGCGAGGAAGACCCGGGCGGCGCCGCGCGCCCGCGCCAGCCGTACGTGCAGGCAGCCGATCGGGCCGGAGCCGATGACCACGACGTCGTCGCCCGCGCCGACGCGGACCAGTTCCTGGCCGTTGAGCACGCAGGCGAGCGGCTCGGCGACCGACGCCTCGGCGTAGCCGACGCCGTCGGGGATGCGGTTGAGGCCGTTCACCCGGAGCACCTTCGCCGGGACGACCATGTACTCGGCGAAGCCGCCGTCGTAGTGGTAGCCCATCGACTCCTGGTTCGGGCACACGGTGAGGTGGCCGCGGCGGCACTCCTCGCACGCGCCGCACGGGATCGCCGCGATCACCTGCACCCGGTCGCCCGCCGACCAGCCGGTCACGCCGTCGCCGACGGCGACGACCTCCCCGGCGATCTCGTGCCCCATCACCCGGGGCGGGCGGATGTGGTGGTGGCCGAACCGGTAGATCTTGGCGTCGGTGCCGCAGGTGGAGCAGTTGCGGACCCGGATCTTCACCTCTCCGGGGCCGGCCACCGGCTCGGGGGAGTCCTCCAGGCGGATGTCCCCCGGGGCGTGGAATCTGGCGACCTTCACGAATCGGCCTCCTCTTCGGCGGGTTGGAGCAGACGCAGTACGGCGTCCGCCTCCGTGGCCTCGCGCAGCCGGCGGGCCCGGTCGGGATCGAGCAGGATCTGGGCGAGCTCGGACAGCAGCCGCACGTGCCCGTCGCCCTTGGCGGCGATGCCCACGCACACGTCCACCCGCTCGCCGTCCCAGTCGACGCCGCCGGGGAAGCGCAGCACGCAGATCGCGTCGTGCCGTACCACGTCCTTGCCCTCGGCGGTGCCGTGCGGGATCGCCACGCCCTCCCCGACGTACGTGGAGATCGAGCGCTCCCGCTCGAGCATGCTGTCGATGTACGGCGGCTCGACCGCGCCGACCTCGAGCAGGATCCGGCCGCACTGGGTGATCGCGTCCTCCCGGCTGGACGCGGCCGCGTCCAGCCGGATGGCGCGGGGGTCGAGCGGCAGCGGCGCTGCCTCAGGCATCGAAGGTTCCGCCCTTCTTGATGGCGTCGACGACCTTGGTCACCGCCGGGTCGCCGATGAAGACCCGGAACGGCACGACCGGGATGCCCGGGGCGGACGAGCGGGCCCGGTCGGCGAGCCCGGCGTGGGTGAGCACCACGTCGGCGTCGCCCGGGATGCTGTTGACCGGGGTGTGCACCACCTCGACGCCGTGGCTCTTGAGCTGCTTGCGCACGGTGGAGGCGAGCATCACGCTGCTCCCCATGCCCGCGTCGCAGGCGACGACGATCTTCTTGATGGTGCTGCCGTCGATGGTCGCCATGGTCCTTCCTGCCTCCTTCACGACCGGCGCACGTCCGTGCGGGCGGCGTCGCGGTCCGCGGTGGTGTGGCCGGCGGCGGTCTCGCCTCCGGCGACGGGCTCAGGCTGCGCGGCGGGCTCGCCGCCGTCCTCCGGCCTGTCCCCGGACGCCTTCCCGAAGCCGAGCAGCAGCGCGCCGACGAGGAAGGACACGCCCGCGGAGAGGACGATGCCGAGGAGGACGCCGAAGTGGGCGCCGCGCGGGGTCATGGTCAGGTAGGCGAAGATGCTGCCCGGGGCCGGGGTGGCGACGAGGCCGACGCCGGTGACCATGAAGGTGGCCACGCCGGTGACGCCGCCCGCGATCACCGCGGCGATCATGCGCGGCTTCATCAGCACGTACGGGAAGTAGATCTCGTGGATGCCGCCGAAGAAGTGGATGATCGCCGAGGCGGGGGTGCTGGCGCGCAGCAGGCGCGGGCCGAAGAACATGTAGGCGAGCAGCAGGCCGAGGCCGGGGCCGGGGTTGGTCTCGAGCATGAACAGGATCGAGGAGCCGTCCCGCGCCGCCTCGGCGACGCCGAGCGGGCCGAGCACGCCGTGGTTGATCGCGTTGTTGAGGAACAGCACCTTGGCGGGCTCGATGAGGAACGACGCCAGCGGCAGCAGGCTGTGGTCGACGAGCCAGCCGACCGCCGAGCCGGCGGCGTTCGTCACCTGCTGGACCACCGGGCCGATGGCGAGCACGCCCGCGATCGCCATGGCGCCGCCGACGATGCCGGCGGTGAAGTTGTCCACCAGCATCTCGAAGCCGGCCTTGACCCGGTCCTGGACCAGCCGGTCGACGAGCTTGATGACGAACGCGGCGAGCGGGCCGACGATCATCGCGCCGAGGAACATCGGCACGTCGCTGCCGACCACCACGCCCATCGTCGCCACCGCGCCGACGACCGCGCCGCGCTGGCCGTGGACCATGCGGCCGCCGGTGTAGCCGATGAGGATCGGCAGCAGCGTGGTGATGATCGGGCCGACCAGCTCGGCGAGGGTCTCGTTCGGCCACCATCCGGACGGGATGAACAAGGCGGTGATGAGGCCCCAGGCGATGAACGCGCCGATGTTCGGCATGATCATCCCGGCGAGGTGCCCGCCGAGGCGCTGGATCGAGGCCTTGACTCCGGTGCCCTGTACTTCCGGTGTGTACGCTGAGGCCATCCTGTCTCTCCTTCCGGGGTGACCGGGTGATGGCTCCGGTCGGGGTGGGGGGTGTGCCGCTGTCAGCCCCCGGACCGCAGCGGCAGGTCTGGATCGGGCGGCGGGAACCGCACGGTGTCCCGCCTGATGTCGTGGGGGCGGGGCATGCGGCTGCCGGGCTGCGCCACCGCGGCGGCGGCCCACGCCAGCCCCTCGGCGAGCGCGTCCCGGCCGCGGGCGCCCGCGGCGAGGAACCCGGCGAGCATGGCGTCGCCCGCGCCGACCGTGCTGCGCGGCTCGGCGACCTCGGCCGTGCCGTACCAGACCCGCTCCTCGGCCTCGCCCTCGACGAGCACCGCGCCGTCGGCACCGAGGCTGGCGAGCACGGTGCGGGCGCCCATCGCGCGCAGCTTGCGGGCGGCGTCGATCGCGTCGCCGAGGGTGGTGACCGGTACGCCGGCGGCCGTGGCGAGCTCCTCGCGGTTCGGCTTGACCAGGGCGGGCCCGGCGGCGAGCGCGGCGACCAGGGCCGGTCCGCTGGTGTCGACCGCGGTACGGATCCCGGCCTTGGCGAACCGGCGGCACAGCCGGGCGTAGATGTCGGTGGGCACCCCGGGCGGCAGGCTGCCCGAGGCGACCACCCAGTCGGCCGCGCCGGCCGCGTCGAGCACGGCCGCCGCCAGCGTCTCCAGCTCGGCCGGGGTGAGCGGGGTGCCCGGCTCGTTGATCTTGGTGACGGTGCCGTCGGGCTCGGCGAGGGTGATGTTCGACCGGGTGGCCCCGGAGACCGGGACCATGATCATGTCGATGCCCTCGTCGGACAGCAGCTCGACCAGGCGGCGGCCCTCGTCCCCGCCGTACGGGACCACGGCGCAGGTGGGGACGTCGTTGGCGAGCAGCGCGCGCGACACGTTGACGCCCTTGCCGCCCGGGTCGAGGCGGGCGGCCCCGGCCCGGATCACCGTGCCGCGGGTGAGCTCGGCGATCTCGATGGTCCGGTCGAGGCTCGGATTGAGCGTGACGGTGAGGATCACGAGCCCACCCCCGATCGGTGCCGCAGGGCCGCGGCGGTGAGCCTGGGGGACGACGCGGGGCCGGTCATGCGCGGATCACTTCCGGGCCCGCGGCCTGCAGCTCGGCCGCGATCTCGTCGCTGAGGCCCGTGTCGCTGATCACCACGTCGATCTCGTCCACGGTGGCGAAGCGGGCCAGGTAGGTGTTGGTGAACTTGGTGTGGTCGGCGAGCAGCACGCAGCGCTCGGCCGCGCGCACCATGGCCCGCTTGATCGCCGCCTCCGCCGGGTCGGGCGTGGTGAGGCCCTTCGCCACCGAGCAGCCGTTGGTGGCCATGAATGCCACGTCCACGTGGAACTGCGACAGCGGCTGCATCGCCAGGTCGTCGACGGTGGCGAGGGTCCGGGGGCGGACCCGCCCGCCGAGCATGATCACGTTGAGGTTGGGGCGGGTGGCGAGCGCCGTGGCGAGCGGCGGTGAGTTGACGATGACGGTGAGCTCCCGGTCGAGCGGCAGCACCTGCACCAGGCGGCGGGTGGTGGAGCCCGCGTCGATGATGATCGAGCCGTCCTCGGGCAGCTCGGCGAGCGCCGCCTTGGCGATGCGCTCCTTCTCGGCGGTCATCACGTTGTCCCGGGTGGACAGCGCCGGTTCGAAGCCGAGCCGTTCCACCGGGATCGCGCCGCCGTGCACGCGGCGCAGCACGCCCGCGCGCTCGAGGGCGGTGAGGTCCCGGCGGATCGTCTCGGTGGTCACCTGGAACTCCTCGGCGAGCGTGACCACGTCGACCCGGCCGTTCGCCCTGGCCCGGCGCAGGATCTCCTGCTGACGCTCCTCGGCGTACATTCTGTGATTCACCGCCGTTTCCGTGTTGTTTCAGCTTTGTTTATACCCGAATGTGTGGCCCGTCAAGGGTGCCGTTCATGATCATTATCGCGGTACGGCACGGCCGTGCGGGCCGGCTCCGGGCCGCCGCGGCGCCTTTACGGCTCCCCCTGGTGATCACGAGGTGGCGGTATGTCGTGATGGAACCGTTATGGGGGAGCGGCCGTGGATGGCGGGTTACGGTCGGGTGATGGTGGCGTTACGGGCCGTAGGTAACGCAGGGTTGCCGAGCGTGCCCGGTCGTGTTGGGATGTGTGGGGATGGGTGCCCGGAACCCGCCTTGACGCTCCACACATTCGGGTATAAAACCAAACGCAACAACACGGAAACGCGGCGGTGACGCAGGGCAATGCCCGCCGGAACCCCTGCCGCGGCGCGGGGGCACGCGGCGAGGCGGCGCCGGACGACGGACCGGCGTGGGCGGAACGCCGCCCGGCCCCGGTCCGCGCACACCCGGCGGAGCGTCCACCCGGCGGCGACCGGCCGCACCGGCGACGCCGCTCCGGACGGCGGCCCCGACCAGCCGCGACCTAGGACCTTGAGGCGGTGCGAGATGGGTGATCCGGCATCCGGGACGACCCCCGAGACGCTGCGCGGGCTCGGCATCAGCCCCGGCCGCGCCGCCGGCCGGGTGTATCGGATGGCGGCCCCGCCGCTGCTGCCGCCGCCCACGCCGGTCACCGACCCGGCGGCCGAGACCGCCCGGGCGCTGCGCGGCCTGGAACAGGCCGCCCGGGAACTGGCCAGGCGGGCGGAGGGCGCGGCCGACCCGGCGGCGCGCGACATCCTCGAGGCGGAGGCCGCGATCGCGGAGGACCCGATGCTCGCCGAGTCCGTGGAGCGGCGCGTCGCCTCCGGCCTCGACGCCGCGCACGCGATCGACGCGGCGTGCGCCGACCACCGCGCGGCGCTGCTCGTCGCGGGCGGCTACTTCGCCGAGCGCGCCAGCGACCTCGACGACATCCGCAACCGCGCGGTGGCCGCCGTGCTCGGGCTGCCGATGCCGGGCATCCCCGCGCCCGGGCACCCGTTCATCCTCGTCGCCGAGGACCTCGCCCCCGCCGACACCGTCAACCTCGACCCGGACACCGTGCTCGCGCTCGTCACCGAGAAGGGCGGGCCGACCAGCCACACCGCGATCCTCGCCCGGGCCCTCGGGCTGCCCGCGGTGGTCGCCTGCCCCGGCGCGGCCGGCATCCCCGACGGCACCTGGGCGGCGGTCGACGGCGGGACCGGCGAGATCGTCACCGGCATCGGCGAGGCGGAGGCCGGCGAGATCCAGCGGCAGGCCCGCGCCGAGCGCGAGCGCATCGGCAGGACGAGCGGGCCGGGCCGTACCGCCGACGGGCACCCGGTGAAGCTGCTGCTCAACATCGGCTCGGCGGCCGACGCCGAGGCGGGCGTGGACGCCGAGGGCGTCGGCCTGTTCCGCACCGAGTTCCTCTACCTCGACCGGCGCACCCCGCCCACCCACGAGGAGCAGGTCGCCGCGTACGCCGAGGTGCTGCGGGCCTTCCCGGCCGGCGCGCCGGTGGTGTTCCGCACCCTCGACGCGGGCACCGACAAGCCGCTGCCGTTCCTCGGCCTCGCCGAGGAGGTCAACCCGGCGCTCGGGGTGCGCGGGCTGCGCGTGGCCCGGCTCCGGCCCGAGGTGCTCGACGCCCAGCTCGACGCGATCGCCGAGGCCGCCCGGGAGACCGGAACCACCCCGTGGGTGATGGCGCCGATGGTGACCACCCCCGCCGAGGCGGCCGACTTCGCCCGGCGCGCCCGCGCCCGCGGGCTGTCCCGGGTCGGGGCGATGATCGAGGTCCCGGCCGCGGCGCTGCACGCCGACCGGCTGCTGGACCGGCTCGACTTCCTCAGCATCGGCACCAACGACCTCAGCCAGTACACCTTCGCCGCGGACCGCCAGCACGGCGACCTCGCCGACCTGCTCGACCCCTGGCAGCCCGCGCTGCTGCGCATGGTCGAGCTGTGCGCCGAGGCCGGGCGGGCCGCGGGCAGGCCGGTGGGCGTCTGCGGCGAGGCCGCCGCCGATCCGCTGCTCGCCACCGTGCTCGTCGGGCTCGGCGTGACCAGCCTGTCCATGTCGGCCCGCAGCGTGCCCGCCGTACGGGACGCCCTCGCCCGGCACACCCTCGCCGAGTGCCGCCGCAACGCCGAGCTCGCGCTGGACGCCCCCGATCCGGAGGCCGCGCGGGCGGCGGTGCGGGCGGCCGGGTGACCGGCCGGGGCCGCCTGCTGGGATGCTGGGGGCATGCCCGCTCCGCTGTGGATCGTCTCCGGACCGCCGGGCGCGGGGAAGTCGACCGTGTGCGAGCTGCTGCTCGCCCGGCTCGACCCCGTCCCGGCGCTGCTCGACAAGGACACCGTGTACGGCGGCTTCGTGGCGGCGACGCTCGCCGCGTACGGCAGGCCGGAGGGGGAGCGGGAGGGCCCCTGGTATGACCGGCACGTCAAAGTGCACGAGTACGCCGGGCTCACCGCGACCGCCCGGGAGATCCGGTCCCACGGCTGCCCGGTGATGCTCACCGGGCCGTTCACCAGCCAGGTGCACGACGCCGAATCGTGGCGGCGGTGGGTGGAGGAGCTCGGCGGCGGCGAGGTGCACCTGCTGTGGGTGCGTTCCGACGGGCCCACCCTGCGGCGCAGGCTCGTCGAGCGCGGGCTCGCCCGGGACGCCGGGAAGCTCGCGAACTTCGAGAACTTCCTGCGGGCGATCCGGGTGGACGAGCCGCCGGTCGTGCCGCACGTCGAGATCGACAACCGGCTCGGCGCGCCGCCGCTGGCCGAGCAGATCGACCGCTGCGTGCGCGCCTGGAGCGCGGCGCGTCCCTGAGCCGAGGCCGTACCTGCGAGACCGCCTCGGCCAGGTGGGCGCGCCGGACCCGGCGGCCAAGGCGGCGGCCGGAGGCGCCGGGCCGTAACGCTCGCGCGGGTCAGGCCGCCGAGTGGACCGGCACCGCGCGGGCGCGGGCGATCAGGGCGCGGGCCGCCGGGCTCACCGGGCCGGACGCGCGCCACGCGAACGCGAGGCGGCCGCGCAGCGCGGGCGGGTCGATCCGGACGACGCACAGCCGGTCGGCGTGCGCCTCGGCGACGACCCGGGGGAGTACGGCGACGCCGAGCCCGTGGGCGGCGAGCCGGGCGAGCATCCCCGGATCGGCGGCCTCGAACGCGATGCGCGGCGCGAATCCGCAGGCGGCGCACGCCTCGTCGAGCCGGGCCCGCACCCCGGTGCCCGGCGGCAGGCAGATCAGCGCGTGGCCGCGCAGCTCGGCGAGCGGCACGACCTCGCGGCCGGCGAGCTCGTGGCCGGGCGCGACCGCCGCCACGATCGGCTGCTCCTCGACGACGTGGATCTCCACCCCCGGTGGCGTGTCCTCGCCGATGCTGACGATCGCGGCGTCGAGCCGCCCGCCGCGCAGGTCGTCCAGCAGCCGGTCGGTGGTCGCCGTGGTGAGCGTGATCTCGACCCCGGGGTGGTCGCGGTGGAAGGCGGCGAGCAGGCCCGGCAGGTCGACCCCGTGCGCGGTGACCGTGCCGACCGCGACCCGCCCCCGCAGCAGCCCGGTGAGCTCCTCGACCGCGAGCCGCGCCCCCGCCACCGCGGCGAGCGCCGCCCGCGCGTAGGGCAGCACGGCCTCGCCGGCCTCGGTGAGCCGTACCGTGCGGCCGGACCGGTCGAGCAGCTCCGCGCCGAGCTCCCGCTCCAGCCTGCGGATCTGCGCGCTCACCCCGGGCTGGGCGACGCGCACCCGCTCGGCGGCCCGGGTGAAGCTCGCCTCCTCGGCCACCGCGAGGAAGTACTCGAGCTGCCGCAGCTCCATAACCATCGATTCTAGATCAGAGAAGAAACCTCTATTGGACTTATAGATCCTGGTCGCCGCACCCTGGAGGGGAGTGGAACCGCACGACAGGAGCCCACGATGACCAGGACATATGAGCCCGCCGCCACCCCCGAGGACATCGCCCGGCTGTTCGTGGAGCGGGCGAACGCCCGGGACGCCGACGGCCTCGCCGAGCTGTACGCGCCGGACGCCGTGCTCGCCTACCCGCCGGGCTCGGTGACCGTCGGCCGCGAGGCGATCCGCGAGGTGCTGGCCGGCATGCTCGAGCACGCCCCGCTCCCGTTCCCGGTGGAGGAGCCGCTCCCGACGATCCGGTACGGCGACCTCGCCCTCACCTCGACCCGCCCCGCCGACGGCACCGGCGGCCGGGTGCAGGTGGCGCGCCGCCGCCCCGACGGCGCCTGGGAGCGCGTCATCGACCGCCCGGAGACGCCCGCCGGCTGAGCCGCCGCAGCCCCATGGGAAGGCCCCGCGCGACGCCGCGCGGGGCCTTCTCGCGCCTCCGCGGCGGTGGCGCATCGTGCCTGGTGAGGCGGCGTCATCAGGGATTTCGCATGCGCCAGGTGGCGCAATCCACCCGTTATCCCCTTTTCCCTACCGGATAGATAGGCTTATGTCCGCCGAGAAGGGGAGGTGGACATGAGCGGACTCGCCGCGGCCCGGCGGCGCCGCGCCGACCGGGCGCGGCAGGTGGCCGACCTGCTCCGCGGGGAGATCGTGCGCGGACGGTTCCGCAACGGGCGGCTGCCCCGCGAGGCGGTGCTCGCCCGCGAGTTCGGCGCGTCCCGCAACACCGTGCGGGCCGCGCTCGGCCTGCTGCGCGACGAGGGCCTGGTCGACCGGTGCCCGGGCATCGGCACCACGATCGCGGCCGAGAAGTACCCGCACGGCCTGCACCGGCTGCTCGGCCTCGCCGAGACGCTGCACGAGCACGGCGTGGTGACCAACCAGGTCCGCACCATGACCCTGATGGAGCCGCCCGCCGCGGTACGGCAGCGCCTCGGCCTCGCCGACGGCGAGCAGGTGGTCTACCTGGAACGGCTGCGCCGCCTCAACGGCCTGCCGCTCTCCCTCGACCTCACCTACCTCGTTCGCGACGTCGGCGAGCCGCTGTTCGACGCCGACCTGGAACACAACGACATCTTCGTGCTGCTCGAGCACATCGCCGGGCGGCCGCTCGGCATGGCCGAGCTGACCCTGGAGGCCGTCAACGCCGACCCGCACACCGCCTCGGTGCTCGAGGTGCCCCGCGGCGCGGCGCTGCTCATGGTGGAACGCCTCACCCACCTGTCCGACGGCCGCCCGGTCGACCTGGAGTTCGTCCGCTTCCGCGGCGACCGCCTCACCATGCGCGGCCACCTGCGCCGCTCCGGCGACGAGCACCCCGCCTGACCACGCGGACCCCACCGCGACACGACGAAGGAGTAGCAGGCATGCCCCTGGTCAACCAGCGGGTCGAGGTCCCGGTGACGATCGACGAGGCCCTGTGCATCGAGGGCTGCACGCTGTGCGTCGACGTCTGCCCCCTCGACTCCCTGGCGATCAACGAGGAGACCGGCAAGGCGTACATGTACGTCGACGAGTGCTGGTACTGCGGGCCCTGCGCCGAGCGCTGCCCGGTCGACGCGATCACCATCAACATCCCCTACCTGCTGCGATGAGGACACCCCCGATGAGGACGACGCTGCGCGCGCTGCTCGCCACCGCCCTGCTCGCCGCGGCCGCCGGATGCTCGGTGCAGGACGCGGCGGGCGACGGCGACAAGGTCAAGGTGGTCATCGGCTACCAGTCGAAGACCATCAACACCGTCACCGCCGGCACCCTGCTGCGCTCGTTGGGCCTGCTGGAGAAGCGGCTCGGCGACCGGTACGTCGTCGAGTGGCAGGACTACGACACCGGCGCCCCGATCACCGCGAAGATGGTCGCCGGGAAGATCGACATCGGCTCGCTGGGCGACTACCCGCTGCTCATCAACGCCTCGCGCACCCAGGCCGCGGCCGAGTCGGCCCGCACCGAGTTCGTCTCGGTCACCGGCTACAACCTGCACGGCGGCCTCAACATGGTCGTCGTACCGCCCGGCTCGAAGGCGCGCACCCTCGCCGACCTGAAGGGACAGAAGATCTCCGCGAGCGTCGGCTCGGCCGGGCACGGCACCCTCGTCCAGGCGCTCGAGCGGTCCGGCCTCGACCCCAACGCCGACGTCGAGGTGGTCAACCACCAGCCGCCGGTCGGCGCCTCCCAGCTCGAGTCGGGCGGCGTGCAGGGGTACGCGCAGTTCGTCGCCTGGCCGGGGCTGCTCGCCTACCAGGACAAGGCCCGCCTGCTGTTCGACGGCTCGGCCCTGCAGGTGCCGACCTTCCACGGCGTGGTCGTCCGCAAGGCGTACGCCGAGCAGCACCCCGAGGTGGTCGACGCGTTCCTACGCGCCCAGATCGACGCCACCAGGTACCTGCACGAGCACCCGGTGGAGGCGGCCGAGTCGGTGGCGAAGGAGACCGGCCTGCCGCCCGAGGTCGTCTACCTCTACAACGGCCGCAACGGCATCGCCACCTTCGACGTCACGCTCAAACAGCCGCTGGTCAAGGCGCTCGAGCACGACATCCCGTACCTCAAGCGCATCGGCGACGGCTTCGAGGGCGTGGACCTCGGCAGGTTCGTCAACGACTCCTACCTGCGCAAGGCGTACGGCGCGGGCTACGACGCCGACGTCGCCTCCACCGAGAACCCGGCCCGCATCACCGGCCGGGACGAGGTGTGCGGCGTGGACGTGACCGACCCGCGCACCGCCTCGGAGATCTGGGTGTCCGGCACCACCACGGTGCCCGCCGCCACCCCGACCTGCCTGCTGCGGCGGCTCGCCGCGCACGACGGCCCGGTGCGCGCCGCGTACGTCCCGGACACCGTGACCGGCACCCACTGGTTCGCCGACAAGGCGGTCTGGCTGCACGACCCCGGCGGCGACGAGCACCACCGGTTCCTGCCGTTCACCACCCAGGAGGGCGCGGACGCCTACCGCAAGGAACACCCGAAGACCGAGCCGATCTCGTACGCCGAGGCGCTCAAGGCCGCGGCGGAGGGTGAGGGCCGATGACCGCGGTGCGCACCGCCGGGCCGCGGGCCGGGCTCGACGTGCCCGCCCCGGCAGAGCCGCCCCGGCCCCGCGCCGGGTGGCGCGGCTGGGCGATCCGGATCGCCTCGCCGCTGGCCGCGGCCGGGCTGTGGCAGCTGCTCACCGTCACCGACGCGCGGATCTGGCTGCGGTTCGACCGGCTGCCCTCGCTCGACGAGATCGCCGCCGAGTTCGCCGCGCAGCTCGCCACCCGCGTCTACTACCTTGACCTGCTGCAGAGCCTGATCCGCATCCTCACCGGGTTCGGCATCGCCGCGGTCGCCGGCGTCACGGTCGGCGTGCTGATCGGCCGGTCCCGCCGGGCGGGCGACGTGCTCACCCCGCTGCTGGAGGCGGTGCGGCCGATCCCGGCGATCGCCCTGGTGCCGATCGCGATCCTGCTGTTCCCCACCGACGAGCAGGGCATCGTGTTCATCACCTGCACCGCCGCGTTCTTCCCGATCATGGTGAGCACCCGGCACGCGGTGCGCGCGCTGCCCACGCTGTGGGAGGACGCGGTGCGCACCCTCGGCGGCACCCGCCGGCACGTGCTCGTCAACGTGGTGCTCCCGGGCGTGCTGCCCGGCGTGTTCGGCGGCCTGTCGATCGGCATGGGCGTGTCCTGGATCTGCGTGATCTCCGCCGAGATGATCTCCGGCGACTTCGGCGTCGGCTACCGCACCTGGCAGGCGTACACGCTCGTCGACTACCCGGCCACCGTGGTCGGCATGATCACCATCGGCGCGCTCGGCTGGCTCACCTCGGCGCTGATCGAGCTCGTGGGCCGCCGCGCCACCCGGTGGCTGCCCCGCGCCGCGAAGGAGGGCCGGGCATGACCACGGCCACCACCGCCGCCGCCGGGCTGCGGCTCACCCTGGAGCGGGTCACCCTAGGCTACGGCCGCGGCGGCGTGCTCCGCGACGTCGACCTGGAGATCGAGCCCGGCGAGATCCTCACCGTCGTCGGCTCCTCCGGATCCGGCAAGTCCACCCTGCTGCGCGGGCTCGCCGGGCTGCTGCCGCCGTACCGGGGGCGCATCCTCGCCGACGGCGCGGAGGTCACCGGCCCGTCCCCGGACCGGGCGATGATCTTCCAGGAGGACGGGCTGCTGCCGTGGCGCACCGTGCTGCGCAACGTGGAGCTGCCGCTCGCCATCCGCAAGGTGCCGAGGGACGAGCGCCGCCGCGCCGCCCGCGAGTGGATCGCCCGGGTCGGGCTCGCCGGCTCCGAGGATCGGCTGCCCCGCGAGCTGTCCGGCGGCATGCGCCAGCGCGTCCAGCTCGCCCGCGCCCTCGCCGCCGCGCCCCGCGCGGTGCTCATGGACGAGCCGTTCGGCGCGCTCGACGCGCAGACCAGGGCCGAGATGCAGCGGCTGCTGCTCGACGTGCTGCGCGACACCTCCGCCACCGTCGTGTTCGTCACCCACGACGTCGACGAGGCGCTGCTGCTCGGCCACCGGATCGCGGTGATCACCTCCGACGGGGTCCGCATCCTCGCCGAGGCCACCCGCGAGCGCATCGTGAAGGAGCTGTGATGGACATCCCGCGGATCGACGACCGCACCCACCTCGACTGCGACGTGCTCGTCATCGGCGGCGGCACCGCGGGCACCATGGCCGCGATCACCGCCGCCGAGCACGGCGCCCGGGTGCTGCTGCTGGAGAAGGCCCACGTACGGCACAGCGGCGCCCTGGCCATGGGCATGGACGGCGTCAACAACGTCGTGGTGCCGGGCAAGGCCACCCCCGAGGACTACGTGGCCGACATCACCCTCGCCAACGACGGCATCGTCAACCAGCGCACCGTCTACCAGACCGCGACCCGCGGCTTCGCCATGGTGCGCCGCCTGGAGGGCTACGGGGTCAAGTTCGAGAAGGACGAGTACGGCGAGTACGCGGTGCGCCGGGTGCACCGCTCGGGCAGCTACGTGCTGCCCATGCCCGAGGGCAAGGACGTCAAGAAGGTGCTCTACCGGGTGCTGCGCCGCCGCGACATCCGCCAGAAGGTGCGCATCGAGAACCGGGTGATGCCGGTGCGCGTGCTCACCGCGGGCGGCCGGGCGGTCGGCGCGGCAGGGTTCGACACCCGCAGCGGCCGGTTCGTCACCGTCGCCGCGGGCGCGGTGATCCTCGCCACCGGCGCGTGCGGCCGGCTCGGCCTGCCCGCCAGCGGCTACCTGTACGGCACCTACGAGAACCCGGCGAACGCCGGGGACGGCTATGCGATGGCGTTCCACGCCGGGGCCGAGCTGTCCGGCATCGAGTGCTTCCAGATCAACCCGCTGATCAAGGACTACAACGGCCCGGCCTGCGCGTACGTGGCCAACCCGTTCGGCGGCTACCAGGTGAACAACCGCGGCGAACGGTTCGTCGACTGCGACTACTGGTCCGGCCACATGATGGCCGAGGTGGCCCGGGAGATCGCCTCCGCCCGCGGGCCGATCTACCTCAAGACCACCCACCTGCCCGAGGAGACGATCCGGGCGCTGGAGAACATCCTGCACACCACCGAGCGGCCCACCCGGGGCACGTTCCACGCCGGGCGCGGCCACGACTACCGCACCCACGACGTGGAGATGCACATCTCCGAGATCGGGCTGTGCGGCGGCCACTCGGCCTCGGGCGTGTGGGTGGACGAGAACGGCGCCACCACGGTCCCCGGCCTGTACGCCGCGGGCGACCTGGCCTGCGTGCCGCACAACTACATGATCGGCGCGTTCGTGTACGGCGACCTGGCCGGCGCGCACGCCGCGGCCCACCACGCCGGGCCCGCCGACGGGCTGCCCGAGGACCAGATCGCCGCCGCGCACGAGCTGATCTACCGGCCGCTGCGCAACCCGGACGGGCCGCCGCAGCAGCAGGTCGAGTACAAGCTGCGCCGGTTCGTCAACGACTACGTCGCCCCGCCGAAGACCGCCGCCAAGCTGGAGATCGCGCTGGAGACGTTCGAGCGCATGCGCGGCGAGATCGCGGCGATGGGGGCGCGCACCCCGCACGAGCTGATGCGCTGCGCCGAGGTGGACTTCATCCGCGACTGCGCCGAGCTCGCCGCCCGGTCCTCGCTGGTGCGGGCCGAGAGCCGGTGGGGCCTCTACCACGAGCGGGCCGACCTGCCCGAGCGGGACGACGCCAACTGGCTGTTCCACCTCAACGTGCGGCGCCGCCCGGACGGCGCGATCGAGTTCGTCAAGCGGCCGGTCGAGCCGTACCTGGTGCCGGTGCCCGGGTTCGACCCGGTGCCCGGCGAGGTCGAGGTGATCGCGGTGCACACGCCCGCCGCCGCCACCCGGGTCACGGCGCGCCGTACCGAGCGGACCGCGGTCGGCCGGTCGCCGCGCATCCTCGAGCTCAACCGGCTCGCCGAGGAGCAGCCCACCCTCGACCGGCTCCGCCCCTATCTCGCCGACCCCGACCACAAGGTACGGCGGGCCGCGATCGCCGTGCTCACCGAGACCGTGCCCGACGGCGCGGCCGAGGCGCTGGTGGACGCGCTCGGCGACCAGCACGGCACGGTACGGCGGGCCGCGGCGGCCGGGCTGAAGGAGCTCGTCGAGGTGCTGCCCGCCGACCCCGCTCTGGCCGGGCGGCTCGCCGAGCGGGCGGCGGGCCCGGACGCGGTGGTGCGGGCCACCGCCCTGCAGGTGCTGCGGGCCCGCGGGCTCGGCGGCCGCGAGGTGTTCGCCGCGCGGCTGGGCGACGACGACCACCGGGTGCGCATCGAGGCGATCCGCGGGCTGGTCGCGCTCGACGAGGCCGACCTGGTGGCCGCGGCGGCCCACGACGGCTCCCGCGAGGTGCGGGTGCAGGTGGCGCGCGGCCTCGGCCTGATCGGCAAGCCCGCCCCGGTGCTGCGCACCCTCGCCGCCGACCCCGATCCGCTGGTGCGCGCCGCCGCCCTCGAGGCGGCCGGGACGATCGGGCAGCCGCTGGTGGCCGAGGCGCTGGCGGCGCTGCGGGACGAGGCCTGGCAGGTGCGGGTCGGCGCGGTGCGCTGCCTGGCGGCTGCCGACCCGGAGGCGGCGGTGGGGCCGCTGCTCGGCGCGCTCGCCGACGCCAACCTCGACGTGCGCAAGGCGGCCGTGCTCGCGCTCACCCCGTGGGCGGCGCGGCCCGAGGTGGCCGCCGCGCTGCGGGACGCCACCACGGACTCCGACGCCGACGTGCGCGCGTACGCCCGCCGCGCCCTCGCCGGCTGAGGCCGGTCCGGCGCGGCGGGCCGGGGCACTACTTCGTGGTCTCGGAGCGGGCGGTGGCGGCGGACGCCGGGCCACCGCCCTCCTCCGGGACGAGGTCGAGGGTCTCGCGGAGCCGTACCCGGGGGAGGAACAGGGCGGCGACCAGGCCGACGGCGGCGATGCCGACCGAGATGAGGAAGATGTGGCCGGTCGCGTCGCCGTACGCGGTGCGGACGACGACCCGGATGGGCTCGGGCAGGGCGTCCAGGTTGAGGGTGCCGCCGGTGCTCGCCGAGCCGGTGGCCTTGATGCCCAGCTTGGCGAGGCCCGCGGCGATGTCGTCGGCGACCCGGTGGGCGAGGACCGAGCCGAGCACCGACACGCCGATCGTGCCGCCGAGGGAGC
Source organism: Thermopolyspora flexuosa (assembly GCF_006716785.1). Classification (NCBI taxonomy): domain Bacteria; kingdom Bacillati; phylum Actinomycetota; class Actinomycetes; order Streptosporangiales; family Streptosporangiaceae; genus Thermopolyspora; species Thermopolyspora flexuosa. The sequence continues at coordinate 2,862,682 of NZ_VFPQ01000001.1, read as the reverse complement.
GGAAGAACGTCAGCGCGCCGCTCGCCGCGCCGAGCTCGTGCAGCGGCACGGTGTTCTGCAGCACGAGCATGAGGTTCTGCATCGACAGGCCGACGCCGATGCCGACGAACGCCATGGCGACCATGATCTGCCACATCGGCGTGTCGTGGTCGATCGTGGACAGCCCGGCGAAGCCGAGGCAGAGCGTGACCAGGCCGGTGATGATGTAGGACTTCACCGCGCCGCTGCGGGAGATCATCCGGCCGGAGATCGTCGCGGAGAACAGGGTGCCCGCCATCATCGGGATGGTGAGCAGGCCGGCCTCGGTCGGGGAGTAGCCGCGGCCGATCTGGAAGTACTGGCCGAGGAAGACCGCGCCGCCGAACATCGCCATGCCGACCGCGAGGCTGGCGAGGATGGACAGGGCGGGGACCCGGCGGACGACGATGCGCAGCGGCACCACCGGCTCGGGCACCCGCGACTCCACGAAGGTGGCGAGCGCGAGCAGCAGCACGCTGCCGCCCACCATGGCGCCGGTCTGCCAGGAGATCCAGGCGAACCTGTCGTCGACGAAGGTGACCCAGATCAGCAGGATGCTCACGCCGGCCGCGATCAGGGTGGCGCCCAGGTAGTCGATGTGCACGTCGGGCCGCCGCCGGTCGGCCAGGTGCAGGGTCTTGGACAGCAGCACGAAGGCGACGACGCAGAACGGGACCGACACCCAGAAGCACCAGCGCCAGCCCACCGAGGAGTCCGCGATCACGCCCCCGAGCAGCGGGCCCCCGACCGTGGCGACGGCCATCACGGCACCGAGGTAGCCGTTGTACCGGCCGCGCTCCTTGGGGCTGATCATCGCGCCGATCACCACCTGGACCAGCACCTGCAGGGCGCCCATGCCGAGGCCCTGGATCACCCGGAAGGCGATGAGCTGCCCGGTGTCCTGGGCGAAGCCGCAGGCGAGCGTGCCGATCGTGAACAGCGCGATCGCGACCTGGATCAGCAGCTTCTTGCTGAACAGGTCGGCCAGCTTGCCCCAGATCGGGGTGGCGGCGGTGCCGGAGAGCATGGCGGCGGTGACCACCCAGGTGTACTGCGCCTGCGTGCCGTTGAGCGAACCGACGATCTGCGGCAGCGCGACCGACACGATCGTCACGCTGATCATCGATACGAACAGGACGAGCAGCAGGCCGCTGAGTGCTTCGAGCGTCTCCCGGCGCGACATCGGCTCCGGAGGCGCTGACGTGGCCGTGGGTGCGCTCACGTAGTGACCTCTCCTTGATCTTTTCGTGTTACGCACTCCAGGATATATGCTCATTGGGAAAACTTGCGCATTGTGCAACCTTTTGCTCAGTACACTGGCTCGATCATGGACCGACCTTTGGGTCTGCGGGAACGTAAGAAGGCCGAGACGCGGCGGGCCGTGCACGAGGCCGCGCTGCGGCTCACCGCCGAGCTCGGCCTCGACGCGGTCACCGTCGAGGCGATCGCCGACGCGGCGAACATCTCCCGCCGGACCTTCTCGAACTACTTCGCGAGCAAGGAGGACGCGCTCCTCTACGGGGAGGAGCAGCGCTTCCGGGAACTCGTCGAGCGCGTCCGCGCCCAGCCGCCGGACCTGCCGCCGTGGGAGTCACTGCGGGCCGCGGTCGACGAGATGGGGAAGGTGCTGGGCGAGCCGGACCGTGCCTCGGTCATGCGCATCCGCCTCGCCAAGCGCCACCCGTCGGTGCTCGCCCGGCAGCTCGCGATGCTGTCGAACCTGGAGCGCGAGCTCGCCGACGCGATCGCCGACCGCCCCGGGCGCGGTGCGGCCGCCCGCGTCCAGCCCCGGGTGATGGCGGCGGCGTTCATCGCCGCGCTGCGCCTCGCCGGCCAGCTGTGGGCCGACCAGGAGGAGCGCAGCCTGCACCAGGTGATGAACGACCTGCTCGACCAGTTCGCGCTGCCGTTCACCGGCTGAGCCTCGGCCTTCCCGGCCCTGCCGCGACCGGTACCGGCCGCCGTGCCGTACGGGCGCTACGGGCGCGGGTCAGCGGCCGCGGCGGCGATCCTTCCGGCCCGCGCGGCGGCCGCCGTTCCCGTTCGGGTGCGCGCCGTTCGACGCGCCGTTCGGCACCGATGCGGCCGTCGCCATCGCGTCGGCGAGCTCCCGCCCGTCGGTCCCCGCCGCGGCGCGCAGCTCGCGGATCTCGGCGCGCAGCTCGGCGATCTGGGCGAGGATCACGTCCTCCATGGAGTGCTCCCTCTTGTGCTCCTCCTCCATCGCGCTCACCACGACCGCGATGAAGAGGTTGAGCACCACGAAGGTGCAGACGAGGACGAACACGATGAAGAACACCCAGGCGAGCGGGTGCTCGGCCATGACCTCCCGGGCGATGTCGCTCCAGGCGTCGCCGGTCATCATCTGGAACAGCGTGAACAGCGACGTGGGCAGGTCGCCGAAGAAGTCCGGTGCGGTGCGCGAGTACAGCTTGGTCGCCATCACCGCCGCGACGTACAGCACGAGCCCGAGCAGCAGCGCGATCGAGGCCATGCCCGGGATCGCGCCGAGCAGCGCGGCGACCACGCGCCGCAGGCTCGGCACCACCGAGATCAGCCGCAGCGCCCGCAGGATGCGCAGCGCCCGCAGCACGGTCACGCCGGTCGTCGGCATGAACGAGATGACCACGATGGCGAGGTCGAACAGGTTCCACGCGTCGGTGAAGAACCGCAGCCGATAGACGTAGATCTTGGCGAGCAGCTCGGCCACGAAGACGTAGAGGGCGGCGTGGTCGATCACGTACAGGACCTCGCCCCACCGGTCGACCACCGTGGGCGAAGTCTCCAGCCCCAGGGTGATCGCGTTGATCACGATCACCGCGACGATCGTCCGCTGGAACCAGCGCGCCTCCACCATCCGGCGGATCCGCTCGCGAAACGGCACGCTTCCCCCCTCATCCCATGAATGCGGAAGATCATAACGAACCACCGCATCCCGTCTTCGCCATTCGGCGCGACACGCGAAAGGCCGCCCTCGTGGGATTCCGGAGGGCGGTGCGCGCCGTGCGGGGGGAGTCGTGGGGAGGTCGGGCGTCCGGCCTGGTCAGGTGCCCGGGCGGGGCGGGCCGAAGGGCTCGATGCGCGGGTCGGCGTGCACGCCCTCGCCCTCCTCGGTCAGGGCCTCGGGGCGCACCCGGCGCGCCGCCTCGTCGCTGACCCGCACGCCGTACAGCCCCGTCGCGGGGTCGAGGGGCACCAGCCCGTAGCCGGCGTCGACGTCGTCCTCGGACAGCCCGAGCTTGCGGGCGGCCGCGGCGAGGGTCGCGTCGCGGGGAAGCCGGACGGTCATCAGGACCATGCCCTCACGGTACCCCGGCCCGGCCCCGCTGCCCAGAGGCCCGGACGGGCTCAGACCCGCCGCGCCTCGAGGCGGCGCAGCGCGGCGAGCACCGCGGGCGGGTTGAGGATGCCGTACCCGTAGTCGTAGTCGAAGCCGATGTCGCTGCGGTCGTCGGCGGTGCGCTGGAGCAGGGTGCGCAGCTCGGCGGGGGAGAGCCGACTGGCGGGCCAGCGGGTGCGGATCGCGGCGACCACGCCCGCGGCCACCGGGCAGGCCGCCGAGGTGCCGGAATCGGGGGAGTCCGGGCCGTACACCTGGGAGCCGGAGAAGTGGGTGTACGCGCACAGGTCGGGCTTCTGGTCGCTGAGCCTGCCGGGGCCCTGCGAGGAGTAGCCGACCCGCTTGCCCTCGACGTCGACGCCGCCGACGCTGATCACCTGGCCGTGCGAGTTCGCGCCGACGATGGGCCGCTCGGGGAAGGCGCACCGGCCGTCCGGGCAGTCCCGGCCGCAGTTGCCCGCGGCGAACAGCACGTCGGCGCCGGCCTGCTCGAGGCTGCCCACGATGATGTTGAACGGGTGCGCGGGGTTGTCCGAGTAGTTCCCCGGGTGCCCGACCGGGAAGTCCCAGCGCGGCGAGAACGAGCCCCAGCTGTTGCTCACCACCAGGGCGCGGGACTCCTCCGGCATCGCCTCGAGCACGGTGCGCAGGTGCGCGAACGCGGCCACCGCGTCCGACAGCAGGCCGTCGATCGCCGACCCGCCCGGGCGCTGTGACAGCAGCACCGGCAGGTCGAGCAGGGTCGCGTTCGGCGCCGCGATCAGCGCGTCGAACGCGCACATCGTGCCGTGGTCCACCCAGGCCTCGCCGGGCCGCTCGCTCACCCCCTCCGGCACCAGGCTGCGCTCGGCGTCGAGACGCACCTCGCGGCCGAGCACCTCGCGCAGATGGGCGAGGTTGATCCCGGTGTCGAGGATCGCCAGCGGCACCCCGGACCCGTCGCAGCCCTCGGCGCGCAGCCCGGCGGTGTCGAGCAGCTCGGCCACCCGCTGCCAGTCGCCGACCGGCGGGTCCCCGGCGCACACCAGCCCGGGGGCGATCACCGGGTCGGCGAACACGCCCGCCACCTGCCGGTGGGCCACCGGCAGCAGCGCGGTGCGGGTGGTGATCTCGTCGTCGCCGATCTCGCCGCGCACGAGCACCGTGGCGTCCTGCGGGGCCATGGAGAAGGCCACCCGGCGCAGCGACAGCGGATCGCCCCCGCGGGGCACCGGCCGGGGCACGGCGATCGGCGGGAACGACTCGTCGAGCACCACGCCCGGCAGCCGGTCGGCGACGTCGGAGGCCGAGGTCGTCACCTCCGGGTCGGCGACGGCGGCCACGACGTCGGGCTCAGGGCGCAACTGGATCATGACCCGCATGGGACACCACCACGAGGTGAGGGGAGTCGGACGGAGCCAAGATTCGTCCATCCGCCCGGCCGCCGTCCAGTAGGCGAAACCCGGCGAGCGTGCCGATCAAGGTGTAAGCCCGGCAAAAATCCGCGGCCAATTTCGGCGGGCGCGCGGTTGCGGGGACGCGGCCCCGGTACGGCGAGGCGGCCGGACCCGCCCGCCCGGGTGGGCGAGGGACCGGCCGCCGTGCGGTTCGCGGTGAGGTCAGGTCAGGTTGCAGGCCTCCTCGATCGACTGGGCCCCCTCGTTCGGGGTCGGGCTGCGGCGCGGCACCGCGGTGCGCTGCTGCTGCGCGGCCGTGGGCGAGGCGCTCGCCACCGCGTTCGTGCCCGGGGTGGCCGACGGGGTGGCCCCGGCGCCCGCGGCCACCGAGGAGCCGCCGGAGGGCGCGGCGCCCGGGCTCGGGGTGGCGGTCGCCCGGGCCTGGGCGGCACGGCCGGACCGGGCCGACTCGACGATCGCCCGGCGGGTGAGCCGGCGGATCTTCTGCCAGTCCGGGTTGCCGGTGTAGATGGTCGGCGGCACGAACGGCAGGCTGGTGATCTTGGCGTTCTTCACCTTGAGCGCGAGCGGGACCAGGTGCTCGAGCAGATCACGCGGGATGTCGGTGCGGAACATGCGCTTCGCCGCACCGGCGATCTTGTTGAAGTTGGCGAGCACCACGCTCGGCGTGGCCTGCTGCGCCAGGGCGCCGATCACGCACCGCTGCCGGGCCATCCGGTCGAAGTCGTCGCTGCCCACCCGGGACCGGCCGTACCAGAGCACCTCCTCGCCGTTGAGCCTGCGGTAGCCGGCCCGGATCGTGCCGGCAGTGCCGTACAGGCCGCCCCACTTGATGTCGCGCTGCACGTTGATCCGCAGGCCGCCGATCGCGTCGATGAGCGCGGCGAAGCCGTACATGTCGACGAGCGCGTAGTAGTCGATCTTCAGGCCGAGCGTGTGCCCGATCGCGTCCTTCAGCGCGTGCCAGCCGCGGTACCGGCCGCCGCGCTGCACCTCGGGGTGGTTCTCGGTGTAGTACCAGACCTCGTTGAGCAGGCCCTGGCCGGAGTCGCCGAGGAAGCCGTTGGGGAACTTCTCGGCGAGCGGGCTGGTCTTGGGGAAGCGCACGTACTGCAGGTTCCGCGGCAGGCTGAACAGCACGGTGTTGCCGGTGCGGGTGTCGACGCTCGCCACCATCATCGTGTCGGTCCGCACGCCCTCCCGGTTGCCCGCCGCGTCGCCGCCGATGAGCAGGAAGTTCACCCGGCGCCGCCCGGCCCACGGGTCGTGCGCCTGGATCGGCGAGGCGGACGCCTCCGGCTCGGTGGGGAAGATGTCGTTGGCGACGTCGCGGGCGGTCTGCACGGTGGTGGCGGTGAAGCCGAACGGCAGCATCACCACGACGCACAGCAGCCCGACCGCGATGCCCGAGATGATCTGGCCGTCCCGCGGCAGCCGCTGCGGGCGCAGCGAGATGTAGGAGTGGAACAGCAGCGCGAACCAGGCGAGGGCGAGCACGATCGCGATGACGGTGATGCCGATGAGCGTGCTCTCCTTCACCGCGAAGCTGCCCAGCCCCGCCAGGCCGCCCCGGGTCACCGCCACGATCGCGGCGGTGACGGTCAGCAGGAGGAGAGAGCCGAAGACGATCAGGATGGCGAGGCCGAGGCGGCGCCGGCCCGCGCGCAGGTGCGCGATGCCGGGCAGCACCGCCGACAGGGCCGTCCAGCCGATGACGGACGCGGTGGTCGGCGCCTTGGCGAAACGGGGAGGTCCGCCCGGTTTCGGTCGGTCCGGGCTCTCTTCCTCGCCGCCGGTCTCGGCGGATTCGGCCGGTGCTCGCCCAAGGCGTGTGGTCAACACCGCTCCCTAACTGTGTCGCGGCCGCGCTGTCGGCCGTGGGTGCCGGCTGTGGGGCACCGGGGCGGGCCAGGCGCGGGCGGCCGGGCACGCGCATGCCCGGCCGGGAGCGCCCGGCTTGCCCCTAGATGTACGCGGCCGACCTGGCCAAACCCTGATAACCGTCTCCGTGAGTTCACGGAATGGGGAGGATTCTAGCCCTCATATCCGGACAACATCGACGGAAGGGCGATATCTTGCGATCATCCGGTAACCCGAAGGTCAGGCGTCGCCGCAGGCCGGCCGCGTGACGGCGCCCGCGCGGCCTACGAGACCGCCGAGGCCGAGGCCCGCCAGGTGTTGCACTGCCGGGCGTTGTTGTGGTCGAACCCCATCCGGAACCACCGCAGGTTGTTGGCGGGGGAGCCGTGGTCGCGCGGATACCCCGGCTGGTCGCCGACCCGCGAGTGGAAGTAGTAGAGGATGTTCCGGCCCTGCGACGTCACCGGGTAGCTGGGGGCCGCCGCGCGCATGAACATCCCGGCGAGGCACGTCGCCTGGAGCTCGAGCCGGCGGCTCAGCGCGAGCCGCGTGCTCTGCGAGGTGGACTGCAGCGTGCGCTGCCACCAGGCGTCGGTGAGCCCGGCCAGGTACTGCACGTGGTGGCCGTACTCGTGTGCCATGATCGCGGTGAGCGCGCCGTGCCAGGAGGTGACCGTGCTGTACCCCGGCATGTTGCCGAGGCCCCGGGTCATCGCCGAGGTCGACGCGTAGATCGTGGTGTTGCGCGGGCAGTAGTAAGGGACGATGCTGCCGCGCGGCGGGTAGTCGCCGCAGGCGCCCCGGCCGCGGACCGCGGCGATCGCGTACCCGGGCGGCATGTGCGGGATGCCGACCTTGCGCAGCGAGGTGGCCCACGCGCGGTTCATGCACCGGGCGGTGCGCAGGAACAGGCTCTTCACCTGGGCGTGGCTGCCGATGTTCACCGACCCGGCCGGGCAGCTCACCGTCGGCAGGCGGCCCGCGCGGTAGAGGCTGTTGTTCTGCAGCGACCGGTTCACCGCCGGGGTGCGCTGCACCTGGGTGGGCTGCCGCTCGGCCTCCCGCGTCGCCTCCGCGGTCCGGTTCGGCAGGTCGATGTTCGGCGGGCTGTACGGCGCGGGCGTCGGCGGGGTGAACGTGAAGCTCGGCGTGGGCAGCGCCGACACCGTGTCCGGGCCGTCCTCCTCGCCCAGCAGGTTCGCGCCGATGACGAGCAGCACGAGGATGCCGGCGAGCACGCCGAGGAAGCCGCCGATCGCCGCGCTCGCCCCGGTGCCGCTGCGCCGCCGGGCGTGGTGCGGGGCGCCGAGGGGGTGGGCCGCGGGCGGGTACGGCCGGGGCGGCATGGGCGGGCGGGGCGGCGTGCCGACCGGTCCCGGCGGCGGATAGGGCGGCCGCGGCCCCGGCGGGTACGGCCCGGCCCCGTGCGGCCCGGGTGGCGGCGCGGGTGGGCCGCCGTACCCCTGCGGCGGAGGCGGCGGCGCGTAGGGGCCCGCGGGACCCGGCTGCGGCGGCATGCCCTGGGGCGGCATGCCCGGCGGCGGGCCCTGCGGCGGCATCGCGGCCGCGAAGCCGCCGCCCGGCGGCGGTGCGGACGGGCCGGGCGTCAGGCGCGGGTCACCGCCCGGCGCCGCGAACGTGTACGAGAGCGTGTTCCCGTCGGTAGGGCCCGGACCGGAAATCCCCCCCGGTTGTGGTCCGTTCCAGTCGGGATTCGGCGAATGCGGCGGCGGGTGAGGTCCGTTCGTCGCCACGTCGTTTCCCCCCTTCTGAGATCCCTACTGCGGATCTTTACCGAATTTGGGGCAAAACTGTACCGATTTCCCTCCTGTCACGGATGTCGCATCAGTTAATTACGCGGAGTAATCGAGCGAGGTGATCTCCGCGATGTTCCGGAAACGACGGGGGAATCTGTCCTAGCTTCGTTCCATGAATCTGCAGCAGCTCCGATATGTGGTCGCCACTGCGGAGCACCGCACGATGACCGACGCGGCCAAGTCGCTGTATATCGCGCAGCCCGCGCTCTCCCGTGCGATCCGCGATCTGGAACGCGAGCTCGGCATGACGCTGTTCGCCCGTTCCGGGCGGGGCGTCGTCGTGACGCCGGAAGGGCGAAAGGTCGTGCGTCTCGCCCGCGAGGCGCTGGGCGCGGTCCAGCAGATCGCGGACCTGGCCGCGAGCGTCTCCGGCGGCGCCGGTGCCGAACTCCGCATCGCCACCACACCCGCCCTCCAGCCCGGGCTGGCGAGGGTCCTGGTGCCGAGGTACAACGAGGAGCACCCGGCCGTCCGCGTCGTGCCGGTCCCGTGCGAGGGCCGGGACGCCGTGGTCAACGCGATCCGCAGGCAGCGTGCCGAGCTCGGGCTCACCGACCTGCCGGTGCCCCCCGACCTGGTCGGCCGCCCGGTGAAGTGTCAGGAGATGGTGCTCATCGCGGCGGCGGATTGGAACCTTCCAGAGCCGGTCCCGTTGTCCCGTCTCAACGGGATGAAGCTGATCCTGCCCCCTCCGGGAACCCCCCGCCGCAGGGAGCTGGACCAGCTTCTCGCCCACCACAGGGTGGTCCCCGCGCCCGCCCCCGAGCCCGACGAGCGGATCGGCTGGGTCGGGGCGGTGCGCTCCGGGCAGGCCGCGCTCCTCGGTCACCGCGGCCTGTCCGAACAGGCGAAGCGGGCCGGTCTCGCCATCCGGTCGCTCGATCCGCCGATCCGCAAGGTGATCGCGATCGTGCACGCCCGGCGCCGGCTCCCCACGGCCGCGCAGAACTTCCTGGCGCTCGTGGAGCGGGGCTCCGCCGCCTAGCCCCGCCTCCCCCCGGAGCCGCCCGGGGCGGGTCCGCGGAGCCGGTCGATTTTGGACCGTTTCAAGACCCTCTGGGCATGGTCCGCCGGTACGGCGGAGGCCACCGGGTGCCGGGTGGGAGGATGTGACCGACGGGGCGGCCGTTCCGCGCCGAGGCCGTCCCGTCGATCCGGTCATGCCTCGCCACGGCGCGCGCGGCAGGCCGTACCTTGCCGCACTTTCACCGCCTGTGCCGGGACCGCGCCGCACGCCGTACGGCTCCGCCGTGCCGTTCCTCCGATGCGCCCCGGGGAAATTCCTCTTCCTGTCGATCTTCCTACCGGCCTGATCGGTGTGATGGCAGAATTGCCCAGGCTTTCGTAACACCAGCGGTTTGGGGTGTTTGTCGCCACTGGGGCCGCGGCCACACGGGCGCACCCCGGGTGCTCGTTCGCGAGGTGGTGGAGATGCGGCACGTATTCGGCCTCCTGGGCGGCGTCCTGCTCACGGCGGCCCTGCTGGTCGGCACGGGCTGGGCCGGGCACGCCATCGCGCAGCGGGCCCCGGAGGATCCCACCTTGCTCAACCAGCAGCAGGTGCTCATCGGCCTGGGCGTGCTGGCGGTCGTCGGCCTGATCCTCGGCGTGGTCATCGCCACCCGCGTGTCGCCGTTGGCGGTGTTCGTGCCGTCGATCGTGCTGCTCGCCTGGACCGTGGTGTACGTCCTCGACGTCGACCGGGCGATGAGCCTCGCCCCGGTCGCCGGCAACCTGCCGCAGGACCTCATCCTGGCCGGCCGTGGCATGCAGGCCCTGCTCACCTCGGGCGTCTATCTGATGCTGGGCATCGCGCTGTTCATCCCGGTGCTCATGCCGTCGCGGTGGGCGCGCCCGGACGAGGACGAGGACTACGACGAGACCGAGTCCTATTTCTGACGTCCCGCTGATCGGCGTCCTGGCTCCTGGCGAGTTGCCTTCAACGTCTTTTTTGGGCTTTTCTCGCCGCATTTACCGGTGTTGTCCGGTAACCGGCGTCCTGAGCTTTGGTGTGCCCTGATGTCCCTGCTGGACGCCGGTGTCGCGGCCGATGGCCGTACCCGGATGCGATCTTCGCCTAGGGGATATTCGGCCTACGTCTGGCACAGGTGGCATTTCGCCATCAAGCACTGCTTTTCATTACATCGTGACCTTACTTTGAGGAGATAATCCGCTTACCTTTCGATGCCGATTGTCACCGGCAGGCCACCCACGGCATCGGGCCGGGCCAGAGTGTCCAGAGCGGGACACCCGTCCGGAGAGAGGTCGACATTCCCGATGGCGCGTGGCGGAACAGGCCCCGGCGGCATGCCCCCGGGCGTGGGCCCGCTCACGGCCGGGGATCCGGTGGTCATCGGCCGATACCCCCTGCTCGGCCGCCTGGGCAGCGGGGGCATGGGCGTGGTGTACCTCGCCGAGCACCCGGAGGGCGGGCTCGTCGCGGTGAAGACCCCGCACAGCGTCCACCTCCTCGACCCCACGCTCCGGGCGCGGTTCGCCCAGGAGATCGAGTTCTCCCGGCGGGTCGTGCCGTTCCAGACCGCCGCCGTCATCGAGGCCGGCATGGACGGGGACCGGCCCTACCTCGTCACCGAGTACGTGCCCGGCCCGGCGCTCTCCCAGGTGGTCGCCGCGCGCGGGCCGCTCGACCCCGGCCTCGCGTACGGCGTGGCGCTCGGCGTGGCCGCCGCGCTGCTCGCCGTGCACGACGCGGGCCTGGTGCACCGCGACCTCAAGCCCGCCAACGTGCTGCTGTCCCCGGCCGGGCCGTACGTGATCGACTTCGGCATCGCGACCGACGTCGACGTCGCCACCGCGTACACGCAGGCGGGGCGGATCATGGGCAGCCCCGGCTGGGTCGCGCCCGAGCGGCTCACCGGGGGCCGGGCCACGCCCGCCGCCGACGTCTTCTCCTGGGGCTGCGTGGTCGCCTACGCGGCGACCGGGTCGCACCCGTTCGGCACCGGGGACGCCGACGTGCTCGCCCGCCGCATCATGCTCGAGGAGCCGCGGCTCGGCGCCGTGCCCGACCTGCTGCGCGGCACGGTCACCGCGGCGCTGCGCAAACGACCCGGCGAGCGGCCCACCGCGCGGGAGCTGCTCGGCGCGCTGCTCGCCGCGGGCGGCGTGGGCGCGCCGGGCATCGCCCGCGACGCCGACCTGCGCGCCGCCGTCGCCGAGGTGCTGCGCAGGGTGTGGCGGCCGGTGCCCTATCCCGGCCCGGACGGCGAGCACGCCGAGGGCGGGACGGCCCGCGGCACGCGGCACGGCGCCACCCGGGGCCGCCGGGTACGGCGCGGCCTGCCCGCGGGCACGTGGCACCGCGGCCGCGGCAACACCCTGCTCGCCGCGGTCACCGCCGCCTCGCTCACCGCGTTCACGCTCGTCATGGTCAACGACGGCCTCCGCGTCCACCTCGTGCCGGGCACCCCCGAGCGCATGCCGTACGTGGTGCCGGGGAGCGCCACCCCCGAGCCCGCGGGCGAGACGCGGACCGGACGGCCGGTGCGGCCGCGGGCGGTGCCGAGCCGCACGCGGCCCGGGCGGCCCGCCGCGAACCGGCCCGAGACCGGCCGGGCCCGCAGGGTCGGCGGGGCCGGGGAGCCCGGTGGCGAGCGGACGCCGCGCGCGCGCCGCCGCGCCACCCGGCCGCCCGCGCTGGACGTGCCCGCCGCGCCCACCCGGCCGCCGCGCAACGAGTGGCTGCCGGACATCGCGGAGTCGCCGATCGTCAGGCCGCCGATCGTGCCGCGGCCGACCAGGGGCGAGGAGCGGCCTCCGTGGTGCCGGGGCCGGGGCGGCCCGTGCGGCAGGCCCACACCGACCGGGGCGCCGCGCCCGACCGGCGGCCCCACCCAGACCCCCGGCCAGGGGACCGGTGCGCCGGACCCCGGCCCCTCCCCGTCCGCGACCCCCACCGCGCCGGAGGCGCCGGCGTCCGGCTCCGGCCCCGCCTGAGCCCGCACCCCGTCCCGGGCCCGCGCCACCCCGGGCCGGGCGGGGTGCGGCCGTGCGGCCCGGGACGCGAAACGGCCCGGCCGGGAAAGTCCCGGCCGGGCCGGTCGCCTGGGAGCCAGCTCAGAATGGCGACGTCGGTCGAAGCGGTGTGGCGAGCCCGAGGACCGTCAGTGCGCCGTGACGAACTGCTCCTCCTCGGTGGAGCCCTTCAGGGCCGTGGTCGAGGAGTCGGGCGAGATCGCCGTGCTCACCAGGTCGAAGTAACCGGTGCCGACCTCGCGCTGGTGGCGGGTGGCGGTGTAGCCGCGCTGCTCGGCCGCGAACTCGCGCTGCTGCAGCTCGACGTACGCGGTCATGCCCTCGTGTGCGTACCCCTGGGCGAGCTCGAACATCGAGTAGTTGAGCGAGTGGAAGCCGGCCAGGGTGATGAACTGGAACTTGTACCCCATGTGGCCGAGCTCGCGCTGGAACTTGGCGATGGTGGAGTCGTCCAGGTGCCGCTTCCAGTTGAACGAGGGCGAGCAGTTGTAGGCGAGCATCTTGTCCGGGTACTCGGCCTTGATCGCCTCGGCGAACTCCTTCGCCACGGTGAGGTCGGGCGTGGAGGTCTCCATCCACAGCAGGTCGGCGTACGGCGCGTAGGCGAGGCCGCGGGCGATGCACGCCTCGATGCCGTTGCGCACCCGGAAGAAGCCCTCGGGGCTGCGCTCGCCGGTGAGGAACTTCTGGTCCCGCGGGTCGATGTCGCTGGTGAGCAGCGTCGCGGCCTGGGCGTCGGTCCGCGCGATGATCAGCGTGGGCACCCCGCAGATGTCGGCGGCGAGCCGCGCGGCGTTGAGCGTCTTGATGTGCTGGGAGGTGGGGACCAGCACCTTGCCGCCCAGGTGGCCGCACTTCTTCTCGGACGCGAGCTGGTCCTCGAAGTGCACGCCCGCCGCGCCGGCGGCGATCATCGCCTTCATCAGCTCGAACGCGTTGAGCACACCGCCGAAACCGGCCTCGGCGTCGGCCACGATCGGCGCGAGCCAGTAGGTCTGCCGCTCACCGCCGTTCGGCGAGTCGGCCGCCTCGGCCCAGGCGATCTGGTCGGCGCGCAGCAGCGCGTTGTTGATCCGGCGAACCACGGCGGGCACCGAGTTGGCCGGGTACAGGCTCTGGTCCGGGTAGGTGTGGCCGGCGAGGTTGGCGTCCGCCGCGACCTGCCACCCCGACAGGTAGATGGCCTTCAGACCCGCCTTCACCTGCTGCACGGCCTGGTTGCCGGTGAGCGCGCCGAGCGCGTGGACGTAGTCCTCGGTCTTCAGCAGGTGCCACAGCCGCTTGGCGCCGAGCCGGGCGAGAGTGAACTCCTCCTGGATGGAGCCGCGCAGCCGGACAACGTCCTCGGCCGTGTAGGTCCGTTCGATGCCCTTCCAACGCGGGTCGGTTTCCCACTCTCGCCGCAGCTCGTCTGCGGCCACCTTGAGGCGATCATTCATCGGTTACTCCCTCTGGTCGTCCCCTGGGGCCTGTTTCGAGTGTGTGTACCGGCGAGTCACTACATCAAGGTGACCAGTGCAGAAGGAGGGACTTTCTTCTCTAATCGGAAAGATCGTGCCGTCTTCGACGGAGAAGAACTGCGAAGTTTCTGCTGTGGACTAGACCAATTCCATGTGACGGCGATCACTTTGTCGATCAATCCGCCGTGGCCAGGCCGGGTCGGCGGGCGCGGCGGGCGGGGGGTGGCGGGGGAGTGCGGCGGCGAGGGGCGGGCCGGGACGGCCGGACCGGGGGTGCGAGCCGGCGGGCGGCGGTACGGCGTGCCGGGGCCGCCCTCGGCCGGTGCCGAGGCCGTCCTCCGGCTAGAAGAAATCAGGATTTTTCGCATAAGATCCCTGCATGGGGTCGTTGGTGAGCGAAGAACCGCTTTCTTTGACGCAGGAGCTGGACCTCCTGGCGTTCGGCCAGCGCCTGCGCCACCTGCGCAAGCAGCGCGGGCTGACCCTGTCCGAGCTCGGCGAGCGCGTCTCCAGGGCGCCGAGTCAGCTCTCGCTGCTGGAGAACGGCAAACGCGAGCCGAAGCTGTCGCTGCTGAAGTCGCTCGCCGCCGCGCTCAACGTACCGGTGGAGGAGCTGCTGCGCCGGCAGCCGCCCAACCGGCGGGCCCAGCTCGAGATCGCGCTGGAGGAGGCGCAGCGCGACCCGATCTACCAGAGCCTCGGCCTGCCGAAGCTGAAGGTCTCCGCGCGGGTCCCCAACGACGTGCTCGAGCACATCCTCGCCCTCTACGAGGAGCTGAAGGCGCGCGCCGCCAAGGGCACCGCCACGCCCGAGGAGGCGCGGGTCGCCAACGCCGAGCTGCGCCGCCGCATGCGCGAGCAGGGCAACTACTTCGCCGAGATCGAGAAGGCCGCGGCCGGAGCGCTCGCCGCGGTCGGCTACCGCTCCGGCGCGCTCTCCCAGAGCATGGTGATGGCGCTGGTCAGCCACTTCGGCTACACCGTGCACACGGTGCAGGACCTGCCCCGCTCGGTCCGCGCCATCATGGACCTGCGCAACCGGCGCATCTACGTCAAGCACCAGCAGGTCGGCATGCACAGCCCGCGCACGATCCTGCTGCAGACCCTCGGCCACCTCGTGCTCGGCCACCGCAAGCCGCGGGACTTCGCCGACTTCCTGCGCCAGCGCACCGAGGCGAACTACTTCGCCGCCGCCGTGCTCGTGCCCGAGCAGGCGGCCGTGCCGTACCTGAAGGAGGCGAAGCAGAACCGGGCGCTGTCGGTGGAGGACCTGCGGGACGTTTTCGCGGTCTCCTACGAGATGGCGGCGCACCGGTTCACCAACCTCGCCACCCACCACCTCGACCTCACCTGCCACTTCGTGCGCAACGACGCCGAGGGCATCATCTACAAGGCGTACGAGAACGACGGGATCGTGTTCCCCGCCGACGAGCAGGGCGCGATCGAGGGGCAGCGGCTCTGCCAGCAGTGGGCGGGCCGGCAGGTGTTCCGGTCGCCGGACCGGTTCTCGGTCTACTACCAGTACTGCGACGCGCCGACCGGCACGTACTTCTGCGTGGCGCACGTCGACCCGTCGCGGGAGCGCGACTTCGCCATCACGCTCGGCGTGCCGTACAAGGAGTCCCGCTGGTTCCGCGGCCGGGAGACCACCCTCCGCACCAAGTCGAACTGCCCCACCGGCGACTGCTGCCGCCGCCCGCCCGCCGAGCTCGCCCAGCGCTGGGAGGGCTACGTGTGGCCGTCGGCCCGCGCCAACTCGCACGTGCTCGCCGCGCTGCCGCCCGGCTCGTTCCCCGGCGTCGACGACACCGACGTCTACACCTTCCTCGAGCGCCACTCGCAGGACTGACCGCGTGCCCGCCGCCGACTAATCGTCCCTATTTGGGGGATAGTCCGGACGCGGCCCCGTCGGCCCGGGCGCCCGGTGCTCCCGGCGTGCACCGCCGGGCCGTACGGCGGGGCGGGCGGCGCCCGACGGCGGGCGCGGAACCTGCGGGGGGATTGCGATGAGCGACAGCGCGATCGGGTTCTGCCCGGAACCGAGCGAGGACGTGCGGCAGATCCGCGACTGGGTGCACGGGTTCGCGGAGTCGGTGATCCGCCCGGCCGCGGCCGAATGGGACGAACGCGAGGAGACCCCCTGGCCGATCCTCCAGGAGGCGGCCAAGATCGGGCTGTACTCGCTCGACTTCTTCATCGAGCAGTGGTTCGAGGAGAGCGGCCTCGGCATCCCGGTCACCTTCGAGGAGCTGTTCTGGGGCGACGCGGGCATCGGGTTGTCGCTCGTCGGCACCGGCCTCGCCGCCGCGGCCGTCTCCGGCAGCGGCACCCCCGAGCAGGCGGCGCAGTGGCTGCCGGAGATGTTCGGCACCGTGGACGACGTCAAGCTCGGCGCGTTCTGCGTCTCCGAGCCCGAGGCCGGCAGCGACCTCGGCGGCATCCGCACCCGGGCGGTGTACGACGAGGCCACCGGCGACTGGGTGCTCAACGGGGTGAAGACCTGGGCCACCAACGGCGGCATCGCCAACGTGCACGTGGTCGTCGCCTCGGTCGACCCCGAACTCGGCACCCGCGGGCAGGCCACGTTCATCGTGCCACCCGGCACCCGCGGGCTCTACCAGGGCCAGAAGTTCCGCAAGCACGGCATCCGCGCCTCGCACACCGCCGAGGTGGTCCTCGAGGACGTCCGCATCCCCGGCTCCTGCCTGCTCGGCGGCAAGGAACGGCTCGACGCCCGGCTCGCCCGGGCCCGCGAGGGCAAGCGCAGCGGCGACCACGCGGCCATGCGCACCTTCGAGGCCACCCGGCCCACGGTCGCCGCGATGGCCGTCGGCGTGGCCCGGGCCGCGTACGAGTACGCCCGCGACTACGCGCGGGAACGCGAGCAGTTCGGCCGCAAGATCGGCGAGAACCAGGCGATCGCGTTCCTGCTCGCCGACATGGCCACCCGCGTCGACATCGCCCGCCTGCTCACCTGGCGCGCCGCGTGGATGGCCCGCCACGGCATGCCGTTCAGCCAGGCCGAGGGCTCGATGAGCAAGCTCGTCGCCGGCGAGACCGCCGTCTGGGTCACCGAACAGGCCATCCAGGTCCTCGGCGGCGCCGGCTACACCCGCGACCACCCCGTCGAACGCTTCCACCGCGACGCCAAGATCTTCACCATCTTCGAGGGCACCTCCGAGATCCAGCGCCTTATCATCGGCCGCGCGGTCACCGGCCTGCCCGTCCGCTGACGGCCCCACGGCGGCGGGCCGGCCTTCCCCTGGCGATCGTGCGGGAGGCGAACGATGCGTAACGGGCCTGCCACGTGGGCGAACCGGGTCCGCGGCCTGGTGCTGGGACTCATGCTTGGCGACGCCGTCGGCTCCGGCGGCATCCCGCCGTCCGGGCCCATCCGCGTCGGCGTCACCACCCAGCTCGCGGCGTTCACCATCGAGGGCGTCATCCGCGCCGCCGTACGGTTAGCCCACCGGGGCATCTGCCATCCGCCGTCGGTCGTCTGGCACGCCTACTGCCGGTGGGGTGTCCTGCAGGGCGTCGGCGTCCACGAAGCGCACCGGCACTGGGCGGAGGGAAGGGAGCGGTGGCCGGACGGCTGGCTCGCCGCGGTACCGCAGCTTCGGGAGCGGCGCGGCTCGGCGCCCGCCACCGTGGCGGCGCTGCGGCAGCCGCAGCAGCCCACCGCCGACCGGCCGGTCACCTCCAGCCGCGGCTGCCACGCCCTCACCCGCTCCCTCCCCCTGGCGGCCCTGGCGGAGGGCACGCCCGCGGACCGGCTGGCCGATCTCGCCCGCGACGTGGCGGCGCTGACCCACGGCGACCCGCAGGCTCACCGGGCGACCGCGGCCGCGGTGCTCCTGCTCGGCCGGTGTCTTGCCGTCGGCTCCTTCGACGAGGCGGTCGCCTCCCAGCCCCACCTGCCGGACCTGGCCGAGTTCGACGCCCGAATCCGCGAGGCGTTCGACGAGGCCCGGCTGTCGCCCATGCGCCCCGACCGCCTCGCCCACCTCGCCCCCGACGCCACCGCCCCCTCAGCCCTCCTCGGCGGCGTGTACGTCACGGCCTCGAACCGCCTCTCCCGGGCATCGGCCGTGACATCCAGGGAGGCGATGGACGCGCTCACCTTCGCCGCCACCGCTCCCGACGGCGATTCGGTCGCCGCCGTCACCGGTGCCCTGCTCGGCGCGCTGCACGGCGTCGACATCTGGCCGGTCGAGCTGCTCAGCAGGCTGGAACTCGTCTGGGTCATGGACACCCTTGCGCGCGACCTGGTCCTGCAACTCACCGAGAGCCCCGGCGGGGGAGAGTACGAACCGCCGAAGGATCCCTACTGGTGGGACCGCTACCCAGGGTGGTAATCACCGCGGGACCGTACGTCTAACGGTCAGGAATCGGCAACGCATACCGATTCCCGTTATTGCTTTTCGCAAACAATTTCGGTGTTGTGTACGGCCCAGCCTGGCCGGGTCCCTCGCGAACCGTGACAGTCGTCACGGTGAGGTCGTGACACGCGAGCTATGTATTCGCATTCCGCATCGGAAATTCTGTGTATATGAAGGCGCCCATATCAGGAACGGGCGAGCGAGCCCCGGCTGTTCAGGTGATCGGGCTGCGCAAACGCTATGGAGACGTCCATGCGGTGGATCAGGTGAATTTCTCGATCGCGCCGGGAGAGATCGTCGCGCTGCTTGGGCCGAACGGCGCGGGCAAGTCCACGACCATGGACATGATCCTCGGGTTGACCAGGCCGGACGACGGTGAGGTCCGGGTGTTCGGGCTGTCGCCCGGGGAGGCCGTCAAGGAAGGGCGCATCGGGGCGATGCTCCAGGAAGGCGGGCTGCTCGATGACGCCACCGTTGCGGAGATCGTGGGCATGGTGGCCTCGTTGCATCGCAGGCCGCTTTCGGTGCGGGAGGCGTTGCGGCGGGCCGGGATCGAGGATCTGGCCAAGAGGCGGTCGACCAGGCTGTCGGGTGGTCAGAAGCAGCGGGTGCGGTTCGCGGTCGCGTTGGTGTCCGACCCGGATCTGCTGTTGCTCGACGAGCCGACGGCGGGGATGGACGTGGCCACTCGCCGGGACTTCTGGCAGGCCATGGGGGAGTTCACCGCATCGGGGCGCACGGTGATCTTTGCGACCCACTATCTGGAGGAGGCCGAGGAGTACGCCGACCGCGTGATCTTTCTCAAGCGGGGGCGTGTGGTCGCCGACGGGTCGGTCGAGCAGATGCGCAGGCTGGCGGCCGGTCGTACCGTGCGGGCGGTGATCCCCGGGGTCACGAGGGACGCGGTGCTCGGGCTGCCGGGGGTGCTGAACGTGGAGGTCCGGCACGACAAGGTGCGGATCGTCAGCGCGGATTCCGATGCGACGTTGCACGCGATGCTGCCCGCGTTTCCGCAGGCGCGGGGGATCGAGGTGAGCGCGGTCGGGCTGGACGAGGTGTTCCTCGCCATCGCGGGCGGCGACGGTACGGCCACGGGGGAGACGCTCGCGGGTGAACGGGGGTGGCGGCGGTGAGGGTCGGATATCTGGCGCTGGAGGTGCGCAGGGCGCTGCGTAATCCCGGCACGCTGCTGTTCGTGCTGGGGTTTCCGGGCGGGTTCTACCTGCTCGAGGCGCTGATCTTCGAGTCGCAGATGCCGGAGAACGTGCCCTATCCGGCCGCGCTGATCATCCTGCCGGCGATGGCGGCGTGGGGTGTGCTGCTGGCGGGCATGCTCGTGGGCACGCAGGTGGTGAACGAGCGGGCGTCGGGATGGCAGCGGCAGCTTCGGCTGACCCCGTTGTCCGGCACCGGGTACCTGGTGGGCAAGGCGACCGTGGGCATGCTGGTGGCGTTGCCGCCGCCGATCGTGGTCGCGGTGCTCGCGGCGTTCGTCCGCGGGGTACGGCTCGAACCCCTCACGTGGCTCGCGCTGGTCGCGTCGGTGTGGATCGGCGGGCTGCCGTTCGCCATCTTCGGGCTGCTGATCGGGCAGGTCTCGGGCAAGGGCAACGTCCAGGAGGTCACCATCGTCGCGATGCTCGCGGTGGCGATCTTCGGTGGCGTGTTCATACCGCTGGACTCGCTGCCCCAGTGGTTCACGTACGTCGGCCACGCCACGCCCGGGTACTGGCTGGTCGAGCTCGCCCGGTCGGTGGTTCTGCCGGGCCGGTCGGTGCCGGTGGCCGCGCTGGCGCTCGTAGGGTGGGCGGTGATCCTCGCGGCCGCCGTGACGTACCGCTACCGGCGTGACTCAGGGCGGAACTGAGCGTTCGGCAAGGAGGGGTTCAACTGGCTCAGCGCGGTGCGAACACCCCGCGGCGCGGGCCGCTGACGAGCCTGGGCGAGCGGCTGTTCCTCCCTGCGTCCCGGTGGGATCGGCGGGGCATGGCGATCTCGATGGGGCTGACCATGCTGTTCAGCGCCTTCATGATCCCGGCGTGGGCGCGGGCGCTGGCGGAGCTGGAACCGCGGCCGGCGTCCGTGGCGACCGGGGTGGGCATCGCCTATACGATGGCGTATTTGCTCTTCGTCGCCATCGGGTCGTGGCAGGCCTGGGTTGTGCGGGCCGTGCTGTGCCTGGCCCTCATCGGGCTGGGCGGGTTCCTCGTCGTCCTCATGGGGCTGGCGAACTCGTGGGTGCTGGTGTTCGCCCTGTGCGTGATCGCGGTGACGGCCCGCCGCGAGGTCACCGTGGCCGCGACGGTGCTGGCCCTCGCCGGGCTCGCCGTCGGCGCCCTGCTGACCGGCGGATCCGCGGAGCAGCTGAGCAACATCGTCATCCTCGGCTCGGTCACCACGGCCACCGCGCTGCTGGTGTGGCTGATCGACACGAACGAGGAGCTGCGCCGTACCCGCGACCAGGTCGCCCTGCTCGCGGTGGACCGGGAACGCGAGCGGGTCGCCCGTGACCTGCACGACATCCTCGGCCACAGCCTCACCACGATCACGGTGAAGGCCGGTCTGGTACGGCGGCTGCTGGAGAGCGGCGGCGACCTCGACGTGGCGGTCCGGGAGATCGGCGACGTGGAGCGGCTGTCGCGGCGGTCGCTCGCCGACGTGCGGGCCACCGTGTCCGGGTACCGGCAGATCACGCTCGCCGGGGAGCTGGCCTCGGCGCGTGAGGTGCTGCGCGCGGCCGGGATGGAGGCGGAGCTGCCGCGGGCGGTCGACCACGTGGATCCGGCGCTGCACGAGGTCTTCGGGCACATCGTGCGCGAGGCGGTCACCAACGCGGTACGGCACTCGTCGGCCCGGCGGGTCACGGTGGCCGTCGGGCGGAACTGGCTGCGGGTCGAGGACGACGGCGTGGGCGCGAACGCCGCGCGCTGGGGGAACGGCCTGCGCGGGCTGGCGGAACGCCTGCGCGCGGTGGACGGGACGCTGGAGGCGGGGACACGCCCGGAGGGCGGGTTCTTCGTGCACGCCGCCGCGCCCGCGGTGGAGTGACGCCAGAACCCGAGGCAAGGCACGCGAGAGATCGCTCCGGCTCGCCGCCGCCCAGGTCGGCGTGGGTGATCCTCGCAGGTCGAGCCGGACTCGGACGTCATCGTCGGGGCGCAGGCGCTTGGGTGGTGAGGTCGGCCTCGCCGTTCGCGATCGTCATCCGCGCCAGGAGCGGGGGTACCACGGGCGGCGAAGGAGACACCGGCTGCCGGCCGTCCCTCGTCCGCCACGCGGTTCGCTCCACGCCTACAGTTGTCGATGCCCGATCACCGACGCGGCCTGGATACCACGCGCCTCGCCGTCGGCGGTCGGAGGGCTCGAACCGGCGAAGGAGGAACACCATGGCCGAGCGCCCGGTCACCCTCGACGACGTTCGCGACGCCGCCGCACGGCTCGCGGGCGTCGCGCACCGCACCCCGGTGCTTCGCTCACGTACGCTCGACCGGCTGGTGGGCGCCGAGGTGTTCCTCAAGTGCGAGAACTTCCAGCGGGTGGGGGCGTTCAAGTTCCGCGGCGCGTACAACGCGGCCTCGCGGCTGTCGCCGGAACAACTGGCCAAGGGCGTCGCCGCGTACTCGTCGGGCAATCACGCCCAGGCCGTCGCCCTCGCCGCCCGGGAGCTGGGCACCAGCGCGGTGATCCTGATGCCCGAGGACGCCCCGCGGTCGAAGCTGGAGGCGACCGCCGGGTACGGGGCCGAGATCGTCACCTACGACCGGTACACCGAGGACCGCACGGCGCTGGGGGAGGCGCTAGCCGCCGAGCGCGGGCTCGCCCTCATCCCGCCGTACGACCACCCACACGTGATCGCCGGTCAGGGCACCGCGGCGCTCGAGCTCCTCGAGGAGACAGGCCGCCTCGACCTGCTGGTCGTGCCGGTCGGTGGTGGCGGGCTGATCGCCGGAACCGCTGTCGCGGCCAAGGGGCTGTACCCGGACGTCCGGGTGATCGGCGTCGAGCCGGAGGCCGGGGACGATACCAAGCGCTCTTTGGAGGAGGGGCGCCGCGTCACCATCGACGTGCCGCGCACGATCGCGGACGGGCAGGCCATCCCGACCCCGGGCGAGCTGACCTTCTCCATCAACCGGAGGCTGCTCGACGGGATCGTGCTCGTCAGCGACGACGAGATCCGGGAGGCGATGCGTTTCGCCTTCCAACGGCTGAAGATCGTCGTGGAGCCGAGCGGTGCCACCGGGCTCGCCGCGCTGCTGGCGGGCCGCCTGGAGAACGTGTCCGGGCGGGTCGGGATCGTCATCTCGGGGGGCAACGTCGACGCCGGGCGGTTCGCGGAGCTGTGCGGCTGAGCCGCGCGTCGGCGCTGCGGCCGAGGGAGCGGGACGACCGATCGCGGTAGGGGCGAGGGGTGAGCGGGCAACATCGTGCTGCGCGGCCTCCGGTGGACGAGCTCGCCGCCCGCCGCGACCGCAGCGGGGCCTGCACGTCCGGGGCGGTGTCCGGGCTCGACTCGGGCGGTGGGGAGGTGCGGTGCCAGGCGTACCGCCCGGCGAACCCGTGCGCCTGGATGGACGCCGTGCTCGCCCCGTATGCGTTCCGCGGGCTGCGCGGGCGCGGCGGCGTGCGGTGTGTGCCGCTCGACGACGGCGAGCCGCGCCTCGGCCCGGCGATCCTCACCGTGCGTTCCCGGTAGGCGCCGCCGCGGGCGGAGGGGTGACGCCGGACCGCCGGGCGCGGAGCCGCCGCACGTACCCGGGCAGCGCGATGACGGCGAGCACGATGGGCAGGGTGAAGGCGGCGAACCCGGTCATGCGCTTCATCCCGGTCACCAGGCCGGTCGCGTCGGCCACCGCCGCGTTCAGGTCGGGCCAGTTGAGCAGCATGAACCAGATGCCCGCGTTCTCGGCGTAGTCGAGCACGGTCATCGCCACGACCGGCAGCAGCAGCGGCCAGGCGCGGCCGCCGTACCGGCGCAGCAGGAGGGCGGTCGCGAGCAGCAGCACGGCGCCGACGGCCAGCGGATACACCAGGTCGAGAAGCTGCTGGTGGAGGTAGGCCTCGCGGCCGGTCGCGCCGCAGGCGTGCAGCATCTCCCGGGCCTCGGCGGCCGTCCACCGGCCGCGGACGTCAAACGGCGCGAGCCCGCCGCACGCCTCGCTGACCCGGCCGAGCAGGCCCGGCCACGGGACGACCATCGGGCCGAACATCGCCGCGGCCGGCGGAAGGTACGCCAGCACGGCCCAGAGCAGGTGCACGCCACGCGCGCGTTCGGTGATCAGGGATCGCAACACGGAAGACCTCCGAGGCCAAGTTACTGCTGTAACGTACTATATATGGAACGAGACAGTAGTAATTTGGAGGAGTGCACCCTCCTCTTCGACGTGTGGCTGGTCACCCACCTCACCAGCCGCCTGCTCGACGACCATCTGCGTCCGCTCGGGCTCACCGGAGACGAGTTCGGGCTGTACTCGCTGGTCCACACCTTCGAGCCGATCGCCCCGGGACGGATCTCCCGGCTCACCGGCATGGCCCCCACCACGGTCTCGGGCATGATCCGGCGGCTCACCGCCCGCGGGCACCTCGTGCAGGTGCCGAACCCCGAGGACGCGCGCTCCCGCCTGCTGCGCCTCAGCGACGACGGCCGGCGCGTGACCGCGAAGGCCGCGGGCATCCTCGTCACGATCCTGCCCCGGCTGTACGGGGCGCTCGCCGCCGGTCCTGACGCCGTCCGGGCCGCCCTCGCCGACCTCGACAACGCGCTGCGCGGCATGACCGACGTTGCGCCCCGCCCGTACGCCACGCCACCGGCCCGGCCCCGGGACGACGAGCCGCCGTCGATCACCTACGGCGGCCCGCGCCTCACCGAGGCCCAGGAGGCCGAGGTCCGCATGTTCATCGACTGGCTGCGGACCCGCGATCGGGGCGGCCCGGCGCGGACCTGACGGGCATGCCCGCGTCCGGCCCGGTACGGCGCCGCACGCCCCATCGACGGTGACGTGACCACGCGTCCGCCCCTGCTGCATCCGGTGGCGCACCGGCCGGGGCCAAGCGTGATCCGCGCTCCGCGCGGTGCTCGCCGACGTCGCCGACCACGCCCGCGTCGACCACGCGTACGTGCGGGCCGATATCAGGGAGGGGAGGGCCGTGGTCACGGTGACCGATCACGGCGCCGGGTTCCCGGAAAGGCCCGTGTACCGCAGCCTCGCCCGGCTGAGGGACCGGCTGCGCGAACTCGGCGGAGACCTGACCTGGCCGCCCCGGCAGGGCCGTGCCGCGTTCCGCCTGCCGCCTCGGGTAGTCGAGGGGCATGGCCGGCAGACGGAAGCGAGAGGAACCCGGCGTCGGGGACGAGGTGACGTGGCGGAGCCACGGCTCCACGACCTCGGGCAAGGTGGAGAAGAAGCTCACCGAGCGGACCGAGGAGGCGGGCCGTACCGTGAACGCCTCGCCTGAGGACCCGCAGTACCGGGTGCGCAGCGACAAGAGCGGCAAGAGCGCCGTGCACAAGCCGTCGGCGCTGCATCCGAAGAAAGGGAAGGATTCCGCAGGCTAGGTGGTACGGCACCGCGCCGCCGGCGGGCACCGCGTGGCCACGGCCGGGTGCGGGGCAAGGTGATCGTGGCCGTGGCCAAGAGCGCCAAGGCGTTCGTTGCCGCCCCGCGTACGACCCCGCACCCAGCTCGCCGGCCGACCCCGCGTGGCAGCGCCGTGACCGTGAAGCCGGGATCCGGCCTGCCATCGCCGACATCCGTCCGGTGCCGTCGGTGCGCCCGGTGTTGCGGGTTGAGCGTCCAGCGCGCGCAGTGGGCCGGGCAGACCGCACTGCCGATGGCGGCATCCGTGCCCCCGTCCCCGTGTGCCAAATCGGTTGCGTCGAGCGTTGCGAATGCGATTCCATGAGCCGCGATGCGGCCGAAGGAGAGGGAATGACGGTGGTACGTGGCGACGCGTAAGCACACCAGGCCCCGATCCGCGAGGGACACGGGGGACAGGCTCAAGCTTCATCGCCGCGTTCTGTGGGCGGACGGCCGCGAGTACACGGTCATTTCGCTACGGCCGGACGCCCGCGTGCGATTCTCCACCAACCGCTACCACGAAACCTGGCACATCCTGTCGGACGACCACGGCGCCCGCGTGCTCGGACGGCTGCTGTGGGGGTTGTCCTTCCAGCGCAGACCCGGGACGATCGTCGTCATCGGCCCGCCCCATCTGGATCCCAACCCGTTCGACGCCGAGCCCGCTACGCCGATCGCACTGGTGCACGCCGACCTCACCGTGCTGACGCCGGAGGCGGCGCGGCGGCTGCGTCACCTGCTCACGGCCCCCGCGAAGCCGGACGGCACGGTGCGCTGGCACGCCTGGGGACTCGACCAGGAGGCCGCCCGCTTCCACCGATTCCGGGAGACCGGGGAGTGGCCTGCCTGGGAGCCGAGGCCGGATGACCGCAGGAGCGCCGTCGAACGGATCGGCGGCATGCTGGTGCTGCGCGGCCTGCCGAAACGCCTGCGCGAGTGGGCCGTGTACGTGGCCATGCTCGACTCCGGACGACGCGACGGAATGGACTACGTCTACCTGGAGACCATCTGGCCGATCGGGCCGACCGACGGTGAGGTGCAGATTTTCCGGAACTACCGGCAGAGAGTTTCGGTTGCCACGGTCTCCCGCCGGGAAATCCTCGGTGACGCGGATACGGCGCGGCTTCCTCCGGAACAGATCAACGAGAGGATCTGGGCGTACAACAGCCTGGTCCGGGCGCGCCGCCATCGGAAACGCGCTAGGGCTCTCGCCTGCTCATAGGTGCCGGTGGCCGGTGCCGGACCTCCTGAGCGTGGCCGGAAACGGCCGCGGTTCTCCGGACGGGATCTGACCGGTCTGTTCGTCGGCTGTGCCGGGCACCGGCACGTCCGCGTCCCGTGTCGGCGGCGAGGTGAGGCCGGCGACGGGTACGGCGAGGGCAACGCCGCGCAGCGCCCGGCGGGTTCCTCGGCGATGTAGCGACACCTGCCGCCACAAGCTCGCGCCGTCGCAGCAGGATCTCCCGGGAACGGCCGGACGGCATGGGGTCCTCCGGTTCGGGGAACACGGCGTCGCCACCGGGCCGGAGACCTGATCGAACACCGGTCGCCGCATGTCACCGACCCGGGAGCGCCGGCGATCGGGGCCGCCGTGCCGGTGGGCGGGAGACGGCCGGATGCTCGGCGATGCGGGTGACGTGACCGCTGTCCCCGCCGGGGCGCTGGGCCGGCGACTCCGCAGGTGAAAAGCCCGGCGTCATGAGCGTCAGCCCAAGACCCCCGGATGCGACGGGGAGGATGTCTCCGCCACATCCGGGAACCTTTGCCGATCAAGCACCGGCGGCCGCGTGTCACCGACCCGATGCCCGAGTACGGCTAGCCGTCGGCGGCCGGGGCCCGGCCGGTGGACGGCGGGCACGTGGGGGACCGGAACAGGGGGAGCAGGACCTCGTCCACGATCTGGGTGATCACCTGGTCGGGGATCGGGGTGCCGTTGAAGAGGAAGTGGTAGCGCAGCAGGGCGTGCCCGGCCTCCATGCGGCGGTCGGTGACCGCGGCGGGGTCGATCTCGCCGCGGCCGACGGCACGGCGGAGGATCTCCCGCATGGTGCGCAGGGTCGCCCCCTGCGAGTTGCGCCGGACCCGGGCGATCACCTCGGAGTCGGCGAGCGCCTCGCTGAGCAGGCCGCGCATCGCCTCCCCGGCCGGCCCGGCGAGCGCCTCGGCGTTGGCGCGCAGCAGCGCGAGCAGGTCGCCGCGCAGGCTGCCCGTGTCCGGCGGGGCCGACGGGTCGGGCAGCCGGCTGTACACCGCGTCCATGACGAGCTCGATCCGGGTGGGCCAGCGGCGGTACAGGGACGCCTTGCCCGCCCGCGCCCGCTGGGCGACGCCCTCCATGGTCAGCCGCGCGTAGCCCACCTCGGCGAGCTCGTCGAGCACGGCCTGGAAGATGGCCTCGTCGAGGGCGGGGCCGCGGCGGCGCGGCCGCCTGCGGTGGTCGGTCTCCTGCCCGGCGGTCACCGTTCACCTCCACGGGCGATCTCGCGAAGGGCGCGGTCACGGGACACGGCGATCATGACGCACTCCTGACCACGCCCGCGTCGCCGTCCACGGTGACGACCTGTCCGTCGGCCAGTACGGCGGTGCCGGTGACCGTGCCCAGTACGGCGGGCAGGCCGTACTCGCGGGCGACGATCGCGGCGTGCGAGCCGACGCCGCCCGCGTCGACCACGACCGCCGCCGCGCGCTGGAACAGCGGAGTCCAGGCGGGGTTCGTGTTCGGGCAGACGAGCACCTCGCCCTCGGCGAGGCGGCCGAACTCCGACGGGTCGCGGATGATCCGCACCGGGCCGGTCGCCGTTCCGCCGCCCCCGGGCGTGCCGCGCACCAGCGCATCCCCCGCCTCACCGCGGTCCGGATAGACCGCGCGGGGGTCGATGAGCCGCACGCCAGCCAGCTCCTGCCGCCGGGCCGCCCGCGCCCGCGCCGTGGCGGCCAGCTCCTCCCGCCGCTCCTGCGGCATGACGGCCGGGTCGCCCGCCGCCTCCACCTCCTCCAGCCGCAGGTGGAACACGTCCTCGGCGGTCTCCAGCACGCCGGCGTCGCGCAGCCGGGCGCCGATCTCGAGCAGCGCGCGGCGCAGCACCGGCAACGGCATCGTGAAGTAGAAGTGGGTGTCCTCGCGGAACGCCCACGCGACGCGCGCCGCGGCGATCCGGCGCTCCATCCGGGCCCACCGCCGCGGGGAGCGCAGCCGCGGGTGGGCGCGCAGCCGCCGTACGGCCTCGCCGACGCGGTCTCCGGGCGGGGACGGCGGCGCCGCCGCGAGCACCTTGAGCAGGCCGAGCACCACCTCCGGCGCCTCCTCCCAGGTGGGTGAGGAGGCGAGCACCGGGCTGCCGGTCTCCCGGTGGCCGTACTCGGCGAGGAACGCGGTGAACTCGGCCCAGAAGCCGGTGAACCCCTTCACCCGATCGAGGTCGAGCGCGTCCACCGCCTCCTTCAGCCGCGGGTCCTCGCGCACCCTGGCCGCGAGCGCCTCCAGGGCGCGGTTGCCGTCCTCGGTGCGGGTCCGCCCACCGGCCAGCAGGTCACCCCACATACGGACCGCGCCGAGCGGCAGCAGCGCCACCACCATCCGGAGCACGCTGAGGGCGCAGCCGGGCAGGTAGTCGCGGCGCAGCTCGGTGATCGGCCGCACCGCGGCCAGCGCCCGCCGCGGCAGGCGGATCAGCTCTGGCCAGGGCATCGCGGCCGGGTCGAGCCCGCACAGCCGTTCCACCTCGCGGAGGAACCCGGCGAACCGGGGGTCCTCGGTCCACCGCGCCGGGTCGTACCGGTGGGCCCGGTACAGCAGCCGGAACGGCGCGGTGAGCGCCTTCGGCGTGGGGTGCGGGCGGTGGGGCAGGATGCGGTACACCACCCCGTCCTGCTCCTCGATCGCGCCCTCGAACAGGCCGCGCACCCCGACGCTGCGGGCGACCTCGACCATCATCCCGACCGGGCCGTACGGCACCCAGGTGCTCATGTCCATCGGGTACGGCCGGCGCGGCAGGTAGTCGAGCAGCATCTCGCCGAGCCGCCGCTGGATGAAGCCGAGCCGTACCGGGGGCGGCGGCAGCGCGGTCATCGGGCGGGCCTGCACCAGCCAGACCCGGCCGCCCGCGAGCGCCCACTCGATGTCCATCGGCCTGCCGTACCGGTCCTGCACGGCGACGCCGAGCCGGGCGAGCTCGGCGAGCGCGGCGTCGCCGAGCAGCCGTTCCCCGGTGGCCTTCCCGGCCTCCTCGACGACCCCGCCGCCCGCGGCCCCGCGGACCACCACCTCGGCCCGGCCCGGCGTCCAGCCGAGCAGCCTGCCGCGGCGGTCGAGCTCGTAGTGGTCGGGGGTGACCCGGCCGGAGACCACGGCCTCGCCGAGCCCGGGGGAGGCGTCGACCACGAGCCGGTCCCGGTCTCCGCTCACCGGGTCGGCGGTGAACATCACCCCGGCGGCCTCGGCGTCCACCATGCGCTGCACGACGACCGCGATCCGCACCTGCTCGGGGCCGATGCCGAGGCGGCGGCGGTAGGCGATGGCGCGGTCGGTCCACAGCGAGCCCCAGCAGCGGCGCACCGCGTCGAGCAGCGCGTCCTCGCCCTCGACGTTGAGGTAGGTGTCCTGCTGCCCGGCGAACGCGGCCCCGGGCAGGTCCTCGGCGGTGGCGCTGGAGCGCACGGCGACCGGGCCGCCGCCCAGCCCGCGGTACGCGGCCGTGATCGCCTCGGCCGTCGCGGCGGGGATCTCCGCGGCCGCGAACTCCGCGCGGATGGCCGCGCCGTCCCCGGCGTCGAGCAGGCGGGGGATGCGCGCGGCGAGCCCGCACCGGTCGATCAGCTCCGCGTAGGCGGCGGTGGTCACCACGAAGCCGTCGGGGACCGGCAGGCCCGCCGCGACCAGTTCACCGAGATTGGCGCCCTTGCCGCCGGCGCGCGCGAGGTCGTCGCGCCCGACCGCGGTGAGCGGCACCACGAGTGGCGTCACGTCGGCTCCTTCGGGTTCGGCGGGGTGCCGCCGGGGCGGGCATCCGCGAGCACCGGGGCCCGGGGCGAGCGGGTACGGCGGGCCTGCCGGCGACCGCCGCAGCTGCCGCAGGCGAGTTCCCCACTATCCCGCGGCTCCCGCGTCGGCCCAGGTCGTACGGCTTGCGGCCGTGGTCCATGCCGCCCCCTCGGCGCGATTAGGAACGCTTCGTTCTCTAACGCTACGCCGCAAAGGTAGGGAACGCAACGTTCACTACAGAATCACCAGGTTACAAAAATTGTCGCCAATTTTGTTAATGATACGGTGAGCCTGTACGACTCGTATGAAGCTGTATCTGGGAGGAATGCCGAAATGTCAGCAGCCAGCGGTGGGGGCCCCGTCATCGCCGTGCTCGGCCTCGGCGAGGCGGGCGGCGCGATCTCCCGCGACCTCGCCGCCGCCGGGGCGACCGTGCGCGGCTACGACCCCAAGGTGCCGGCCGAGCCGCCGCTCGTCGCCTGCACGGGGGAGGCCGACGCGGCCCGCGGCGCCGACCTGGTGCTCAGCGTCAACAGCGCGCACGACGCCATGGACGCGCTGCTCGCCGGGGCCGAGGGGGTCGGCGAGGGCGCGGTGTGGGCCGACCTCAACACCGCCTCGCCCGGTCTGAAGGCCGACCTCGCCGCCGCCGCACGCGAGCGCGGGGTGCGCTTCGCCGATGTGGCGATCATGGCCCCGGTGCCGGGCAAGGGCCTGCGGGTGCCGATGCTCGTCAGCGGCGAGGGCGCCGAGGACGTGGCCCGCCTGCTCAACCCGCTCGGCGGGAACGTCAGGGTGCTCGAGGGCGAGCCGGGCAGCGCCGCCCGGCGCAAGCTGCTGCGCAGCGTGTTCTTCAAGGGCATGGCCGCCGCCGTGGTGGAGGCCCTCGAGGCGGCCCGCGCCGCGGGCCTCGAGGAGTGGCTGCGCCAGAACATCATCGACGAGCTCACCGCGGCCGGTCCGGCCACCGTCGACCGGCTCGTCGAGGGCAGCCACCGCCACGCCGTACGGCGGACGCACGAGATGGAGGCCGCCGCGGCGATGCTCGAGGAGCTGGGGGTTCCGCCGCTGGTCGCGACCGCGAGCCGCGACCTGCTGGTCCGGCTCGCCGCGCAGGCGGAGCAGGACAAGGCATGACAACGGTGCCGCCGGGCGGGCCGGGCCGGTCCACCGGCCGGCGCCGCCCGGCGGCACCGCACGTCCGAGCGGCCTACCAGCCGCGCGCGTACACGATCCCGTCGAACAGCTTGCGGGCCGTGCGCACCAGGCTGGACCGGCGCACCCGCGGCGGCGTGGCGCTCGAGTCGAGTTCGACGCCGACCTCGAACGTGCCGGTGGGGTGCTCGACCTTGAGCGGGGTGCCCGGCTCGGGGAGCACCGCGAGCTCGTGGCCGACCGCGTCCTCGATCAGCAGCGCGGTGGCCACGGTGACCGCGCCGAGCACGCCGATCGCGGTGTGCGGCTTGAGCGGGATGAACGTCCGGGTGCTGATGATGCCGCCCGCCCGCGGCGGCGCGACGAGCGTGGTCTTCGGCACCGAGGCGGCGCTGACGTCGCCGAGCCCCATCAGCTTGCCCGCCTGCAGCCGCAGCGACTGGATGCGCTCGCGCAGCGCCTCGTCCGCGGCGAGCTCCTCGGGCGACTCGTAGCCGGTGAGGCCGAAGTCGGAGGCCCGGGCCACCACCACCGGCATGCCGTTGTCGATGCAGGTGACCTCGATGCCGTCGATCACGTCGCGGACGTTGCCGGTGGGCAGCAGGCTCCCGGTGACCGAGCCCTCGGTGTCGGCGAACTCCAGGTCGACCGCGGCGGCCGTGCCCGGCACGCCGGAGATCGCCGTGTCGCCGCGGTACTCCACGACCCCGCCCGGGGTGGGGAAGGTGGCCGTGGCGAGGCTGCCCGAGTTCACCATCCGGATCCGCACCCGGGTCGTCTCCTGACCGGCCGGCACCAGGCCCCGCTCGACCGCGAACGGGCCGATGCCCGCGAGGATGTTCCCGCAGTTCTGCTTGTCGGAGACGGTCGGCTCCTCCACGCCGAGCTGCAGGAACAGGTAGTCGACGTCGGCGTCCGGCGTGGCCGAGCGCGAGACGATCGCGACCTTGCTGGTGAGCGTGGTCGCGCCGCCGATGCCGTCGATCTGCCGCGGGTCGGGCGTGCCCATGATGCGCAGCAGCAGCTCGTCGCGGAGCGCGGGGTCCTCGGGCAGGTCCTCGGCGAGGAAGTAGGCGCCCTTGGAGGTGCCGCCGCGCATGAGCATGCAGCGCACGCCCTCGCGGATCGCCTTCTCGATCACCGGGTGGGGGGTCGCGGCCATCGCAGCTCCCTTCGCGGCTCAGGCGCCCGTACGGCGGGCGTATTCCTCGGCGGTGATGTACTCGACGCCCAGCTTCTCCAGCAGCGGGCGCATGCCGTACCGGTCGAGGCCCAGCTCGCCCTGGCGGAACGCCTGGCGGGTGGCCTCCTCCTTGTCGGTGCGGGCCTGCGCGGCCTGCAGGGCGCGCGGCAGGTCCTGGCGCGGCACGACCATCACGCCGTCGTCGTCGGCGAGGATCACGTCGCCCGGCCGGATCACCTGGCCGCCGATCACGATCGGCACGTTCACCGACCCGGCGGTGGCCTTCACCGTGCCCTGGGCGCTGATCGCGGCCGACCACACCGGGAAGCCCATCTCGCCCAGCTCGGCCGAGTCCCGCGACCCGGCGTTGATCACCGCGCCGCGCACCCCGCGGTGCTGCAGCGCGGTGGCGAACAGCTCCCCGAACATGCCGTCGGTGGACGGGGAGGTGGTGGTCACCACCAGGATGTCCCCGGGCCGGCACTGCTCGACGGCCACATGGATCATCAGGTTGTCACCGGGCCAGCACAGCACGGTCACCGCGGTCCCCGCGATCCGGTGGCCGCGGTTCACCGGGCGCAGGTGCGGCCCGAGGTATCCCTCGCGGCCGAGCGCCTCGTGCACGGTCGCCACGCCGTACTTCGCAAGGGCGTCGACCTGGTCGAGCGGTGCCCGCTCGGGGTTGGTCACCACGACGCCTCTCATGCCACCACCTCCGTCACCTGCGGTACCAAACCGGACGCCCGTACCCTCTCATGCGGTCTGCGGGCGGGCGGACGCGGGCCGGTGTCCCCGCCCGCGTCCGGCTCCCACCTTGCTGCCTGTCGCCGATATTGTCAACAATTTTGGCACTGTCAACAATCATGTCGATCGGCGGGGCGATGTGTGACAGGCTTCCTTCATGGACGACTCCTTCACGCTGGAAACCCTGCTGCTGCACGCCGACGCCGACGACGACGCCGAGCCCGGGATCGCGCCCCCGATCCACGCGTCGGTGCCGTTCTCGGCGGCCACTGCGGAGGAGTTCGCCGAGCTGAGCGCCGAACCCCGGCACGAGCGCTTCTACCGCCGGTACGGCAACCCGACCCAGGCGAGGCTGGAGCGGCTCATCGCCGAGGCGGAGGGCGCCGAGGCCGCGCTCGCCACCGCCTCCGGCATGGGCGCGGTCTCCACCACGCTGCTCACCCTGCTCTCCGCCGGGGACCACGTGGTCGCCCAGCACAGCATGTACGGCGGAACGCTCGGCTTCCTCAGGGACGTCGCCCCCCGGCTCGGGATCGAGGTGACCTTCGTCGACCAGGCCGACACGCCGGCCTTCGCCCGCGCGCTGCGGCCGAACACCCGCCTGGTCATGCTCGAGACCCCGAGCAACCCGCTGCTGCGGGTGACCGACCTGCGGGCCGTGGCCGAGCTCGCCCGCGACCGCGGCATCCTCACCATGGCCGACAACACCGTCGCCACCCCGGTCAACCAGCGCCCGCTCGAGTGCGGCGTGGACCTGGTCATGCACAGCGTCACCAAGTCGCTGTCCGGCCACTCCGACGTGCTCGCCGGGATCGTCGCGGGCTCCCGCGAGCTGATCGAGCGCATCTGGCAGACCCACATCCTCGTCGGCGCGGTGGTCTCGCCGTACGACGCCTGGCTCGCGCTACGCGGCCTGCGCACCCTGGTCATGCGGGTGGAGCGCCAGAACGCGGGCGCCCTCGCGCTCGCCCGCTTCCTGCAGGCCCACCCCGGTGTGGCCGCGGTCAACCACCCCGGCCTGCCCGAGCACCCGCAGCACGGGCTCGCCGTCCGCCAGATGCGCGGCTTCGGCGGGCTGCTGAGCTTCGAGCCGCACGGCGGCCGCGAGGCGGCCGAGCGGCTGCTGTCCGCCCTCCGGCTCGTGCGCCGCTCGCCCAGCCTCGGCGGCTACCGCACGCTCGCGGTACGGCCCGCCGCCATGTGGGCCCTCGAGCTCAGCGACGAGGAGCTCACCGAGGCCGGGGTGCCGCCCGCGCTGATCCGCGTCGCGGTGGGTTTGGAGAACCCCGACGACCTCGTCGCCGACTTCGAGCGCGCCCTCGCCGCCGCCGGGGCGGCCTGACTCCGGCGGACCGCCCCTCGAAGGCTTCCGTCTGGCGGAAGACCGCCGGGACCGCGGCACCGGGCACCAGGCCGTTTCCATAACCGGTCGATCCATCGCCAAATTCGCGATATATCCGTCTTGCGGCCTGGAGTGGCTCGGCCTCGCGCGCAGCCGCCGATCCCGTCGGCCGTACACGTGTCCCTCGACGCAGGCCCGGAGGTGGGTACGGCATGGCGGATGTCCCGGCGGGTGGCGGTGCGCCGAGGTCCGAGGGCGCGGCCCCGTTGCGGATCGGGCTGCTCGGCGCCGCGCGGATCGCACCGGAGGCGATCGTCAAGCCCGCGCAGGCCGGCGGGCACCGGATCGTCGTGGTCGCGGCGCGCGACCGGACGCGGGCCAAGGAGTTCGCCGAACGGCACGGCATCGAGCGGGTGGCCGGCTCCTACGCCGAGGTGGTGGCCGACCCCGAGGTCGACGTCGTCTACAACCCGCTGGTGAACGGCCTGCACGCCCCGTGGAACCTCGCCGCGGTCGCCGCGGGCAAGCACGTGCTCACCGAGAAGCCGTCCGCGGCCAACCGCGAGGAGGCCGCCGAGGTGCGCGACGCCGTGGCCAAGGCGGGCGTGGCCTTCATGGAGGGCTTCCACTACCTGTTCCACCCGGTCAACCGGCGGCTGCGCGAGCTGGTGGCGAGCGGCGAGCTCGGCGAGGTGCGGCACTTGACGGCCGCCTTCCGCGTGCCGGGGCCCGGCCCGGACGACCCGCGCTGGTCGCTCGAGCTCGCCGGCGGCGCGCTCATGGACCTCGGCTGCTATTGCCTGCACGCGCTGCGCATGCTCGCGCCGTACCTCGGCGGCGAGCCGCGCGTGGTGGCGGCCCGCGCGGGGGAGCGGGCGGGCGCGCCCGGGGTGGACGAGTGGCTCGACGCCGATCTGGAGTTCCCCGGCGGCGCGACCGCGACGGCCCGCTGCCACATGGCGTTCGACGGGCGCGACATGAGCATCACGGTGACCGGGACGCGCGGCGAGGCGACCGTGCCGAACTTCCCGCTGGCCCACCAGGACAACCGGATCGTGATCCGCACGCCCGAGGGGGAGCGGGAGGAACGGCACGGCGACCGCACCACGTACCACTACCAGCTCGAGGCGTTCGCCGCCCGGGTACGGCACGGCGTCCCGCTGCCGATCGACGCCGACGACGCGGTGGCCACGATGGCGCTCATCGACGACTGCTACCGCGCCGCCGGGCTGTCGCCCCGGCCGCGCCACCCCGGCATCGGCTGACCCGCCCCGGCCGAGCCCGATGAACGGCACCGGAGCGGGTGGAGTACGCTGCGGTGCCATGACGGACATCGGGTCGGGTGACGCCGCGCGGGATCTGTACGCGCCGGTGAAGTGGTCGCAGGTCGGCGAGTACGAGGACATCCGCCTCGAGTACAGCGGGGACGGCATCGCCAAGATCACCATCTGCCGCCCGGAGGTGCGCAACGCCTTCCGGCCGCAGACGCTGATCGAGATGTCGGACGCGCTGGTCATCGCGCGGGAGGACCCGGGCATCGGTGTGATCATTCTCACCGGTGAGGGCGACAAGGCGTTCTGCTCCGGCGGCGACCAGCGGGTGCGCGGGGACACCGGCTACCTCACCGACCCCACCGACCCCCGGGGCGTGGGCCGGTTCCACGTCACCGACCTGCAGATCCAGATCCGGCGGCTGCCCAAGCCGGTGGTCGCCATGGTCGCCGGGTACGCGATCGGCGGCGGCCACGTGCTGCACCTGGTCTGCGACCTGACGATCGCGGCGGACAACGCGAGGTTCGGCCAGGTCGGCCCGAAGGTCGGCTCGTTCGACGGCGGGTACGGGGCCGGGCTGCTCGCCGAGCTCGTCGGCGTGAAGAAGGCCAAGGAGATCTGGTTCCTGTGCCGGCAGTACGACGCGCAGCAGGCCTTGGAGATGGGCCTGGTCAACGCCGTGGTGCCGCTCGCCGACCTGGAGCGGGAGACGGTCGCCTGGTGCCGCGAGATGCTGCGCATGTCGCCGACCGCGCTGCGGCTGATGAAGGCGAGCTTCAACGCCGCCACCGACGGCATGGCCGGCATCCAGCAGCTCGCCCACGACGCCAACCTGCTCTTCTACGCCACCGAGGAGGCGAAGGAGGGCCGCGAGGCGTTCAAGGCGAAGCGCACCCCCGACTTCGGCAGGTTCCCGCGCCGGCCGTGACCCGGCGCGGGCGGTGAGCCCGCCTTCAGGTGAGCTTTCCGGGGCGCCCGGTTTTGTCGGGGCGCCCCGCTACATTCGCGATCACTTGATCGCCTCAACCCCGGAGGTCGACAACAGTGATCGCGGATTCGACCGCGCCGGAGGCGTGGTCGTCGTCATCGTGGGAGCGCAGCAGCACGGCGAGGGTCGTCTCGCCGGCCCGGCCGCGCAAGCTCGCGAAGGTCCCCTTCGTCGAGCTCGCGGGCGGGTGCCTGCAGGGCGTCGTGTCGAGCGGCTCGGACGAGAGCCGCGTGTACGTGTCGTCGATCGCCGCCCGCACCCACGCATACAGCTGCAGCACGAACAACAACCGGTGGTGCGGCGGCCTCGGCGGCTCGCCGTGCAAGCACCTGCACGCCCTGGCCAACGAGGCCGTCCTGCAGTACGGCGTGGACCGGGTCGCCCGCTACCTGCGGGTCGAGGTGGACGCCGAGGTGAGCACCGGGTCGGACCTGATCGCCCGGATGAACGGGCGTCCCGAGCAGGCGCAGGCGGAGACGGTGTTCAGCCGCTTCCTGCGCCACCTCGCCTACCTGGAGCTGCCCGGCACCACCGCGCCGCTGCCGGAGATGCACTGGTTCCCGGCCACGGGGGCGGTGGGCTGATGCCGGGCGTGTGGAGCGAGCTCACCGGCGCCGTGCCGCCGGGCGTGACCGAGGCCCTCCAGCTCGCCGACGGCTTCGACCGGGCGCTCGCGCACGGCCTCGGCCGGCTCGGCGAGGAACACGTCGCCGCCCTCGAGGCGCTTGCCGCCGCCATGGCGGCCACCCCGCTCGGCGACCGGGTCGCCGAGGCGGTGACCAAGGTCGCCGCCGGGGCCGCGGCCGAGGAGCACCTCGTGGCGCTGGCGGGGGCGCGCACCGCGCTCTTCGGCGCGGTCCACGACGCGCTGCTCGCCCGCCTCGACGCCGTGCTCGGCCGGACCCGCGCGGAGTGGCGGGAGCCCGCCGCGGCCGGGCCGTACGGCTCGGAGAACCTGCTCGCCGGGCTGCGGTCGTGGCTGCACGAGCTCGCCGTCGCCGGATGGCGCGGCGTCGACCACGACCTCGCCGCGGCCTCGAGCCAGGTGATCGAGGCGATGCTCGCCGAGCCCGGGCTGCGCCGGGCGGCGGTGCTCGCCGACGGCCTCGCCGCGGAGCTGTACGCCGCCTGCGGCGTGCTCGACCGGATCCCCGCCCGCCGCTGGGCCGACCTGTGGGCGCGGGCGCTGCTGCTCACCCACGTCGGGCCGGACGGCCGGTCGCCGCTCGCCGCCGAGCCCGCCGGCACCGTGTCGGGGCGGCTGCTCGTCCTCGGCGTGGACGTGCACGAGCACCCCACCGCCGTGCAGCTTCAGGTGCACGCGCTGCTCGAGGCGGGCGACGGCCCGCCCCGCCTGGTGCGCACCGCGGTGGGCGCGACGAAGGTGGACACGGTCGTCGGCCCGGCGCTGTGGCAGCTGTTCGACGCCCACCCGGTGCTGCTGGGCGCGCTCGCCGGGCGGCTCACCCTCGAGGTCACCGACCTCCCCCTGCTCCCCGGCGGGGACCTTATCTGGCACGACGACCGGGCGCGGGCCGGCGAGCCCGCCGACCCGTTCGTCACCGCCCGGGTCGGGCTCGCCGGGGCGACCGCGCCCGCCGTACCGCCGCTGGAGCGGCACCCGGTGCGCATCGCCGAGCCGGTGCTGCTCGAGGGCTACACCGCGGTGACCGGCGAGGACGACACGCTCACCTTCGTGCTCGACGGGGACGACCCGGACGGCGCCCTGCCGGTCGCGGTCGACCGGCTGCCCTCGTGCGGCCCGCTCACCCCGAAGCTCGTCGCCCGGTCGAAGGCCTGCATCGGCCTGCTCCGCTGGGACGCCGGCCGATGGTCCCTGCAGCCGCTCGCGGTCCAGGTCCGCGCCAAGGGCGGGGTGACCGGGACGCACACCGGCGACTGGGCGCAGGGCCCCACCGACCCCAAGGCCGCCAAGGCCGCCGCCCGGCACGGCAACCCCGTCGCGGTGCTGCGCGAACGGGCGGGACGACTGCTGCGGCGGTGAGCGAGACCATGAGCGAACCGACCACCCAGGCCGCACCGGCGGCGCCGTCCGTCAACCCGCACGCCAACCGGCGGCAGGTGCTCTACTGGCGGCTGCTCGCCCACCTGTTCGACCACGAGGAGCAGCCGTCCCTCGAGCGGGCGAGCGTCGCGGTGCTCACCGACATCGGCCTGCCCGCGGCCCTGCTCGACCCGGCGACCTCGGTCGACACCGTGGTGCAGCGCTTCCCCGAGCTCGCCGGCGAGCTGCCCGGCCTCATGGTCCCGGAGAACCTCGGGCCGGACGAGCCCGGCGCCGGGCCCGGCCCGGCCGAGGTGCGCCGCGCCGCGCTCGTGTCGAAGCTGCTGCTCAACGTGTTCGCCACCGGCGACGGCAACGTCACGGCGACCCAGCTCGCCCGCTGGCAGCAGGACGCCGGCTGGCTGGAGCGCGCGGTCGGCTGCGCGCCGGGCGAGCTGCGCGGCCACCCCGCGCGCGGCGAGCTCGGCGGGGTGCTCGCCGGGCTCGAGGGCGAGCTGGTCCGGCGCATGCACCTGCGGGAGGTGCTCGCCGACCCGAAGCTCGCCCGCCGCCTCACCCCCACGATCACCCTGGTCGAGCAGCTGCTGCGGGACAAGGCGAACCTGTCCGGCGTCGCGCTCGCCAACGCCAAGGCGCTCATCCGCCGGTACGTGGACGAGGTGGCCGAGGTGCTGCGCACCCAGGTGGAGAAGACCAGCGTCGGCCAGATCGACCGCTCGGTGCCGCCCAAGCGGGTGTTCCGCAACCTCGACCTGCGGCGCACGATCTGGAAGAACCTCGTCAACTGGAGCCCGGAGGACCAGCGGCTGTACGTCGACCGGCTCTACTTCCGCCACACCGCCCGCCGTACCACGCCGGCGCGGCTGATCGTGGTGGTGGACCAGTCGGGCTCCATGGTCGACGCGATGGTCAACTGCACCATCCTCGCGTCGATCTTCGCCGGGCTGCCCAAGGTGGACGTGCACCTGATCGCGTACGACACCCGGGCGCTCGACCTCACCCCCTGGGTGAACGACCCCTTCGAGGTGCTGCTGCGCACCGACCTCGGCGGCGGCACCGACGGCACCGTCGCGATGCGGCTCGCCCGCGAGAAGATCGCCGACCCGCGGAACACCGCG
The DNA here is from genome assembly GCF_006716785.1 of Thermopolyspora flexuosa. Taxonomy (NCBI): domain Bacteria; kingdom Bacillati; phylum Actinomycetota; class Actinomycetes; order Streptosporangiales; family Streptosporangiaceae; genus Thermopolyspora; species Thermopolyspora flexuosa. Next base: position 2,823,029 of record NZ_VFPQ01000001.1, on the reverse strand, counting down.
ATGGTGTGGATCTCCGACTTCTACGACGATCGGGCGCTGATGGCCGAGTTCGAGGCCGTGCACCGCTCCGGGGTGCGCTTCATCCCGGTCGGCTCGGTCAACAGCTCCGGCCACCAGAGCGTCGACTCCTGGTTCCGCGACCGGCTCAAGGCGATGGGCACCCCGGTGATCTCCGGGCACATCCGCAAGCTCGTCGCCGAACTCAAGACCTTCCTCAGCCTCGGTTAGGAGAGATCACCATATGTCTGACATGCTGCGGGCGCCGGCCGAGATCAAGTACGCCGACGAGCTCGACTACCTGGAGTCGATCGACACCGGCCCCAAGCCCTTCTCCTGGCGGCTCAGCCCGCGCATGGTGCGGCTGTTCATCCTCGGTTCCGAGCCGTCCGACGGGCTCGACCGCGAGATCCCGCAGAAGTGGTTCGGCGACCGCTCCTTCGTCGAGCGCAGCATCGTCACCCTCGCCTCCGACCGGGGGCTGCTGCTCATCGGCGACCCGGGCACCGGCAAGAGCTGGCTCGCCGAGCTGCTCGCCGCGGCGATCTGCCGCAACTCCACGCTCGTGGTGCAGGGCACGGCCGGCACCACCGAGGACCACATCAAGTACTCCTGGAACATCTCGATGGTGATCGCCCGCGGCCAGTCCCGCGAGGCGCTCATCCCCTCGCCGATCATGACCGCGATGGAGCAGGGCGTGATCGGCCGGTTCGAGGAGCTCACCCGGGCCACCAGCGACGTGCAGGACGCGCTGATCTCGATCCTGTCGGAGAAGTACGTCGCCATCCCCGAGCTCGACGAGGACAACATCGTCTTCGCCAAGCCCGGCTTCTCCATCATCGCCACCGCCAACAGCCGCGACCGCGGCGTCAACGACCTGTCCTCGGCGCTGAAGCGGCGGTTCAACTTCGTCCGCATCCCGGTGGTCGCGAACAAGCGGAGCGAGGCGGAGATCGTCCGGTTCCGCACCTCCGAGCTGCTGCGCCGGCACCGCATCGAGCTCGAGGTGCCGCCCAGCCTGCTCGACATCCTGCTGCAGAGCTTCGCCGACCTGCGCGCCGCGGCCGCCTCGGCGAAGAGCGACGAGGAGCGGCTGGAGTCGTCGCTGTCCACCGCCGAGCAGATCGGCGTGCTGGAGGACGCGATCCTGCACAGCCACTTCTTCGGCGACCGCACCCTGCGGCCGGAGACCCTCGCCGGGTCGCTCGTCGGCTGCCTCGCCCGGCGCAGCCCGGAGGACCTGGCGATCCTCAACAAGTACTGGCACGGCGTCGTCGAGCCGCGCGGCCGGGAGGGCGGGCCGTGGCAGGAGTTCCTCGAGGGCGGCCGCCAGGCGCTCGCCACCCTGTCCTGACCACGCACGCGGACACCGGAGACGGACCTGCCCCGCATGGACACCGACATCGACACCGACATGGACACCGCGCTGACGACCGGCCCCGGCGGCGGGCCGGTCGGCGGCGGCGCCTTCGCCGCGCTGCGCGCCCAGCTCCTCGACGCCGCCAAGGCCTTCACCGGCGAGCCCGACGCGCTCGCCGGGATCCTCACCGGGATCGTCGACGACGTCGACCGGGCCCTCGCCGAGCGGCTCGAGATCTTCCCGGTCTGCCACCACTCGCCCGCCTCCGCCCTGGCGATGGCCCGCCGGCTGCGCGAGAAGCGGCCCGAGGTCATCTACCTGGAGCTGTGCGAGGACATGCGGCCGCTCCTCGACGAGCTGCGCAACTGCCGCCTGCCCGTGGCGCTCCAGGCGTTCGCCGCCGAGATCGACGGCTTCCCGGCCGAGTGGGCGCCGCTCAGCGTGGTCGCCCCGATCACCGAGGCGTCCGCCGAGTACCAGGCGATCGCCTACGCGCTCGAGACGCCCGGCGTCGAGCTGGTGCTCGTCGACCGGTCCGCCGACCACGTCTTCCAGTGGGAGCCGCGACGCCCCGCCGCCGGGCCCGGCGCGGAGGCACCGGACGAGGAGGCCGCGCTGCACGGGGACGCCGTCGGCGTGGAGATCGGCGACCTGCGGCCCCGGTTCGCCGACCTCGAGGCGCACCTGCTGCGGCACGGCCGGGTGCGGCACTGGTCGGAGTGGTGGGACCAGTACGTCGAGCAGCCGCTCAGCGGCGCCGACTACGCCACCTACCGCCAGGTCATGATCATGATCGGCAGCCTGTTCCGGCGGCTGCGGCCCGACGACACCGAGCGGCTGCGGGTCGACGAGGACCGCGAGCGGTACATGTGGACCCGGATCCGCGAGCACCTCGCCGCCACCGGCGCCGACCCCGAGCGCTGCATGTACGTGTGCGGCGCCTTCCACGCCGCGAGCCGGGTCGAGCAGTTCGGCCTCGACTCCGACGCGCCACCGTTCGCGATCCCGCCGCGCACCGGCACCCGCTGGCTGTACGGGCTCATCCCGTCCAGCCACTCGGCGATCGAGGCCCAGTTCGGGCTCGCCCCCGGCTCGGTCTCCATCGCCGCGGCGACCTTCGCCAAGGCGGTACGGCGCACCAGGGTCACGCCGTTCCGGCTGCGCGGCGGCAAGGACGGCACGGACGGCACGGACGGCGCGGCGGCCAAGGGCGGCGGCCGCGGCCGGGCGGCACGCCGTACCGCCGCGCCCGCCCCGGCCGCGTCGGAGCCGGTGACCGACCGGCTGTCCGGCTTCCTCACCGGGCCGCCCGCACTCGACCCGCTCGACGAGGCCGAGCTGCGCGACTGGTGCGTGGAGATCGTGCGGCTCGCCCGCCGCAACGGCTACCAGGCGAGCACCGCGGACGCGATCGCCGTGTTCGAGACCTCGATCCTGCTCGCCGGCCTGCGCGACCGGGCCCGGCCGACCCCGTACGACTTCCAGGACGCCGCGGTCACCTGCATCGAGAAGGACACCGTGCCCGGCCGCCGCGACATCCGCCGGCTGTGCGAGATCATGCTCGGCGGCGACCGGGCCGGGCAGGTCGGCTACGACGCGCTGCCGCCGCTCGCCCGCGACGTGCACGACCGGCTCGCCCCGCTCGGCCTCGACCTGCAGAAGCGCACCATCCAGCGGGCCCTGCTCGACCTGCGCGCCGACCCGCACCTGGAGCCGTGCTCGCGGCTGCTGTGGATGCTGCGCTACCTGCTGCCCGACCGCGCGATCCGCCCGATCATGGGCGAGCTTCGCCTCGGCGAGCGGTCCATCCAGGAGAGCTGGGACCTCGACATCGGCCGCAACCAGCGGGCGATCATCGAGCTGGGGTACGAGGGCGTCACCGTCGAGCAGGTGCTCGAGCGGCGGCTGCGCCGCGCGGTGCACGACCCCAAGGCCACCGCGGCGACCGCGCTCGCCGCCGTGGAGGACGCGTTGGTGTTCCTCGGCTCCCGGCGGCTCGCCGACGAGCTGGGCGCGCGGGCGGTGGAGCTGCTCGCCGCCGAGCGCACCGTCGACCACGCCCCCGAGGTGCTGCGCCGCATCCGCCGCCTGCTCGCCCACCACCGCTCGACCGGGCCGGAGCTGCCCGCCTGGTGCCAGGCGTTCGTCGCCACCGGGTACGCGCACTACTGCACCCTGCTGCCCACCGCGTTCGCCGACGACGCGGCGAACGTGCGGCAGGTCGCGGCGATGCTCTCCTTCCTCGTCACGCTGGAGAACCTCGCCATCTCCCTCGGCTGCGACCGCGCCCAGCTCGAGATCGCCGTGCGCCAGGCGCGGCCGGAGGGCGCGGCGAAGACCGCGCTGCTGTGGGCCGCCCGGACCCAGCTCGGCCTGCTGCCGCGCGAGGAGCTGCGGGCGCGCTGCGACGAGCTGCTCGGCAACCCGCTCACCGTGCCGTCCGTGCCGGAGTACGTGAGCGGGTTCGTGCAGGCGCTCGACCTCGCGCCGGGCCTCACCCCGTTCGTCGTCGAGCTGCTGTCCAAGGCGTTCGCCCGGCTCCCGGACGCGGTGCTGCTGCCCTGGCTGCCGCGGCTGATCGCCACGCTGCGCGCGCAGGCCGCCGAGCTGGTGCCGCTGCTGGTCCGGGAGGCGGGCCGTACCTTCCCGGCGGACCTCGCCGCGCTCGACGCCTGGACGCCGCCCTGGGCGGCGGCGCGGGCCGCCCGGCCCGCCCGCGCCTCCGCCCCGGCCGCGCCGGCGTCCGGGCCGGTGCCCGGGCTGCTCGCCGGACACCCGGCGGCCACGGACGCGGTCGCGCGGCTGCTCGGCTGCGGCACCGGGTGGCGGGCCGTGCCGGCCGGCGGGGGCCCGGCCACCCATCCGGCGCTCGCCGGCCTGCTCGCCGCACACCCGGCGACGGCCGAGGCGGTGGCGTCCCTGGTGGCGTGAGGTCAGGACACGATCGCCTGGTGCACGAGCTGGCGCAGCCGGGTGCGGATGCGGCGGGTGCCGAACCCCATCGCCTGGGTGAGGAAGATCACGGTGATCTCCTCGGCCGGGTCGACCCAGAACACGGTGCCCGCCGCGCCGCCCCAGTGGTACTCGCCGGGCGAGGCGACGGTCCGCACCGCGACCGGGTCCTGCACCACGGCGAAGCCCAGGCCGAAGCCCTCGCCCGGCACCGCCTCACCGAACGGCGTGCGCGCGAACGCCTTCAGGTCCGCGCCGCCGGGCAGGTGGTTGCGGGTCATGTAGCCGATCGTGCGGGGGCCGAGCAGCCGCACCCCGTCCAGCTCGCCGCCGCGCAGCAGCAGCTGCAGGAACCGGTGGTAGTCGGCGGCGGTGGAGACCAGCCCGCTGCCGCCGGAGGGCACCTTCGGGCGCCGCGCCATGCCGTCCCCCGGGTCGGTGAGCGTCAGCCGCCCGTCCGGGCCCACGGCGTACAGCGAGGCGGCGCGGTGCAGCTCGCCCTCCTCGGCCCAGAACCCGGTGTCGGCCATGCCGAGCGGCCGGAAGATCCGCTCGGCGAGGAAACGCTCCAGCGGCAGCCCGGAGGCCACCTCGATCACCCGGCCGAGCACGTCGACCGCGATCGAGTAGGTCCACCCGGTGCCCGGGTCGAACAGCAGCGGCAGCCCGGCCACCCGGTCGGCGAGGTCGGCGAGGTTCTCGCCCGGCAGGTTCAGGCCCGCCAGCCCGGCGTTCCGGTACAGCTCGCCCAGCGCGTCCGGGCGCTGCCAGCCGTACACCAGGCCGGAGGTGTGGGTGAGCAGATGCCAGATCCGCACCGGCTCCTCCGCCGGCCGGGTCACCGGGGCCGACGCCGGGCCGGACTCGTAGACCCGCAGGTCGGCGAAGGAGGGGATGTAGTCGGCGACCGGGTCGTCGAGGGTGAGCGCCCCCTCCTCGAACAGGGTCATCAGCGCCACAGAGACGACCGGCTTGGTCATCGAGAAGATCCGGAACAGGGTGCCCGGCTCGACCGGCGCGCCGGAGCCGAGGTCGCGCGCCCCGTACGCCGACAGGTGGGCGATCTCGCCGCGCCGGCTCACCAGCACCAGCCAGCCGGGCAGCCGCCCCTCGTCCACATACCGGGCGAAATGCGCGTCGATCCGCCGCAGCCGCTCCCGGTCGAGGCCGACCTCCGCCGGATCACAGGTGACCTGCAACTCTCCCAAACCAACTCCTCATCGTTCGACGGCCGCACGCCTCCGGGCGTACGGCACGGCCACGAAACCGGAAGCAGCGGGACATGCCGTGCGAATTCCCGCCCGGCTGCCTCGGGGTGGAGATCACCTCACGGAGGGGTGGGGCTAGAGTGCGAAGAGGGCCCCCAGAGAGCCGGGCCGAGGCGGTGTGGAGGTGAGGCTTCGCGGACACGACCGCGGACGAGCGGGCAGGCAGGAGCGAGGGACGGCTTTCCGAGACGAGCGAGGAGGCGGGAGTCCGTGGGTGAGGCTGCCGTTGGACCCGGCGGTGGTGCGGTGCTGCGGCTGCGCGACCGCGTGTTCGGCGACGAGCCGCTGGTGATGGCGATCGTCAACCGCACCCCCGACTCCTTCTACGACCGCGGCGCGACCTTCGCCCGGGAGAAGGCGCTGCAGCGCGTGGACGAGGTGGTCGCCGAGGGCGCGGACATCGTCGACATCGGCGGGGTCAAGGCGGCCCCGGGCACCGAGGTCGACGTGGCCGAGGAGATCGAGCGCACCGCCCCGTTCGTCGCCGAGGTCCGGGAACGCCACCCCGACCTGATCATCAGCGTGGACACCTGGCGGCACGAGGTGGGCCGCGAGGTGTGCCAGGCCGGCGCGGACCTGCTCAACGACGCCTGGGGCGGCGCCGACCCCAAGCTGGCGGAGGTCGCCGCCGAGTACGGCGTGGGCCTGGTGTGCACCCACGCCGGCGGGCTGCGGCCGCGCACCCGCCCGCACCGCGTCGCGTACCGGGACGTGGTCGCCGACGTGATCGAGCGCACCACCGCGCTGGCCCGGCGCGCGGTCGAGGTGGGCGTCGACCCGCAGCGGGTGCTCATCGACCCCGGCCACGACTTCGCCAAGAACACCTGGCACTCGCTCGAGGTGACCCGGCGGCTGCACGAGCTCGTCGCCACCGGCTGGCCGGTGCTCGTGTCGCTGTCGAACAAGGACTTCGTCGGCGAGTCCCTCGGCCTGCCGGTGGAGGAGCGCATGTACGGCACGCTCGCGGTGAGCGCGCTGTGCGCCTGGCAGGGGGCGCGGGTGTTCCGTGCGCACAACGTCAAGCCCACCCGCCAGGTGGTCGACATGGTGGCGGTGACCCGGGGCGTGCGGCCCCCGGTCCGGGCCGTGCGGGGGATGGCATGATCGTCGCCGTGGCCTGCGTGCCGCAGGCGCCGCTGCTGCTGCCGGGCGTCACCGGGCACCCGGTGCCCGAGGTCGAGGAGCTGCGCGCGGCCGCCCGCGCCGCGGTCCGCGACGTGGCCGAGTCGGGCGTGGACGAGATCGTCGTGCTCGGCGCCGCCCCGGCCACCCGCACCTACCCGCCGGACGCGCCCGCCCCGGCCGGCCGGATCGCCCCCGCGCCGGATCGCCGCCCCGAGGCCGACCCGCTGCCGGTGGCGCTCGCCGTCGCCCGCGCCCTGCTCGAGCCCTGCCCGGTGCCGTGGCGGCTGGAGGGCGTCGGCGCCGACGAGTCCGCGCGGGCCGCCGCCGAGGCCGGCGAGAAGATCGCCGCGCTGCCGGGCCGTACCGGGCTGGTGGTCGCCGCCGACGGCAGCGCCCGCCGCGGCGAGAAGGCCCCCGGCTACGTCGACCCGCGCGCCCCCGAGACCGACGCGCTGATCCGCGACGCGCTCGCCCGCGCCGACACCGCTGCCCTGCTCGCCCTCGACCCGGCCCGCTGCGCCGAGCTGCTCGTCGCGGGCCGGGCGGCCTGGCAGGCGATGGCCGCCGCCTGCCGCGACGGCGAGTGGACGGCCCGCCTGCGGTACGAGGCCGACCCCTTCGGGGTGGCCTACTTCGTGGCCACCTGGGAACGGGCGGGCGAGGGGAGGGCACGATGAGGCGCATCCACACGCCCGCCGAGGCCCGCGCGCTGGCGGACCTCGCCGCCGCCGCGCTCACCCTCGACCTCCCCGAGGCCCCCGAGCTTCCGGTACGGCTCGCCACCCCGCCGCCGGCCCGCCGCTGGGCCGCGTTCGTGCTCGGCGAGGACGACGGCGTGGTGTTCACCTCGGTCGACGACCGCGACCCGGAGGTCGGGCACATCGACCTGATCGCCGTCCACCCCCGGGTCCAGGGCCGCGGGTACGGCAAGGCCCTGGTGCGGGCGGCCGAGGAGTGGCTGCGCGGCGAGGGCGTGCGGCGCGTCCGGTGGGCCGGGAACCCGCCGTGCTACGCATGGCCGGGCATCGACGTGCGGGCCACCCCCGCGGCCTGCCTCGCCGAGCGGCTCGGCTACGAGCATGACGGCATGGCGTGGAACATGACCGCCGACCTCACCCGCGACCTGTCCACGCCCGAGCCGCCGCCCGGCGTCGTCGTCGCCTCCGCCGAGCCGGGGGAGCGGGCCGAACTCGCCGCGTTCGTGCGCGAGCACTGGAACGCCGAGTGGGCCTGGGAGGTGGAGAACGCGGTCGGCGTGTACTACGCGGCCCGCGACGGCGAGATCCTCGGCTTCGCCGCCTGGGGCGCCCGCCCCGGCTGGTTCGGCCCCACCGGCACCGCCCCGAGCGCCCGCGGGCTCGGCATCGGCCGGGTGCTGCTCCACCGCTGCCTCGCCGAGCAGCGCGCCGCCGGGATGACCACCACCCAGATCGGCTGGGTCGGCCCGCTGCGCTTCTACTCGCGCGCGGTCGGCGCCCGCGTGGAGCGGGTCTTCTGGCAGTACGCCCGCGACCTGGCCGCCTGACGCCACGTGCGGCCGCCGCGGCGCAGGTGCCGCAGCGCGGCGAGCGCCGCGTTGTAGCCGCACATGCCGTGCACGCCCGGCCCCGGCGGGGTGGCGGCCGAGCAGAGGAACACCCCGGGGACGCCGGTGGCGTACGGGTCGAGGGCGATCCGGGGCCGGAACAGCGTCTGCAGGCCGGTCATCGCCCCGGTGGCGATGTCCCCGCCCACGTAGTTGGGGTTCGCCGCGGAGATCCGGGCCACGGTGCGGATGTGCCGGGCCGCGACCCGCATCCGGAACCCGGGGGCGAACCGCTCGATCTGGTCGACGATCAGCTCGGTGACGTTGCCCGGGTGGCCGTGCGGCACGTGCGCGTACGCCCACACCGGATGCAGGTCCCCCGCCGAGCGCGACGGGTCGGCGAGGTACTGCTGGCCCACCAGCACGAACGGCCGCGCGGGCATGCGGCCCCGGGCGACCGCCTCCTCGGCCGCGGCCACCTCCTCGAGGGTGCCGCCCAGGTGCACGGTCCCGGCCCGGCGGGAGTACTCGTCGCGCCACGGCACCCCGCCCGCCACCGCGAAGTCCACCTTGTAGGCGGCCGGGCCGTACCGGAACCGGCGGTAGGCGTGGGCGACGCGCGGCGGCAGCCGGCGGCCCGCGATGCGCAGCGCGGCCCGCGGCGAGACGTCGAGCAGCACCACGTCGAAGCCATCGAGCTCGTCGAGCGACTCGATGCGCACCCCGGTCTCCACGGTGCCGCCGAGGTCGGCGAGCAGCGCGGCGAGCGCCCGCACGATCGCCTGCGACCCGCCCTCGGCGACCGGCCAGCCGTAGGCGTGCCCGGCCGCGATCAGCAGCACGCCCACCGCGGCGCTGAGCGGCGCCCGCAGCGAGCCGTACGCGTGCGCCGCGGCCCCGGCGAACAGCGCCCGGGTCTCCGGGCGGCGCCACGCCCGCGCCACCCAGGTCGCCGGGGCCACCGCCCGGGCGGCGAACGCGGCGAGCGTGACCGGGTGGGCGGGCAGGTGGAGGATCGGCCGGAACACGTCGGCCGTCAGGTCGTCGAAGTCCCGGCCGAGCCGCTCGAAGGCGCGCAGCCACGCCTCGCCGTCCACGCCCATCGCCTCGGCGGTGCGGTGGATGTCCCGCCACAGCACCCCGGCCGTGCCCGAGTCGAGCGGGTGGGTCATCTCGATCTCCGGCCACCGCCAGCGCAGGCCGTACCGCTCCAGCCGGAGCGCCCGGAACAGCGGCGAGGCCGCCCCGGCGGGGTGGAACGCCGAGCACTCGTCGTGGACCAGCCCCGGCAGGGTGACCTGCGCCGACCGGGCGCCGCCGCCGAGGACCGGCGCCGCCTCCACCACGTGCACCCGCACCCCGCGGCGCGCCAGGCAGACGGCGGCGGCGAGCCCGTTGGGGCCGCTGCCCACCACGACGGCGGTCGCCATCCCGCTCCCTCCCTCCCGCTCGCTTCCGGTGCGGCCGGACGGCCTCCGACCATTGAACACGAGGGGTGGCGAAAGATCGCGTACGGCTCGGCGCGAGAATGTGCCAATCGCGTCACAGGAGGAGAGGGAGAGATGACCGTGTCGGGTGGGGTGGCCGTGGTCACCGGCGCCGGATCCGGGATCGGGCGGGCCGTCGCGCACGCGCTGCTCGAGGCGGGCTACCGGGTGGCGCTCGCCGGGCGGCGCGAGGACGCGCTCCGCGAGACCGCCGAGGGGTACGCCGACGCGCTCGTGGTGCCGTGCGACGTGACCTCCCCCGCGTCGGTGGCGAACCTGTTCGACCGGGTGCGGGACACGTGGGGGCGGGTGGACCTGCTGTTCAACAACGCGGGCATCGGCGCCCACGGCGCGGTGGACGAGGTCAGCCTCGAGGACTGGGAACGCGTGATCGCCACGAACCTCACCGGCGCGTTCCTGTGCGCCCGGCACGCGGTGCGGATCATGAAGGAGCAGGACCCGCAGGGCGGCCGGATCATCAACAACGGCTCGATCGCCGCGTACGCGCCCCGGCCCGCCAGCGTGGCGTACACCGCGTCGAAGCACGCGATCACCGGGCTGACCAAGTCGATCTCGCTCGACGGCCGGCCGTACAACATCGCGTGCGGCCAGATCGACATCGGGAACGCCGCCACCGACATGACCGCGGCGGTCGAGCACGGGGCGCTGCAGGCGGACGGGCGGATCGTGCCCGAGAAGCGGTTCGACGTACGGCACGCGGCGAGCGCGGTGCTCTACATGGCGAGCCTGCCGCTCGACACCAACGTGCTGTTCCTCACCATCACGGCCACGACGATGCCGTTCATCGGCCGGGGCTGACCGGAGGCCGGTACCTGCGTGCGGCGGGGCCGCGGCATGCGCCCCGCGATCCGGGTCAGCGCACCGGATCGGCCGGGGCCTTCGCGGCCCGCCGCAGCTCCTCGACCGTCACCATGAGATGCTCGACCTGCTCCTCCAGGCGGCGGATCCGCATCTCGAGTTCCGTGACCGACGGGCGCTGCCAGCCCGTGGCGATCTGCCTGCTCATCCCGCTGCCCTCCGATCACGCCCGTAACGGCCGACTCGGGTGTGTTTTCCACCATCCGCCAATACATCCCGTTTGACCAGGGTCTATCGTCACCGGCTTGGTAAAAGGTGACGGGGGATGTCAGGTTAGGCCGCGATCGTGGTGTGCGATGACCGAGACGGCGGCACACGGCCGCCCGCTGGGAAGGGGAAACGCATGCCACGCGCCGAGGGCACCTTCGACGGCGGCTCCTGGGCCGAGAGGCCGCTCGACGAGCGGGAGGGCGCCCGGATCTCCCAGGCGCACCTGACCAAGACCTACCGGGGCGGGCTGACCGGCACGAGCACCACCGACATCCTCATCGCGCTCACCCCGGGTGCAGGGCTCCCGCGGATACGTCGGGATCGAGCGGTTCACCGGCACCCTGGACGGGCGGGAGGGCACCGTCGTGCTCCGGCATGACGCGATGGGCGACCGCGGCGACGAGTGGCTGACCTGGCGCATCCCGGCCGACTCCGGCACCGGCGCGCTGCGCGGGATCCGCGGCGAGGGGCGGCTGCGCGTCGAGGACGGCACGCACCTCTACCACCTCGACTACGAGTTCGCGGACGACTGACGCGCGCGCCGAGGGGGAGTGCGAGCGGGACCGTGCCCCGCCCCCGAGCAGCGGGGCACGCGTCCCACCAATGATCATGGCGGGTCCGGCGACCGCCTAGGCGCAAGTCATGTGAAATCTATGAAAAATCACATGAAACACGTTCGCCGTGGTTCGGCCTGCGGTCAGCCGGGCCGGTGCCGACCGGATCGCCCCGCTCATCGCGGGCCTCCTCGACCGGCCGTGAGGCCGCCGCGGGTCAGGCGGCGGCGCGCTCCGCCACGGCCGGGGCCGGCACCACGGCGCGGGCCGGCCGGTTGCGCCACAGCCACCGCACGTCCCGGCCGAACGACCACGACAGCGAGCCGAGCGCGGCCCCGGCGACCGCGACCGCGGCCGGCTCCGGCAGCAGGCCGGAGCTGCAGGCCACGAGCAGCACGCCCTGCAGCGCCGCCACCGTCTTGCGCGCGAAGCTCGGCGGCAGCGGCGCGCGCAGCCACGGCGCCACCCAGGCCGCCGCGGCGAAGCCGTACCGCATCAGGCCGATGAGCAGCACCCACGCGCCGAGCGAGCGGGCCACGTTCACGCTCAGCACGAGGATGAGGAACGCGTCCACCTCCATGTCGAACCGGGCGCCGAGCGCCGAGGCCGTCCCGGTACGGCGTGCCACGTACCCGTCGACCGCGTCCAGCGCGAGCGCCACCGCGGCGATCGCCACGAGCACCGCCACCGGCGCCTCCCGCCCGATCAGGTTCATCGTGACGAGCGCGGTGACCCCGCCGACGAGGATCGCCCGGGCGAGGGTGACCCGCCCGGCCGGCCCCAGCGGCGTGCCCGAGCGGGTGATCGCGGCGGCGAGGAGGCCCCACACGACCAGGGCGTAGCAGGCGCCGACGAGCCACGCCACCGGATACAGGCCCGCGCTCACCGCGAGCAGGGTGAGCAGCACGGCCTGGGCGCCCACTCCGGCGGCCGGCTCCCACACCGACGCCCTCGTCCCACGCCAATCCACAACGGTCACCGCGCCTCCCAGCGAACTTCTCCGTGTTCCCTATGCTGTGCGGCATGCCCGCAGGGCCTCCCGGCCATGAGGGCATGCCGTCGCTCAGAAGTAACGCGGGGAATGCCGATGCGGATCGATGCTCATGCCTTTTGGATCCGCTCTCCCGGCGAGGGCGAGATCCGGCGCGCAGATGTGCGCCCGCCCGGGGAGGGTGAGGTGCTCGTGCGCACCCTCTACTCGGGGGTGAGCCGCGGCACCGAGACGCTGGTGTTCCTCGGCCGGGTGCCGGAGAGCCAGCACGAGGCGATGCGGGCACCCTTCCAGGAGGGCGACTTCCCCGGCCCGGTCAAGTACGGCTACCTCAACGTGGGCGTGGTCGAGCAGGGCCCGCCCGGCTGGCCGGGCGCGGTCGTGTTCTGCCTCTACCCGCACCAGACCCGCTACGTGGTGCCGGTCGCGGCGGTGACCCCGGTACCGCCGGAGGTCCCGCCCGCCCGCGCGGTGCTCGCCGGCACGGTGGAGACCGCGGTGAACGCGCTGTGGGACGCGCCGCCGCTCATCGGCGACCGGATCGCCGTGGTCGGCGCGGGCATCGTCGGCTGCTGCGTCGCCCGGCTGCTCGCCGCCATCCCGGGCACCCGGGTGCAGCTCGTCGACGTCAACCCGGAGCGGGCCAGGGTCGCCGAGGCCCTCGGGGTCGGCTTCGCCACCCCGGAGGAGGCGCTCGGCGAGTGCGACATGGTGGTGCACGCCAGCGCCACCGAGGCCGGGCTCGCCCGCTCGCTCGAGCTGCTCGCCGTCGAGGGCACCCTGCTCGAGCTGAGCTGGTACGGCGACCGCCGGGTGAGCGTGCCGCTCGGCGAGGCGTTCCACTCCCGCCGCCTGGTGGTGCGCTCCAGCCAGGTCGGCATGGTCGCCCCGGCCCGTCGTACCCGGCGGAGCCACGGCGACCGGCTCGCGCTCGCGCTGCGCCTGCTCGCCGACCCCGCGTTCGACGCGCTCGTCGCGGGGGAGTGCGCGTTCGCCGAGCTGCCGGAGGTGATGCCCAAACTGGCCACCGGAAAGCCGCCCGCGCTGTTCCACCGCGTCGTGTACGGTTCCGCCGGGGATGCGTGATTTCGCGTCCGTCGGCGGGCGAGTCGGCCCGGCGACCGACCGCAGGTAAGAGGGGGAACCCGGTTGTTCAGCGTCACCGTCCGTGACCATGTCATGGTCGCGCACAGCTTCCGGGGCGAGGTCTTCGGGCCCGCCCAGCGCCTGCACGGGGCGACGTTCGTCGTGGACGCGACGTTCCGCCGCCCCGAGCTCGACTCCGACAACGTCGTCGTCGACATCGGCCTCGCCTCCCGCGAGCTGAAGGCCGTGCTCGACCGGATCAACTACCGCAACCTCGACGACGAGCCCGAGTTCGAGGGCGTCAACACCACCACCGAGTTCCTCGCCAGGTGGATCGCCGACCGCCTCGCCGAGCGGGTGCACGCGGGCGCCCTCGGCGAGCAGGCCCGCGGCCTCACCGGCATCACCGTCACCCTGCACGAGTCCCACGCGGCGTGGGCGAGCTACGAGCGAGAGCTGTGATGCGCGGGTACGGGGCGGAGACGGCCGTGGAGACGCCGGCGGCGGGCCTCGCCGCGCAGGTGCACGTGATCCTGCCCGGGGACGTGGACGACCCGGGCCTGCCCAGCGGGGGCAACGTCTACGACCGGCGGATCTGTGACGGGCTCGGCGAGCTCGGCTGGCACGTCCACCGCACCGCGGTCCCCGGCGACTGGCCGCTGCCCGGCGCCGACGCGCGGGACGGGCTGGCCCGGGCGCTCGCCGCCGCGCCGGACGGCGCGGCCGTGCTCGTCGACGGGCTGGTGGCCTGCGGCGTGCCGGAGATCGTGGTGCCGCAGGCGCGGCGGCTGCGCCTCGCGGTGCTCGTGCACCTGCCGCTCGCCGCCGAGACCGGGCTGCCGCCCGAGGTCGCCGCCGACCTCGACCGCCGGGAACGCGAGACGCTGCACGCCGCCGCGCTCGTGGTGGCGACCAGCCCGCGGGCCGCGACCACGCTGATCGCCCGGCACGGGCTCGACCCGGCCCGGGTGGGGGTGGCCGCCCCCGGCGTCGACCCGGCCCCGCTCGCCCCCGGCACCGACGGCCGCTCGAGGCTGCTGTGCGTCGCCTCGGTCACCCCGCGCAAGGGGCACGACGTGCTCGTCCGGGCGCTCACCGCGGTGCGCGAGCTGCCGTGGACCTGCGTGTGCGCCGGGCCGCTGGGCCGCGACCCCGGCTATGTCGAGCACGTCCGCGGCCTCATCTCCGCCGGCGGTCTCGTCGACCGGGTACGGCTCGCCGGGCCGCTCACCGGCGGCGCGCTCGAGGATGCGTACGCCGCGGCCGACCTGCTCGTGCTGCCGTCGCGGGCCGAGACGTACGGGATGGTGGTGACCGAGGCGCTGGCCCGCGGCATCCCGGTGCTGGCGAGCGAGGTCGACGCGCTGCCGGAGACCCTCGGCCGCACCCCGGACGGGTTCCGCCCCGGCCTGCTCGTGCCCCCGGACGACCCCGACGCGCTCGCCGCCGCGCTGCGCCGCTGGCTGATAAATCCGGCCTTGAGAGTAAGAATCCGGACTTCTGCGCGGCTTCGGCGTGGCATGCTGCACGGGTGGGCGACAACATCACGGCACCTGGCGGACCTGCTGGAGCGGCTCCTGCGCTAGCCGACGCGCCCCCAGAGGACGCGCCACGGTACACCCCCGAGTGGCTCGCCCTGCGCGAGCCCGCCGACGCCGCGGCGCGCGCCGCCGAGCTGCTCGGCCCGCTGCGCGCCCACCTCGCCTCCGCCGTACCGCCCGGCGGCCGGATCGTCGTGCGCGACCTCGGCTGCGGCACCGGCTCGATGGGGCGCTGGCTCGCGCCGCGGCTGCCCGGGCCGCAGCACTGGATCCTCCACGACCACGATCCCGGGCTGCTCGCCCACGCGGTCACCGCGCTTCCCGCCGCCGCGGCGGACGGCACGCCGGTCACCGCCGCGGCCGCGCCCGGCGACCTCACCCGGCTCGACGCCGCCGGCCTCGCCGGGGCCACGCTGGTGACCGCGTCCGCGCTGCTCGACCTGCTCACCGCCGCCGAGGTCGAGGCGCTCGCGGACGCCTGCGCCGCGGCGGGCCTGCCCGCGCTGCTGACGATCTCCGTGGTGGGCCGGGTGGGGCTCGACCCGGCCGAGCCGTTCGACGCCGAGCTCGCCGCCGCGTTCAACGACCACCAGCGCCGCGAGCACGGCGGCCGCCGCCTGCTCGGCCCCGACGCGGTGCCCGCCGCCCGCGCCGCGTTCGAACGCCACGGCTACGTCGTGCGGACCGCGCCCAGCCCGTGGCGGCTCGGCCCGGACGAGCGCGCGCTCGTCGCCGAGTGGCTGCGCGGCTGGGTGGCGGCCGCCTGCGAGCAGCGGCCGGAGCTCGCCGCCGAGGGAGAGGCCTACCTGCGGCGGCGGCTGGCGGAGTGCGCGGCGGGGCGGCTGCGCGTGGTCGTGGGGCACGACGACCTGCTCGCGCTGCCGCCGGGCGGAGGTGGCCGATGAGCCGGAGCCCGTGGCCGTGGCTGCGCACGCTGTGCGCGGTGGCGATCCTGGCCGCGCTGTTATGGCGGCTCGGCACCGACGCGTTCGTCTCCGGGGTGCGCCGGGTGACCGTCCCGGCGCTGCTCGCCGCGCTCGGCATCGGCCTGTTCACCACCGTGCTCAGCGCGTGGCGCTGGTGCCTGGTGGCGAACCGCATCGGCCTGCCGCTGCGGCTGCCGGGCGCGATCGCCGACTACTACCGCTCGCTCTTCCTCAACGCCACGCTCCCGGCCGGGGTGCTCGGCGACGCCCACCGCGCGGTGGCCCACGGGCGGAGCGCGGGCGACGTCGGCCGTGCCGTACGGGCGGTGGTGCTCGAGCGCACCGCCGGGCAGATCGTGCTGTTCGCCGCCGGGGCCGTGGTGCTCGCCGCCGCCCCGGTCCCGGCGCTCGCCCGCGGCCTGCTGCCCGGCGCGGGGGCGGCCGTCGCCGTGCTCGCCGGGACGGCCGCGCTCGCCGCGCTCGCCGCCGTGCTCGTGCGGCGGTCCCGGCCCGGCGGCAGGATCGCCCGGTCGCTCGCGGCCACGCTCGCGGCCACGCTCGCGGACCTGCGCGCCGGGCTGCTCGCCCGGAACACCTGGCCGGGCGTGCTCGGCCTGTCCGCCGCGGTGCTCGCCGGGCACGTGACGCTGTTCCTCGTGGCCGCGCGCACCGCGGGCACGCACGCCCCGGCGGGCACGCTCGTGCCGCTGGCGCTGCTCGCGCTGCTCGTGATGGGCCTGCCGGTGAACGTCGGCGGCTTCGGCCCGCGGGAGGCGTTCACCGCGGTGGCGTTCGGCGCCGTCGGGCTCGGCGCCGGACAGGGGCTCGCCACCTCGGTCGTGTACGGCGTGCTCGCCTTCGCGGCGAGCCTGCCCGGGGCGGCGGTGCTGCTGCTGCGCCGCGGCACCCGCCCCGCCGCGGCGGGCGATCCCGGTTCCGGCCGTGCCGTACCGGCGGCCGCGGGGTCAGCGGCCGAGCACCGCGAGGACCTCGGCGAACGCCGCGACGAGGTGGTCGATCACGTCCTGCCCCTTGCGGGCCGAGGCGCGTGACGGGCGGCCGATGACGCCGGAGCCGGTGTAGGCGGCCATACCGAGGGTAAGCAGATGCCGGCGGTCGCCCGCGAGGTGATCGCCGGTTTCGTATCCGGGGCGGACCAGATGTGGATGAGCGTGCAGCAGGATCGAGGTCTCGAGCTCTCCGGCGTGCATGTCGTCCCACGCCGAGGTCTCCAGGCCCGCCGCGGCGAACGCCGCCTCCCAGTCCGCCGCCTGCGGGAACAGCGCCATGCGCCGCCCCTCCGCGGACGCCTCCTGCACCACGTTGCCGAGCACGTAGTTGCCGCCGTGCCCGTTGACCAGGACGAGCCGGTCGACACCGGAGCGGCGCAGCGACTCGGCCACGTCCCGGACGACCGCGTACAGGGTGGCCGCAGAGATGCTCACCGTGCCCGGCCAGGCGGCGTGCTCGTGCGAGCAGGAGATGGTGACCGGCGGCAGCAGCAGCACCGGGTACGCGTGCGCGATCGCCTGGGCGATCGTGCAGGCGACGACCGTGTCGGTGGCGAGCGGCAGGTACGGCCCGTGCTGCTCGAAGCTGCCGACCGGGAGCAGGGCCACCGTGGCGCCGCGCCGCCGCTCGTCCTCGGTGGTGGCGGTCGGCAGGGGGAACGCGCCGCCCGGGAGGCCCGCCGTACCGGGGGTGCCGCCGTCGGCGGCCGTGGGTGCCGAATCGGGGTGTGTCATAGCCGACCAGCCTGTCCGGCGGCAGGCGAACGCGCAACAACTGATCCGCGGCGGCGGATCGTCCGTTCTGTCCTATGTCAGGGCAATGAAGCAAGGAGGGTACATGCGCGAGCACGGCATCGCGGCCGAGCACATCGCCGAGGCGGATCTGGTGACCCGGCGAGGCACGTTCCGCACCGTCGCCTTTCGCGACCCGCTGGACGGGAACGAGCACATCGCGCTCGTCCACGGCGATCCGCACGGTAAGGAGAACGTGCTCGTCAGGGTGCACTCCGAGTGCGTGACCGGCGACATCTTCGGCGCGATGCGGTGCGAGTGCGGTGACCAGCTCGCCGCCGCGCTCGACGCGATCGTCGCGGAGCCGGCCGGCGTGCTCGTCTACCTGCGCGGCCACGAGGGGCGGGGGATCGGGCTCGTCGCCAAGGTGCGCACCCACGTGCTCCAGGACGAGCAGGGCCTCGACACCGTCGACTCGGCGACCGCGCTCGGCTACCCGGTGGACCGGCGCGACTTCGGCCCCGCGGCCCGGGTGCTGAAGTACCTCGGCGTGCGCTCGGTGCGGCTCATGTCGAACAACGCCGACAAGATCAAGGCGCTGGAGTCGCACGGCATCGTCGTCGCCGCCCGGGTGCCGCTGCTGATCGAGGCCAACGCGCACAACATCCGCTACCTCACCGCGAAACGCGACCGGCTCGGCCACGACCTGCCGCACCTCGACGGGTACGACGCCTACAGCCGCCTGGGCACCGCGGGGTGCTGAGCATGACCGTCCCGCCGACACAGCCCCCCTCCGGCGTCCCCGCCGAGCCGCGGCCCGGTGCGGCGGTGCCCGCGCAGTCGCTGCCCGAGCTGCTCGGCATCGCCACCGAGGCGCTCGGCATCGCGCGCCGGATCATCCGCTCCCGGCTGCCCGGCGCGATCCGGGCGAAGGGCGACCGGGACATCGTCACCGACATCGACCTCGCCGTCGAGGAGGCGGTACGCGAGTTCCTGAGCCGGGAGACCCCGCACATCGGCTTTCTCGGCGAGGAGCACGGCCGCATCGGCCCGGACGGCGACGCCCCCTGGTGGACCCTCGACCCGGTCGACGGCACCTCGAACCTCTCCCGGGGCATCCCGCTGTGCGGCGTCTCGCTCGCGCTGGTGTCGGGCGGCAATGCCGTACTCGCCGCGATCGACCTGCCGTTCCTCGAGGTCGGCTACACCGCGGCGGCCGGGCAGGGCGCGTACCTCGACGGCGAGCGCATCCACGTCGCCGAGACGCGGGAGCCGTCCGACGCGGTCGTCTCCATCGGCGACTTCGCGGTCGGCCCCGGGGCCGAGCACAACAACCGGGTACGGCTCAACCTGCTGGCCGCGCTCGGCGCGCGGGTGCACCGGGTGCGCATGCTCGGCAGCGCTGCGATCGACCTCGCCTGGGTCGCCCAGGGCAAGCTCGACGCCTCGATCATCCTGTCCAACCTGCCGTGGGACACCATGGCGGGCGTGCTGCTGGTCCGCGAGGCCGGGGGCGCGGTGCTCGACCGCGACGGCGCCGACCACACGGTCGACTCCGCGGTCACCGTCGCCGTCTGCCCCGGGCTGCGCGAGCACATCATGACCACGCTCGCCGACGCCTACGCCAAGGCGCAGGACTGAGTGCCCGCATGCGGCGGAGCCTGCCGCGCCCCCGTCCACCGGCGGGCGGCAGGCTCCGTACGCGGCGGTCGCCTCACCCGCGCCCGGGCGGGGATCGGGGTGCTGGTTCCACGCGGTCGTTCATCCGTTCGCTCATCGTTTCAGGAGCGGTACGGCGCGCAGGCGGCCTACGCGGCGCCGTGCCGTACCGCGTCAGGTCGGGGTCAGTGCATTCCGCGGTCGCCTATGTGTTCCCGGGCGCGCTCCCGCGTCTTGCGCATCCCGGCGAGGCCGGCAAGACCCAGCAGACCGAGCAGGCCCCACAGGCCGGCGTTGCCGCCGCCCTCGTCCCGCTGCTGCGGTTCCGGCGCCGCCACCTGGCTGTGCGTCACGGGTGCCGCGACCGAGTCGGCGGTCGCCGCGGCGGCCGGCACCAATGTCAGGAAAAGCGCCAAGCCCAATCCGGTAAATGCCTTACGCATCGGCTTCCCCCAATCCGGCGGCCTCGCGTCGCGAAGACCGCCTGTCACGCCTTCCGGGCGGAAGGCACCGTCAACGGGGTGATCTTTCGTCCCCCGTCGGTTCGCCACTACCCGTCCCGCCCACCTCAAACGTCGCCCGCGCCGGGCCGCGGGACCGCCGGTGACCTGCGCATCCTGATCCCGCGTCGGCGGGTCGTCGAGGGCGTGCCCGCGAGACGTCCGGCCGTCCCTTTCCCGCTCGTGTCGTTTCCTCGCGCACATCCGCCCGGACGAGGAGAAGGCGAGACCGTCGTGATCATCGCGGGCCGGAATTCCCGCAGCCCTTTCCGCATAAGGGAGGGGATTTGTGAAGGGATTCGACATGAATCGAATGTGTGGGGTTTGCCGGGGTTGTGGTGGTGGCCCTGGTGGCGCCCGGCCTCGGCGCCCCGCCGCCGCGGCGACGGCGGCGCCCAAGCCGGCGGACGCGCTCAAGCGGCAGTTCGTCCCCGGACGCGGGGTGAAGTTCACTCAGATCACGCGAGGCAGGTTGCTCAACCGGGTCTCCGTCACGTGCAACATGGGGTCTTCCGGTTCGACCGCTCCGGCGTGATCGCCTCCGATATCACCACCACCTCCGCGTCGCGGGTCAACAATGACTGGATCTGCCGGCCGGACGCAGACGAAAGCGCGATACGGACGATCTGGGTGCGAGGCACCGCCTACACGTCCGGCAAGGAGTACGAGAGCGGCCTGGCCCCGGGCCGGAAGTGGATCCGCGTCCCCAAGGGCTCGCCCATCAGCGGCAGATCAGAGGGGTCCATCAACGTCAACGTCCCCGACCCCGCTCTGCTGCGCACCCTGCTCGCCAGGTCGAGGTCACGCACCTCGCCGTACCGGATCGAGACCACGTACGGGCGGCTCCACAGGCTCTCCCCGTGGTTCCGCGGCTGGGGTCCGGCCGGTGAGGTGTTCGCCGACAGAAGAGTGGTCATCACCGTGCACGCGGGGGCGGACGGCCTGCCTCGACGGGTGATCGTCACCCAGTACTTCCGTGAGACCTCCCCCACGATCACCGAGGTCCGCTTCACCGGATGGGGGACGAAGGCCGGCATCAATGCACCGCGTGGCGGGAGTGTCGTCGACGTCTCGGAGTGCTCGTCCGGGTGACCTCGTCAGGGCCCGGGCGCACACGTGCGCGTCCGTGACCCGAACGGCTCGGCTGTGGGCGTTTTCGGGAACGGACGAGGCGCCCGCCCAGTACCATCGGTCGGGTGACCGAAATGACCGAAACCGCGTCCGCCTGGCTCAGCCAGGAAGAGCTGGAGAGCATTCGCGGGCGGATGCCGATCCTCTATGTGAACGCGGTACCGGTGCGCGTCGACGAGTCCGGGGTGGTGACCCGGGTGGGCCTGCTGCTGCGCATCGGGGCCGACGGAACGGTGAGTCGCGCGCTCGTCTCCGGCCGGGTGCTCTACCACGAACGGGTCCGCGACGCGTTGCTGCGGCACCTGGAGAAGGATCTCGGTCCGGTCGCCCTGCCCCAGGTCCCGCCCTCGCCCCAGCCGTTCACGATCGCCGAGTACTTCCCGACGCCGGGGATCACGCCGTACCACGACCCGCGCCAGCACGCGGTGTCCCTCGCCTACATCGTCCCGGTCGCCGGGGACTGCCGCCCGCGCCAGGACGCGCTCGACCTGGTCTGGTTCACCCCGGAGGAGGCCGCCTCGCCCTCGGTCCAGCAGGAGATGACCGGCGGCCAGGGCGTCCTGCTCCGGCAGGCCCTCGCCCACGTCGGCCGCCTGCCCTGACCCGCGGCCGCCGCCCGGCCCGGACCGCGCCCGGGCCGTGGCCGGTCAGGAGCGCTCCCGGTCTCCGGCGGCGCGGTACCGCAGGCCGTCGACGAGCAGCGTGACCATGCGCCTGCTGTAGCCGACGCTCTCGTCCGGCGGCGGCACGCACAGGTTCGCGACCGCGTGCAGCAGCTCCCGCGCGGTGACGTCGCCGCCGATCTCCCCGGCGGCGGCCGCGCCCTCGAGCAGGGAGCCGAGCACGGGCTCGAACCGCTCCCGGAAGTAGGCCGACAGGGCCGTGCCCTCCGGATCGATCCGGTGCAGCGCGGCGGCGAGCCCGCGCTTGGTCGCGAGGAACTCGGTGTACCGGTGCAGCCACCTCTCCAGCGCCGCCCCGGGCCCGTACGCCGCGGCCAGCTCGGCGGCGCTCGCGGCGCAGGCCTCCACCTCGCGCCGGAACACGGCCATGACCAGATCCGCGCGCTGCGGGAAGTGCCGGTAGAGCGTTCCAACCCCGACGCCCGCCAGGTCGCAGATCCGCTTGGCGGGGGCGTCCACACCCGTGGTGGCGAACACCTCCTTCGCCGCCTCGAGCAGCGCGTCGATGTTGCGCCGGGCATCGGAGCGGAGCCGCCGGCGGCGCGCGTGGGCGCCGGGCTCCGCCGGCCCGGCCGGCCCGCCCTCGACCGGGGGCACGTTCCCTGACACGACGCTCCTCCACGTGCTCAATCGGAAGCCGTTCCTTGATCGAGCGGAAGCGGTTCCGTAGAGTCCTAAGCGGAAAGGCGTTCCGGTTTCGTCCAGGATACGCCATTCCCAGGAACTCGCATGCCTTTGTCCTCACCCTCGGCCGATCACGTGATTCCCGTCCGATCCAGGAAAGCGAGAGCGAAGTGGACCACATCGCGATGCGGGTCAACGGCGCCGAGGTTCGGGTGGCCGTCGACCCCCGCACATCCCTGCTGGACCTGCTGCGCGAGACCCTCCACCTGACCGGCACCAAGAAGGGCTGCGACCAGGGCGCCTGCGGGGCGTGCACCGTCCTTGCGGACGGCGAGCGCATCCTGTCCTGCCTGGCGCTCGCCGTGCAGTACGCGGGCCGCGAGATCACCACCGTGGAAGGGCTGGCCGGCCCGGACGGCCCGCACCCGCTGCAGCGGGCGTTCATCGAGCACGACGGCTTCCAGTGCGGCTACTGCACCCCCGGCCACCTCTGCTCCGCGGTCGCCATGGCCGCCGAGGCCGCGCGCGGCGTGCCCAGCTACGTCACCACGGACCTCACCGCGGACCGCATCGTCCTCGACCGCGACGAGATCCGCGAGCGGATGAGCGGCAACCTGTGCCGGTGCGGCGCGCACAACGGCATCGTCGCCGCGATCGCCGAGACCTACGCCGCCGCACAGGGGGAGGGCGCGTGAACCCCTTCACCTACGCGCGGGCCTGCGACCCGGCCGACGCCGTACGGCTCGGCGCGGCCCCGCGCGCGGCGTACCTCGGCGGCGGCACCAACCTGGTCGACCTGATGCGCCGCAACGTCGCCGCCCCGGCCACGCTGGTCGACGTCACCGGCCTGCCGGCGGCGATCGAGGAGCGGCCGGACGGCGGCCTGCTGATCGGTGCCGCGGCCCGCAACACCGCGGTGGCCGAGCACCGCGCCGTCCGCGAACGCTACCCGCTGCTGGCCCGGGCGATCCTCGCCGGGGGATCGGCGCAGATCCGGAACATGGCCACGGTCGCGGGCAACATCCTGCAGCGCACCCGGTGCCCGTACTTCTACGACGTCGCCGGCTCCCGCTGCAACAGGCGCGAGCCCGGCCAGGGCTGCGACGCGATCGACGGCCACAACCGCGACCACGCCATCCTCGGCGCCTCGCCCGCCTGCGTCGCCACCCACCCCTCGGACATGTGCGTCGCGCTCGCCGCCGCCGACGCGGTCGTGCACCTGCGCGGCGGCCGCGGCACCCGCACCCTGCCGCTCACCGAGCTGCACCGGCTGCCCGGCGACCACCCCGAGATCGAGACCGAGCTCGAGCACGGCGAGCTGATCACCGCGGTCGAGCTGCCGCCGCTGCCGCCCGGTGCCGCCTCCGGCTACCGCAAGGTGCGCGACCGCGCGAGCTACGCCTTCGCCCTCGTCTCGGTGGCCGCGGTGCTCCGCGTGGAGCGAGGGGTGATCACCGCGGTACGGCTCGCGCTCGGCGGCGTCGCGCCCAAACCCTGGCGCGCCCGCACCGCCGAGCAGGCCCTGCTCGGCGCGCCAGCCGACCCGGGCACGTTCCGCGCCGCGGCCCGCGCCGAGCTCGCCGCCGCCGTACCGCTGCGGCACAACGCCTTCAAGATCGAACTGGCCGAGCGCACGATCACCGCCGTACTCGCCGACCTCGCAGGGGAGGCCCGATGACCACTTCGGCACACGGGCGGGCGCCCGTCGGACCCGCGCCCGAGAACTGGGCAGGGCCCACCCCCGACCCGCTGACCGTCCCCGGACGCGCCCGGCGGATCGGCGAGCCCATGCCGCGCCTCGAGGGCCTGGCGAAGGTCACCGGCCGGATCCGGTTCGCCGCCGAGTACGCCTACCCGGACATGGTGTACGCCGCGCTCGCCTGCAGCACGATCCCCAAGGGCCGTATCACCGCCCTCGACGTCACCGAGGCCGGGCGCGCGCCCGGCGTCGTGCTGGTGATGACGCACGAGAACGCGCCCCGCCTGAACCCCATGCCCGGCTTCGGCACCGACCCGAAGGCGGGCGGCTTCGACCAGCTGCCGGTCATGCAGGACGACCGGGTGCACTGGAACGGCCAGCCGATCGCCGTCGTGCTCGCCGAGACCCAGGAGCAGGCCGACCACGCCGCCACGCTCGTCCGCGCCACCTACGCGCCCGAGCCCGCCGTCACCTCCTGGGATCGGGCCGTGGCGAACGGCACCGCGCACGCGTCGATCTACGGCGGGCCGGGCCGGCACGAGCTCGGCGACGCCGAGGCCGCGCTGCGCGCCGCCGCCGTATCGGTCGACGAGGTGTACCGCACGCCGTACCACAACCACGCCGCGATCGAGCCGCACGCGGCCACGGTGCGCTGGGACGGCGACGAGCTCATCGTGCACGACACCACCCAGATGGTGGTGCACAGCGCCTGGTCGCTCGCGAAGATCTTCGGCATCGCCGAGGAGCAGGTCCACATCACCGCGCCGTACCTGGGCGGCGGCTTCGGCGGCAAGGGCCTGTGGTGGTACCAGGTGCTCGCCGCCGCCGCGTCCCGGCTCGCCGGCCGCCCGGTGCGGATCGCGCTCACCCGCGAGAACGTGTTCCGCATGGTCGGCTCCCGCGCCATGACCGAGCAGCGGGTCGCGATCGGCGCCACCGCCGACGGCCGGTTCGAGGCGATCATCCACACCGGGGCGTCCGCGACCAGCCGGAGCGTCGACCTCGCCGAGCCGTTCATCCTGCCGACCCAGTGCACGTACGCGGCCCGGACCTTCAAGCTCGGCGTCGAGGTGGCCTACCTGGACATGATGGCGAACACCAGCATGCGGGCACCGGGCGGCGCCGTCGGCAACTTCGCCCTCGAGTGCGCGATCGACGAGCTCGCCGTCAAGCTCGGCATGGACCCCATCGAGCTGCGCATCCGTAACGAGCCCAGGGAGGAGCCGCTCGACGGCCGCCCGCTGTCCGCGCGCAACCTCGTCCAGGCGTGGCGCGCGGGCGCCGAACGCTTCGGCTGGGACCGCCGCAACCCCACCCCGGGCGCGGTACGCGACGGCGAGTGGCTCGTCGGCATGGGCTGCGCCGCCGCCACCCACCCGTACGTCCGCTCGCCCGGCGCCGCGGCCCGGATCATCCTGCACCGGGACGGCCGCGCCGAGGTCGAGGTCGCCGCCCACGACATGGGCATGGGCACCGCCACCGCCCAGACCCAGGTCATCGCCGACCGCCTCGGCCTCGAGCCCCACCAGGTCACCTTCCGCTTCGGCGACTCGCGCCTCCCCGGCCTGGTCATGGCCGGCGGCTCCCAGCAGACCGCGGCCGTCGGCGCCGCCGTCGCCGCCGCCCACCGCGAACTCCTCGCCCGGCTCCTGAAGCTCGTCGGCGACGGCTCCCCGCTCACCGGCCTCGAGCCCGACCAGGTCGGCTCCCTCGACGGCGGCCTCGCCGCCCTCGACGACCCCTCCCGCCACGAGAGCTACTCGGACATCCTCGACCGGGCCGGCCGCGACCTCGTGGTCGCCGAGGCCGTCGCCCCGCCCCCGGAGGAGATGACGACCCTCTCCATGCACTCCTTCGGCGCGATGTTCGCCGAGGTCCGCGTCAGCTCCGTCACCGGCGAGGTCCGCGTCACCCGCTTCCTCGGCTCCATGGACTGCGGCCGCATCGTCAACCCGCGCACCGCGGCCTCCCAGTTCCGCGGCGGGATCATCATGGGCCTCGGCCTCGCCCTGACCGAGGAACTCGTCCTCGACCCCCGCACCGGCCGCGTCGTGAACGCGAGCCTCGCCGACTACCACATCCCCGTCCACCTCGACGTCCCCGAGATCGACCTGATCTGGACCGACATCCCCGACCCGCACGCCCCCATGGGCGCCCGCGGCATCGGTGAGATCGGCATCACCGGCACCGGCGCCGCCATCGCCAACGCCGTCTACAACGCCACCGGCAAACGCATCCGCGACCTTCCGATAACCCCCGAGAAACTGCTGTGACCCGCGGCGGCCGGGATCAGGATCGGTATCCCGGCCGCCGCGGGCGCGTACCCCGGTTCTTTGCGGTCGAAATCCGTTGGGCAATATCTGACCTAACCGGCACAAATGCCTAGGAGGCGGCAGCGTGAGGAACCGGACCGTCATGGTGGGGGCGGCCGTCGCCGAAGCCGGGACGGCGCATGTCCTTCGTAGCAATGGATATGCCGCCGACGCCGCGCTCGACGACGCGAAGACGAATCCATTGCGCGACCGGCCGTCCTTCTCCGGCGGGCGCGACGGCGCTTCCCCCGACACGGTCCGGCCGCTGCTTGGACAGGCGGCCGATGCGCTCACGATCGGGTGCGTGCGGGGCACGTGGGCGACGGGAGCGGGTGCGCGATGAGCGGGCTCCCGGAGACGGTACTCGCCGAACTCGTCGGCGCGCTCGGCGAGGACGCGGTCGTGACGGACCCCGACATCCTCGCCGCGCACAGCCACGACCGGGCCTCGTTCTGCGCCGCGGGCGTGCCCGCCGTACTGCTCCGCCCCCGCATCACCGATGAGGTGCAGCGTGTCATGCGGATCGCCCACCGCCACCGTGTACCCGTGGTGCCGCAGGGCGCCCGGACCGGGCTCTCGGGCGCCGCGAACGCCGTCGACGGTTCGATCCTGCTGTCGCTGGCCCGGATGAACCGGATCCTGGAGATCGACACCGTCAACCACCTCGCGGTGGTCGAGGCGGGTGTGGTCAATTCGGTGCTGTCTGAGGCGGTGGCGGAGAAGGGGCTGTTCTATCCACCGGATCCGTCGTCGTGGCGGGAGTCCACGATCGGCGGGAACATCGCCACCAACGCCGGCGGGCTGTGCTGCGTGAAGTACGGCGTCACCCGCCAGTACGTGCGTCAGCTTGAGGTGGTGTTGGCGGACGGCGAGCTGGTGACGCTGGGCAGCCGGACCGCCAAGGGCGTGGCGGGGCTGGACCTGGTGGGCCTGATGGTCGGCTCGGAGGGGACGCTGGGCATCATCACCAAGGCTGTCCTCGCGCTTCGGCCCGCGCCCCGGCCCGCCCTTACCGCGGCCGCGCTCTTCACGTCGCCGTCGGCGGCGATGGCCGCCGTAGAGAAGATCATGAGCTCGTCGATCCAGCCCTCGTTGCTGGAGTTCCTCGACGGCGTCACCGTCCGGGCCGTGCAGGCGTACCGCGACATGGGGCTGCCGCCGGAGGCGGAGGCGATGCTGATCGCCCAGTCGGATGCGGCCGACGCGGCGCGGCTCGTCACCGAGATGGCCGGTATCTGCCGCGAGGCGGGTGCGGTCGAGGTGGCCGAGACGGACGACCCCAAGGAGGCCGAGATGCTCCTTGAGGCACGCCGTCTCGTGAATCCCGCGGTGGAACGCCTGGGGACCACGCTGATCGAGGATGTCGCCGTCCCGCGCAGCCGTCTGGTCGAGTTCGTCGAGGAGCTGGGCCGGATCGCGGAGCGGAGGAAGGTGATCATCGCCTGTCCGGGCCACGTGGGCGACGGGAACCTCCACCCCACGATCATTTTCGATCGGAACGACGAGCAGGCACGCGACCGCGCGTTGCTCGCCTTCGACGACGTGATGGCGGCCGGGCTCGCGGTCGGCGGCACGATCACCGGTGAGCACGGCGTCGGAATGCTGAAGCGCTCATGGCTGAGTACCGAACTGGGCCCGCGGGTTACGGCTTTGCAGGTCGGCATCAAGCGGATCTTCGATCCGCAGGGGATCCTGAACCCCGGAAAGGTGTGGTGACAGGACGCGTCTGCGGCGCAGCTGATTTCGGCCGCCCGCGTCACCGGTGAGAGAGTGGCGCGAACGGGGGGAGAATCTCACCCGATCGGGCATCACCATGCAGACGAGGCGTGGAACGTTCGTGATCGTCGCGGTCGACGGCGGGGCATCGTAACGTCTTCGTGCAGTCTCTTCGCCTTGTTCGGCCGTCGAATGTAGTCGCAGCTCAGACGGTGTGGGCCGGTTATGGGGCCGGGTGCGAGAGAGGCCGACGGACCCGCGCGGAAGAATCCAGGACAAGCGAATTGCCGTACGAGACGCGCAAGGGATGGAAGAGATATGTCGGACATTACGAGAGTGGGGGTCGTCGGCTGTGGCCTCATGGGGTCCGGGATCGCCGAGGTCTGTGCTCGCGCCGGCCTCGACGTCCTCATTCGTGAGATCGACGATGACGCGCTCGCGGCAGGCCGGGCCCGCCTGGAGAGGTCGCTGAAGCGCGCCCTCGACGCCGGAAAGATCACCCAGGAGGCGTTCGACGCCGCCCGCGGCCGCCTCGGCTTCACCACCAAGCTGGAGGACCTCGCCGACCGCGACCTCGTCATCGAGGCGGCCACCGAGAACCCCGAGGTGAAGAGCGCGCTGTTCGCCGAGCTCGACCGGATCGTCGAGCGCCGCGACGCCATCCTCGCCTCCAACACCTCTTCCATCCCCATCGTCCGCATCGCCCAGGCCACCACCCGCCCCGGCCAGGTCATCGGCCTGCACTTCTTCAACCCCGCCCCGGTGCAGAAGCTGGTGGAGATCGTGCCGTCGCTCCTCACCGACCAGCGCACCATCGCCCGTACCCGGGTGTTCGCCACCGAGGTGCTCGGCAAGACCGCGATCACCGCGCCCGACCGGGCGGGCTTCGTGGTCAACGCGCTGCTCGTGCCGTACCTGCTGTCGGCGATCCGCATGGTGGAGGCGGGCCACGCCACGGCCGAGGACATCGACACCGGCATGACGCTCGGCTGCGCCCACCCGATGGGCCCGCTGCGCCTGTGCGACCTGATCGGCCTCGACACGCTCAAGGCCATCGCCGACTCCCTGTACGCCGAGTTCAAGGACCCCCAGTACGCCGCTCCGCCGCTGCTGTGCCGCATGGTCGAGGCCGGTTTCCTCGGCCGTAAGTCGGGCCGGGGCTTCTACGACTACTCGGCGTAACACTCCGGTGGCCTTGTGCCGGTCATGACCGCCTTCGGTTGTTGACGATCCTCCTCCCGTGGAGCGGTCGTCGCACCGGGAGCCGAGGATGTGGATCGGGCTGGTTCGCTGTAGGAGCGGAGCCGAGACGATCAGGAGCAGGGGCCGAGCAAAGACGATCCGCCGACCAAGGTGGCCCGATCCACCTCGGCCGCTTCCGGCCGGTACGACGGGGCGATGCCGGCCTCGCCGGGCGAGCGGCTGACCCCGGACCCGGCCACGACGTGCCGACGCCGCGCGGCGCGATCTCACGGAAAATCGGTTCTCATCTCCGGCTCGCACCGCCTACGTTCGTTTCGTGACCACTGCAGAGCCGAGGCGCCGCGCCGAGAGCCAGGGGGTCGCCGGTGTCTGAGCCGGAGCGGCTCCGCCGGCAGCTGGGTGTGTCCCGGTCGCTGCCGGAGCCGCACCTGAAGGACGTGACCGACGAGGAAGCCCTGTGGGAGCCCGCGTCGAACCGCTGGAACGTACGCCGCCGGCCGGATGGGACGCAGGACGCCGACCGGGTCGTACCGGAGCCGGATCCCGCCCCGGTGCCGACGGTCGCGTGGGTGATGTGGCACATCGGCCTGCGGTGGGAACAGGCGTACGCCCACTGTTTCGGGCGGTCCGGCGGGTCGGCCACGCAGCTGGACCGGCCGGAGGCCGCCTCGTCGACGCCCTGGCCGGGCGACGTGACGTCGGCCGTCATATGGCTCAGCCAATGCCATGACCGCTGGAGCGGCGCGCTGGGCTCGCCGAGCGAAAAGGACCTGGAGTCCACCGAACGAACCGGCTGGTTCCCCGGCGGGTCGTTCTCGCTGGGACATGTGCTCGCCTGGGCGAACGTGGAGCTGATGAAGAACGCCGCGGAGATCGGGACGCTGCGACATCTCCGCCACGCGAGCCGAGGTTGACGAGCCGCGACGCGGCAACGGGCGGCGAGTGGCTCCGGGTACGGCGGGCGCGTGCAGGGGCCGGTCCGGCCACCCACCCCGCAAGCCCCGACGGCCGGAACCTGGCGCCGCGAGGATCGCGTCGCGGGTCTCGCGAAGCGGCCGATCGCCGATTCGGCCGGCAGGAGTGTGAGACGCCCATCGGCTTTCTGGCGCACGTGCGGACCGGCGGTCCCGGTCGTCCGAGGCGTTGGCGGCGAGGCAGGGTGTCGTGCACCAGTGCCGCGTCCGGCGGAGCGTTTCGGGGTTCGGTCCGGCTCGCCGCTGCGCGGTGCCCACACATGCATCGCGATCTCGTCCACCGGTCGTCGGAGCGAGGCATCGGGGTCGGGCCGGACGCGGATGCGCAGGACGGTGACCGCGAGGGCGCGGCAGGGAGACGGCGGAGTCCAGAGGTTCCCGGTGCCAACCCAGCGTGACGTAGCCCGTTGAAGGATCTTGTGCTCAGGCAGGGAGGTGGACCGTGCAGGAAGACGAGGAGGTGGCTCAATGGCGGCGAATAGTGGAGTCGACCGAGAAGCGTGCCAAGTACGAGCCGGATGTGCACCTCCCCGTCCTGGCGTACTGGTTGGAGAGGTTCGCGGAGGCTTTGCGGGAAGCGGGACGGCGTGAAGAGGCGGTAACCGCCAGGAAACGTGCGGTGGAGGTCGCCGAGGAACTTGCTGAGGACGAGCCGGATGACTTCCTGCCTCGGCTGGCCAGATTGCTGCACGATCTCGCGATCGATTTGACGGAGGTGGGGCGGTACGAGGAGGCGGTGGCCGCCGGGAAGCGTACGGTGGAGCTCCGTGAACGGCTGGCAGAGGCCGATCCGGATGCCTACCTGCCTGACCTGGCCGGATCGTTGCACAACCTCGCGATCGATCTGGAGAAGCTGGGCCGAAGTGAGGAGGCGGTGACCGCCGGAAGGCGTGCGGTGGAGCTTCGTGAACGGCTGGCCGCGGCGGATGAGGACACTCACCTGCCTGGCCTGGCCGCATCGCTGTACAACCTCGCGGTGGGGCTGGAGAAGCTGGGCCGGGGTGAGGAGGCGGTGGCGGCTGGGGAGCGTGCGGTGGAGCTCCACGAGCGGCTGGCCGCGGCCGATCCGGATGCCTACCTGCCTAAGCTGGCGGCATCACTGCACAACCTCGCGGTGAGCCTGAAAGAAGCGGGCCGGGGTGAGGAGGCGGTGGCCGCCGGGGCGCGTGCTGTGGAGATCCGTGTACGGCTGGCCGCGGCGGATGAGGACACTCACCTGCCTGGCCTGGCCGCTTCGCTGCACAACCTCGCGATCGATCTGGCAGATGCGAGGCGGTTCGAGGAGGCGGTGGCCGCGGGAAAGGGTGCGGTGGAGCTTCGCGGACGGCTGGCAGAGGCCGACCCGGACACCTACCTTCCTGCGCTGGCAACGTCGTTGCACAACCTCGCGATCGATCTGGAGAAGGTTGGCCGGTGCGAGGAGGCGGTGGCCGCCGCCCGGCGTGCCGTGGAGATCCGCGAACGGCTGGCCGCGAGCGACCCCGATGCATTCCTGACTGACCTGAGCGAGTCATTGGGCGTCCTGATGAACCAGTTGGAGGCAGTGGGTCGGCCGGAGGAAGGACTGGTCATCGCTCAGCGCCGCGTGGAGGTTGCTGACCGGTTTGCCGAGCTGAAACCGGATCTCTACCCACGCGAGCGGGTCCTGTCTTGGCTGCACCTTGCGACCCGATTGAAGAAACTGGGTCGGCGAGAGGAGGAAGTGGCGGCGCTTCAGCAGGCTGTCGAGGCCTGTGAGCGGCTCGCCGAGGACGACCCCGGCGTCGCCCTGCCCCCGCTGGGATACGCCCTGCAAGATCTCACGGTTGCGCTGGGTGAACTGGGCCGGCGTGAGGAGGGAATGGCCGCCTCTCGGCGTGCGGTGGAGGTCTTCGAGCGACTGGTTGCGGCCGATCCGGACGTCTACCTGCCCGACCTGGCCAAATCCCTGCACAACCTCGCGATCGATCTGGCAGAGGCGGGGCGGTATGAGGAGGCGGTGGCAGCCGCTCGGCGTGCGGTGGAGGTCAATCGGCGGCTTGCCGAGGACAGTCCGTCCGACTACCGGGAGGAGCACGCTTGGAGCCTGATGGTGCTCGGCCGCCTGCAGATCGAGGAAGCCCGCTTCGCCGAGGCGGTCCCCTACCTGGTCGAGGCGGCCGCTGTCGCAGAACAGCCTTCTGGGGGTGGTCCACCGGTCATCGAGGTGGCTGCGGCACTGCTCCGCTTGGCCTACGAGTTCGATCCCGACGGGGTGAGGGAGAGGATGCGGGAAGTCACCGACCAGGACGTCGTCGAGTGGCTCGACTCGAAGACCGCCGGATGACGGTCATAGACGTTCGGCCGACCCGGCACTTCCCGCGAGAAATGCCGGGTGCCGGCGTGCGGCCGACCCTGTCACCTGGTGCGCCGGATGGGACCCACCCTGATGGCCGCGCAGGGCCAGGGTCGGCCGGGCGCGCTTGTCCACCTGTCGATGGGGTTGCGGTTGGCGGCCGGGTGCGGAGCAGATGGTGCAGCACGCGCTATCGGCGGCGGGTGTCGAGATGGCCTCCGCGAGGTCAGGATCACCGCGAACATGATCGCAATAGAGTCGGGGCATGGACGGCACGAGCTTTCTCGATGAGGTCGCCGATACGCTGATGGCGCTCCCCGGAGTGAAGGCGGTCGCGCTCGGTGGATCGCGGGCACAGGGAACGAACCGGCCGGACAGCGACTGGGACCTGGCCGTCTACTACCGGGGCGAGTTCCACCCGCAGGCGCTGCGCGACGTCGGGTGGGAAGGCGAGGTTTCGGAGATCGGCGGCTGGGGTGGCGGCGTCTTCAACGGTGGCGCGTGGCTGACGATCCATGGGAGGCGGGTCGACGTCCACTACCGGGATCTGGAGGTCGTGGAACGCGAGCTTGCGAAGGCCCGGGAGGGCAGGTTTCACTGCGAGCCGTTGATGTTCCACCTCGCCGGCATCCCCAGTTACCTGGTGGTGGCCGAGCTGGCGCTCAATCGTGTGCTGAGAGGGTCGCTGCCCCGGCCCGAGTATCCGATGGCGCTGCGGAGGAACGCTCCGGCGGTCTGGCGTGGCCAGGGTGAAGCCACCCTTGCCTATGCCGAGCACAACCACGCCCCGTACGGGAGGCTCGCGCAGTGTGCGGGAATGATCGCCACGGGGATGTCGCAGTTCGCGCACGCGATCCTCGCCGCACGCGGCGAGTGGGCGACCAATGAGAAGACCCTGCTCACCCGGGCTGGACTGCGGCCGGTGGACGAGATCGTCTCGCGGATGACCGGCGATCCCGGCTCCTTGATCGATGCCGTCCGAAGCGCTCGAGAGCTCGCACACCGGGAACTTGAGGCCGCCCTCGCTGAGATTCCCGCTGACGTCTGACCGGTAGGGCAGGGCCGGGCTTGCCCGGCCGCGTAGCTCGGTTCCGGCTCGAGTGCACCGGCTGTGTGGGCCGGGTAACGGTGGTTGCCGGAGATGATCCGCTCATGACGACGGCTTCGGCCACGCCGCCAAGGAGCGTACGGACATCGCGGATGGTACGGACGCCGTTCGTGCCGGCCGGTCAAGGTGTGACGATGGCGAAGTCCGGCGTGGGCTCCTCCAGAACGGCCGTCAGCCGCCCGAGGGCCGTCAGGTCGCCGTCGTACGCGAGGTCCCCGGTGTCGGTGTCTCCGGCGAGCAGGCTGAGCAGGCGATCCTTGGTCAGCCGGAGGGTCAGGTCCGCGCCGTCGCCGGACCGGTCCCGCTCGTGGATCAGGGCGCCGTTGGACAGCGTGGTGCGGTGGTGCTCATGGGTGTCGGTCAGGTGCCAGTCGATGGTGAAGTGTTCGTCCCATGCCTCGGGGCCGTTGACCCGGATGGCGAGCGAGTCGAAGACCTGATCGGCGGTGAGCGCGCTGAGCATGTCCGGTGAGACGGTGTTGGTCGCGGGCTTCGACGGCGGGGTGGTCAGCTCCTTGGCGCCGGTCATGTAGAAGTTGCGCCAGGTGGCGTTCTCGGCGCCGTGGCCCAGGCGGGTGTAGACCTCGGCCAGGAGGTGGCGGGCGGCGGAGTCGCCGGGGTCGGCGAACACCGCGTGGTTGAGCAGGGTCGCGGCGAAGCGCAGGTCGCCTTGGCCGATGTACCGCTCGGCCAACGCGACGACGGCGGCGGTGCCGCCGAAGGCCTCGACGTAGCGGCGGGCCAGCTCGACGGGCGGGTGCTCCCACAGGTGGGCGGGGTTGCCGTCGAACCAGCCCAGGTAGCGCTGATAGATCGCCTTGACGTTGTGGCTGACCGAGCCGTAGTAGCCGTGCGTGTGCCAGGCCCGCTCCAGGGCGGGCGGGAGCCGCATGGCCTCGGCGATCTCGTTGCCGGTCATGCCGCGGTTCAGCATGCGCAGGGTCTGGTCGTGCAGGTACGCGTACAGGTCGCGCTGCTGGGACAGGAAGGCGACGATGCGCTCGCGGCCCCAGGTGGGCCAGTGGTGCGAGGCGAAGGCCACGTCCGCCCGGTCGGCGAACAGGGCGATGGCCTCGGTCAGGTAGCGGGCCCAGACACGGGTGTCGCGGACCAGCGCGCCGCGCAGGGTCAGCACGTTGTGCAGGTTGTGGGTGGCGTTCTCGGCCAGGCACAGGGCGCGCCGTTCGGGGAACAGGAAGTTCATCTCCGCCGGGGCCTCGGTGCCGGGGGTGAGCTGGAAGACGATGCGGACGCCGTCGACCGTCTCCTCCTGGCCGGTGTGCGTGACGTCGAGGGTGGGCGGGATGAGCGATACGGTGCCGGCCGAGGTGCCCATGCCCAGGCCGCAGCCGAGCTGACCTTCCGGGCTGCGGGGCAGGTCCTGGCCGTACATGTACGCGGCACGCCGGTTCATCGCGGTGCCCGCGTAGACGTTCTCCGAGACGGCGTGCTCGACGAAACGGGCGGGCGCGATGACGGGAATGCCCGTGCCGTCGCTGACGCCGCGGGCACCGCCGAAGTGGTCCACGTGGGAGTGGGTGTAGATCAGGCCGGTCACGGGCCTGTCGCCCCGGTGGTCACGGTAGAGCCGGAGCGCGGCGGCGGCGCACTCCGTGGAGACGAGCGGGTCGATGACGATGACGCCACGCTCGCCCTCCACGAGGGTCATGTTGGACAGATCCAGGCCGCGCACCTGGTAGATGCCGTCGGTCACCTCGAACAGCCCGTGCCTGGCGCACAGCTGTGCCTGCCGCCACA
Organism: Thermopolyspora flexuosa; assembly: GCF_006716785.1. Lineage (NCBI taxonomy): Bacteria > Bacillati > Actinomycetota > Actinomycetes > Streptosporangiales > Streptosporangiaceae > Thermopolyspora > Thermopolyspora flexuosa. Next base: position 2,787,705 of record NZ_VFPQ01000001.1, on the reverse strand, counting down.
GGCTCGGGTGCGCGGTGTCCGGGCAGTCGGCGTGGAGAAAGGCGTAGGCGTCGAGGTCCCAGACGACCCTGCCGTCGGCCGCTTTGATCAGGGCGGGAGACAGTTCCGCGATGAAGCCGCGCTCGGCGTCGTCGAAGTCCGTCCGGTCATGCAAGGGAGGAGTGGCCATGTAAGCACCCCTGCCCGCAGTCGTGTCCGACGAGGTCAGGAAACCGCCAAATCGCCATAGGCCGATGTGACGATCAGGCGGTCCCGGATCGGGTTCCGGTAACCAGGGCACCAGCCGGTAGAGGACATTCGGCGGTGGGTGCGCCGGGTTCGTACCGCCGGTCGCGGCCCGGGACTCGGCACGCGGCCACCATGCAGGTCCCAGGGGTACGGCGGAGCCGGCCTGTTCGGTGGTGCGTACGGCTCCGGCGAAGCCGCAGCCGTCACCCGCGGGGGAGGATGACCATGGGTAAGGCGTTGGCCGACATGCTGCCCTACACGCTCGGCCTGATCGTCTCGCCGTTCCCGGTCGTGGCCGTCATCGCCCTGCTGATCAGCTCCAACGGTCGTGCCAAGGCGCTGTTGTTCGAAGCCACCTGGCTGATCATGAGCTGGGTCGTACTGGTCGTCCTCATCGCCCTGCTGGGCTCGGCCGGGGCCGCCGGACACGCCCGACCGGTCTGGACAGCGTGGCTCAGTCTGATCATCGGCGTACTCCTGCTGGCGATGACCATCGTCGGGATCCGCCGGGCCGCACGCCGCCGGGAAGGGACGGCCCCGCGAACACCCCCGTTGGCTCGCCGCCATGGACACCCTCACCCCGCCCAAGATCATCGCAGTGGCGGCCCTGCTCATCGTCGCCAACCCGGTCAATCTCGCCTCCCTGGCCGGGGGAGCCATCACCGCCGCCCACGAACCCCTCACCCTCGGCCGGCAGCTCATCCTTGCCGCCGTGTTCGTCGTCATCGGAAGCGTCGGGGTGCTCGCCCCCTACGCCGCTGCGCTCAGTGCCGACGGCGAACAACGACTTCACCGGATGCGCGGCTGGCTCCTGCTGCACAACGGCGCCCTCACCTTGCTGCTGCTCCTGGTCTTCGCCCTGCTGTTCCTGGCCAAAGGCCTTCGTGGCCTGCTCGGCTGAGCAGTCCTCACCACGTCCTGGCCCGCTAAGGCGGGCTCATGCCGGTCGGTAGCCAACGTCTTGCAGCTCGTCGTGGCTCGGCGTCGCCTATCAGGGGCGGCCGTTCAGCGGCGGTCGAAGGATCGCCGTCCGGACAGGTGATTCAGCGGAGCCGTCCGCCCCTGGCGGAGAGCCCGCTGCCGTGTCGGGTGGTCTCGGCGATCCGGCCGGGTGTGCCGTGCCGCTGCCTGCGGACGCCACGGTACGGTCGCCCGTTTGCCCCGCGGCACCGCGCGTGGTCGCCCTGGCGGCACGCGTCGCAGCTTGCAGTGAGACCCGGCGAGTGATCAGCGAGTCTCATGCCGAGGCGGCGAGGACGACCGTCCGGTAGTCGTCGAAGGCGCTGCCCTTGCGCTGGGCGGGTGGGATGTACTCCTGGACCTGGCGGGCGGTGTGCATGATCAATTGGGAGCGGTAGGCCGGGGCGAGGTTGGAGACGACCTCGGTGGCCTGGCGGAGCGCCTCGGTGTGGCCGCCTTCCCGGGCGATGGTGATGCTGCGGTGGAGGCGGAGGTTGGTGTCGTTGTGGTAGCCGGGGAGGCGCTTGAACGCTTCCTCGCGTGCCTTCTCGGCCGCCTTCGCCGAGCCGCCGAAGGAGTGCACCCAGCTCGCGACGAACCAGGTCGAGTCCGGGTGCCAGCCGAACTCGCGGCGGTCGCCGATCTTGTCGGCAAGGGTGAGCAGGTGCTTGAGGCTCTTCTGGGCCTCCTGGTCGCGGCCCGTCAGCGCGAGCGCCTGGACTTCGCCGGCGAGTGCCTGGAGGACACTGGTGGACGTCATGCCGCCCGCCAGGTGCTGGGCCTTACGCGAGAGCGAGATCACCGACTCGAGCGGGCGGTGGGCGTACAGGCCGAGTACGGCCTCCTTCCCGCGCACCCGTACCCGCATGTCGAGGTCGCCCGAGGCGTCGGCGGCGCGCCGGGCCGTCGCCCACCACCGGCGCGCCTGGCCGAACTCGCCAAGATCGGTGAGGATTCCGGCGTGCAGCCTCGACAGCCAGGCCATCGAACGCTGGAGATCGGCCCGGTGCTCGGGCCGGGCATGAGCGAGGCTCCACTGCAGGGCCGCGATGTCGCTGACCAGTTGCTCGCGGACCTGTGCCGGAGGATGGGTGTGGGCCGCGTACTGATGCTCGAGGCACGCCGCCTCCCAGTCCTCCACGGAGGACGACTCGGCGGTGCCGATGGCCTTCTCGATCAGTTGCCGTAACGCCTCGGCGTCGCTGAGCGCGGGACCGCTGATGAGCCCGAGGCCGGTGAGTCGGAACAGGAGTCGTCGCTGCATGTCGTCGTCCTGACCTTGGGGGATGACACTGTGGTTATTTCCGCTGTCGGCGGCGGCAATCAGTTCGTCGATGGGGCGTCGTCCCAGGCGCTGGACCAACGGCCACATGCCGGTCAGCTCGCCGTCCGCCTTCAGCGTGTGGTCGATCAGGCGGACCCGGTCGCCGTTCTCGGGCAGGTGCTCGCCGCGCTCGATGGCGCTGATCATGGAGCGGGAGTAGCCGGTGCGGGCGGCGAACTCGTTGAGGCCGAGCGGCCTGCCGATGCGTTCTTCGTAGCTGTCGCGTAGGTCGCGGATCCGGGCGCCGAAGTAGTGGGCCAGGGAGCGGTAGCGGTCGGGGTTCTTGCGGCGGCCGGGCACGAGATCACCTCCATATGTCAGGTGGGGAGCCAGTGGTGTTGCGACCTGGGTTCGGTGACTGTGCGGGTGCGAACGTATGCGCACCGTACATCAGGTGCGGGCTCGCGTGTTGACGTTTTCTCGACGATCCGGAGGTCAGGACTTGAAGGGGATCGACCCGGAGGGAACCCTGCGCCGCGTCCGGCGGTGGGACGCGGCCCGGCGATGGGCACTGCGGCGCTTCGCGATGGCGCCCTTCGCCCCGTCCCGGCGGCAACGCCCTGCGGACGGCATGACGGTCCTGGGGGCGACCAGACTCCGGGCGACCCCCGGAAACGTGGCCGAGGTACGCGCCTACCTCGGCAAGCTGCTCGCCGAGGGCCCGGTCGACGTGCCCACGGTCACCCTGCTCGCAAGCGAGCTCGCCACCAACAGCGTGCGCCACGCCACCGCGGGCGCGGACGACACGATCGCGCTCGCCGTACTCGTGGCCGGGGACGCGGTACGCGTCGAGGTGGCGGACGGCGGCGGCCCCACCACACCCTGCCTGCGGCCGCTGGACGACGAGTACGCCGAGGGAGGGCGTGGCCTGCACCTGGTGGACATGCTCGCCGACCGCTGGGGGTTCACCCGGGACCGCAACGGCACCACGACCTGGTTCGAGGTCACCACTTCGTGCGGTGACACGACCTGCCGGGAGGGATCGGGGGAATATGCCCCGCAGGGGCAGGGTTCAGGGCCTGCGTGAACACAGAGCGCACACGGCGGTCGCGATGACCGGCACAGGCGAGCCGGACGAGGCGCGTATCGGCGACGGGAAGCACACGGTACGGCACGGCCGCGGCGAGGCCGCAGCCGCCGCGCATCCCGCGGACCATGCGCCGGATGGCCGGAGCGGACGTGAGGCGCACGCCGGGCACGGGGCGCCCGCGACCCACAACGGCGTGACCTGGGGCATGGCCGTGTCGGCCACGCTGCACTGTCTCGCCGGCTGTGCCGTCGGCGAGGTGCTCGGCATGGTGATCGGGTCCGCGCTCGCCTGGCCGACCCTGCCCACCGCGGTGCTGGCGATCGCGCTGGCGTTCGTCTTCGGCTACTCGCTCACCATGCTCGGCCTGCGCCGCGCACGGCTGGGTTGGCGTCGTACCCTGCGGCTCGCGCTCGCCGCGGACACCCTCTCCATCGCCGTGATGGAGCTCGTGGACAACGGCGTGCTGCTGCTCATCCCCGGCGCGTTCGACGCCCACCTGACCAGCCCGCTGTTCTGGGGCGGGCTCGCGTTCTCCCTGCTCGTGGCGTTCCTGGTCACCACGCCGATCAACAAGTGGCTGATCGGCCGGGGCAGGGGGCACGCGGTCATCCACGGACACCACTGACCGCCCCGCGGCGCCGCCCGCCCGAGCGCCACCGTCCCGCCCTCGGGCGGGCAGGGCGGGTGCACGCACCAGCGGGTCGTCCTCGGCTTCTCGGTGATCACATCGCGGCCGGCGTCGAACGCGGCGACGATGTGCCCGTCGTGGGAGCGGCCGGCGCAGGTGACGAGCACGACGTCGGCCCGCTCGCGGTCGAGCATCGCGCGGAAGTCGGCGGGTGGCGCGCCCTGTTTCCCGCCGGTGGCCGGTGGACCGCACGCAACTCGGCGGCCGCAGGGCGCACCGGCCGTTCCGTCGGCGTCGTTTTCGGCTCGCGTACACCCCTGGAGTGCAGTAGATTGCACTCCAAGTTCAATCTGGAGAAGGGGGCGTCGTGACCCACGTGGTGCCGGAGACCGGACAGGACGTCGAGAGGTGGCTCGCCGAGGCGTACATCGACCCGGCCGTGAGCGAGCTGCGGCCGGACTACGCCGCGCTGCTCATCGTCGTCGAGGGCCTGCGTCCCGGGCCGTCCGACGCGGAGAGCGACGCGCTGCTCGCCGCCGCGGAGGAGAAGGCCCGCACGCTGCTCGACGGGCGTGCCCCGCACGAGCTCGAGCATCTCAGCCAGTGGCGGGACGCCTTCCGCGCGTTCGGCGCCAAGCCGCAGCGCACCCGGCCCAGCGCCGAGGCCCTGCTGCGCCGCGTCGAGGCGGGCCTGCCCCGCATCGACCGCATCACCGACGCCTACAACGCGGTCTCCGTCGCCCACGCGCTGCCCATCGGCGGCGAGGACCTCGACACGTACGTGGGGCCGGCGCGGCTGGTCCGCGCGAGCGGCGACGAGCCGTTCGACACCCAGCAGAACGGCGAGCCGGTCGTGGAGAACCCGGACCCGGGCGAGGTCGTCTGGCGCGACGACAAGGGCGTCACCTGCCGCCGCTGGAACTGGCGCCAGTGCGTGCGCACCCGCATCACCCACGCCACCACCCGCGGCCTGTTCATCCTCGACGGCCTCGGCGCCCTCGGCGTCGACGGCCTGCAGGCGGCGGCCGACGAGCTCATCGCCAACCTCACCCGGCTCAGCCCCGGCGCCACCGCCGTCACCCGCCTGCTGACCGCCGCCCGGTCGAGCTGACCCGCCGTCGGGCCGGGGTATGCCCCGGCCCGACAAGGCCGTCCGTGCCTCCTGTCTTCCGGGCAGGCGATGGGCGGCCCCCGGAGCACAGGCCGGGTGCGATGGACTCGCCCGGCCCGCGCCCGCGAGCGGCCTCCGGCTAGTGCCCCCGCCGCCGCTGGAGGCGCTTCCTGCGGGCCACCTCGCGGCGGTGCTCCCGTTTCGCCTGTTCCTCTTCCTTGCGGCGGGTGGCGGCCTCCTTCTTGCGGGCCTCCAGGGCGAGCCGCATCGCCTCCTGGGAGGCGGTGGTGCGGACGCCGATCCTGCGGGCGGCCCGGGCGGCGAGCTTCGCGGCGCGCTTCGGGTTCGGCCTCTTCACCTGCCGTGTGCCGGCCGGGACGGGCGGGGCCGCCTCGGCCTGCTCCAGCAGCGCGATGCCCTCGCGCAGGAGAAGCGCGTACAGCTCGGCGTCGGTCGGCTCCGAGCCCAGCACGGCACGGGTGACCCGCACCTCGCCGTCGGAGACGATCTCAAGGACGCCCACCCAGAACTGCGCGTCGAAGAAGACGGACAACGTGACCAAGGTGTCCTCCTGAAGGCATGCCGAAATCGGCACACCGGACACCCTGGGAGGGCGGATACGGGATCACCATCCGGTGATGGCCCATCACCGTCCGGTGATCGTCCCGGGCTACCAACCGGGACCGCGTTTTCGTGTGCTTCCCCCATTATGCGGGATGGGGCGATGTCGTGATCTCCGGCCGCGGTGTGATCCGGGCACCGGAGGCGCCGGGCCGTACCGCGGTGATCAGGCCGGCATGTCGCCCGCAGCGGTGATCGCGCCGAGCCGCCGGTCGAAGTCCGCCATCGTCGGCAGGAACCAGGCCTGGTCACCGCGGTTGCACTCGCGCACCAGGTCGCGCAGGGCCGTACTGGCGGCGAGGTGGGCGGAGATGTCGCCGACGACGGCGAGGCCGATGCGGTAGTTGACGAGCTTCTGCAGGAACTCCCCGGCGATGCCGGTGCGCAGGCGGAAGAAATCGGCGTCGAGACGCTGCGCGGGCAGCACCACCCACTCGGCCTGGTGGTACCAGGCGTCCCCGATCACGTCGAGGATCGCGGGGCCGGTGGCGAGGGGCGGGCCGTCGGCGGGGTAGACGAGGACACGCCTGCCGTGGACGTGCCGGATCAGGTCAGACATGGGGATGGGTTCCTTCCACTTGGCGCAGGAAGTCGAGGATCGGCAGGGACCGGCCGATGATCGCGTGGCCGGTGCCGGGCAGCAGGTCGATCCTCGCGTGCGGTACGGCGTGCAGCAGGCGGCGGCGGGTGCCGTGCGAGTCGAGCATGCGGTCGCGCTCGCCCATGACGGCAAGCACCTGCGTCGCACTCCGGATGGCCGGTGAGATCGTTCGAAGGCGTGCTCTCGGCGGGCATCGGCAACGTCGTGACAGGTGATGGCGACGGAGGCGATGCCGTAGCCGCCTTTTCCGTGCCGAAGACACTGTCCAACCACCGGCTGACCACGTTATCGGTGACGGTGCCGACCACCGCGAGGGCGGCCGTGCTCACGCCTGCTCCCGGCCATGCCCACAACTTCTTCCGCGACAATCCTTCCCGTCGTCCTGGTTTTCCGTTCGCCGTCCATCGGCGTTCTCCGGCCCGGCCACCGTCGTCCCCCTCGCCTTCCCCAATGCGGTAGGTCCCTTTCTATTCCGAGATTTCCTCTTTTCGGGTTCGTGTGGGACACGAACACGATCGGGAACGGCCCGCATGGAGGTGTCCAGGACGACATCACGGACCCGAAGGTCGGGTCCGGCGCGGCATCATGGAACGCGGCTCCACCGTCCTGCCCTGACGGGCGTCCGGGGATGTCGGGTGTCCGGCGGCGTGGCCGTGGGGGAGGGGCACGATGGTGGGGTGGATGTCGAGGCGTTTCTAGAGGCGGCCGAGGGCCTGATCGCCGTGCCGTCGACGGCCGATCGGCCGCGGGAGCTGGAGCGGGCGCTGGAGTTCGTGCTCGACTTCGTCGGGCCGGGGTTCACGGTGGAGCGGTTCGAGTCCGGTGGCAAGCCGAGCGCGCTGGTGTATCCGCCGGTGGCGGGCGGGCGGCCGGAGTTCCGGGTGATCCTCAACGGGCACGTCGACGTGGTGCCGGCGCCGCCGGAGCAGTTCCGGCCGCGCCGGGCGGGCGGGCGGCTGTACGGCAGGGGCGCGCAGGACATGAAGGTGTCCGCGCTCGTGCTCGCCCAGGTGTTCCGGGAGCTCGCGCACGGCCTGCCGTACCCGATCGCGTTGCAGGTGGTGACCGACGAGGAGGTGGGCGGGCGGGACGGGACCGCCCATCAGCTGCGGCAGGGGGTGCGCGGCGGGTTCGTCGTCATCGGGGAGTACAGCGGGCTGCGCGTGGTGCACGAGTCGAAGGGCATCGTGGTGGCCCGGATGCTCGCGCTCGGCCGCGGGGCGCACAGCGCCTACCAGTGGAACGGCGATAACGCGCTGGTGAAGGTGATGCGCAGTGTGGATCGGCTGCTCGCCGCCTATCCGATTCCGGACGGGGAGCAGTGGCGGACCACGGTCAACGTGGCCCGGATCGACACGCCCAACCAGGCGTTCAACCAGGTTCCGGCGGAGGCCGAGGCGTGGCTCGACATCCGGTTCCCGCCGGAGGATCCCGATTTCACCGGGCGGAGCGCCGAGGAGATCGCCGCCCACCTGGAGGGCTTCTGCGAGCCGGGGGTCAGCGTGACGATCGACAACGCCGACCCGCCGCACCGCGCCGATCCCGGCCGGGCCGAGCTGCTCGCGCTGCAGCGGGCCGCCCGGGAGCAGGGCTACTCGGGTGACCTGCTGCGCAAGCACGGCGCGGCGGACGCCCGGTTCTATTACCAGCACGGCATCGACGCGGTGATCTTCGGCATCGGCGGCGACGGGCTGCACGGGCCGGACGAGTACGCCGACATCGCCACGATCGCGCCGTACCACCGGGCCCTCACCCGCTTCCTGCGGGACCTCGCCGCCATCTGACGAGGGCGGGCACGGGCCGGACGGCATCCGGTGTCAGGACAACAGGGAATGCCGACCCTATATATAAGGAATGCCGTCGCGGTCGTCGGGGAGCCCGGCGGCGGCAGGCCGTGTGGCCACCGGCGCCGGCGGCGGACGGCCCGGCCCGGCGGTCGCGGCGGGCCGGTGTGGTGCCGCCCGGGCCGCCACGACCGGGTGGGCCGGGGCCGCGTCAGGCGCCGCCGGTCACGATCACCTCGCCGGTGATCGCGGTGTTCGCCGCGGAGGCGAGGAACACGACGGTGGCGGCGACCTCGGCCGCGGTGGCGAGGCGGCCGAGCGCGGAGAGCGCCGCGAAGTGGTCACCCTCCGCCTCGGTGACGTGCACGTTGGTCTCGGTGCGGGTGAGGCCGAGCATGACCACGTTGGAGAGGATGTCGCCGTCGCGGCCGAGGCTGGAGGCGGCCGAGCGGCTGAACCCGTGCAGCGCGGCCTTGGCCGCCCCGTAGTACTCGGCGCCGGCCATGCCGTCCCTGGCGAGGGTGGACGACAGGTGGATGAGGCGGCCCCAGCGCCGCTCCCGCATGACGGGGGCGACCAGGCGGCTGAGCCGTACCGCGCCCTCGACGTTGGCGCGCAGCATGTCCTGCCAGGCCGCGTCCGGCACGGCCTCGAACGAGGCGGCCGGGTCGGGCGGGAGCCAGCGCACGGCGTTGTTGACGAGCACGTCGATGCGGCCGGTCCAGCCGAGCACGGCATCGACGAGGGCCCGTGCCGAGTCCGGATCCTCCATCCGGTACGGCACGGCGAGGGCGCGCTCGCCGATCTCCTTGGCGAGGAGCTCGGCGGTCTCGGGCGAGCGGTGGTAGGTGAGGGCGACGTGCGCGCCCTCGGCGGCGAACGCGCGCGCCAGCTCGCGGCCGATGCCGCCGGAGGCCCCGGTGACGATGACCGTGCGGCCGTTCAGTCCCAGATCCATCAGGTCTCCTTCGGGTACGGCGGGCGGTGCCGCCCGCACCGCCAAACCTGCCGGTCCGGGACGCCGGCGGGGAGGCCGGGCGGAGACTGGCCCTGACAGGGCCACCCTGGGAGCGCGCCGGCGGCCCCGCGGAACGGGCGCCGCTTTCTACACTCGAGGGGTGAGCGGCAACGAGCTGGGCGCCTTCCTCCGCGCCTGCCGCGAATCCGTCACGCCGGCCGAGGTCGGGCTACCCGCGGGCCCGCGCCGGCGCACCCCGGGTCTGCGGCGCGCCGAGCTGGCCACGCTGGCGGGGATCAGCGTGGAGTACCTGACGCGGCTGGAACAGGGCCGCGACCGTCACCCGTCCCCGCAGGTGCTGAGCGCGCTCGCGGACGCGATGCGGCTCTCCTACGAGCAGCGCGTGCAGCTGCGGCGGCTGAGCAAGGAAACCTCGGGCGTGGCGCACTGCCTCGTGCAGGCCGAGCCGCCGGTGCGGACCGTGCGGCCGACCGTCCGGGCGCTGCTCGAGCGGTTCGAGCCCGGGCCCGCCGTGGTGGTGAACCGGGTCGGCGAGCTGCTCGCGCACACCTCCGGGTTCGCCCGCCTCGCCGGGCCGGTCGGGCTGCTCGACGGCGATCCGCCGAGCCTGCCGCGCTACCTGTTCGGCGATCCGCGGGCGCGCGCCGTCTACCCGGAGTGGGAGCGCGTCGCCGCCGAGCAGCTCGCCGAGGTCAGGTTCGAGGCGCCGCGGGACGACCCGTACCTCGCCGATCTGGTGGCCGAGCTCGAGGCCGTCGCCGGCCCGGGCTTCGCCGACCGGCTGCGCCGCCCGCCGCGGCCGCCCGCGGGCACGGGCGTGCTGCGGATGCGGCACCCCGGCGCGGGCGAGCTGCGGCTGGCGTACGAGACGCTGCGGCTGCCCGACCGGGACGGCCAGCGGATCGTGGCGTACCTGCCCGCCGACCCCGCCACGAAGGCCGCGCTCGCCCGGCTCACCCGGCGCGCCGCGGCCGAGCGGGCGGCCGCCGGCGCGCTCCGCGTGGTCCGCAGCTGACGGGGTACGGCCTGCGCCGTGGCGCGCGGCCGGTCACGCGGCACGGCGGGACTGCCGAGGGCGGCCGGGAACGGTCCATGGGGGCGCGGCAGGACGGTCATGACCGCACCCTAGTCCTCGACCGGTGTGGCAGGGATCACGTTTTCCACCAGGCGGGAGACCGGTCCGCGGTGTGAACCTTTGCGGCGCTTCCAGGTGTCTATGTACCTGTTTGGGGCATTTGTCTGGCAAGCTGGGGCACGGCGTCCGGGGCCCTCGCCGACGGGTCCCGGGAACGTCAAAGATCGCACGTGATCGCTACTGTGGGTTGACGTACCCGCACTTCATGGCCTTTTCTTTGACATGCCCAAAATCGTGAGCAAGGTTCGCTTCGGACTTGCATGCCTGGGTGCGGAGGCTGAATGAGCGTTCTTGGTACCCGTGTGGTACGCATAGAGGATCCACGGCTACTCACCACCGGCGCCACGTACGTGGACGATCTACGCATCCCGCAGCTCGCGGGCGCGGCGTTCGTGACGTACGTGCGCAGCCCGCTGGCCCACGCGAGGATCACCGGCATCGACGTCTCCGCCGCTGCCGAGGCGCCCGGCGTGGTCGCCGTGTTCACGGCGAACGATCTTGACGACGTGCCGCCGCCCCCGGCGGACAACCCCCTTGCCGAGCCGCTGCTCGCCAAGGACGTGGTGCGCTACGTGGGCGAGCCGGTGGCGATGGTGATCACCGAGACCCGGGCGCAGGGCGAGGACGCCGTCGAGCTCGTAGCGGTCGACTACGAGCCGCTCGACGCCGTGGTCGACGTCGAGGAGGCGGCCAAGGACGAGGTCCTGCTGTTCCCCGAGGCCGGCACGAACATCGTCGCCCCGAACGGCCCGGAGGAGTTCGACGACGCGCCGTTCGCCGAGTGCGAGGTCGTGATCGAGCGCACCTTCCGCAACCAGCGCGTCGCCCCCGTGCCGATGGAGGTCCGGTCCGCGGCCGCCGCCTGGGACGGCGAGCGGGTCACGGTCTGGTCGAGCAACCAGAACGCGCAGACCACCCGCATGATCATCGCGGGCGGCCTCGGCGTGGAGCCGGACAAGGTCCGCGTGATCACCCCGGACGTCGGCGGCGGCTTCGGGGCCAAGATCGGTGTTGACCGTGACACCGTGCTGGTGGCGTGGGCGGCCCGCAGGCTCGGCCGTGCGGTCCGGTGGACCGAGACCCGCAGCGAGAGCCTGATCGCGATGCAGCACGGCCGCGCCCAGGTGCACAAGGTCAAGCTCGGCGGCAACCGGGACGGCAAGATCCTCGCCTACCGGATGGACTTCATGCAGGACGCCGGCGCCTACCCGCGCGTCGGCCCGCTGCTGGCGAACTTCACCACCCTGATGGTGCCCGCCGTCTACGAGATCCCGACGGTGCAGATCCGGTCGAAGGTGGTGCTCACCAACACCACGCCCGTCGGCGCCTACCGTGGCGCGGGCCGCCCCGAGGCGACCGCGACGATCGAGCGGCTCGTCGACATCTTCGCCGACGAGATCGGCATGGACCCGGCCGAGGTGCGCCGCCGCAACCTCATCCCGGCCGACAAGTTCCCGTACACCACCGCCACCGGCCTGGTGTACGACTCGGGCGAGTACGTCAAGGCGCTCGACCGGGTGCTCGAGGCCGCGGGGTATGAGGAGCTGCGCGCCGAGCAGGAGCGCCGCCGCGCCGCCGGGGACACCAAGCTGCTCGGCATCGGCCTCTCCAGCTACGTCGAGGTCACCGCGCTCGACTTCCCGAACGGCGAGACCGGCCGCGTGGTGATCCACCGCGACGGCAGCGCCACCGTGTACACCGGCAGCCACACCCAGGGCCAGGGTCACGCCACCTCCTGGGCGATGATCGTCCAGGACCAGCTCGGCATCCCCATGGACAAGGTCACCGTGATCCACGGGGACACCGACGCGATCCCGGTCGGCACCGGCACCTACGCCTCCCGCTCGCTGCAGGTCGGCGGCATCGCCGTGCACGAGTGCGCCGTCAAGATCAAGGAGCAGGCGCGCGAGCTCGCCGCCCGGGAGCTGGAGGCCGACCCGGCCGACCTGGTGCTCGACACCGACAGCGGCGCCTGGCACGTGCAGGGCGTGCCCGGCACCAAGCTCGACTGGGCGCGCCTGGCCGAGCTCGCCGGTGAGGACGGCCTCACCGCGGACGTCCACTTCAAGCCGAGCCGGCCCACGTTCCCGTTCGGCGCGCACCTGGCGGTGGTCGAGGTCGACACCGAGACCGGCCTGGTACGGCTGGTGCGGCACATCAGCCTCGACGACGCCGGGCCGCTGATCAACCCGATCCTCGCCGAGGGCCAGCGGCACGGCGGCATCGCCCAGGGCGTCGCCCAGGCGCTCTACGAGGAGATGGCCTACGACGCCGAGGGCAACCCGGTGACCGCGAGCCTCGCCGACTACTCCATGATCTCCGCGGCCGAGCTGCCGAGCTTCGAGCTGCTCACCATGGAGACCCCCACCGACGTCAACCCGCTCGGCGTCAAGGGCATCGGCGAGGCGGGCACCATCGGCGCCACCCCTGCCGTGCAGAACGCCGTGGTCGACGCCCTGTCCCACCTCGGCGTCCGGCACATCGAGATGCCGGCCACCCCGGAGCGGGTCTGGAAGGCCATCAACGAAGCGCGCGGTAGCGAAAAGAGGGCTGCACAGTGAAGGTGACGATCACGGTCAACGGCAAGGAGACCTCCGCCGAGGTGGAGGACCGGACGCTCCTCGTGCACTACCTGCGCGACGTCCTCAACCTCACGGCGACCAACGTCGGCTGCGACACCACCACCTGCGGTGCGTGCACCGTGCTGCTCGACGGCGAGTCGGTGAAGTCCTGCACCGTGCTGGCCGCCCAGGCGGACGGCCGCGAGGTCACCACGGTCGAGGGCCTCGCCGGCGAGGACGGCACGATGCACCCGGTGCAGAAGGCCTTCCACGAGCAGCACGGCCTGCAGTGCGGCTTCTGCACCCCCGGCATGGTGATGGCGACGGTCTCCCTGCTCAAGGAGAACCCGCGCCCCACCGAGGAGCAGGTCCGCGCCGGCCTCGAGGGCAACCTGTGCCGGTGCACCGGCTACCACAACATCGTCAAGGCGGTGCTCGCCGCCGCCGAGGAGACCGCGTGAGCCGGGCCCGCCGGACCGCCGCCCCGGCGGCGGCCCCCGGCGGCCCGACCCCGTCACCGTCCCATCCGCATCCGACAGCCGGAGAGGCGCAATCGTGATCCCCGCAACCTTCACCTATCGGCGGGCCGAGTCGGTGGACGAGGCCATCGAACTCGCCGGACAGTACGGCGACGACGCGAAGTTCCTGGCCGGCGGGCACTCCCTGCTGCCGCTGATGAAGCTGCGCCTGGCCCAGCCCGAGGTGCTGGTGGACATCGGCCGGCTGCGCGACCTGTCGTACATCCGCGACGAGGGCGACCACGTCGCCATCGGCGCGCTCACCCGCCACCACGACCTGGCCACCTCCGAGCTGCTCGCCGAGCAGCTCCCGCTGCTGCGGTACGCGGCCGGCACGATCGGCGACCCGCAGGTACGGCACCGCGGCACCATCGGCGGCTCACTCGCCCACTCCGACCCGGCCGCCGACCTGCCCGCCGCCGTGCTCGTGCTCGAGGCGACGCTGGTGGCGCGCGGCCCGTCCGGCACCCGGGAGATCCCGGCGACCGAGTTCTTCGTCGACCGGTTCGAGTCCGCGCTCGAGCCCGGCGAGCTGCTCACCGAGATCCGGGTGCCCAAGCCGGCCTCGCGCGGCTGGTCGTTCCAGAAGTTCACCAAGCGCGCCATCGACTGGGCGATCGTCGGCGTGGCCGTGCAGGGCGACAAGGTCGGCCTGGTGAACATGCACGAGAAGCCGGTCCGGGCCACCGCCGTGGAGGAGGCGCTCGCGTCCGGGGCCTCGATCCAGGAGGCCGCCGAGCGCGCCGCCGACGGGCTCAGCCCGAACTCCGACGTGCACGCCAGCGCCGAGTACCGGGCCCAGCTCGCCCGCGTGCTCGTCCGCCGCGGCCTGGAGGAGGCCGCCTCCCGGGCCTGACACGTCCTCCGGGGCAGGTCCCAGGCACGGCCCGCCGCCCGCGCCCGCCGCGGGACGGCGGGCCGTGTCCTTGCGGCGACGGTCGGAAGTGCTCCCAAAATCACGCCCGTGACGTCCCGGCCCGGGCCTGACCTGGGAGGACAATTGGGGCATGACACATGCTGTGTACGTCGCCGCAGGAGAGGCCGGGAGCAACAAGGGCGTGGTCGCCCTCGGGATGGTGGAGGCGCTGTCGCGCAAGGTCGGCAAGGTCGGGGTGTTCCGCCCCGTGGTGCGCTCCGGGCGGCCGGACGGCCTCATCACCACCGTGCTCGCCAGGTTCGGCATCGACCTGCCGTACGAGATGTGCGCCGGCGTCACCTACGACGACGTGCACGCCGACACCGACCGGGCGCTCGGCGAGATCGTCGACCGGTACCGCAGGCTCGCCGCCCGCTGCGACGCGGTCGTGGTGATCGGCACCGACTACACCGACGTCGGCGCCCCGACCGAGTTCGAGTTCAACGCCCGGCTCGCCGCCGACCTCGGCACCCCGGTGCTCAACGTGGTGCGCGGGCTCGGCCGTACCGCCACCGAGATCTCCGCGGCGGTCGAGCTCACCTCCAAGGAGCTCGCCCAGCACCACGCCAAGGAGCTCGCGGTCATCGTCACCCGCACCACCGGCAGGGTCTCCGTCGCCCACGCCACGCCGGTGTTCGTGCTGCCGGAGTCGACGACGCTGCGCGCGCCGAGCGTCGCCGACCTCGCCGCCGCCTGCGACGGGCGGCTGCTGTTCGGCGAGGAGGAGGGGCTCGGCCGGGAGGCGAACGGGCTCATCGTGGGCGCGGCCTCGCTGCCCACGATCCTCGAGCGGTACACCGACGGCGCGGCTGTGATCATCCCGTCGGACCGGGCCGCGGCGCTCGTGCCCGGCCTGGTGGCCGCGCACACCGCGCCGACCTTCCCCAACCTGTCGGCGATCATCATGACCGGCGGGCGGCACATGCCGCCCCCGGTGGAGCGGCTGCTGCGCGGCATGACGATCCCGGTCCCGGTGATCCTCACCGACCGGGACACCTTCGACACCGCGACCCGGCTGTCCGCGGTCGAGGGCCGGTTCAGCCCGGAGGCCGAGGGCAAGGTGGACGCGGCACTGCGGCTGTTCAGCGAGCACGTCGACGCCGAGCAGCTGCTGCAGCGGCTCGCCATCACCCGGGCCGTCGCGGTCACCCCGCTCATGTTCGAGTACGACCTGCTCGACCGGGCCCGGGCCCGCCGCCGGCACATCGTGCTGCCCGAGGGCGAGGAGCCGCGCATCCTGCGCGCCGCCGACGTGCTGATCCGCCGCGACGTGGTCGACCTCACCCTGCTCGGCGACGAGGGGCGCATCCGGGCCAAGGCCGCCCAGCTCGGCCTGTCCGCGGTGGAGGGGGCCCGGGTGATCAGCCCGTTCGACCCCGAGCTGCGCGAGCGGTTCGCCCAGGAGTACGCGCGGCTGCGCGCGCACAAGGGCGTCACCCTGGAGAGCGCCCGCGACACCGTGACCGACGTGTCGTACTTCGGCACGCTCATGGTGCAGACCGGGCTCGCCGACGGCATGGTCTCCGGCGCCGCCCACACCACCGCGCACACCATCCGGCCCGCGTTCGAGATCCTCCGCCTCGGGCTGGTGTCGAGCGTGTTCTTCATGTGCCTCGCCGACCGGGTGCTCGTGTACGGCGACTGCGCGGTGGTGCCCGACCCCACGGCCGAGCAGCTCGCCGAGATCGCGATCTCCTCGGCGGACACCGCCCGGCGGTTCGGCATCGAGCCGCGGATCGCGATACTGTCGTACTCGACCGGGGACTCCGGCCGCGGCGCGGACGTGGACAAGGTGCGCACCGCCACCGAGCTCGTCCAGGAGCGCCGCCCGGACCTTCCGGTGGCCGGGCCGATCCAGTACGACGCGGCGATCGACCCGTCGGTGGCGAGGACCAAGCTGCCGGACAGCGAGGTCGCGGGCCGCGCCACCGTGTTCATCGTGCCCGACCTCAACACCGGCAACATCCTCTACAAGGGCGTGCAGCGCAGCGCCAACGCGGTCGCGGTCGGCCCGGTGCTGCAGGGGCTGCGCAAGCCGGTCAACGACCTGTCCCGCGGCGCCACGGTCAAGGACATCGTCACCACCGTCGCGGTCACCGCCGCCCAGGTCATGGACGACCCGGTGGAGATCGAGCGCGCCGCCGCCGCGGCGGGCGGCACCGCCTGACCCGGCCGTACCGGCGCGCCCGCGCCACCGCGGGACCTTCGGCCCTACCCGGTGCCCGCGTTCGACCCTGGTGAGGGGGTGTGGACCGGCGCAGGATCGGTAGGAGCCTACGGGGGGTGGCAATGATGTTCGCGGATCGTGTGGACGCCGGACGGCGGCTCGCCGAGCGGGTGCGGGCGGAGGTGGACGCCCGGAACGCCGTCGTGGTCGGGCTGCCGCGCGGGGGCGTTCCGGTGGCCTACGAGGTCGCGCAGGCGCTCGGCGCGCCGCTCGACGTGATCGTGGTGCGCAAGCTCGGCGTGCCGTACCACCGGGAGCTGGGCTACGGCGCGGTCGGCGAGGACGGGGTGCGGGTGCTCAACCCCGACATCGTGCGGCTCGCCGCGCTCGACCCCGGCCAGATGGCCGAGGTGGAACGGCGGGCGCGCGCCGAGGTGGAGGGCCGGGCGAACCGGCTGCGCGGCGGGCGTCCCGCCACGCCGTTCGAGGGCCGCACGGTGATCGTCGTCGACGACGGGGTGGCCACCGGCGGCACGGCGCGCGCCGCCTGCCAGGTCGCCCGGGCCCGCGGCGCCGAGCGCGTGGTGCTCGCGGTCCCGGTGGGCTCGCCCGACGTCATCGCCGAGCTGAGCCGGGTCGCCGACCAGGTCGTCTGCGTGGAGACGCCGCGGGACCTGTTCGCCATCGGCGCCTGGTACGAGGACTTCTCGCCGACCTCCGACGAGGAGGTCACCGAGCTGCTGCGGGGCACCCCGGCGGGCGCCGGGGGCCGCGGGCGGCGGCCCTGACGAGGGCACCGACGGGGCGGGCGCGGCCCTGGCGGGACGGGAAGACGGGGGATCCGGTTTGGGAGAAACGGGGATTTCGGCATGGTGACCACGAGGCTGACGGGTGACGGGAGCCGGAGCCTGGCGGCGGGCATCGACAGGCTGCGCAGCGCGGCGGAGGCCGTGGAGCACGGCGGCTGGCAGGGGCTGACGGAGCTCGACGAGAGCGTCGACTTCCTGCTCTACCGGGTCATCCCGCAGCTTCAGGCGCGCGAGGCGATCCTGCACCCGGTGCTGGAGCGGGCGTTGGGCGCCCCGCAGGCGATCGCCGCGCTGCGCCGCGAGCACGAGGAGATCGCGCGGCTCACCCGCGAGCTGGTCGCGGTCCGCGACGGCCTCCTCGCCGCGCCCACCCGGCAGGAGCGCCGCACCCTCCAGCGGGCCCTGTACGGCCTGCACGCGCTGGTCCGGCTGCACTTCGCCAAGGAGGAGGAGATCTACCTGCCGCTGCTCGCCTCGGCGGTGGGCGAGGAGGAGGCCGCCCGCCTCGCCGAGCGGATCGCCGAGGAGGCCGACCGGCTCGCCGAGCGCTGAGGCGCCCGGGTAACGGCGGTCACGGCCCCTTCGGGCGCCGCACCCGGCCGGGTTCGCCGTGTCACCCGGCGCGGCGCGCCCGCTCCGGGTAGGTTGGCATGCCATGGGAGAACGGCCATCGCGGCAGCGCGACCTGCCCCTCCGCAGAGTGCTCCCCGTCACGCTCGCCGTGGCGCTCGCCGCCGGTGCCGGGGCGTGCGGCGGCACCGGAAACGCCGCGGACGCGTCCGCGGCCGAGCGGCCCGCCGCCTCCGCCGCGCCCACCGCCTCGTCGGGCCGGGGAGAGGCCCGCGCCACGGCGGACGCGGCGGCGAACGCGGACCTGCCCCGGCCGGACGAGCCGATTCCCCGCTCGGCCGCCGGCATCGCCCGGGCGCTGCGCCGTACCGACACCGAGCTGCGCAAGGCGATCGACGCGTGGCTGCGCGACGGGAACCCGGCGAAGGGGAGGCCGCCCGAGCCGGTCGTGCTGCACGCCCTCTACCAGCAGCGCATCTACCGGCACCTGGCGCGCAACCCCCGGCTCGCGGAGAACGTGCGCAGGCGGCTGCCGTCCCGGCTCGCCGCCTCCGCCCAGGCCAACGTCACCGCGACGGCCGACCTGTTCGCGCTCAGCCGGCCGGTGAGCGGGCCGATCCGGTTCAGGGTGGGCGAACCCGAGCCCGCCGACGTGCTGCTGCGGCACTTCCGCCGCGCCGAGCGCAGGTTCGGCGTGGACTGGGAGGTGCTCGCCGCGATCATGCTCGTGGAGACCAGGTTCGGCCGCATCCGCTCGCCCAGCAGCACCGGCGCCCAGGGCCCGATGCAGTTCATGCCGCGCACCTGGGCCGCGTACGGCATGGGCGGCAACGTGCACGACGCCCGTGACGCGATCATGGGGGCGGCGAACTACCTGCGCGCCACGGGAGCGCCCCGCGACTACGACAGGGCCCTGTGGTGGTACAACCACTCGCGGCGGTACGTGAACGCGGTCAAGCTGCACGCCCGCGAGATGAAGCGTGACCGCCGGGCGTACTACGCCTACTACAACTGGCAGGTGTTCGTGCGCACCACCAAGGGCGACCGCCGCCTCTCCGGGCCGGGGCTCTGACTCCCTCCTCGGCAGCCTCAGGAGTCCCGGCGGTGGTCCGCCCCGCGCGTTGCATCCGGTTATTGCGGGGAAAAGGCGGAAAGGGGGCATTCGCCTCGCCTGCCGGAGGCGTACGGAGGGAACGCGATGGACACCATAGAGCTGCTCGGCAAGGCCCAGGACGCCGTGACCGTGAACCGGGTCTTCGGCGAGCCGATCACCCGGGACGGGATCACCGTGATCCCCGCCGCACGGCTCACCGGCGGGGGCGGTGGCGGCACCGGCCGTCAGGAGGGCGAGCAGCCGGGTGAGGGGACCGGCGGCGGCTTCGGCATCGGTGCCGCGCCCGCGGGCATGTACGTGATCAAGGACGGCGAGGTCCGCTGGCGGCCCGCGGTCGACATCAACCGCATCATCCTCGGCGGCCAGATCGTCGCCGTCGTCGCGCTGCTCACCGTGCGCGCCGTGGTCCGCATGCTCGCCCGGTCCAAGGCGTTCCGCCGCCGGTGAGCACGCCCGTGCGCAGGGACAGGCGGATCCGCTGGGCCGAGCTGTCGCGCGCCGAGCGCGGCGCGCTGCTCGGCCTCATCGCGGTCGAGTGCGCGCTCACCTCGGCCGCCGTGGTCGACCTCGCCTTCCGCAAGGGCCGCGACGTGCGCGGCGGCCGGGCCCTGTGGTGGCTGCTGATCTTCGTCCAGCCGGTGGGCCCGATCGCGTACCTGCTGCTCGGCCGCCGCCGGCCCGAGCCCGGGCCCGAGCCGGTCAGGCGGCGGCGAGGACGACGCTGAAGTCCCCGGACGGGTCGAGGAACCAGCGCCGCACGGTGAAGCCCGCGGCGGCGAGCTCGCGGCTCAGCCCGGCCGGGCGGAACTTCGCGCTGATCTCCGTGCGCATCTCCTCGCCCGCGGCGAACGCCACCACCATGCCGAGGGCGGGGATGCGCACCCGCATGTCCCGGCGGGCCCGCAGCCGCATCTCGATCCACTCGTTCGCCGCGTCGTAGGCGGCGACGTGGTCGAACGCGCCGGGGTCGAAGTCCGCGCCGAGCTCCCGGTTGATCACGTGCAGCACGTTGCGGTTGAACGCCGCGGTCACCCCGGCCGCGTCGGCGTACGCGGCGACGAGCCGCTCGGTGTCCTTGACCAGGTCGGCGCCGAGCAGCAGGGTGTCGCCCGGGTCGAGCACGGCGCGCAGGTCCTTGAAGAACACCTCGCGCGCGTCCGGGGCGAGGTTTCCGATCGTGCCGCCGAGGAACGCCACCAGGCGGCGGCCCTCCCGGGGCAGCAGCGCGAGGTGCCGCTCGAAGTCCGCGCACACCGCCCGTACGGCGAGGCCGGGGTAGCGGGCCGCGAGCCGCCCGGCCGCCCGGCGCAGCGTGACCGCGTCCACGTCCACCGGCAGGTAGGCGCGCAGCCCGGCGGCGACCAGCGCGTCGAGCAGCAGCACGGTCTTCTCGCTCGTGCCGGAGCCCAGCTCGACGAGGGTGTCGGCGCGGGCGAGCGCGGCGATGTCGGCGGCGTGCTCGCGCAGGATCGCGGTCTCCCGCCGGGCCGGGTAGTACTCCGGCAGCCGGGTGATCCGGGCGAACAGCTCGCTGCCCGCGGCGTCGTAGAACCACTTGGGCGGCAGATGCTTGGGCGTGCCGGCCAGGCCCTCGCGCACGTCGCGCTCGAGCGCCTGCCGCAGGTGGCCGCGGTCGAGATGGTCGATCAGCTGCACGGTCGGCTCGGTGACGGGCACTGGTCCTCCTCGGCCGATGGGACGGTCGGGGTCAGAGCGGCTCGACGCGCAGTGCGCCGGGCCGGGCCGTGACGAGGCTGTGGTCCGGTACGGCCCGCCAGCCGGGCCGGTCGTCGAGCGGTTCGCTCGCCACGAGCACGCCCTCGCCATCCCCCAGATGCACGAAGAGCGTGTCTCCCCAGGCGCTGGCGGCGAGCGACTCGCCGTCGCAGGCGAGCAGGTTGAGCCGGGCCTCGGGGTCCTTCCCGGCGGCGAGCGTGACCACCTCGGCCACGCCCTCGGCGAGCGACGCCCCGGCGGCGGCGCGGGCGAACACGGCGGCGGCGAGCCACGCCGAGTCGCACGGGCTCTCGGCGTCGTCGGCGAGCGGGCGCACCGCCTGCCGGGCGACCCGGCCGTTGTGGCTGAGCAGCCACCGGCCACGGGCGAACGGCGCGGTCGCGGACTCCTCCACCGGCATGCCCTCGGTCGCCGAGCGCACCGCGGCGAGCAGGCAGTGCGACCGCGCGGTCCGGGCCAGGCCGGGCAGGTTCGCGTCCGCCCAGATCGGCACCGCGCGCCGGTAGCGGACCGGCTCGCCGAGCTCCGGGTCGTACCAGGCGACGCCGAACCCGTCGGCGTTCACCGTGGCGTGCCGCTGCATCCGCGGCGCGTACGCCTGCCGCAGCAGGCCGTACTCCGGCTCGTGGACGAGCGAGGCGAGGCTGCGCGGCGGCCCGAGCCAGGCGGCGTGCCGGCACATCTACGCCCACCCCCCACCGGCCGCCTCCTCCGGGGTGGCGGTGCGGGCGCAGCGGAACCCGGCGAAGATCTGCCGCCGGATCGGGAAGTCCCAGTTGCGGAACGTGGTGCGCACCGCCGCCGGGTCGGTCGCCCAGGAGCCGCCGCGCAGCACCCGGAACCGGTGGCCGAAGAACACCTCGCTGTACTCGCGGTACGGGAAGGCGCGGAAGTGCGGGTAGGGCAGGAACCACGAGCCGGTCCACTCCCACACGTCGCCGATCATCTGCTCGGCCCCGTACGGGCTCGCCCCGGCAGGGTAGGCCCCGACGGGCGCGGGCCGGGCGATCCGGTGCCCGAGGTTCGCGTGGCCGGGGCCGGGCTCCTCGTCGCCCCACGGGTAGCGCCGGGACCGGCCCGCCGCCGGGTCCCAGCCGCACGCCTTCTCCCACTCGGCCTCGGTGGGCAGCCGCCTGCCCGCCCAGCGGGCGTACGCGTCGGCCTCGAACCAGCTCACGTGCTGCACCGGCTCGTCCGGCGGCACCGGCTCGATCCGCCCGAACCGCAGGCGCCACCAGGCGTCGCCGTCGCGCTCCCAGAACAGCGGGGCGGTCACCTCGGTGCGGCACCGCCACTCCCACCCCTCCGGCGTCCACCAGCGCGGGTCGTCGTACCCGCCGTCGGCGATGAACGCGGCGTACTCGGCGTTGCTCACCGGGAACCGGTCGATCCAGTACGCGGGCAGGTCGACGAGGTGCGCGGCCCGCTCGTTGTCGTAGGCCCACGGCAGCGTGTCGGTGCCCATCCGGAACGGCCCGGCGGGCACGAACACCTCGCGCGGCCCTCCGGTACGGCCCGGCGGCGGCTCGCCGTCGCGCACCAGCCCGGGCCGCCCGGAGAGCTGGAGCGTGGCGAGCATGGTCTCGTCGTGCTGGTGCTCGTGCTGGATGACGAGGCCGAACACGAACCCGTCCCGGTGCAGCGGGTGCGGCGCGTCCAGGTCGATCGCGTCGAGCACGTCGAGCACCCGCCCGCGCACGCCGGAGATGTACCGGCGGGCCTCGTCGGGGCACAGCAGCGGCAGCGACGGCCGGTTCCGCCGCGGCGTCTTGAACGCGTCGTACATGTCGTCGATCTCGGGCCGCAGCGGGGCGATCCCGCCCGCCGCGCGCAGCACCCACAGCTCCTCGTAGTTGCCGACGTGCGCCAGGTCCCACACGAGCGGCGACATGATCGGCGAGTGCTGGCGCATCAGCGTCTCGTCGTCGGCGTCGGTGTAGGCGAGCGAGCGCTCCCGCACCGCGACGAGCTCGGCGGCGATGCGGTCCTTGCGGTCGGTCATCGGTTGCCTCCGGATCGGGAGCCCGTGGCCCCGGCGGGCCGGCGGGTGAGCGGCGCGGGCAGCGGGCCGGTGGCGAGCAGGCCGGCGGCGGGGGAGCGGCCCGCCGCGACGTGGCGGTCGGCGAACGCGGCGACCCGGGCGACCAGGCCGGCGGGCGCGCCCAGCCGCGGCAGCGCGCCCAGCGCCGCCCGGAAGCAGGCGTCCGCGGCGCGCCGCAGCGCGGGGTCGGCGAGCCCGCACCGGGCCGCGATCCGCCACGGGTCGCCCGGCCCGCCGTACGGCCCGGCCGCGGCGAGCCCGGCGTCCGCCACCGCCGCCATCGCCGCGGCCCCGGCCCGGTCGTCGACGACGAGCGCGTACGGCACGGCCACGGCGACCGGCCAGTCCTCCGGCCCCTGCGCGTCGAGGTAGCGGATCTCCAGCCAGCCGCGCGGCCGTACCGGCGGGAACAGGGTGGTCGCGTGGTAGGCGAGATCCGCGGCGGTGGGTGGCGGCCCGGGGGCGGCGAGCCGGTCGCGGAAGGTGGTGCCGTCGCGCACCGGGCTCAGCCGCCCGTCCGCGTCCCGGGCCACCATGAGGCGGGCGTCGAGCAGGTAGCGGGCCCAGTCGCGGGCCGGTGCACCGGTGCCGTCCGCCGTCCCGGGCACGGGGGCGGTGCGGGTGCGGTCGAGGCGCGCCCACACCCGCTGCCGGGCGGACATCCAGCCGCACGGCCGGCCGAGCCGCAGCGGCGAGTTCGCGAACGCCGCGGCGAGCACCGGGCCGAGCGCGTGCGCCCGCGCCCACCGGGCCTCGGGTCGCGGCCCGAGGTCGACGTTGACCTGGACCGAGGCGGTCGAGCACATCATCAGCCGGCCGGCGGCCGAGCCGGGGGAGCAGGCGGCGAAGTACGCGGCCATCGCCTCGTAGCGGGGCAGCCGCAGCTGCCGCAGCGGCGGCCGCACCGGGTCGATCCCCACCCCGGCGAGCACGAGGCCCCGCCGTTCGAGCGCCTCGGCGGCCGCGGCCACGTCCGCGCCCATGCAGGCGATCGCGTCCGGCAGCGCGGCGGGCGGGGACGACAGCTCGAGCTGGCCGCCGGGCTCGAAGCTCACCCGGCTGCCGCCGGGCAGCCGGTCGGCGAGCGCCGCGCGGATCCGCGCGATCGGCACGTGGCGCCGCAGGTCCGCGCGGTCGAACACGAGGAACTCCAGCTCGATGCCGACCCGGTCGCCGCCCGCGGGCGACAGGCAGGCCCGCGCGAACTCCGCCACGTCGGCGGCGTCGCGGACCACCCCGGCATCGGTCACCGGCTGCGTCATCGGCGTCATCGGCGCCCCTTTCCGCCCGCATCGGTCTCGCGGATCGGTCTCGCGGATACAGACCGGTGACTCGCCGTGCCGTTACGGTGGGGCGCGGAGATCTCCCGAACCCGGACCGAGGGCTGGGGCAGGCGGGAGGAAGCGGGGGACGAGCCCGGCCAGGCCGGCGAAGCCGATCCGCGTCATCCCGCCGGCCGGCCCCTCGTCGCCAGGCCCGGCCGTCCGTCACGCCGAGGGCCGGACCGCCTCGAAGTAGCCCGCCAGCCGCCGGCGGACCGCCATGCGGGCCCGGTGCAGCAGCACCCGCTGGTTGGCGGGGGAGATCTCCAGGATCTCGCAGACCTCCTCCGCGGTGCAGCCCTCGAGGTCGCGGAGCACGAGCACGCTGCGCTGCCGCAGCGGCAGGCCGGCGAGCGCCAGCCAGATCTGCTCGCGCGCCTCGGAGGCGAGCACCTCGCCCTCCGGCGCGTCCGCGACCGGCCCGCCGTCCCGGCCGGGCGCCTCCCGCCGCGCCACGGGCGGCTCCCCGGCCGCCTGCTCGGGCACGAACACGCTGCTCCACGGCACGGTACGGCTCTCGCGGGCGCCGCGCTTCCGCGCCGTGTTGACGAGGATGCGGAAGATCCACGTCTTCAGCGAGGAGCGGCCCTCGAAGCCGCCGATCGCGCCGAGCACGGCGAGCCAGGTGTCCTGGACCACCTCCTCGGCGATCTCCGGTGTGGACACATACGCCCGCGCCACCCGCAGCATGCCCTGCGACCAGGTGTCGAGCAGCGTCGCGAACGTCGCCTCGTCACCCGCGCGCAGGGCCGCGATGACGTCGTCGTCCGGAGGCAGCTTCACGGTCGCCTCCTCCCGGTCGGCATTCGTGGCAATCATTGCATTGCCCGCCTAATCCGCTGTGTCCTCATTTGTGTACTTTTGCCGAGTTTTCGGCCGGGGTGGCGGAAACGGAATGCGCCCGGGCCCGTGCCGGCCGCCGCACCGGCGTTTAGGCCGGTGCCTGGGGGAACGGGTAATCACCTCACCTCAGGTGCGGGCCGGGCCGTACCGCCCGCCCGCCGGGGTGGCAGGACGAACGGCGAGCCCGTGGAAGGGGATGAACGGCGATGACGACGACACGACCGGCCGCGGATGGCCGGGTGGAGACGACGCCGCGGGCATCCGAGCAGGGCGTCGGCGACCTGGTCCGGCAGGCGACGGAGCAGATGTCCGGCCTGATCCGCGCGGAGCTCCGGCTCGCCGCGGTCGAGATGAAGGAGAAGGGGAAACAGGCCGGGGTCGGCGCGGGCCTGTTCGGCGGCGCGGGGGTGGTGGCGCTGCTCGGCGTGGCGGCCATCGTCACCGCGGTGATCGCCGGGCTCGCGCTCGCCGTTCCCGTGTGGCTCGCGGCGCTCATCGTGGGCGTCGCCCTGCTGGTGGTGGCCGCCGTGCTCGCCCTCGCCGGCCGCAGGCGGGTCGGCCAGGCCGGGCCGCCCGTGCCCCGGCAGGCGCTCGACAGCGCCCTGCAGGACATCCGGGAGATCAAGGAAAGGGCACATCGATGACGACGCGCGGAACCAACCGCGGCACGGGGACCGGCGCCGCCACCACCGAGGAGCGGACGGCGTCCGTCCCGGACACGCCGGTCACCGGCACCGCCGAGGAGATCGAACGCAGGTACGACGACTCGCCGGAGAGCCTGCGCGAGGAGATCGAGCGCACCCGCCACGAGCTCGGGGAGACCGTGGCCGCGCTCGCCGCCAAGACCGACGTCAGGGCACAGGCGAAGGGCGTCGCGCAGAGCGTGGTGAGCACCGCCGCCGCCCGGGCGCAGCACCTGCTGCACCCGGCGGAGAACCGGGCGGGGCGCATCGGCAAGGCGAGGATCCGCCGGGTCACGAGCCGGGGCGCGCAGATCGCCGAGCACGAGCGCGCCGCGCGCCGCGGCGGCATGATCGTCGCCGTGGGCGCCGGGCTCGCGCTGCTCGGGCTGCTGCTGTACGGCCGGCAGACCGGGGCGACCGGGATGATGGCGCGGCGGGGCGTGGGGCTCGCCGAGGGCCTCGCCCGCGGCACGCGCGGCCGGTTCGGCACCACCACCCGGTACCTGATCGGCGGCACCCGTCACATCGCCCCCGGCCTGGAGGTGCACACCGGCCGTGGCGTGCTCTCGCCGGGCCTGGCCCGGCGCATGGGGAGGCGGCGGGGCATGCCGGGCGGCACGCGCCGCATCGCTCCCGGGCTGCACGTGCGGTCGGGGCGTGGCCTGTTCTCGCCGGGCATGGGCCGTCGTCCGCGCAGGTCGGGCATGTTCGGCGGTACGCGCCGTATCGCCCCTGGGCTGGACGTCCGGACCGGGCGCGGAATCCTCCCGCCGGGCGTGCTCCCGGGCGTGGGGAGGCGGCCGGGCGTGCTGAGCGGTTCCCACCGCATCGCCCCGGGGCTCCATATACGGTCGGGGCATGGGATCTTCACCCCGCGTCGCGCCCGTCGCGTCACCCCCGGCCGTCTCGTGCAGGGCGGCGTCCGCGCCGCAGGCGGCCGCCGTCGAGGGGGGTGGCTGTGAGCATGCTGTACCGGATGCTGTCGCTCGTGGTCAGTCTGCTCGGCGGCATGGTGGCGGTGAAGCTGTTCAACCGCCTGTGGACCAGGACCCGCGGCGAGGAGCACGCGCCGGACGCCCGCGACCTCGACCGGGGCTGGCGCGAGGTGCTGCTCGCCGCCGGGGCCCAGGGCGCGGTGTACGGCCTGGTCAAGGCGGCCACCCGCCGGCTCGCCGCGCAGGGCGCGCACAAGGACCTCGTCAGGCACAGCCACACGGCGGGCCGTACCACCGGCACGACCCGCACCGAGGCCGCGGTGCGGAGGACGCGTGAGAGGGTTCCGGTCGGCCGTAAGGGCCGGTGAGGCCGGGGTGACCACCGGCGGCGACCCGCAACCTTCGCGCCCGGCCTCGCGGACCGGTCGCTGGCGGGAGGCCGCCCGGCGCACCCTGCGGGAGTTCAAGGAGGACAACCTGCCGGACTGGGCGGCGGCGCTCACCTACTACTCGGTGCTGTCGCTGTTCCCTGGGATCCTCGTGGTGGTGTCCCTCGTCGGGCTCGGCGGCGAGTCGCTGTCCCAGTCGGTGATCAACGAGGTCGGCGCGCTCGTGCCCGGCGAGGTGCGGGAAGTGCTCACCGGCGCGCTCAACGAGCTGCAGAGCGCCCGGCTCGGGGCGGGCCTCGTCGCCCTCGGCGGCTTCGCCGCCGCGGTCTGGTCGGCGTCGCGCTACGTGGCGGCGTTCATGCGCGCGTCGAACGTCATCTGGGACGTGCCCGAGGGGCGGCCGATCTGGAAGGTCATGCCGCTGCGGCTCGGGATCACCCTGGTGACGCTCGTGCTGCTCGCCCTGCTCGCGGTCGTCGTGGTGATCTCCGGTCCGGTGGCCCGGTTCGCCGGGGAGCTGCTCGGGCTCGGCCCGCAGGCCGTGGCGGTCTGGGACCTCGCCAAGTGGCCGGTGATCCTGCTGGCGGTCAGCCTGCTGCTCGCGCTGCTGTACTGGGCGGCGCCGAACGCGCGGCGGCGCTTCAGGTGGATCAATCCCGGCGGGCTGCTCGCCCTGCTGCTGTGGCTCGCCGCCTCGGCGCTGTTCGCGCTCTACGTGGCGAACTTCGGCTCGTACAACAAGATCTACGGCAGCCTCGCCGCCGTGATCATCTTCCTCGTCTGGCTGTGGATCGGCAACATGGCGATCCTGCTCGGCGCCGAGTTCAACGCCGAGCTGGAGCGGGCGCGGCGGATCGCGCGGGGCCATCCGCCGGACGCCGAGCCGTACGTGGAACTCCGCGACACCCGCAAGATCCCCGGGGCGGGAAGCACGGACGCCGCGGCGGGGAGCACAGCGGCCGAACGCGGTCGCTGACCCCTGCCGCGGCGTCCGTGCCGGCGGCCCCGGCGGGCGGCGGGCGCGCCGCCGCCCGTGCGGTCCTACTTGGACTTGGCCCCGTCGACCAGGATCTGCTCGAGCTTGACGTTGCCCTGCATCAGGTCGAACTCGCGCATGTTGTCGAGGATGCGCTGGATTCGGGTCGGGTTCACCGGGCTCGAGTAGATGCTCAGGCTCACGGCACGGGCGAGGTCGGGCTTGATCGTCGTGTACTGCGGGATCGTCTCGGCGACGATCGCCCGGTCGTTGGCGAGGTCATGCCCCTTGGCGAGCGCGCGCTGGAAGGCCGCGAGGGTCTTGGGGTACTTCTTCGTCCACTCGGTCGTCGCGGCGTACCCGGCGATCGGGAACTCGCGCGTCGCCCCCTGCGAGGTGTCGTAGATGATCTGCGCCCCGGTCGCCTGCGCGATGATCGTGGTGAACGGCTCGATCGCCTGGATCGCGTGGACCTTGCCGGTCATGAGCGCGTTCTGGAACTCCGGCGGCGGGATCTGGACGAAGTTCTTCTCCTCGCTCAGGGTCACGCCGTGCACCTTGGCCGCGGCACGCACGACCATGGAGGCGGCGCTGTACTTGGTGTTGACCCCGATCTTCTTCCCCTTCAGGTCCGCCGGGGTGCGGATCGGGCTGTTCGGCGGCACCATGATCGTGTGGGTGCCCGGCGCGCTTCGGGAGCCCTCCGCCACGATCTTCAGGTCGTACTCGCCGCTGCCGACCGCGTTGATGAAGGGGATGTACGCGCCGAGGCTGATGTCGAGCTGGCCGTTCTTCAGCTGCGGCATCGCCTCCGCGGCACCGGAGACCGTCTTGAGCTTGACGTCGAGGCCCTCGGCCTTGAACAGGCCGCGACGTACCGCGATCTCCAGCGGCGCGGCGTCCACGACCGCCATCGTGCCGACGGTGAGCTGCGTCTTCTCGAGATCGGCGGCGGGCGCCTCGTCCGAGTCGCCGCTACACCCTGCGACCGCCACCAGGGTGCAGACCAGGACGCCGATGACGTAGCGAGTAAGTCTCACGAGGCCTCCAGAGCCACGCGTTGTGCCATCCAACAGGACCTATACCGGGGAAACGGGTGGATCGTAGCGTATGAATTGGGGTATATGACCCTCTTTCAGGGCTTTCGCCGCAGGGTTCACTGTAGTGGGATTCAGCACCTCTCAATCTGAAAAGCGACGGGTGCGGCCCGTACGGCGCGATCCGGCGCCGATCAGGAGGGCTTATCCGCGGCACCACCCTACGCCCCTTATGTCACAGTCACGGCAACATGCCCCGAAGGTCGATACGCGGAGGCCGCGTCCGGTCCACGCGGACGCCACGTGCAGAATTGGACTCGTGACTTGCCGCTACCCCTGTGCACCGCGCGGCGCCGGACGCCGGGACGCCGCCGCGGCGCATCCCGCGGCCCCCGCCGGCACGGGGGAGGGATCGCGCTGACCCCCGAGGAACTGGCACGGGCGCTGCGCGCGGCCGGCGTCCGCGAGGTCGACGTCTCGGCCCGCCGCCGGGCCGAGTACTCCTCCGACGCGTCCCTGTACCGGGTGCCGCCCGCCGCCGTCGCCTTCCCCCGCGACGCGGAGGAGGTCGCGGCCGCGCTCCGGGTGTGCCGGGAGGCCGGGGTGCCGCTCACCGCCCGCGGCGCGGGCACCTCGATCGCGGGCAACGCGGTCGGGCCCGGGCTCGTGCTCGACTTCTCCCGGCACATGAACGCGGTGCGGTCGGTGGACCCGGAGACCCGGACCGCGGTGGTGGAGCCCGGCGCGGTGCTCGGCACGCTGCAGCGCGCGGCCGCGCCGTACGGCCTGCGGTTCGGGCCGGACCCGTCCACCCACGCCCGGTGCACGATCGGCGGGATGATCGGCAACAACGCGTGCGGGTCCCGCGCGCTCGCCTACGGCCGCACCTCGGACAACGTGGTCGAGCTCGACGTGCTCGCCGGGAACGGCGAGCACCTGGTGCTGCGCGAGGCCGGGGACGACGGGGCCGCGGCGGAGGGCACGCTCGCCGAGGTGCGGCGGGTGATGGCACGCGGCCTCGCGGTGGCCCGCACCGAGTTCGGCCGGTTCCCCCGGCAGATCTCGGGGTACGCGCTCGAGCACCTGCTGCCGGAGCGGTTCGCCCCGGCGCGGGCGTTCGTGGGGAGCGAGGGCACCTGGGGCGTGCTGCTCGAGGCGCGGGTGCGGCTGGTCGAGGCGCCCGCGCACCGGGTGCTGCTCGTGCTCGGCTACCCGGACATGCCGTCGGCCGCGGACGCGGTGCCCGCGCTGCTCGCGTACCGGCCGATCGCGATCGAGGGCATCGACGCGCGCCTGGTCGGCGTGGTGCGCACCCGGCGGGGCGGCGCCGCGGTGCCGCCGCTGCCACGCGGCGAGGGCTGGCTGCTCGTCGAGTTCGGCGGCGCCACCCCGCAGGAGGCGAAGGCGGCGGCCGAGGCGGTGCGCGGCGTGGGCGCCCTGGAGTCGCTCGTGCTCGACGACCCCGGGCAGGCCGCCGCGATCTGGCGGATCCGGGAGGACGGGGCCGGGCTCGCCGCCCGCAGCTTCGAGGGCAGGCCCGCGCACGCCGGCTGGGAGGACGCGGCCGTGCCGCCCGAGCGGCTCGGCGGCTACCTGCGCGAGTTCGACGAGCTGCTCGACCAGCACGGCCTGTCCGGCGTGCCGTACGGGCACTTCGGCGACGGCTGCCTGCACGTACGCATCGACTTCCCGTTCCACCGCCAGGACGGGCCGCAGGCGTTCCGCGCGTTCCTGCTGGACGCGGCCCGGCTGGTGGCCGCGCACGGCGGCTCGATGTCGGGGGAGCACGGGGACGGGCGGGCCCGCGGCGAGCTGCTGCCGCTGATGTACTCGGCCGAGGCGATCGACCTGTTCGCCGCGGTGAAGGCCGCGTTCGACCCCGGCGACGTGCTCAACCCCGGCGTGATCGTACGGCCCGCCCCGCTCGACCGCGACCTGCGGCTCAGCCCGCCGCCCGTGGTGCGCCACCCCGTCGCGTTCCGGTACCGGCACGACGGCGGCGACCTCGCCGCGGCCGTGCACCGCTGCACCGGCGTCGGCAAGTGCCGGATCCCCGCCCCGGGGGCCGGGCAGGTGATGTGCCCCTCGTACGTGGCGACCCGGGACGAGAAGGACACCACCCGGGGCCGGGCCCGCGTGCTGCAGGAGGCGATCAACGGGGCGCTGCCCGGCGGGCTGCGCGCCCCGGAGGTGCGCGAGGTGCTCGACCTGTGCCTGGCGTGCAAGGGCTGCGCCGCGGACTGCCCGACCGGGGTGGACATGGCCACCTACAAGGCCGAGGTGCTCCACCAGAGCTACCGGGGCCGGCTCCGCCCGCTCAGCCACTACAGCATGGGGTGGCTGCCCCGCTGGTCCCGGCTCGCCGCGCTCGCGCCGCGCGCGGTCAACCGGCTGCTCGGGATCGGGCCGGTGGCGGCGGCCGTGCGGCGGCTCGGCGGCATCGACCCGCACCGCCCGCTGCCCCGCTTCGCCGAGCGGCCGTTCCGCCGCTCGCTGCGCCGGGCGCGCGGCCGCCGGGGCGGGGCCGTGGCCGGGGACGGGCCGCCGGTGCTGCTGTGGGTGGACTCGTTCACCGACCACTTCGCGCCGGACGTGGCGCACGCCGCGATCCGGGTGCTCGCCGGCGCGGGCTTCGCGGTACGGGTGCTCGACCGGCCGGTCTGCTGCGGGCTGACCTGGATCTCCACCGGCCAGCTCGACGCCGCCCGCCGCATCCTCGGCCGGGCCGTCGCCGCGCTCGCGCCGTACGCGCGCGACCAGGTGCCGATCGTCGCGCTCGAGCCGTCGTGCGCGGCCGTGCTCCGCTCCGACGCCGCCGAGCTGCTCGACGCGCCGATCCCCCCGGTGGCGACGCTCGCCGAGTTCCTGTCCGGGCTGCCCGGCTGGACGCCGCCCGACCTGAGCGGGCTCACCGTCGTGGCGCAGCCGCACTGCCACCACCACGCGGTGCTCGGCTGGGAGGCCGACCGGGCGCTGCTCGCCCGCGCGGGCGCGACGGTGCGCGCGGTGGGCGGCTGCTGCGGCCTGGCGGGCAACTTCGGGATGGAGCGCGGCCACTACGAGGTCTCGGTCGCGATCGCCGAGACGCAGCTGCTGCCCGCGATCCGCGAGGCGGGGGAGGACGCCGTCGTGCTCGCCGACGGGTTCTCCTGCCGCACCCAGATCTCCCAGCTCGCCGGGGTGCGCGCGCTGCACCTCGCCGAGCTGCTCGCGGACGGGCGGACCGCGGCGGCGCCGGCGCGGCCCGGCCGGTGAGCCGGGCGGGCCGTACCGCGCGGGCGCCGGTCAGATCTCCAGCCGCTCCTCGATCTGCTTGAGGCGATGGCGGGCGAGGGCGAGGTTGGCGCGGTTGCGGTCGAGGGCGACGTAGAGGAACAGGCCCTGGCCGCTGCGGCCGGACACCGGGCGGATCACGTGGTACTGGGTGCCGAGCGTGATCAGGATGTCCTCGATGTGGTCGGTGAGCCGCAGCGAGTCCATGGTGCGCAGCTTCGCCTTGACCACCTCGGTGTTGCCGGCGGCGGCGACCTGCAGGTCGAGGTCCTTGTCGCCGCCGAGGAAGCCGAGCGCCATGCCGCTGTTGTAGTCCACGACGGCGGCGCCGATCGCGCCGTCGATCGCCATCATCTCCTTGAGCGAGGCGTCCAGGCCGGCCATGGGATCTCTCCAGTTCTCGACGTAGTCGGGTGGCCCCGGCCGGCTGGCCGGGGTGGGACGGCACCCGTCCGCGTGAGGGGACGGGCGGAGCGAATCGGCGCGGGCCGCCGGGCACGCCGGCGCCCGCCGCCGGGACCGCACCGCCGTTCGCCGGGCCGGGACCACGTCGCGGAAATCCCGTCGCCCGGCGAAACGGCGTGGGACGGCAGCGCGATCCGCTCCTCGTGGGAAGACCCGCCCCACGGTAGTGGGGCTCCGGTGAACGCCCCGTGCCGGAGATAGAGGAATGAACACCTTGATATCCGGATTTTCTGCCGTCAGCGCATAATTGCTCACTTTTGCGAAATCAGGAAATTAATTCATGTTGCCCCGAATGTCGGCACATGGGGAACTTGTGGGCACTACCCCTATTTCGCGTTTTGTGTCGCTTTCGCCTGTGGGAGAATGGCGCGATGGACCACTGCGAGGCACGGGTGGTGGCCGGGGTCGACGTCATCCCGATCTGCGACGCGGTCGGGCCGATGGGCGAACCGCTGCGCCGCCCCGTCGAGGAGACCTTCCGCAACGCGCGCCCGGACGACTGGACGGGACTGCCGACCACCGAGTGGATCCTCCACTTCCACGTCCACCTGCTGCGCGCGCACGGCCGCCTGGTGCTCGTGGACACCGGCGTGGGCGGCCACGACTCGCCCGCGGCGTGGTGGGCCCCGGTACCCGGCGCCCTGCCCGCCCGGCTCGCCGAGCTCGGCGTCGCGCCCGGCGACATCGACGTGGTCGTGCTCACCCACCTGCACAGCGACCACTACGGCGGCGCGGTCGGCGAGCACGGCCCCGCCTTCCCCAACGCCCGCCACCTGGTGCAGCGCGCCGAGGCCGACGCCGCCGACGACCGGGCCCGTGACACCCTGCTCCGCCCCCTCGCCGCCGTCCTGCAGATCGTCGACGGCTCGGCGGAGGTGATCCCCGGCGTACGGGTGCACCTCGCCCCCGGGCACACCCCCGGCCACCAGATCGTGGAGGTCGGCGACCTCACCATCACCGCCGACCTGCTCCACCACCCGGTGCAGCTCGCCAACCCGGCGGTGACCTACTGCTACGACGACGACCCCGAGCAGGCCGTGCGCACCCGGATCGAGGTGCTCGAGCGCGTGCGCGCCCGCGGCGGCGTGATCGCCCCCGCGCACTTCGCCGAGCCCTTCGTCGACCTGGCCGGATGGGCGCCCCGGAGCGGGGCCGTCGCCTGATCCGCCGCCCGGCCGCCGCGGCCTGAGGCCGTACCCGGGCCCGGCGCCGGGCTCAGTGCCGGACCACCGCCACCGGGCAGCGCGAGTGCCGCAGCACCGCGTGCGCCGTGGAGCCCAGGATGTGGCCGATGATCCGGCCCGCCCGCATGCCGACCACCACGAGGTCCGCATCGGTGGAGGCGTCGAGCAGCGCCCCGGCGGCGCTGTGCCGCAGGCAGCGCTCCTCGACCGTCACGTCGCAGAACCGCTCGGCACGGCCCGCGATCACCTCGGCGAGCAGCCGCGCCTCCTCCTGGCCGACCTGCTCGACGTCGTACAGCAGCGGCAGCATGTCCCCGGGCGCCCGCGACACCGGATGGGACCAGGCGTGTACGGCGAGCAGCGGGCAGCGGCGGGCGGACGCCTCGGCGAACGCGAAGTCGAGCACCGCATCCTGGCCGGGCTCGCCGCTCACCCCCACCACGATGCGGCCGTGCGGCGGGTTCGGGTAGGCCCCGACCACCACGACCGGGCAGGGCGCGTGCGTGACCAGGTACCGGCTCACCGAGCCGAGCACCAGCCGGGCGAGCGGCCCGAGGCGGCGGCCGCCCACGACGAGGAGCCGCGCCTCCGCGGCGCGCTCGCACAGCGCGTCCTCGGCCGGTCCCGGCGCCACCTCGGTGGTCACCTCGAGCCGGGGCCGTCCGGCCCGGGCGCGCAGGGCGGCCTCGCGCAGCAGGGACTCCGCCGCGCCGTCCGCGTCCGCCCGGACGAGGCCGATGGGGAACCGGGCGACCGCGTGCACCACCCGCAGCGGCGCCCGGTGCACCACCGCCTCCTGTCCCGCCCACGCGGCGGCGACCAGCGCGTGCTGGGTGTCGTCGACCCCGACCACGACCGGTTTCGCCGGGGCGCGCGAGGTCACCATGCCGGCCTCCGCGCCACCCGCGGCACACCCTCGGGCGTGCCGTCCGGTTCCCGCTCCGCGGTCATCGTCATCGACCCCCTTCCGGCCGCCGGGCGCCCGGCGTGGCCGCGAGGCCCGCGCCGGGCCATGCCTCTCGTGCTGCCCGGCCAGACCGCGGGCTCACCCGCGCGGGCGGGCCGGCCGCGCGGTCACAGCAGGGTGAGCTGCCCGGAGCCGGCGAGGGGGTCGCGGCGTTTCCGCAGGTGCCGCCAGCGCGGCAGGTCGTCGAGGTAGGACCAGGACAGCCGGTGGTGCGGGGTGGGGCCCAGCTCCTCGAGGGCACGGCGGTGCTCGGGGGACGGGTAACCCGCGTTGGCGTCGAAGCCGAAGGCGGGGTGCTCGGGGGCGAGGCCGGCCATGAGCCGGTCCCGGTGCACCTTGGCGAGCACCGAGGCCGCGGCCACGGTCACCGACCGCCGGTCCGCCCCCACCACGCACCGCACCCGCCAGGGCACGCCGAGGAAGTCGTGGCGGCCGTCGAGGATGACCGCGTCGGGCCGGTACGGCAGGGCCTCGAGCGCGCGGTGCGCGGCCCGGCGCAGCGCCTCGGTCATCCCCACCTCGTCGATCTCCTCCGGCCCCGACTCGCCGATCGCGTACCCGGCGAGCCAGCCCGGCAGGACCTCGGCGAACGCGGCCCGGTGCGCCGCGGTGAGCAGCTTGGAGTCGGTGAGCCGGACCGGCCGCCCGCCCCGCCCCGGCAGCTCGGGCGGCGCCGGCGGGCCCGGCATCGCGAGGGCGGCGCACACCACCACCGGCCCGGCCCAGGCGCCGCGCCCCACCTCGTCCACGCCGGCCACCCACTCCGCGCCGGCCGCGTGCAGCTCCCGCTCGATGCCGCCGTCAGCGGCGCGCCGTGCCGTACCGCCGGCCTCCGCCGATGCGGCCCCCGCCGGGGCCGTGCCGGGCAGCACGTCGCCGTGGTCCTCCATCGCATCGCCTCCCCGCACCCTCGATCGCGTCACCGCCGAAGCGTACGGCCTGCGGCGGCGGCCGATGCGGGAAACCCGAGGACGGCCGTACCCGGGCCGCCGCCCGGCGGCTGCTGCGGCCGGCGGCCCGGGACGGGGTCAGACGAGGGACAGGTGGACGGGCTCGCGCGAGCCCGTCGCCTTCGCGACGTCGGACGACGCGGCGGTCAGCAGCTTGCTCGCCAGGTCGGCGAGCGCGCGGGCGACGGCGAGCTCGTCGCCGATCTCGTGCACCATCGGGTCGGCCGGGTTCCGGCGGGCCTGGCCCACGCCGATCAGATGCTCCTTGTCCCTGCTGAACAGCACCGCGCGTGCGAACGTCTCGTTCCCTTCCTCCGTGATCTCGATCTCCATGCTCCACCGCTTGGTGTCCATGTGCGGACCCTCCCCCGGAATCGCGCCCGAAGCCATCGGCACGGCCCCGTCGCGGGCCTGGCCGTGCCGCACCGGGGCGCACATCGTTGCCGTGCGCCCTTCGACTGCCCCCCGGCGACGCGAACTCACCTGCCGCACCGAGATTCCGGAGCGGGCCGATCACCACCACGGCGCAGGAGGGATACCTGGGGACGGCCCTTGCTCGATCTATCGAGATTCGATAGGTTCCTATCGACTTACGATAGGAGGAGAGATGGGACAGCTGGCGGTGCTGGCGCTGCGGGTCGTGCTCGGGACGCTGCTCGCCGGGGCGGTGCTCGTGCAGGCGATGATCGTGCCGCTCCTCGCCACCGACCTGGAGGAACTCCCACCGGAACTGGCGTACCTGCGCATCCCGATCGTCCTGATCTTCTTCCTCGGCCTCGTGGCGGCCGAGGTCGTCATGGTCTGCGTGTGGAGGCTGGTGACGATGGTGCGGCGCGGCACGGTGTTCTCCCCCGGCGCGTTCCGGTACGTGCACATCGTGATCGGGGCCTTCGTGGCGGCCGCCGTCCTGGTGTTCGCCCTCGCGGCCTTCCTGGCGAGCGCCAACCATCGGGTCCCGGAGGACGCCGTGGCACCGGGCATCGTCCTGCTCATCTGCGGGGTCTCCGTGGGACTCCTGGGGGTCGCGCTCATCGTGCTCGTGCTCCGGATGCTGCTCGCCCAGGCGATCGCCCTCGACGTCGAGGCCGAGCGGATGAGGGCCGAGCTGGACGGGGTGATCTGACCGATGCCGATCGTCGTCGACATCGACGTGATGCTGGCCAAGCGGAAGATGTCCGTGGGGGAGCTCGCGGAACGCGTCGGCATCACCCCCGCCAACCTCGCGGTGCTCAAGAACGGCCGGGCCAAGGCGGTGCGCTTCACCACGCTCGCCAAGCTCTGCGAGGTGCTCGAGTGCCAGCCGGGGGACCTGCTGCGCTGGGAGCCCGACGGCGCCGTGGGCGAGTGAGCCGGGCCGCCACACCGGCGGTCCGCGCGCAGCCGACGGCACGCGGGGTGGGCGGCCGAGCGGCCTCCCACCCCGCGACACGTGTGGCCCGTGCCGGTCGGGCCGGGCCGCCCGGCCTGGCCCGAGCCGACGATGGTGACGCCGTCGCGCACCACCGCCAGCCCGGTCTCGAGGACCGTCTGCGGCGCGGTCTGCCCGGCGGCCTCGGCGAGCTGCCGTCCGGGAGCCGGCCGCGGGCCGGACGGAGCGGGCGCGGCACGCCATCACCGCCTGCCCCATCGGCGGACGGGGAGAGAACGCGTGCGCATTATTGGGAGCGCTCCCATGGCTGGTAATACCCGAAAAAAGAAGTAAATGGAGATAAAGCGAATGGCTCGAAATCCGATGAAGATAGCCGGATGAAAAGGACAGGCGGCCGTTTTCCTCGCGGGCGTGTCAGGGCAGCCAGCTCACCTTGCCGCGCAACAGGGCGTAGCCGACGAATGCCACCGCGTCGATCAGCGTGTGCGCCACCACGAGCGGCATCGCGCGCCGCCACCGCAGGTAGAGCCAGCCGAACAGCAGCCCCATCACCACGTTCCCGACGAAGCCGCCGAACCCCTGGTAGAGGTGGTACGCGCCGCGGATCACGGAGGAGACCGCCACCGAGCGCACCGGGCTCCAGCCGAGCTGGCCGAGGCGGTGCAGCAGGTAGCCGCAGACGATCACCTCCTCCAGCACGCCGTTCTCCGCGGCGGCGAGCAGCAGCACGGGGATGCGCCACCACACGTCGGGGAGGGCGCCCGGCACCACGGTGAGGTTCACCCCCGCGGCCCACACCGCGAGGTAGAAGGCGAGCCCGGTGCCGCCGACGAGCGCGGCGAGGCCCGCCCCGCGGAGCAGGTCGCGGCCCGGCTCGCGCAGGTCCACCCCGATCGTGCGCAGCGACTCGCCGGAGCGGGCGAGCAGGTAGGCGACGAGCGCCACCGGCGCGACCGAGACCGCGATGTCCGCGAGCTGCAGGGCGAGGTCGAGCCAGGGCCGCCCGGGGGCGCGCGAGCCGACCAGTACGGCCTGCTGCCCCTGCAGGGCGCGCGGCGCGGTGAGCGCGCCGATCAGCCGGATCAGCGAGAACAGCGCGGAGGCGCCGAGCGACACCGCGAAGACCACGAGGATTTCGGCCCCGAGCAGCCGGGGGCCGGGGAGGGTCGTGTCGATCTCTAGGCGGCGGGTGGGCATGCCAGGGAGCGTAGTGGGCGGGCGACGGCCGCGCGGAGCCGTACGGCCCGGCGGGCGGGACCTCAGCGCCAGTCGACGGTCTCGGCGAGCAGCCCGGAGTGCACCGCGACCGTGTCGGCGTAGTCGTGCATGTGCTCGCGCATGAGACGCTCGGCCTTGTCGGCGTCGCCCGCGAGGATCGCCTCGGCGATCGCCGCGTGCACCCGCCGCGTCTCCTCCCGGTTGAGGTCGGCGTAGACGAGGCCGGCGAGCCGGTCGGCGAGGATGTCCCGCACCGCGAGCGCCATGAGGTTGAGCGGCCGGTTGCCCGCCATGGAGAGGATGAGGGAGTGGAAGCCCTGGGCGGCCCGGGCCCACTCGTCGGCGTCGGAGGCGTCGAACCCGGCCTGCACCGCCGCGCGCAGCCGCTGGTCCCACTCCGGGTCGCGCCGCTCGGCCGCGAGCCGGGTGAGCAGCGGCTCGAGGATCAGCCGGGTGTCCACGAGCTCGGCGATCCGCACGCCGAGGGCCTGGAAGAACATGCTCGCCATGCGGCCGAAATCGCCACTGTCGACCTCGGCCACGACCGGGCCGCCGCCCGGCCCGGGCTTGATCCGGATGAGCCCGTGGGTCTCCAGGATGCGCAGCGCCTCGCGGAGGGAGGCGCGGGCGACCCGGTACCGCCGGAGCATCGCGCCCTCGGGCTCCAGCGTGCTGCCCGGCGCCAGGCGCTGCCGGACGATGTCGCGCACGATCTCCCGCGCGACGACGACGGAGACCTTCTCGGTCCGCCGCGCCCACGGCGGAGTGTGCGCCGCCTGTCGGGGTTCGCTCATGGTCGAGGGGCTTCCACTCTCGGGACGGGCTCGCCTAAGCGGTACGGCGGGCGGGCCCGGCGCGGGGCCCGCCCGCCGCCTGTCGTCAGCCCTTGGTGGCGCCTGCGGTCAGGCCGCCGATGAGCTGGCGCTCGGCGATCGAGTAGAACGCGAGCGCCGGGACCATCGCCAGCACCACGTAGGCCAGCACGCGGGCGGTGTCCTCGGTGTACTGACCGTTGAACTGCTGCACGCCGAGCGGGATCGTCCACCAGTCGACGTCGTTGAACACGACCAGCGGCAGGAAGAAGTTGTTCCAGCTCGTCACGATCGCGATCACGGACACCGTGGCGATCGCCGGGCGCGCCATCGGCAGCAGGATGCGCCAGAAGAAGCCGAAGGCGCTGCACCCGTCGAGCGTGGCCGCCTCCTCCACCTCACGGGGGATCGACCGGAAGAACGTCCGCAGGATGATGATCGTCATCGGCATGCCGAACGCGGCCTGCGGCAGGATGACGCCGAGCGGGTTGTCGAGCAGGCCGAGCATCCGCAGCAGCACGAACAGCGGCAGGATCGCCACCGCGAACGGGAACATCAGCCCGGTCGCGAACAGGGTGAACAGCAGCTCCCGGCCGCGGAAGGCGAAGCGGGCGAAGATGAACGCCGCCATCGCCGAGACCGCGACCACGAGCAGCGCCGTGGCGATCGCGATGAACGTGCTGTTGAGCAGCGGACGCCAGAAGAACGACGACTTGAGGATGTCGGCGTAGTTCTGGAAGTTCCACGGGTCGGGCAGCCCGAAGGGGTTGGTGGACAGCTGGCCGGTGTCCTTGAACCCGCCCAGGACGCCGTAGACGATCGGCACCACGATGAAGGCGCCGAGCGCGATGACCGTGGCGTGCAGGACGGTCGACCGGATCAGCTTCCTCCTGCCGGGGCCCGCCGGCCGGGCGTGAGTCGCGGCGCTCATCGCTGGTCTCGCATCGTGGTGATCGCTCCTTCGGTGTCCCGCCTCATCACCCAGCGCTGGTAGCCCAGCGCGAAGACGAGGCTGATGAGGAACATGGCCACGCTGATCGCGCTGGCGTAACCGAACTGGTTGCGCTCGAAGCCGAAGATGTACATGGTGACCGCCATCGTCTCCGAGGCGTGCACCGGGCCGCCGCGGGTGAGCACCCACACCAGGTCGAAGAGCTGGATGGTGCCGATGATGGACAGGAAGACGCTCATCCGGATCGTCGGCCCGAGCAGCGGCAGTGTCACGTGCCAGAACTGCCGCCAGGCGTTCGCGCCGTCGATCGCGGCGGCCTCGAGCAGCTCGTTCGGGATGCCCTGCCGGCCCGCCAGGTAGAGGATCATGTGGAAGCCGAAGTACTTCCAGGTGATGACCGCGAACAGCGAGTAGAGCACCGTGTCCGGGTCGGCGAGCCACTCCGCGGCCGCGCCCTCCAGCCCGATCGCGGTGAGCAGGCTGTTGACGAGCCCGTGCTCAGGAGAGAACACCATGGTGAACAGCACACCGGTGATCACCTCGGAGAGCACGTAGGGCGCGAAGAAGATGGTCCGGTAGATCGCCCGGCCGCGCATCTTCTGGTTGAGCAGCAGGGCGAGGCCGAGCGACAGGGGCAGCTGGATCAGCAGCGACAGGACGATCAGGATCACCATGTGGCGCAGATCGCCCATGAAGATCTCGTCGCTGAGCAGGCGCTCGAAGTTCTGCAGCCCGATGAACCGATCGCTGCCCGGCTCGGGCAGACCGCCCAGGCCGTTCCACTTGAAGAAGCTGAGGTAGCCGGCGATCAGGATCGGCAGCAGGACCAGCAGCCCGAACAGGACCAGGCCCGGGAGCAGGAACAGGACGATGGTCAGCCACATTCCCGCCCGTCGGCGGCGACGTTCCGACCGGAGGTCGGCGCCCCCCGTGGAGGGGGACGCCGACCGCTGCGGGTGTTGTTCTGCGGGGAGCGGGCGGGTGTCCTGGCGCCCGCCCGCCCCTCTGCGGATTCCGACCACGCGGGTTACTCGGCTTCCTTCGCCGTCTTGGTGATGGCCTGCGCGACCTCCTCGGGCGTCGCCTTACCCGCGATCAGCGCGGCCACGCTGTCGTTCACCTGGTTGCCGACCTCCGGCGGGAAGGCCTGGTCGAGGTAGAGCTGGAAGCCGGACGCGCTCGCCAGGACCTCGCCGAGCTGGCGGAGGTTCGGGTCCTCGAGGGCCTCCTCGGCGCCCTTCACCACCGGCTGGATCACGCCCTGGGCGGCGAGCTCCTTCTGCGACTCGAGGGTGGAGATGGACTTGAGGAACTCGATCGCCTCCGGCGGGGCGTCCGCCGCGACCGCGTAGCCGTCGGCGCCGCCGAACGCGATGTTCGCGTTCGCGTCACCGTTCGGAGCGTCGTCGACCGCCGGGAACGGGAAGAACCCGAGGTCCTCACCGAGGCCCTTGCCGGACGTCTCCTTCTGGACGCTCGGCGCCCACTGGCCCATCAGCTCCATGGCGGCCTTGCCGTTGCCCACCGTGGCGGCCTGGCCGTCGGGGGTGTTGTACTTGGCCGCGAGGAAGCCCTTCTGGAACGGCTCCAGCTCGACGAGCTCCTTCAGCTTCTGGCCCGCCTGGACGAAGGCGTCGCCGCTGAAGTCGCGGGTCTCCTGGGCCTGCTTCAGCGCCTCGAGGCCGCCGATCCGCAGCACCAGGTACGCCCAGTAGAAGTGGCCGGTCCAGGACTCGGCGCCGGCGAGGGCGATCGGCGTGATGTTCTTGGCCTTGAGCTTCTTGACCGCGTCGAGGAGCTCCGACCAGGTGGCCGGGGGCTTCTCGATGCCGGCCTCCGCAAAGAGCTTCTTGTTGTACCAGAAGCCCACCATGCCCGCGCTGAACGGCACGCCGTAGATCTTGTCGTCGAAGGTGTACGGCACCAGCGAGCTGCGGGTCAGGGTGTCGGACCAGGAGGAGATGTCGTTGGTGATGTCCTTCACCAGGCCGGCGTCGATCTGCTGCTTGAGCACGCCGCCGCCCCAGCTGTGGAAGATGTCCGGCAGGTCACCCGTCTGGGAGACCGTGGTCATCTTCGACTTGAAGGCGTCGTTCTCGATGGCCTGAACGTTGATCTTCACGTTCGGGTGGGCCTGTTCGAACTCCTTGGCCTGCTTCACCCGGAGCGACCGGAACGGCTCCTGGGTGCCGATGTGCCAGAAGTCGATGGTCACCTGACCGCCGGACGACTGCCCGCCGCCGGAGTCACCGCTGTCGCCACCACAGCCGGTGAGCACCAGCATCGAGGCCGCCGCCAACAGCGCGATACCGCGCCGACGCCACCTCATCGCATTCTCCTTCCTCACGTGCCCATCGAGGAACCGGCTAGGACTCCGGGCTGTGCTCCGGGGTGCCGGACGGTTCCTCGCGGGTGAGGCTCTCTATGTGGTTGGGGGACGGATGGGCCCGAAAGTCCGCTCTGAAACTTTCGGAAGGATTCCGATAGTTTCTGATGTCGCCGCTGACGCTACAGTCGCGTTTCCGCAAGGTCAACGCCCCGTTGTAGAGCTGTTACCAGGCAACGCAAATTTTCGTGCCGAACGCGGGTTCCGATGCCCGCGGCCTGCGGCGATGGGGGAGGGGTGCGCAGGCGCCCGGCCCGGCCTCCGGGCGCCCGCGGACGCGGCGGTCCTCGGCCGGCGTGCGCCGGTCGTCCAACGATAAAAGCGACAAAGGTAATAAAGAGG
This sequence comes from Thermopolyspora flexuosa, assembly GCF_006716785.1. NCBI lineage: Bacteria > Bacillati > Actinomycetota > Actinomycetes > Streptosporangiales > Streptosporangiaceae > Thermopolyspora > Thermopolyspora flexuosa. The sequence continues at coordinate 2,744,768 of NZ_VFPQ01000001.1, read as the reverse complement.
TATGAACTTCATGGGTCGGTGAGGCCGCCCGCGAACCCGGGCGAGTGGATCACCGCACACTGGGGAAGGAAGCCAGAGCGCGGCACGCGGCCCGGCCCCGCCGCGACCCGCTACGGTGCTTGCACAGCTGTCCAGCCCGATCCTCCGCCACCGCGACCCGGGCGCGGAGGACCCCCGAGAACCGGCGTGGAGGAGTTTCGATGGCGCACGAGCGTGCCGGACGGCCCGCCCAGCCCGCGGACCTGGTGGACGTGGCCCGTCTCGTCACCGCCTACTACACCCTGCATCCCGATCCCGCCGTACCCGAGCAGCGGGTGGCGTTCGGCACCTCCGGGCACCGGGGCTCTTCGCTGACCGCCTCCTTCAACGAGGACCACATCCTCGCCACCAGCCAGGCGATCTGCGAGTACCGCGCGATGCAGGGGGTGACCGGCCCGCTCTTCCTCGGCGCCGACACCCACGCGCTGTCCGAGCCCGCGCGGGCCACCGCGCTGGAGGTGTTCGCCGCCAACGGGGTCACCGTGCTCGTCGACGCCGCGGGCGGCTACACGCCCACCCCCGCGCTGTCCCACGCGATCCTCACCCACAACCGGGGCCGGACCGCCGGCCTCGCCGACGGCGTGGTGGTGACGCCGTCGCACAACCCGCCCACCGACGGCGGGTTCAAGTACAACCCGCCCACCGGCGGGCCGGCCGACACCGACGCCACCTCCTGGATCCAGAACCGGGCCAACGAGCTGATCGCGGGCGGCCTGAAGGAGGTCCGCCGCATGCCGTACGAGCGGGCGCTCAAGGCCGACACCACCGGCGGCTACGACTTCCTCGGCGCGTACGTCGACGACCTGCCCGCCGCGCTCGACCTGGACGCGATCCGCGCCGCCGGGGTGCGCATCGGCGCCGACCCGCTCGGCGGGGCGAGCGTGCGCTACTGGGGGGAGATCGCCGAGCGCCACCGGCTCGACCTCACCGTGATCAACCCCGAGGTCGACCCGACCTGGCGGTTCATGACCCTCGACTGGGACGGCCGGATCCGCATGGACTGCTCCTCGCCGTACGCGATGGCCTCGCTCATCGCCGGCCGGGAGGCGTATCAGGTGGCGACCGGCAACGACGCCGACGCCGACCGGCACGGCATCGTCACCCCCGACGGCGGGCTGATGAACCCCAACCACTTCCTCGCCGTGGCGATCTCGTACCTGTTCACCCACCGGGCGCAGTGGCCCGCCGCGGCCGCGGTCGGCAAGACGCTGGTGAGCAGCGGCATGATCGACCGGGTCGCGGCCGAGCTCGGGCGGCGGCTGGTCGAGGTGCCCGTCGGGTTCAAGTGGTTCGTGTCCGGCCTGCTCGACGGGTCGCTCGGGTTCGGCGGCGAGGAGAGCGCCGGGGCCTCGTTCCTGCGCCGCGACGGCTCGGTCTGGACCACCGACAAGGACGGCATCCTGCTCGCGCTGCTCGCCGCCGAGATCATCGCGGTCACCGGCGAGTCGCCGAGCGTCCAGTACCGGCGGCTGACCGAACGGCACGGCGAGCCCGCGTACGCCCGCGTCGACGCGCCCGCCACCCGGGAGGAGAAGGCCCGGCTGGCGCGGCTGTCCGCGGCGGACGTCACGGCCGGCACGCTCGCCGGGGAGCCGATCACCGCGGTGCTCACCACGGCCCCGGGCAACGGCGCCCCGATCGGCGGCATCAAGGTCTGCACCGAGAACGCCTGGTTCGCCGCCCGCCCCTCCGGCACCGAGGACGTCTACAAGATCTACGCCGAGTCCTTCCTCGGCCCGGACCACCTCGCCCGGGTGCAGCAGGAGGCGCGCGAGGTGGTCGCGGCCGCCCTCTGAGGGCGGGTTCCACGGCCGAGCCTTTCGCAGAGAAAGGTCAGGATTGGAGGCATATTTCCGGAATATTTCCCGTACGGTGATTTGCCTCTTGTCCGCCGGTGATCTGAGCGGCGATGATGGCGGGCACCGTGAACCGAACGCGGTTCGCCTACGGCCGGGCCGCGGCGCGGTCCGGCATGCCCGCTGAGGCGCTTGCGCACGAAGCCGGAGGGATGAGCATGAAGACCAAGGCAGCGGTGCTGTGGGAGTACGGCTCGGACTGGAGCGTCGAGGAGGTCGAGCTCGACGATCCGGGCCCGCACGAGGTGCGGGTGAAGCTCGCCGCCAGCGGCCTGTGCCACAGCGACGACCACGTGCGCACCGGTGACCTGCAGGTCCGGCTGCCCATGGTCGGCGGGCACGAGGGCGCCGGCGTGGTCGAGGCGGTCGGGAGCGCGGTCACCACGGTGAAGCCGGGCGACCACGTGGTGCTGATGTTCGTGCCCGCCTGCGGCCGCTGCCGGTGGTGCGCGACCGGCCACTCGAACCTGTGCGACCTCGGCGCCTACCTGATGATCGGCGAGGAGATCGGCGGCGGCTTCCGCATCCACGCCCGCGGCCAGGACGTCAGCACCATGTGCATCCTCGGCACCTTCAGCCCGTACTGCGTGGTGCACGAGACGTCCGTGGTGAAGATCGACGACGACATCCCGCTCGACAAGGCGGCGCTGGTCGGCTGCGGCGTCACCACCGGCTGGGGCTCGGCGGTCTACCTGGGCGAGACCCGGCCCGGCGACACCGTGGTCGTGGTCGGCATCGGCGGCATCGGCGCGGCCGCGCTGCAGGGCGCGCGGCACGCCGGGGCGAAGTACATCATGGCGATCGACCCGGTGCCGTGGAAGCGGGAGATGGCCCTCAAGCTCGGCGCCACCCACGTCGCCGAGAGCATGGAGGCGGCCCTCGAGCCGCTCGTCGAGCTCACCCGCGGCCAGCTCGCCGACGTCGCCATCCTCACCGTCGGCGTGGCCCGCGGCGCGCACATCGGCCCGCTCATGTCGCTGGTCGCCAAGAACGGCCGGGCCGTGGTCACCGCCGTCGCCCCGCACTACGAGGAGCAGGTCAGCCTCAAGCTGCACGACCTCACCTTCTTCCAGAAGCAGCTGCGCGGCGGCCTGTTCGGCGGCGCCAACCCGCGTGCCGACATCCCCAAGCTGCTCGAGCTGTACCGCAAGGGCGACATCCTGCTCGACGAGATGATCACCCGGACCTACACGCTCGAGGAGATCAACCAGGGCTACGCGGACATGATGGAGGGCAAGAACATCCGCGGCCTGATCCGCTTCGACGACTGACCGTCCCGGCCGTCGCCCCGGGCCCGCGGCCGCGGGCCCGGGTACCGCCACGGGCCACCGCGCCCGTGCCGCGGGAGAAACACGCGATTCGGGAGAACCGCCGCGACCGGGCACCGGACCTGGCACAGTAGGCCTGGAGGGGGAGACCAACCCAGGGCCTGGCAGGTCCGGTGCCCCGGCGGAGGGGGAGGATCGGTGCGCGACGGCTGGGCGAAGGACGCCGGTTCGAACACCGTGTCGAACACTGTGTCGAACACCGCGTTGGACGCCGCGTTGGACGCCGCGTCGACGGACACGGCACGGTCCGGGGATGCGGCCGCCCGGGGGGAGATCCGGCGGCACCCGGGGTCGCCGTTCACGGTGGAGCCGTGGTGCGTGCGGGAGACCGAGCTCGACCTCAACACGCTCGCCCAGAGCGAGTCGGTGTTCGCGCTCTCCAACGGGCACATCGGCCTGCGCGGCAACCTCGACGAGGGCGACCCGCACGGCCTGCCCGGCACCTACCTCAACTCGGTCTACGAGATCCGGCCCCTGCCGTACGCCGAGGCGGGCTACGGCTACCCCGAGTCCGGGCAGACCATCATCAACGTCACCAACGGCAAGCTGATCCGGCTGCTCGTCGACGACGAGCCCCTCGACGTGCGGTACGGCACGCTCCACTCCCACGAGCGGGTGCTCGACATGCGCGCCGGCACCCTGTTCCGGGACATGACCTGGACCTCGCCGGCCGACGACACCGTGCGGGTGCGCTCCACCCGGCTGGTGTCGCTCACCCAGCGCGCCGTGGCCGCGATCTGCTACGAGGTCGAGCCGATCGGCAAGCCGCTGCGGCTCGTGGTCCAGTCCGCGCTGGTGGCGAACGAGTCGCTGCCCCAGCCCGGCAAGGACCCACGCGTCGCCGCCGCCCTGGAGTCGCCGCTGGTCTGCGAGGAGCACGTGGCCCGGCGGGCCGGCGTGATCATGGTGCACCGCACCAAGGTGAGCGGGCTGCGCGTCGCCGCCGGCATGGACCATGTGATCGACAGCCCTGCCCCCACCGCGGTCGAGGTGGAGAGCACCGAGGACGTGGGCCGGGTCACCATCGCCTGCGTGCTGCGGCCGGGGGAACGGCTGCGCCTGGTGAAGTTCGTCGCCTACGGCTGGTCGAGCCAGCGGTCCCGGCCCGCCCTGCACGACCAGGTGGTGGCCGCCCTCGCCGGGGCGAAGCGCACCGGCTGGGAGGGCCTGCTCGCCGAGCAGCGGGCGTTCCTCGACGAGTTCTGGGCCGGGGCCGACGTCGAGATCGAGGGCGACGACGAGGTGCAGCAGGCGGTGCGGTTCGGCCTGTTCCACATCCTGCAGGCCGGGGCGCGCGCCGAGCGCCGCCCGATCGCCGCCAAGGGCCTCACCGGCACCGGCTACGACGGCCACACCTTCTGGGACACCGAGTCGTTCGTGCTGCCCGTGCTCACCTACACCCGGCCGTCCGCGGCGGCCGACGTGCTGCGCTGGCGGCAGATGACGCTCCCGCTCGCCGCCGAGCGCGCCCGCCAGCTCGGGCTGCCGGGGGCCGCCTTCCCGTGGCGTACCATCCGCGGCCAGGAGTGCTCCGGGTACTGGCCGGCGGGCACCGCCGCGTTCCACATCGGCGCGGACATCGCCGACGCGGTGCTCCGCTACGTGGACGCCACCGAGGACGTGCGGTTCGAGCGGGAGACCGGCCTGGAGCTGCTGGTGCAGACCGCCCGGCTGTGGCGCGGCCTCGGCCACTACGACGCCCAGGGACGGTTCCGCATCGACGGGGTGACCGGGCCGGACGAGTACAGCGCGCTCGCGGACAACAACGTCTACACCAACCTCATGGCGCAGCGGAACCTGCGCGGGGCCGCGGACGTGGCCGAGCGGCACCCCGACGTCGCGGCCGACCTCGACGTCACCCCCACCGAGATCGAGTCGTGGCGGCAGGCCGCCGACTCGATGTACATCCCCTACGACGAGCTGCGGCAGGTGCACCCGCAGAGCGAGGGGTTCACCGACCACGCGGTGTGGGACTTCGAGCAGACCAAGCCCGACCAGTACCCGCTGCTGCTGAACTTCCCCTACTTCGACCTGTACCGCAAGCAGGTGGTGAAGCAGGCCGACCTCGTGCTCGCCATGCACGTGTGCGGGGAGGCGTTCACCTTCGAGCAGAAGGTGCGGAACTTCGCCTACTACGAGCCGATCACCGTGCGCGACTCCTCGCTGTCCGCGGGCACCCAGGCGGTGATCGCGGCCGAGGTCGGGCACCTCGAGCTCGCCCACGACTACCTGGGCGAGGCCGCGCTCACCGACCTGCACGACCTGCACCGCAACACCCGCGACGGGCTGCACATGGCCTCGCTCGCCGGAGGCTGGATCGCCGCGGTGCAGGGCTTCGGCGGCATGCGGGCAAGCCGGGGGCGGCTCGACTTCGCGCCCCGGCTGCCGTCGGCGATCACCCGGCTCGCCTTCCGGGTGCGCTACCGGGGGCGGCTCATCCGGGTCACGGTGACCCCGCAGGAGGCGGTCTACGAGCTGGTCGAGGGCGAGCCGTACGAGATCGGGCACCACGGCGAGCGGTTCATCCTCGGCCCGCGCGAGGTGCGCCGGCCGATCCCGCCCGCGCCCCACCACCCGCGGCCCGCCCAGCCGCCCGGCCGCGAGCCGCGGCGGCGCGGGGCCGTACAGGAGGCCGGGTCCTGAGCCGGATCGGGCCGGTCGCGCCGGTGGCGTGAGCGGGGTGCCGCCGGGTAGCGGACGGGTCATGAGGGACGTATCCGGCAGGACGCTGGCCGACCTCGACCCCTTCGCCATCTTCGACGCCGAGGCGGCCCGGCTCGACGCGTACTTCGCCACCCTCGACGAGGAGGGCTGGGCCCGCCCCTCCCGGTGCCGGGGCTGGTCGGTGCGGGACGTGCTCGCCCACTTGGCGGGGGAGGAGCTGTACAACCACGCCTGCCTCGACGACGAGCTGGAGGAGCTGTTCGCGCGACTGGAGCGGGAGGGCGTCACCGGCGGGTACGACGCGTTCAACGACTGGTGCGTACGGCGGCGGCGCGGCCTGCCCGTGGAGCGGGTGCTGGCCGAGTGGCGGGAGAAGAACGCCGAGACCCGGCGGCGCATGCGCGAGCTCGGGCGGGACGCCCTGCTGCCGACCTCGGTCGGGCCGTACCCGGTGGGGCTGCAGACCTTCCACTACGACTCCGAGTACGCCACGCACGCCGACGACGTGGGGGCGCCGGTCGCGGAGGAGGAGCGCGAGGGGCGGCTGCACTGGCGGACCCGCGTCGGGATGTTCGCCCTCGCCGAGCGGGGCGCCGCGGTCCGCGTGGAGTCCGCCGACGGCGGGGTGCTGGTGCGCGGCGCCGGGCACGAGGTGCTGCTCAGCCCGCAGATGTTCGTGGAGGCGACGGTCGGCCGGCTGCCCGGCGGCGCCGTTCCCGCCGAGCTCGCCGCGGTGCTGCGCGTGCTCGCCTGAAACCGCCCCGCCCGGGGCGGAGGCGCGGCTCAGGCCGCGGGGCGCTCGGCGTCGTCCGGGGCGCCGGGGCGGGTGGCGGTCCGCTCCTGGCGGGCCTCCGGCGCGGTCGCGGGCTCCGGCGCCGGGGCGGGCGGCAGCTTGGGCCGGCGCCTGGGCAGGGGCCCGACCCCGGCCCCGGCGAACCTCTCCGGGCTCCGGCCGGACGCGGCGGGGGCGGCCGCCGGCCACGACGCGCCGGCCGTACCGGCGGGGCGATCCGCGGCGCCCGCGACGGGCCGCCCTGCGGCGTCGCCCGCCGTGCCGCGCGCGGTCATGGGGCCCGCGGCGGTGCGGGCGAAGGACCGTTCACCGGCCTGCCCGGTGGCGGGACCCGAGGCGGGGACCGCCGGGCCGCCGGACGCCGTACCGCCTCCCTGCTCGCGGAGGCCGCCGCCGAGGAGGTCCCGGAGGCCGGCGAGGAGCCGGCGCAGCCGGAGGAGACGGCGGCGGATCGCCGACGGGGTGAGGTAGGTGCCCGCGATGAGGGCCGCCATGAACGCCAGCATGATCACCGAGACCACGAGCATGGCGCCCAGCACCAGGACCAGCGTCACCCCCAGGGAGGCGACGGCGCCGACCAGCTCCAGCATTGGTTCCTCCCCCTGTCGTCTCCGCTCCCCCTCCCGCCCGATTCGCCGCACGGCACACCGATGGGGGGAACGAAGCAAACCTCCAGATACCACCCAACCAGATGACCCGGAGGGGGAGAAGGGGCGTCGGTCAGGTTACCGGGATGATCTTCGCCGCTATCGGGCGGCCGGCCTCGACGTGCAGCACGCCGATGGTGCCGTGCGGCTGCCGGCGGCGGTCGGTGGGCGAGCCCGGGTTGAAGATCCGCACGCCGTCGCCGGTCTCGTCGAGCGGGATGTGCGAGTGCCCGAACACCACCAGGTCGGCCTCGGGGAACCGGCGCCGCATGCGGGCGGTGCGCCCCGCGGCGGGCCCGGCGTCGTGGATCATGGCGATGCGCACGCCCTCGGCCTCGAACTCGTCGGTGACCGGTGCGCCCCACGCGGTCACGTCCGGGCCGTCGTTGTTGCCGAGCACCGCCCGCACCGGCGCGTACGCGGCGAGCTCGTCGAGCACGGCGGCCGTGCACACGTCGCCCGCGTGCAGGATGAGGTCCGCCTCGCGCAGCCACTCCGCCACCCGCGGCGGGCACGCCTTCCAGCGGCGCGGCGCGTGCGTGTCGGACAGGACGACGATCCGCACAGGACACTCCTTACCGGTCGAAACGGCGCATCACGCCCCGCGCGTGCCGGGTCAGCCCAGCGTCTCCACGACCTTGGCGAGGCGGGACAGGAAGGCGAGCACGTGCTCGCGGGCCTCGGGCGGCACATCGTGCCAGATCTCGGCGAGCCGGGTGTGGACCTCCGCCGCCTTGCCGCCGACCAGCCGCGCGCCCTCCTCGGTGAGCGCCACCTGGGTGCTGCGGCCGTCGCCCGGATGCCGGTCCCGGCGCACCAGGCCGCGGCGGTGCAGCGTGTCGAGGGTGCGCGTCACGCTCGGCTGGGCGAGCCCGGCCTCCTCGGCGATCGCCGAGACGCCGCGGCTGCCCGCCGTACCGACCGCGGTGAGCACGACGAGCTGGGAGAGCGAGATGCCCTGGCCGTTGAGGCCGCGGCCCGCCGATCCGGTACGGCGTGCCGCGCGGACGATGTCGATCACCGCGGCGACGAACGGCGCGGCGTCCGTCACCGTATCGGGCGCGGTGTCCGGATGACCGCCCGGATCGGAGCCCGGTAACCGGTGATTCCCCGGTGAGTCCCCTTGCGTCGCGGGGGAATTCACGGGAAGAGTGGGATCGATCGTGGTACCCGCCCCGTCCGGGGTGGAATTCGGGTCCGCGACCGGCATGCCCATTCCCCTCCCGAACTCCACAGCGTACTATGAAGAGTGAAATATAGCATGCTATGCATTTTTCCCCGCATGCGCGACATGGGGCGTGATACGGATGATTTCCAAGCCGCGGCCGATCAGCGGTGACACGGACAGCTCCCATGCGAACGGCATCGTCGTGGTGGGCGTCGACGGCACGTCCTCCGGGCTGGCGGCGCTGACCGAGGCCGCCGGCGACGCGGTCGACACCCAGGCCCGGCTGCTGTGCGTGCACGTCCGCGCCGAGCCGATGCTCGCCGAGATGATGGTGCTCATGGCCCCCTACGCGACGGCCGTGGTGAGCGAGTGGCGGGACGCGCTGGAGCTGGAGGCCTGGCTGCACTGCGTCCAGGTGGCCGAGCCGCGCGGCCTCAACTGGGAGTTCCTGGTGGCCAACGGGCGCCCGGCCGACGCCCTGGCGGAGATCGCCATGGCGAGCCGCGCCTCGGCCGTGTACGTGGGGACCCGCCGCCGCGGCGGCTGGGCCCGCCGCCTGCACCGGTGCCCCGCGCTGGAGCTCGCCCGCTCCGCCTGCTGCCCGGTCCGCCTCGTCGCCCACACCGCGAACCCCGCGCCCGGGAGCTGACAGAGCCCGCGCTTCGCGGGTAGGGCGTCGGCCATGCCGATGCATGTGGGGACCTCGGGATGGCAGTACGCCGACTGGCGGGACGTGCTCTACCCGCCCGGCCTGCCGCAACGACGGTGGCTGGAACACTACGCCGCGGCGTTCGCCACCGTGGAGAACAACAACGCCTTCTACCGCCTCCCCGGCCACGAGACCTTCCGCACCTGGCGCGAGCGCACCCCGCCGGACTTCGTCATGGCGGTGAAGGCGAGCCGCTTTCTCACGCACATCAAACGGCTCAAGGACCCCGAAGGGCCGGTACGGCTGCTCCTCGACGCCGCCGAGGGCCTGGGGGACCGGCTCGGCCCGATCCTGCTGCAGCTTCCGCCCACCCTGCGTGCCGACCCGGACCGGCTGGCGGCCTGCCTCGCCTGCTTCCGCGGCCGGGCGCGGGTGGCCGTGGAGCCGCGCCACGACTCCTGGTGGACCGACGAGATCCGCGACATCCTCGCCGCCCACGGGGCCGCGCTGTGCTGGTCGGACCGGCTCGGCCGCCCGCTCACCCCGCTGTGGCGCACCGCCGGATGGACCTATGTGCGCTTTCACGAGGGGCGGGCGCGGCCGTGGCCGTCGTACGGCGACGCCGCGCTGCGCTCCTGGGTGGACCGGCTCGGCGCCGCCGGCCCCGGCGAAACGGGCGTGCGGCCGCTCGACCAGGACTGCTACGTGTATTTCAACAACGACCCCGGTGGCGCCGCCGTACGGGACGCGGTGCGTTTCGCCGCGATCGCCCGCGCGGCCGGATTCGAGGTGACGCGAACGCCGGCGATCTCCACCCTCGCGGCGCGGCGGTAAATCTTCTAGGCTCCTCCTTCGACCCGATTTGTGGATTATGTGAACGTCGAGGAGAAAAGCCGCATGCGCACTAGGCCGCCGTTCCGCGCCGATCACGTGGGGAGCCTGCTCCGTCCGCCCGCCCTGCTGAAGGCGAGGGAGGACTTCGCCGCGGGCCGCATCGACGCCCAGGAGCTGCGCCGGGTCGAGGACGAGGCGATCCGGGACGTGGTGCGGATGCAGGAGGAGGTCGGGCTGAAGTCGGCCACCGACGGCGAGTTCCGCCGCGACTCCTGGCACATGGACTTCATCTACCGCATCGGCGGCATCGGCAAGGCGCCCGGCACCATCAAGGTGCGGTTCCGCAACGAGCAGGGCGTGATCGAGTTCACCCCGGCCGCGCTGCACGTCGGCGAGCGGCTCCACCTGAAGGAGACGATCTTCGGGGACCACTTCACCTTCCTCGCCGAGCAGGTGACCACCGCGACCCCCAAGCTCACCATCCCCTCGCCGAACATGGTCCACTACCGTGGCGGGCCCGCCGCCATCGACCGGTCCGTCTATCCGGACATCGAGGAGTTCTGGTCCGACCTCGCCGCGGTCTACGCCGAGCAGGTGCGGCGGCTCGGCGAGCTCGGCTGCACCTACCTGCAGTTCGACGACACCAGCCTCGCGTACCTCAACGACCCCGCGCAGCGGGCCCAGATCGCCGAGCGCGGCGAGGACGCCGAGCACCTCCACCTGCGCTACATCAAGCAGATCAACGCCGCGGTCGCGAACAAGCCCGAGGGCATGACGATCACCACCCACATGTGCCGCGGCAACTTCCGCTCGTCCTGGGCCGCCTCCGGCGGCTACGACTTCGTGGCCGAGGCGCTGTTCAACGAGCTCAACGTCGACGGCTTCTTCCTCGAGTACGACGACGAGCGCTCCGGCGGCTTCGAGCCGCTGCGGTTCGTGCCCAAGGGCAAGATGGTGGTGCTCGGCCTGGTCACCACCAAGCGCGGCGAGCTGGAGTCGAAGGACGTGCTCAAGCGCCGCATCGAGGAGGCGAGCAAGTACATCGACATCGACCAGCTCGCGATCTCCGGCCAGTGCGGCTTCTCCTCCACGGTCGAGGGCAACGCCCTCACCCACGAGCAGCAGGTCGCCAAGCTCCGCCTCATCGTCGAGACCGCCCAAGAGGTCTGGGGCGGACTCTGACGGCGGCCGGCAGCGGCGGGCCGCAGGACGGATGACCCGCGGCGGGTGCCCGCCTCCCGCCGTGCCCGCCCTGCCGCGGCACGGGCGGCACCCGCCGCCACGCCATCGGGAGTGAGCAGGTGGTGCCTGAGCCGTACCAGACCGCTCTCATCTTCGGCCTCTCCGGGCTCGCGTGCGTGATCGCCGGGACGTGGATCGTGGTCAACGCCCGGCGGTTCCGGCGCCGGGCGGTACGGGTGCCCGGCCGGATCGTGGAGTTGAGCAGTTTCTCGGGCGGCGGTTCCAGCACGCTGTACCGGCCGGTGGTCGCGTTCACCACGCTCGACGGGACGCCGGTCGAGGCGAAGTCGGTCTTCGCCTCCTTCCCGCCGGTGGGCTTCGTCGGCGAGGCGGTGTACGTGCTCTACGACCCGGCCGACCCCGGCAAGGTGCGCGTCGACCGGCTTTCGGGCAGGGGCGGCCTGCACGGCGTCCTCTTCGCGGCGTTCGGCCTGATCTTCGTGGCGGTCGGGGTCCTGATCGCCGTCCTCGGGGGTTAGGCGGCGCGCCCCGCCCGGGGACATCGGCGGCGGGCGCGCGGGTAGTACGTTGCGCATATGAGACTTGGCGTACTCGACGTGGGCTCCAACACGGTCCACATGCTCGTGGTCGACGCCCACCCGGGCGCCCGCCCGCTGGCGGCGTACTCCCACAAGTCCGAGCTGCGGCTCGCCGAGCACATGGCGGACGGCGAGCGGCTGTCGGCCGAGGGCGAGCGGCGGCTGCGCGAGGCGATCGAGCACGGGCTGCGCATCGCCGAGGACAAGGGCGTGGAGGACCTGCTCGCCTTCGCCACCTCGGCGCTGCGGGACGCCGCCAACGGGCCGGAGGTGCTCGCACGCATCGCCGCCGGCACCGGGCTGGAGATCCCGGTGCTGCCGGGGGAGGCCGAGGCGCGGCTCACCTTCCTCGCGGTGCGCCGCTGGTTCGGCTGGTCCTCCGGGCGGCTGCTCGTGGTGGACATCGGCGGCGGCTCGCTCGAGCTCGCCACCGGCATCGACGAGGACCCGGACGCCGCCGTCTCGCTGCCGCTCGGCGCCGGGCGGCTCACCCGCACCCACCTCACCGCCGACCCGCCGCCGGAGGAGGAGGTACGGCGGCTGCGGCGGTACGTCCGCGCCGAGCTCGGCCGGGTCGCGGGCGGCATCCTGCGGTACGGCCGGCCCGACCACGCGGTGGCCACCTCCAAGACGTTCCGCCAGCTCGCCCGGATCACCGGGGCCGCGCCCTCCGCCGAGGGGCCCTACGTCAAGCGGGTGCTGCGCCGGGACGACCTGCGCGAGTGGACCGCGCGGCTGGCGCGCATGCCCGCGGCCGAGCGCGCCCAGCTGCCCGGCGTGTCGGCGGCCCGCGCCCCGCAGCTGCTCGCCGGGGCGATCGTCGCGGACGCCGCCATGGACCTGTTCGAGCTGCCCGAGCTGGAGCTGTGCCCGTGGGCGCTCCGGGAGGGCGTGATCCTGCGCCGCCTCGACACCATGACCGGCGCGCCGGCGAACGGCGCCGCGGTCACGATTCCCCTGCTCGTCTGATCTCACCGGCCGTGCGGCCCGCGGTCGGCGGCGCGTCCGCGACGGCGCGGCGCGCGCCGGACCGTTTCCGCCCGGATGCCGTACGGCCTGCCTGTCGTCCGGACACCCCGCGGTGTCGCGTCACCTCGCCGTGCGGGCCGGAAATTCCCCAGGTCGCCCCCGCCCGCCCGGGCTCGGCGTTTTCCCCGCGGTGCCGGCCCCGTTCCTCGGGTTTCCTCCCGCCGTGTGCGGGTTACCGCCTCAGGTGCGTGTTCGCCCCATTCGCGGATGCCACCTGCAGCCTTTCCCCGAGCGCGTCCGGGGCGAACTGCAGGACCTTTTCCAAATGGACGCTCAGCCCTCTCTCCGGGAAATTCGCCACGAGCATGGCGTCCGCCAGGTCCTCCATGATCTTCAGGCCGCGCCCGGTCTCGGCGAGGCCCGCGGCCGCCGGGACGGACTCGTCGATGAGCCCGCCGCCCTGGTCGGTCACCTTGAGCACGCACAGGTCCTCGCAGACCCGCGCGGTCACGTCGTACTCGTCGGCGGCCCGCGCGTGCAGCACGACGTTGGTGCAGGCCTCGGCGAGCATGAGCTGGATGTCGTCACGAACCTGCGGGGCGACTCCGATCACCCGGAGCGCCGCGTTGAGGATACCCCTGATCACCGGAACGCTCGCGGCGTCCCGGGGAAGCCGCACCGTGATGATCACCTCCATGCCACCTCCTTGAAGGCACATCTATCGACATGCCCTCACAAGGCGGCCGAAACGTGATTTCACCGGTATTTCCCCGCATCAGGCTGGAACGGGCCCGGCCGGAGCGCGGGCCGCGCTAGCCCCTGCGGCCGGGCATCCCGGGGACGGCCTCGCCGAGCGCGTAGGCGATCGCGTCGCTCAGGTCGAGCCCTCTGCCCTCCTCGAACGCCGCCGCGAAGGCGGCCTCGCCGAGGGCCCGCCGCGTGATCCGCTCGCACTCGTGGTGCTGCGGCATGTCGCCGACGTGGCCGGCGTGGGACAGGCCGTACAGGCTCCAGTTCTCCTGCGCCGCCCCGAGCAGGCGGGCGGCCCGCACCGCGTCCCCGCGCTTCGCCGACACCCAGGCGAGCAGCTCCAGGCACATCGCGATGCCGGCCACGTCGCCGAACACCCGCTTGGTGCGCAGCGCGTCGCGGGCGTGCGCCCAGGCCGCGTCGAGATCCCCGGCCCCGTAGTCCACCACGCCCAGCACGTGCACCGCGATGCTGCGCGCCCACAGCTCACCGGCCTCGTTGCAGGTGGTGATCGCCTCGTTGAGCAGGTCCCTGGCCTGCTGCCGCTCGCCGGCGCGGTCGTAGACGACCGCGAGCTGCGGCAGGCCGACGAGCAGCCCGGGGGTGAGCTCGCCGGTGGCGCGGTGCCACCCGATGGCCTCGGTCAGCCGGTTGATCGCGGTCTGGTCGTCGTGCTCGAGCAGGGCGACCGTGCCCAGCACGTGCCTGCCGTACCCGGCGGCGGCGAGGTCGCGCTCGTGCTCGGCCCGGGACACGCACGTGTGGGCGTGCCTGCGCGCCTGCTCGAGGTCGCCCTGGGTCGCGGCGACGGCCGCGCACACCCACAGCGCCCTGGTGCGGGTCGCCGACGGGGCGGTCGCCACCTTCAGGAACCGCTCGAGGTAGTGGCGGCCCTCCCGGACGAGCCCGGCGGCGAGCCACAGGTACCACAGCGAGCAGGCCATCAGCAGGCCCTGCTCGTGCTCGGCCGGGCGGCGCAGGCAGTAGCGGAGCGCCACACGGAGGTTGGGCAGGTCGTGGACGAGCCGCCGGTACCACTCGAACTGGGCGCGGCCCGCCCAGGCCACCTCGCCGTCGCGGGCCCGGCGCAGGTAGAAGTCCCGGTGCCGCTCCCGCACGATCGACTCCTCGCCGCGCTCGCGCAGCCGCTCCCGCCCGTGCGCGGCGACCGCGGCCGGGACGCGGTAGCGCGGCTCGTCGGCGTCGACGCGTTCGGGGACCACGAGCCCGGCCCGGACCAGCCCGTCGAGCGGCACGGGCGCGTCCGCCCGCGCCCCGCCGCCGCGGTGCACGTACTCGGCCGCCTGCGCGTCGAAGCACACGGAGAACACCGACAGCTCGGCCCACAGCCGCCGCTCGGCCGGCTCGCACAGCTCGTGGGTCCAGTCGATCACGGCGCGCAGCCGCCCCTCCGGGGTGATCACGCCCGGCGAGTCCTCGTGCCGCGCGATCCAGCCGCCGAGCCCGTCCACCGCGACCTTCGCGGACAGGCCGGCGAGCCGGGCGGCCGCCAGCTCGATCGCGAGCGGGACGCCGCCGAGCATGCGGCACAGCTCCGCGAGGTCGTCCGGGTCCCACCGGCCGTCGGGCGCGCCGGCCGTGCCCCCGGCCCCGCCGTCCGCCTCGTCCGGGTCGGGGACGCCCGCGGCGGCGCGGGCGCGCGCGAGCAGCAGCCGCATCGCCGCGGCCTGGCGGGGGTCGGCGCCGGGCGCGGGCAGGTCGAGCGGCGGCACCGGCCGGACCTGTTCGCCGGGCACGCCGAGCGGCGCGGGCGCGGTGACGAGCACGTGCAGGTACGGCGCGGCCCGCAGCAGGTTCCCCACCAGCGTGGCGCAGGCGCCGGTGAGCTCGTCGGTCGCGTCGAGCAGGTCGAGCACGATCAGCATCCGCTTGTCCGCGAGGTAGTCGGCGAGCGCCTCCTCGGCGGGCCGGGCCGACTGGTCCTGGGCGCGGAGCGGGCGCAGCACCACGTGGGGCAGCAGCTCCGGGTCGGTCTGGCCGCAGACCTCGACGAACCAGGCGCCGTGCGCGAAGTGCCGGCGCGCCGGCGCGGCGGCGGCACGGGCGAGGCAGGTTTTTCCGATTCCCCGCATTCCGGTCAGCGTCACCAGCCGGGCGCCGGCCAGGAGCCGGGTTATTTCGGTCAGCTCACCGTCGCGTCCGATTAAGTCGGACGTGTCCGGAGGCAGGTTTCCCGCCCACCGCTGAATATCCGGGCCGGTCACCTCGTCCCCATCGTGATGTGTGTCGAAAATCGCGGAGGGCACCAATCCTAATCCACCCAAGAAGGGAAAAGGTAAGCCCTTCCGGTGCATCGCCCGAAAGTCGCCGGTCAGGACAGATCCCCGAGCCGGTATCACAAACCGTCATTGCTCGGCGCGAGGAACAGTGGTGAAACTTTCCGCCGGCGCGCCCGCCCGCGGGACCGGGCGGGGCTCAGCGCGGCACCACGGGCAGGATGACCGCCGACGGCCGCCGCGGGTCGTGGAAGACCTCCAGCTCGGTGGGGACCATGGCGCCGCCGTCGCGCAGCAGCGGCTCGCCGGTCCCGGTGTTGCGGGCGATGCGCGGGTAGGCCCCGCCCGCCACGTGCACCCGGATCCGGTGCCCGCGGCGGAACCGGTGCCCGATCGGCCACAGCTCCACCTGCACCCGGCGCACCCCGTCCGCGTCCGGCGGGGCCACCCCGGGGGCGAGCCGCCGCACCCCCTCGCACACGTTGAGCGACCGCCCGTCGGGGTGCACGTCGCACACCCGCACCACCACGTCGGCGTGCTCCCGGCTGGGCCGTACGAACACCTCGGCGGTCACCGGGCCGATCGCCTCCACGTCCGCACCCAGCGCCGGGGAGGTGTAGACGAGCACGTCCGGCCGGGCCTCGAGCGGCCGGTTGTCCCGCGGCTCGGAGTTGCCGACGAGCACCGGGCCGCCGATCACCGGGGTGGGCGAGCGCGGGTCGTACCGGAACCGGTCCGGCGCGGAGTCCGCCGGGTTCGCCTCGGCGAGGGCGAAGCCCGGCTGCAGGTGCCAGCGGGCCGGCCGCATGCCGGGCACCGGCCAGTCGGGGTGGTCCTGCCACTCGCCCGCGCCGGTGACGTACAGCCGCACCGGGTTGGCGCGCAGGCCGGAGGCGTCGCCGAGCAGGTGGGCGCGGAACCAGGCGACGGCCTCGGCGTGCGCCACCGGCCAGTGCCGCACGTCGAGGTGGTACCAGGGCCCGATGGTGAGGTACGGCCGCCGCCCGGCCGCGCGCAGCGCCAGGTAGTCCTTGATCTGCCAGGGCAGGAACACGTCGTACCACCCGGCGAGCATGGTCACCGCCGCCTCGACCTCACCCACGTGGGGGGAGAAGTCCCGCTTGCGCCAGTACGGCGCGGACGGGTCGGCGTGGTGGGTGAGCAGCTGGCGGAAGAACGGCAGCGGCCGCCCCGCGCACAGCAGGTCGAGCTCGCTCACCGGCCGCCCGGTGCGCACCGCCCGCCGGGTGCGGTGCGGGGCGAGCAGCGCCCGCGCCCGGCCCAGCGGCCCGCCGAGCCCGGCGGCGAGCGTGGTCCAGATCAGCGACGACTCAAGGGCGAACGACCCGCCGACGTAGGCGGCGTCGCGGAACTGCGAGGCGGCGACCTGCACGGCCATCGCGGCGAGGTCGCGGGCGTACGGCGCGACCGCCCACTGGGTGTAGCCGAGGTAGCTCGGCCCGTGCATCGCGAACCGCCCGCCGTACCACGGCCGCGAGCGCAGCCACTCCACCGTGGCCATGCCGTCCTCGTGCTCGTCGAGCGGGTCGGGCTCGCCGCCGGAGCCGAACGTGCCCCGGCAGCTCTGCAGCACCACCTGGAAGCCGCGCCGGGCGAACGCCCATCCGTAGGCGAGGCCGATCGCGCCGCGCCTGCCGTACGGCGAGCGGATGAGGATCGTGGGCGGCCGGACCACCCCGGCCGGGATGTAGCGGTCGGCGAGCAGCGTCACACCGTCCCGCATGGGCACCGGCAGGTCGCGTCTGACGATGACCCGGTGCGCCGCCCCTGGCATGGGCCCTCCCCGTCGGCGACCGTTTGCCATTCGCTGGTATACCTGTTGTGACAGATGATATACCGGTCGTAACGGGCGACCGGCCGGACCGCCGGGGCCGGTGGCCGCCGTGGCGGCCGGTCTCCGCGCGCCGTGCCGGCCCGGTCCGCGTCGCGCAACGGTCCCGGGCCGGACCGGCACCGTTGTTCTTCCCCCGCGCGGGGTCAGCGGCCGGTCGCGGGAGGTTCAGCGGCCGATCAGAGCTCGGTCCGCACTCGCGCGCATTCCGGCGGTTCCGGCATGCCCGGAAACGCGGGCATCGCCGTACGAAATTGGTCTAAATGCTCAAAAGAGTATTTTCGGCGTGCTTGACTCCTCCGGCGGTCATCCCGGCGCGCGACGGGTTCCGGGGCGCTGGACGCCGCTGAGGCGCGGGTGTGTCCGTGTTGCCGCGTGCGCCCCCGCTCGCTAGCATGCAGGCCATGCGAAACCATCCGTACCGGCAGTGGTGGCGCCGCTTCTAGGCGGCGTTGGTTTCGCATCCACATGAGCCAGACGGCCGCCTGGACGGGCGGCCCTTTTTCGTGTCCGCCATCCAGGCGTCAGCCGATCACCGAGACGACGCAGGGGTGACGGAATGGAGACGAGCGGATATACCACCGCGGGTGGAGTCGGCGTCGAGGTAGAGGTCCGCGACGTGCCGGAGTCGGTCCTCGAGGAGGTCGTCGACACCCTGGGGGAGCGGCGCGGCGGAGTGCTCTCCTCCGGCATGGAGTACCCCGGCCGGTACAGCCGGTGGCACCTGGCGTACGTCGATCCCTGCCTGGAGATCGTCGCGCGGGGCCGCCGGATCGGCGCGCGGGCGCTCAACGACCGCGGCCGGGTGGTGCTCCCGGTGGTGACCTCCTGCCTGCTCAACGCGGGCAAGCCCACCGGTGAGCCCACCGAGGACCACGTCGAGGTGTACATCCCGGAGAGCGAGGACATCCTCCCCGAGGAGATGCGCAGCCGCCGCCCGACGGTGTTCACCGCGATCCGCGAGGTGATCGCGGCGTTCGCCGGCCCGGACGCCCACCTCGGCCTGTACGGCGCGTTCGGCTACGACCTCGCCTTCCAGTTCGAGCCGGTACGGCTCGCCCGGGAGCGGCCCGCCGACCAGCGCGACCTCGTGCTGCACCTGCCCGACCGGATCATGGTGATCGACCGCAAGCGGGAGACCAGCAAGGAGTACCGCTACGAGTTCACCGTGGACGGGGTCTCCACGCGCGGCCTGGAGCGCACCGGCGAGACGATCCCGCTGCCCCCGGTGCCGGACGAGATCCCGCCGAACCCGAGGAAGGGGGAGTACGCCAAGGTCGTCGAGGAGGCCAAGGAGCGGTTCAAGCGCGGCGACCTGTTCGAGGTCGTGCCCGGCCAGGTCTTCCACGCCCCCTGCGCCGACCCGACCGCGTTCTACCGCGGCCTGCGCACCAGCAACCCCGCGCCGTACGAGTTCCTGTTCAACCTCGGCGACGGCGAGCACCTGGTCGGCGCCTCGCCCGAGATGTACGTGCGGGTCCAGGGCGACCGGGTGGAGACCTGCCCGATCTCCGGCACGATCGCCCGCGGCGCCAACCCGGTCGAGGACGCCGACGCGATCCGCACCCTGCTCAGCTCGGTCAAGGAGGAGTCCGAGCTGACCATGTGCACCGACGTCGACCGCAACGACAAGTCCCGCATCTGCGTGCCGGGCACGGTCCGGGTGATCGGCCGCCGCCAGATCGAGATGTACTCGCGGCTCATCCACACCGTCGACCACATCGAGGGGCGGCTGCGCCCCGAGTTCGACGCGCTCGACGCGTTCCTCACCCACATGTGGGCGGTCACCGTCACCGGCGCGCCGAAGAACTGGGCGATGCAGTTCATCGAGGACCACGAGCCCACCCCCCGCCGCTGGTACGGCGGCGCGGTCGGCTACATCGGCTTCGACGGCTCGATGAACACCGGCCTCACCCTGCGCACCGCGCAGATCCGCGGCGGCGTCGCCACGGTGCGGGCGGGCGCGACGCTGCTGTACGACTCCGACCCGGCCGCCGAGGAGCGGGAGACCGAGCTGAAGGCGAGCGCCCTGCTCGGCGCCCTCGCCGCCGTGGAGCGCGGCCGCCACGGGGAGGCGGCCCAGGAGGCCGCGGCCGCCACCGTGACCGAGCGCCCCGGCGACGGCATGAAGGTGCTGCTCGTCGACTACGAGGACTCCTTCGTCAACACGCTCGCCGACTACTTCCGGCAGCAGGGCGCCGACGTGACCACGCTGCGGCACGGCTTCCCGATCGAGATGATCGACGAGATCGGCCCCGGCCTCGTGGTGCTCTCACCCGGCCCCGGCTGGCCGTCCGACTTCGGCACCTCGGCGCTGCTCGACGTGGTCTACGGCCGCAAGCTGCCGGTGTTCGGCGTCTGCCTCGGCCTGCAGGCGATGGTCGAGCACGCGGGCGGCACGCTCGAGCTGCTGCCCGAGCCCGAGCACGGCAAGCGGGGCCGGGTGCGCCGGCTCGGCGGCGGGGTGCTGCTCGACGGCCTGCCGGACGAGTTCGTCGCGGCCCGCTACCACTCGCTGCACGCCAAGCGGCCCGGCGTGAAGGGCTTCGAGGTCACCGCGATCACGCCCGACGAGGCCGTGATGGCGATCGAGGACCCGGCGAACCGGCGCTTCGCCGTGCAGTTCCACCCCGAGTCGATCCTCACCACCAAGGGCGGCGCCGGGGCGAAGATCATCGCCAACGTGCTGCGGCTCGCCCGCGGCTGAGCCCGCGCCCGCCGGCCGGTGCGGTGGCGGCCGGCGGGCCCGCGGCGGGCGCGGACGGGCAGCGTAAAGACCCGTCCAACCCGGACTCCCGCGCCCCGGCGGGCCCGTAGAGTCGTCGTCCCGAGGGACCGAGGCGGAGCACCTCGGCGGGCGCGCCCCCGCGCGGCGGCCCCTCTCCGCGGCGTGGGGCGCGCCCGCACCGGCCGTGCGGCGGACCGGGCCCGCGCGGCCGCGCTCCGCACCGGCGACCGGCGCGCGACCGCCGCGCGCCGAGACGGGCGGAAGGGCGAGGTGGGGGATTGACCGCGGACGACGTGGTCGCGGAACGGCTGCCGGAGACCGTCCGCGAGGCGCTGCTCGCGCCGCTGTTCGACCACCACAGCCACCCGGTCCGGCGCGACGACCTGGTGCGCGCCCAGTTCGAGCCGCTGATCAGCCGGTCCGGCGCGCCCGCGCCGCCCGGCACCACGCACTTCGACAGCCCGGCCGGGACGGCGATCCGCCGCTGGTGCGGGCCGGTGCTCGGCCTGGAGCCGCACGTGAGCCCGGCGGTCTACCTCGCCGCCCGCGCCGAGCTGGGCGCGGCCGAGGTGAACCGGCGGCTGCTGTCCGCGGCCGGGGTGGTGGCGTTCCTCGTCGACACCGCCGAGGCCGGGCCGGAGATGCTCTCGCTCGCCGAGATGGGCCGGTACGGCGGGGCCGCCGCGGACGAGATCGTGCGCGTCGAGGAGGTCGAGCGCGCGGTCGCCGAGGAGGGCCCGGCGGCCGTGGAGTACCTGGGGCGGCTGTTCGACGAGCTCGCCACGCGGTCGGCCCGCGCGGTCGGCCTGAAGACGGTCTCCGCCTGCCGCCACGGCCACTACCTCGGCCCGGACCGGCCCGCCCGGGCGGCCGTGATCGCCGCCGCGGGGCGCCGCCTCGCCGACCCCAAGACGCCGCTCGCCGACCCGGTGCTCGTGGCGCACCTGCTGTGGACCGCGGTGGACGTCGCCCGCGACCGCGGCCTGCCGCTACAGATCGTCACCGGCCACGGCGACCCGGAGGCCGACCCGGGCGGCACCGACCCCGCGCCGCTGACCGGGTTCCTGCGCGCGGTGCGGCCCGCCGGGGTGCCGGTGATCCTCGTCGGCTGCTACCCGTACCACCGGCACGCCGCCCACCTCGCCGCGGTGCTCCCGCACGTCTACGTGGACGTCGGGCCCACGCTCGCGCACGCCGGCGCCGGGTCGGCCGCGATCATCGGCGAGGTGCTCGAGCTCGCCCCGTTCCACAAGGTGCTGTTCGGCTCGGCGTGCCGGGGCGTGGCGGAGATGTGCCACCTGGCCGCGGTGTTCCACCGCCGCGGCCTCGCCCGCGCCGCCGCGGCCCGGCTCGACCGGGGCGAGTGGAGCCCGGCGGACGCCGCCCGGATCATCCACATGATCGGCTCCGGCAACGCCCGCCGCCTCTACCGGCTGTAGGCCGCCGCGCCGCCCGCCGTACCGGATCTACTTGTAAAGGCGGTGGCGCGGCCCGCCCGGGCGTCAGGGGGCGACCCGCCCCGCCGCCTGGAACGCCTCGTAGGTGATCGGCATCAGCCGCGCCCACAGCGCCTCCATCTGCTCGGCGACCATCTCGATCTCCCGCTGCGGGAAGGAGGGGAACGCCGAGCCCTCACGCCGGGTGCGCAGCGACAGGAAGTGCATGAGCGCCCGGGCGTTGCAGGTCGCGTACATCGAGGAGTAGAGGTTCACCGGGAGCACGCCGCGCGCCACCTCGCGGGCGACGCCCGCCTCGAGCATCTCCAGGTACGCCGCGTACGCCTGGCGGCAACTGCGCTTGGTCGCCTCGACGACGAGCCGGTACTGCTCCTCGGTGCCCTCGACGAACTCGTACTTGCCCGGCTTGCCCACCTGGACCAGCTTGCGGTCGGGCGCGGGCACGTAGAACTCCGGCTGCAGCTTGCGGTAGCGGCCGGACTCCTCGTTGTAGCTGAACGTGCGGTGCCGCATGAACTCGCGGAACACGAAGATCGGCGCCCGCACGTAGAAGGTCATCGAGGAGTGCTCGAACGGCGTGCCGTGCCGGTCCCGCATGAGGAACCGGATGAGCCCCTTCGACCGCTCCGGGTCGCGCTCGAGCTCCTCCAGCGAGCTCTCGCCCTTGGTCGAGACCCGAGCCGCCCAGATCACGTCCGCGTCGGAGGCGGCGTGCTTGACCAGTTCGACCGTCATGTCGCTGCGGAACCGGATGCCGTCGATCTCCTCGGCGTTCGTCACGGCGCTCACCGCGTCGCCTCCCCGTGCTGCCACCCCGTTGCTCACGCTCCGCCACTCTAACGGCCCCCGCGCCGCCCCGGCCGCGGGGGCCGGGGCGGCGGGGCGTGCCGGCGTGCCACGCGGGCTGGGGCTATGCGGGTACGACGACGTCGCGGTGGATCCGCGACGGCGGCACGCCGGCCTGGCGGAGCCGCTGCACGGTGAGGTCGACCATGCGGGCCGGGCCGCACACGAACGCCTCGTGGTCGGCGATCCGGTCCAGCCGCGCCACGACGTCGGGCAACCGGCCCCGGGCGCCGGTGTACCCGGGCTCCTCGGCCACCGGCACCACCCGCAGCCGTCGGCAGCGGCCCGCCAGCTTGGACAGGTCGGCCAGGTCGTACAGCTCGGCCGCGGTGCGCGCCCCGTGCAGCAGCAGGATCTCCGGGGCGCGGCCGCTGTCCGCGAGGTGCTCGATGATCGCCTTGAGCGGGGCGAGCCCGGTGCCGCCCGCCACGGCGAGCACGGCGCGGTCCCCCTCGGGCGGGCCCATCGCGCCCATCGGCGGGCCGAGCATGATCGTGTCGCCGACCCGGGTGTGCGCGACGAGCGCGGTGGACACCCAGCCGCCGGGCAGCGCCCGCACGTGCAGCCGGATCGTGTTGTCCGGGCGGGGCGCGTTCGCGATCGAGTAGCTGCGCCACACCCGCGGCCAGCGCGCGCTCTGCACGTTCACGTACTGGCCGGGCCGGAAGGCGAGCGGGCGCTCCGGGCGCAGCGTGAGCACCGCGATGTCCCGGGTGCGGCGCTCGTGGCCGATAACCTCGGCGAGCCACCAGGCGGGCGGGTCGTCCGGCCCGGCGTCCGCCGCCTCGATCATCCGCTTCGCCACCAGGTCGAACGCCGCCGTCCAGGCCGCCTCGACCTCGGGCGACCAGGTCTCGGCGGCGAACCGCCGCAGCGTGGCGAGCAGCGCCTCGCCCATCGCCGCGTAGTGCTCGGGGAGCACGCCGTACAGCCGGTGCCCGCGGCCGAGCCCGGCCAGGTAGGAGGCGAGCTCCTCGGGGCTGTCGGCGCTGCGCACGATCCGGGCGAGCGCCTGGAACATCCGGTCGCGCTGGACGTCCATGGCCGGGGGAAACATGCCGCGAAGCTGTGGTTTCGCCGCGAAAAGGCGGCCGTAGAGATAGGCCATGGCCTTGTCCGCCACGGGTTCGAGGTACGCGAAGCTCTCCTTCAACAGATGTGGCTGCAGCGGCATTTCACACCACGACCCCCACGATCGGGAATATCCGATCCCTGTGCATTTCCGGCGGCCTGAATCACGGACATCTCTCACATCCCGGCACGTCCGGTCGCCTGGAGGCGAGTCTTTCACGTTTCCGAACGCCGCGGCACGCACCAGGGGGAAACGGGGTGAATTTCTGCGTCCGGTAGTGGGGGATCTGATTCCGCGAATGAACTCTCCGCTACCGGGACGCGTCCTGACAAAGAAAGGCGACTAATTTTCTTGTTTCATGTTCGGGCGGCGGTGCGGCGTGCCGCGGCGGCCGGGTGGGCCGGCGCGGGCCGGGAACGGGCCCGGGGCGCTCCCGGCCTGGCCGTACCCGGCCTCGGGGAACGGCCGGGGCGGCGGCCCGCCGGGAACCGAGGGAAAGGGCTGGGAAAAAGCGCGAGAAGAGTGACATTTGGGAAAAGGTGTGCGCCATGATGGGTGCGTTGCCCGGCAGGCGCCGTGCCGGAGCCGAGATCCGGGTGGCGTTCCGCGCGTGAACCACTGGGAGACCCCATGCCTCGACCGCTCATCGGTGTCACCGCCTACCTCGAAGCCGCCCGCTGGGGCACCTGGGTCCGCGAGGCGGTGCTGTCCCCGCCCGCGTACGCGCAGGCCGTGGAGAAGACCGGGGGCGCGCCGGTGATCCTCCCCCCGCTCGGCACCGGGGGAATCGACGACTACCTGCGCGGGCTCGACGGCATCGTCCTCGCCGGCGGCGTCGAGGTCGACCCGGCCACCTACGGCGAGGCCAGGGACGATCGCGTCCCCGAGCCGCAGCCGCACCGGGACTTCTTCGAGCTCGCGCTGTGCCGCGCCGCCGTCGAGGCCGGCCTGCCCATCCTCGCCATCGACCGCGGCATGCACGTGCTCAACGTGGCCCAGGGCGGCTCCCTCATCCGCTGGCTGCCTGACACGGTGGGGCACGACCGGCACGCCGCCGCGGCGCCGCACGCGCTCACGGTGAGCGTGTCGAGCAGGCTCGGCAAGGTGTACGGCGACCGCGCCGAGATCGCGTTCCGGCACCACCAGGCGATCAACCGGCTCGGCGCCGACGTGCTCGCCGTGGCCTGGGCCGACGACCGGATCGTCGAGGGCATCGAGCTGCGGGGACACCGGTTCGCCGTCGGCGTGCAGTGGCACCCCGAGCGCGGCGGCGACCTCGGCCTGTTCGCGGCCCTCGTCGAGGCCGCTGCATAGCCCCGCGCGCCGGGCTCAGGTCACCGGCGCCGCCCGGGGCCGGCGGGCGTGGTAGACGAACGCCGGGGGCAGGTTCCGCCAGATGGTACGGCCCGGCACCACCTCCTCGAACGCGGCGTGCAGCCGGTGCCGGAACCGGATCGCCGGGGCGAGCGGGCGGGCGTGCGCGTAGGAGAAGGTGGTGAACGCCCCGTCCGGCCGCATCGCGCGGAGCACGGCGTCGAGCAGCCGGGCCTGCACCCCCGCGGTGAACGACGCCCACGGCAGCCCGCTGACGATCACGTCCGCGGCCGGAACCCCGCGCTCGGCGAGCAGGTGCGGCAGCCGCGCCGCGTCGTCCACCACGAGCTCGACCTGCGGATGCCGCTCCGCCAGGCGGCGGGCGAGCCGCGGGTTGATCTCCACGGCGATGTGCCGCCCGCGCCCGCCCAGCCGGCGCTGGATCTCCGCGGTGAACGGGCCGGTGCCGGGCCCCAGCTCGACCACGACCGGATCGCCGCGCTCCAGGATCGGCGTGGCCACCGCCGCCGCCAGGTACCGCGAGCTCGGCATGATCGCGCCCGTGGTGACGGGGGAGCGGAGGAACTGTCCGAGGAAGAAGGCTGCTTCCGACGCCATGGCCGTACGGTAGGGGGATCGGCGCCGATTTCGGATTGGTTCCCGCAGATAACTGTTCTGGTCGCCCTGCCGTCCTTTGCGTCGATCGCCGCTCCGCGCGCATTGCTGTGCTTATTTGCGAGCAGATCTTTATCGCTGTCCGTTTCCCCGCCCCTCCGCGGCGGGACCGCCCGGGGCCCGGGTCTCCGGCGGCGGCGCCCTTCACCTGCGCGGGCGCGCCGGAGCGGACCTTATAGGGTCGAGCTGTGACTGGCGCGGAAGACCGAGTGTGGACGATCCCGAACGTGCTGAGCCTGCTCCGCCTGCTCGGCGTCCCCCTGTTCCTGTGGCTGGTCCTCGGGCCGCAGGCGGACGTGTGGGCGGTGCTCGTGCTCATCCTCGCCGGCCTGTCCGACTGGCTCGACGGCCGTCTCGCCCGCGCCTGGAACCAGGTGAGCAGGATCGGCCGGCTGCTCGACCCGCTCGCCGACCGGCTCTACATCCTCGCCACCCTCGCCGGCCTCACCCTGCGCGGGATCATCCCGTGGTGGCTCGCGGCCGCCGTGGTGGCGCGCGACGCCTTCCTGCTGTGGATCCCCCCGGTGCTGCGCAGGCTCGGGTACGGCCCGGCGCTGCCGGTGCACTTCGTCGGCAAGGCGGGCACCGCGAGCCTGCTGTACGCCTTCCCGCTGCTGTTCCTCGCCGGCCACGACGGCTGGTACGCCGAGCCCGCCCGGGTGCTCGGCTGGGCCTTCGCCATCTGGGGAACAGGTCTGTATTGGTGGGCCGGGGTGTTGTATGTCGTACAGGTACGCCGGCTCATCGCGGCGTATGCGGACGCGGGCGGCGAGCGGCGCGGCCGCGGGCGCGGCGAGGTGCAGACCACCGGAGGGTGACCCGTTGAAGGCCGTCGTGATGGCGGGCGGTGAGGGGACGCGGCTGCGGCCGATGACCGCCAACCAGCCCAAGCCGCTGCTGCCCGTGATCAACCGCCCCATCATGGAGCACGTGCTGCGGCTGCTGCGCCGCCACGGCCTCACCGAGACGGTCGTCACCGTGCAGTTCCTCGCCGCGCTGATCCGCAACTACTTCGGCGACGGCGAGGAGCTCGGCATGACGCTCCACTACGCCACCGAGGAGATGCCGCTCGGCACCGCCGGGAGCGTGCGGAACGCCGCCGACCGGCTCCGCGACGACCGCTTCCTCGTCATCTCCGGCGACGCGCTCACCGACATCGACCTCACCGACATGATCCGGTTCCACCGGGAGAACGGCGCGCTGGTCACCATCGGCCTCAAGCGCGTGCCCAACCCGCTGGAGTTCGGGATCATCATCGTCGACGAGCAGGGCCGGGTGCAGCGTTTCCTGGAGAAGCCCACCTGGGGCCAGGTGTTCTCGGACACCGTCAACACCGGCATCTACGTGATGGAGCCGGAGGTGCTCGACGAGGTGGCCACCGACCGGCCGGTCGACTGGTCCGCCGACGTCTTCCCCCGCCTGCTGGCGCGCGGCGCCCCGCTGTACGGGTACGTCGCCGACGGCTACTGGGAGGACGTCGGCACCCACGAGAGCTACCTGCGGGCCCAGGCCGACGCGCTGTCCGGCCGGGTGCGCCTGGAGTTCGACGCGTTCGAGCTGTCCCCCGGGGTGTGGGTGGCCGAGGGCGCCTCGATCGACCCCGAGGCGATCCTCAAGGGCCCGCTCTACGTCGGCGACTACGCCAAGGTCGAGGCCGGGGCCGAGCTGCGCGAGTACACCGTGCTCGGCAGCAACGTCGTGGTGAAGGGCGGCGCGCTGGTGCACCGCGCGGTGATCCACGACAACGTCTACATCGGCCCGGGCGCCACCCTGCGCGGCTGCGTGATCGGCAAGAACACCGACGTGATGAGCTCGGCCCGGATCGAGGAGAGCGCGGTCGTCGGCGACGAGTGCGTGGTCGAGGCCGAGGCGTACGTCTCCTCCGGGGTGAAGATCTACCCGTTCAAGACGATCGAGGCCGGCGCGGTGGTCAACACCAGCGTGATCTGGGAGTCCCGCGGCCGCCGCAACCTGTTCGGCCCGCGCGGCGTCTCCGGCCTGGTCAACGTCGAGATCACCCCCGAGCACTGCGTACGGCTCGCCACCGCGTACGCCTCCATGCTGAAGAAGGGCGACACCGTGGTCACCTCCCGGGACACCTCCCGGGCGGCCCGCGCCCTGAAGCGGGCGGTGATCGGCGCGCTCACCGCCGGCGCGATCAACGTGCTCGACCTGGAGGCCGCCCCGCTCCCGGTGACCCGGTTCCACACCGCCGCCGAGAACGTCGCGGGCGGCGTGGCGCTGCGCACCACGCCCGGCGACCCGCAGAGCGTGGACATCGTGTTCCTCGACGGCAACGGGGCCGACCTGTCCCGGGCCGCCCAGCGCAAGCTGGAGCGGATCTTCTCCCGCCAGGAGTACCGGCGCGCCTTCCCCGGGGAGATCGCCGAGCTGCGCTTCCCGCCGCGCGCGGTGGAGAAGTACGTCGACGCGCTGGTGCGGTGCGTGGACATGAGCGGGGTGCGCGAGGCCGGGATGAAGGTCGTGGTGGACTGCGCCGGGGGCACCGCCTCGCTGGTGCTGCCCGCCCTGCTCGGCCGGGTGGGCGTGGAGGTGCTCACCGTCAACAACCGGCTCGACCACACCGCGCCCACCGAGACCCTCGCCCAGCGGCGGCGCCACCTGCAGCGCCTCGCCGAGCTCGTCGGCTCCTCCCGGGCCGCGTTCGGCGTGCGGTTCGACCAGGTGGGCGAGCGCATCCTGCTGGTGGACGAGATGGGCCAGCTGGTCAGCGACGAGCGGGCGCTGCTCGTCGTGCTCGACCTCGTCGCCGCCGAGCGGCGCGGCGGCACGGTCGCCCTCCCGGTCACCACCACCCGGGTCGCCGAGCAGGTGTGCCGCTTCCACGGCGTGCAGGTGCGGTGGACCTCCACCGCGCTCGACGCGCTCACCTCGGCCGCCTCCGCCGACCCCGCGCTGATCTTCGCGGGGGACGGCCGGGGCGGGTTCATCGTGCCGGAGTTCGCCCCCACCGTGGACGGCTTCGCGGCCTTCCTCCGCCTGCTCGGGCTGGTGGCGCGCACCCGGCTGTCGCTCAGCCAGATCGACGCCCGCATCCCCGAGGCGAAGCTGCTGCGCCGTACCGTGCCCACCCCGTGGGCGGCGAAGGGCGCGGTGATGCGCTCGGTGGTGGAGGCCGCCGAGGGCCGCACCCTCGACACCACCGACGGGGTCCGGGTGGTGGAGGAGGACGGAAGCTGGGCCCTGGTGCTGCCCGACCCGGCCGAGGCGGTCACCCACCTGTGGGCCGAGGCCGACGACGTGGACGCCGCCCAGACCCTGCTGGACCGCTGGGCCGCCGTGGTCGAGCAGGCCGCCGGATCCTCCTGACCTCCGCCGGAAACCGCCGGTAAATTGGGGCGTGGAATTGCGCGCGTGCCGCGCGGCCGGCCGGGCGGCGCGGCCCGCGGCGAGTGGTGAAATTCACCCGCCCGGTTCCCCATACTGCACGCGCCCGCCGTGTCATAAGATCAATGAAAGTGGTGCGGATGCGGACGACGGACGAGGAGCGCTGTGAACGCTTGGTCTCCTGCGGCGGGCGGCGCCGGAGGGTCATCGACGACCGGCGCGCTCGGCTCTCCCGCGGTCGTGCCGGCCGCCGGGAGGATCATGTGCGCGGCGCGGCGGCATGGACCGCCCGCCCTTTCCGGCGGTACCTTTGGGGCCATCGCAAGGGTCGTTCCGCACTCCGTCTTGACCTTTGCGCCTCATCAGCGTAGGTTGCGGCATTCGCAGTCTGAGGAAGTCTTGAGAAGCGAAGAAGCGAGGCGCGCCCACAGCACCGTAGCCGCGACTTCGCGGTAGGAGGCCGAGCCGATCGATGCCCAGCGTCTACTGCACGCAGTGCGGTCATGCCAACCCCGGGGATGCCCGTTTCTGTTCGAGATGCGGGTCGCCTCTCGCCCTGCGCGGTGAGTCTCCCGGCGACACCACCTCGACGATCTCCATCGCGGGCATCGAAGCGCTGGACGCGGAGGCCACCGGGCAGTCGCTCATGCCCGATCGGTCGGCCCTCGAGGGGCTGCGGCCGGGCACCTCGCTCCTCGTCGTGCTCCGCGGCCCGAACGCCGGCAGCAGGTTCCTCCTCGACAGCGACCTCGTCACGGCCGGCCGCCACCCGGAGAGCGACATCTTCCTCGACGACGTCACCGTGTCCCGCCGGCACGCCGAGTTCTACCGGCGCGGCGGCCAGTTCACCGTGCGCGACGTGGGCAGCCTCAACGGCACCTACGTCAACCGGGAGCGCATCGAGGAGCATCCCCTGAAGGGCGGGGACGAGGTGCAGATCGGTAAGTTCCGCCTCGTCTTCCTCACGAGCGGGCAGCAAGGGGCGTAACGCCCATGGGTGAGGCGGCCGCACGGGCGTACATGAGCATCGGGGAGGTGCTCGCCCTGCTGCAGGGCGAGTTCCCCGACATCACCGTCTCCAAGATCCGTTTCCTGGAGGCCGAGGGGCTCATCGAGCCGCAGCGCACCCCGTCCGGCTACCGCAAGTTCACCCACGCCGACGTGGAGCGGCTGCGCTACATCCTCACCGCGCAGCGCGACCGCTACCTGCCCCTCCGGGTGATCAAGAACCACCTGGAGGACGCCGAGCAGGGCACCTTCCAGTTCCAGCGGCCCCGGCCGCTGGACGACCAGCCGCCGCCGGTCCCGGTACGGCTCAGCCGCGACGAGCTGCTCCGGTCGGCGGGCATCGACGGCGACACCCTCGACGAACTGGAGTCCTTCGGCCTGCTCGCCCCGAAGGGCCGCCGGTACGACGCCGAGGCGCTGCGGATCGCGCGCGCCGCCGGGGAGCTCGCCAGGTTCGGCATCCAGCCCCGGCACCTGCGGGTGATCCGCGCCGCGGCCGACCGCCAGGTGGCCCTCATCGAGCAGGCGATCGCGCCGCTGCTGCGCCGCCGTAAACCCGGCGCCGCCGCCCAGGCCGACGAGTCCGCCCGCGAGCTCGCCGGGCTGCTGCTCGACCTGCACACGGCTTTGCTCCGTGTGGGGGTTCGAGGCGTTCTCGGAAGGTAAGTCAACCTTCGGGGCACTATCGCCCCAGAGGGTGTTAGGTTGAATTGCGGCGAAGGTCCGCCGCGGGAAAGGAACGCGAAGCAGGCGTGCTGAGCGAACCGGCAATGCCGCCAGCGAAGGCTTCCCGCGACGCAAGCGAGAGGTGCTGAGCGGCCAGGGAGTGTGGAGTCGCCAGTGTTGCAGATGGAGGTTGTGGGCGTTCGCGTCGAGATGCCCTCGAACCAGCCGATCGTGCTGCTGAAGGAGGCGCACGGGGATCGGTACCTGCCGATCTGGATCGGGATGACCGAGGCGACGGCCATCGCGCTCGCCCAGGCGGAGGAGCCGCCGCCGCGGCCGCTCACCCACGACCTGTTCAAGGACGTGCTCGAGGCGCTCGGCGTGCGGCTGAGCACGGTGAACATCGTGGCGTTGCGTGACGGCATCTTCTTCGCGGATCTGGTGTTCTCCAACGGCGTGGAGGTGAGCGCGCGACCGAGCGACTCGATCGCGCTCGCCCTGCGCACGGGGGCCACCATCTACGCGGCCGAGGAGGTCGTGCGGGAGGCGGGGGTCACCATCCCCGACGACCAGGAGGACGAGGTGGAGAAGTTCCGCGCGTTCCTCGACACGGTCACCCCCGAGGACTTCGGCCGGGCCGGCTGAGGCCGGACGGTACGGCCCGCCGGCAGGGGGCGGCGAGCCGTGGGTTGGGCCCGGTGTGCGCCCTGGGCGGGGCGGCCGGGCGATCGGCGTGGCGCGGGGTTCCGGCGTGCCCGGCGGCGAGTCCGGCGAGCGGCCGCGGAACGGGGGGAACCACCGCGAAAGCCACCCGGGTGGATTGCTCATTTCGGGTATTTACGCTTCACGACGCGCCGAGCGGGATCGTTGACTGCGGATGGTCACGGTCCTACGGTGCATGTGAAACCACGGTTGTCGCTCACGAACCCCCAGATCAGACCGTGGGATGAGAGAAAGCCGGAGGTCCGCGTGGCGGTCAGCAGCGGCGAGAACAAGACGGCCGGCCGGCCCGATCCGGCGCAGCGCGAATCGGCGCGGGAGCGCGCGGGCGAGCAGGGTCTGCTGTTCGACGAGCGGCCCTCGGCGCTGCCCGAAGACATGGGCTACCGCGGTCCGGTCGCCTGCGCCGCGGCCGGGATCACCTACCGGCAGCTCGACTACTGGGCCCGCACCGAGCTGGTGCAGCCGAGCATCCGGGCGGCCAACGGGTCGGGCTCGCAGCGGCTGTACAGCTTCCGCGACATCATCGTGCTCAAGGTGGTCAAGCGCCTCCTCGACACCGGGGTGTCGCTGCAGCAGATCCGCACCGCCGTACAGCACCTGCGCACCCGGGGGGTGGCCGACCTGGCCCAGATCACGCTGATGAGCGACGGGGCCAGCGTGTACGAGTGCACCTCGCCGGACGAGGTGATCGACCTGCTGCAGGGCGGCCAGGGCGTGTTCGGCATCGCCCTCGGCCGGATCTGGCGTGAGGTGGAGGGCACGCTGGCCGAGCTGCCCGGGGAGCGCGCGGTGGCCGACCCCGCGCAGCGGGACGACCACCCCGACGACGAGCTGGCCCGGCGCAGGCGGGTACGCCGCACCGGGTAACCTCGGGGCGGTAACCTCGGGCGCAGCACCACCCGTCGCGCAGTATCCGGATCCACACAACCGCATACCGACATCCGACGGCCGACGACCTCACGCGGGAGAGACCGCGGCCCCGGGCCGCGGCGCCGAAGGAGCAACGTCCCCGGAAACTCTCAGGCAGCCGTACCGCGTGAGCGAGGCGACTCTGGAAAGCGGGTGCGCCCGGCCGGGCACACCTCACCGAAGGTGCAAATCCCCGACCATCCGGGGATGAAGCTCTCAGGTGCCGATGACAGAGGGGGAACGGAAAACCGCACGCGCCCGGTCCCGGCGGCCAGGGGCGCGGATCCGACCCGCTCAGGAGGTCTCGATGACCGATCGGTCACCGCTTGCCGAACTCGCCGCACCGCCGTTCGCCACCCGGCACATCGGCCCTGACGACGCCGAGCGCGAGCGCATGCTCCGCACGGTCGGGTACGCCTCGCTCGCCGAGCTGCTCGAGGCGGCCGTGCCCGAGGCGATCCGCACGGCCACGCCGCTGCGGCTGCCGCCCGCGGTCTCCGAGACCGAGGCGATCGCCGAGCTGCGGAGGATCGCCTCCCGCAACCGGGTGGTCACCTCGATGATCGGCCTCGGCTACCACGGCACGATCACCCCCGCGGTGATCCGCCGCAACGTGCTGGAGAACCCCGGCTGGTACACCGCCTACACCCCCTACCAGCCGGAGATCTCCCAGGGCCGGCTGGAGGCGCTGCTCAACTTCCAGACCATGGTCGCCGACCTCACCGGGTTGCCGATCGCCAACGCCTCCCTGCTCGACGAGGCGACCGCCGCGGCCGAGGCGATGACCCTCGCCCGCCGGGTCGCCCGGCGCGGTGGCGCGTTCGTCGTGGACGCCGACGCCCTGCCGCAGACCAAGGCGGTGCTGCGCACCCGGGCCGAACCCCTCGGCATCGAGCTGCGCGAGGCCGACCTCGCCGGCGACCTGCCCGAGGGCGAGGTCTTCGGGGTGCTCGTGCAGTACCCCGGGGCGGGCG
Source organism: Thermopolyspora flexuosa (assembly GCF_006716785.1). Taxonomy (NCBI): domain Bacteria; kingdom Bacillati; phylum Actinomycetota; class Actinomycetes; order Streptosporangiales; family Streptosporangiaceae; genus Thermopolyspora; species Thermopolyspora flexuosa. The sequence goes on along the minus strand of NZ_VFPQ01000001.1, from coordinate 2,711,481 downwards.
GGGCGATCCCCGACCTGCCGCGCATCGCCGCCCAGGCCAAGGAGCGCGGCGCGCTCGTGGTCGTCGCGGCCGACCTGCTCGCGCTCACCCTGCTGGAGGCCCCCGGCGAGCTCGGCGCCGACATCGCCGTGGGCACCACCCAGCGGTTCGGCGTCCCGCTCGGCTTCGGCGGCCCGCACGCCGCCTACATGTCGGTGCGGGACGGCCTGCAGCGGCAGCTGCCCGGACGCCTGGTCGGGGTGTCGGTCGACTCGGCCGGCCGTACCGCCTACCGGCTCGCCCTGCAGACCCGCGAGCAGCACATCCGCCGGGAGAAGGCGACGAGCAACATCTGCACCGCCCAGGTGCTGCTCGCCGTGGTGGCGAGCATGTACGCCGTCTACCACGGGCCCGACGGGCTGCGGCGCATCGCGCGGCGCACCCACCGGTACGCCGCGGTGCTCGCCGAGGGGCTGCGCCGGCTCGGGGTGCGCGTGGTGCACGGGCAGTTCTTCGACACCGTGCTCGCCCACGTGCCCGGCCGGGCCGACGCCGTGGTCGCCGCCGCCCTCGACCGCGGGATCAACCTGCGCCGGGCGGACGCCGACCACGTCGGCGTCACCTGCGACGAGACCACCACGGCCGACCACCTTCAGGCGGTCTGGGCGGCGTTCGCCGAGGCGGCAGGCATTGCGGACGGCGCGGCCGTGCCCGAGGTGGACGCGGTCGACCGCGAGGCCGGGGACGCGCTGCCGCATAACCTGCTGCGGCGCACGCCGTACCTGACCCACCCGGTGTTCCACGAGCACCGGTCCGAGACCGCGATGCTGCGCTACCTGCGCCGCCTGCAGGACCGGGACGTCGCGCTCGACCGGTCCATGATCCCGCTCGGCTCCTGCACGATGAAGCTCAACGCCACCACCGAGATGGAGCCGATCACCTGGCCGGAGTTCGCCGACATCCACCCGTTCGCCCCGCGCGACCAGGCGGCCGGATACCTGGAGCTGATCGGGCAGCTGGAGCGCTGGCTCGCCGAGATCACCGGCTACGCGGCGGTGTCGCTGCAGCCGAACGCCGGGTCGCAGGGCGAGCTCGCCGGGCTGCTCGCGATCCGCGCCTACCACCGCGCCAACGGCGAGGGGCACCGCGACGTGTGCCTCATCCCCGCCTCCGCGCACGGCACGAACGCGGCGAGCGCGGTGATGGCCGGGATGCGGGTGGTGGTGGTCGCCTGCGACGAGCGCGGCGACGTCGACCTCGGCGACCTGGCGAAGAAGATCGCCGAGCACGGCGACCGGCTCGCGGCGATCATGGTGACCTATCCGTCCACCCACGGCGTGTTCGAGGAGGGGATCGCCGAGATCTGCGCCCGGGTGCACGAGGCCGGGGGCCAGGTGTACGTGGACGGGGCGAACCTCAACGCGCTGGTCGGGCTCGCCCGGCCCGGCGAGTTCGGCGCCGACGTCTCCCACCTCAACCTGCACAAGACCTTCTGCATCCCGCACGGCGGCGGCGGCCCCGGCGTCGGCCCGGTCGCGGTGCGCGCCCACCTCGCCCCGTACCTGCCCGGCGACCCGCTCACCGCCGGCGGGACCGGGCCGGTGTCGGCCGCGCCGTACGGCTCGGCGTCGATCCTGCCGATCTCCTGGGCCTACCTGCGGATGATGGGCGCCGAGGGCCTGCGCCGGGCCACCGAGCAGGCGATCCTGTCGGCGAACTACATCGCCCGGCGGCTCGCGCCGCACTACCCGGTGCTCTACACCGGCCGCAACGGGCTGGTCGCGCACGAGTGCATCATCGACCTGCGGAAGATCACCCGGCAGACCGGCGTCACCGTCGAGGACGTGGCCAAGCGGCTGATCGACTACGGCTTCCACGCGCCGACCATGTCCTTCCCGGTGTCCGGCACGCTCATGATCGAGCCGACCGAGAGCGAGAACCTCGCCGAGCTCGACCGGTTCTGCGAGGCCATGATCGCCATCCGGGAGGAGATCGACCGCGTCGCCTCCGGCGCCTACGACCGCACCGACAACCCGCTGCGCAACGCGCCGCACACCGCCGAGGCGGTCGCCGCCGACGACTGGAAGCACCCCTACAGCCGGGCCGAGGCCGCCTACCCGGTGGCGCGGCTGCGCCGGGACAAGTACTGGCCGCCGGTGGGCCGCATCGACCAGGCGTACGGCGACCGCAACCTGGTGTGCGCCTGCCCGCCGCCGCAGGCGTTCGAGGACTGACCCGGACCCGCCCGCCCGGCACGGTTCGCGTGAATCGTGAGGAATATCGGCGTGTGCCGGGCGGGCGGACGCGGGCGCCGTTAAGATCCTGGAGATCGTTTGCGGAGGGGAGACCTCGATGACGGCCCAGGAGCTGCGCCCGCGGGAGTCGCTGGACGAGGCCCGGCGGCTTGCGGAGGCCGGCGACCTCGCCGGCGCCGAGGAGATCCTGGCCCGGATGGCCGCGCGGCGCGACGACCCCGACCACGCCCAGGCGGCGGTGGGGCTCGCCGTGGTGCTCGACGAGCGCGGCGAGCACGAGCGCGCCCGGGAGGCCGCGCGGGCCGCGCTCGCCAGCGGCCACCCCGAGTACGCCGCGCAGGGCGCCTGCCACCTCGCCCGCGGGTTCGAGCGCGACGGCCAGTGGGAGCAGGCACGGGCGGCCTGGCAGGCCGTGATCGGCGTGGGCAACCCCGCCTACCTGCCGATGGCGCACCTCGCGCTCGCCCGCCTCGCCGTACGCGAGGGGGACGGCAAGGAGGCCGAGGAGCACCTGCGCGCCGCGCTCGCCACCGGCGACCCGAAGGCGGCCTCGCGCGCCGCCCAGCAGCTGGCCGAGCTGCTGCTGGAGGAGGGCGCGCCGGGGGAGGCCGCGGACGTGCTGCTGGAGGCGCTGGAGGTGCCGGACGTGGCCGACGCGCCCCGGCTGCGCGTGCTGCTCGGCATCGCCCACCTCGACATGGCCTGCGGCGAGTTCGCCGGGGCGATCGAGGAGGGCTCCGACCCGGAGACCGACGCCCTCGCCATCGAGCTGCTCGCCCGCACCCTGCCGCTGCGCGGCCGGGACGAGGACGCCGAACAGGTCTGGCGGTACGGCCTGGAGCACGAGGACGAGCGCCTCGCCCACCAGGTACGGCTGCGCCGGGACCGCGGCCTCGCCTGAGCGGCCCCGGCGGGTGGCCGGGTGCCGGTTCAGCGCCGGTCGCGGCGCCGCCGGTTCAGGGCGTGCACCGCGTTGACCGCGACGATGCCGCCCCAGGCGATGAGCAGGCCGGTCAGGCCCCCGTTGCCGGCCGCGATGCCGGTGAGCGGGATGCCGAGGGCGAGCGAGCCCATGGCCATCGTCAGGGACGGGTCGCTGCGCCCCCTGGCCTGCTGCCGCTCGGGAACGCGCGCGTCGACCTCCGCGCGCACCTTCGCGGCGATGCCGTCCTCGAGCTTGTCGAGGAACGACTCCACCAGGGCCGGTTCGTACTCGGGGCCGAGTTCGCGCCGGGCGTCGATCACGGCGCGCAGTTCATCACGGGAGAGGCGATCGTCTGCCACGCCTCCAATCTAGATCGCCACCCCCGGTCGTGGCGCGGCCGGAACCGGGGCGATAACCTTGCGGCCCGTGGAGGTCCGGGGCCTGGAGATCGCGACCGCGCGCGGGCCCGCCCGGGTGGACATCGACGAGGCGGCCGAGGCGCGGCTGCTGTTCGTGCTCACGCACGGGGCGGGCGGGGGAGTGGAGTCGGCCGACCTGCTCGCGGTCCGGGACGCGGTGCGGGCGATCGGCGGCACGGTGGCGCGGGTCGTGCAGCCGTTCCGGGTCGCGGGGGCGCGCGCCCCCGGATCCGCGGCACGGCAGGACGAGGCGTGGCTGGCCGTGGTCGCCGCGCTGCGCGACCGCTACCCGGGCCTGCCGCTGGTGCAGGGCGGCCGCAGCAACGGGGCGCGGGTCGCCTGCCGTACGGCTCGCGCGGCGGGCGCGATCGGCGTGGTCGCGCTGGCGTTCCCGCTGCACCCGCCGGGCCGCCCGGAGCGGTCGCGGGCCGCGGAGCTGCGCGAGGCGGGCGTGGACGTGCTCGTCGTCAACGGGGACCGCGATCCGTTCGGGGTGCCGGACGCGGCCGACGCCGCGCGTGTGGTGGTGCTGCCCGGCGAAGGGCACGAGCTGACCCGGAACCCGGTGCGCGTGGGCGAGATCGTCGCCGAATGGGTGGACGGGCTGGCGGGGGTCACCGCGGCAGGCCGCGCCGCGGCCGGTGATCACGGGTGACCGGGCCCCGATGCGAGGCCCGGGAGGCGGGGACGCGTGTCCATGGCCGCGTCGCTCCGGCCCGCCTCGTGTGGGTGCCCCCGATTCGCGTGCCCTTCGTCTCGCACGCCGTCGTCCAGATGCCCCCGGTGGTTCCCCCGGTCGTGTCTCCCCCCGGTGGTGTCCCCCGGTGAACGCCCGGCAGGCGGGGTGGCCCGCCGGCGGTCGGCCTCGGTGGTGTCAGGCGGCGTTCACCGCGAGGTCGGTCGGCCGGTGTGGTGCGATGATCGTGCCGTTCGGTAGCAGCTCGCCGGTGTCCTCGAACAGGACGACCCCGTTGCACAGCAGGCTCCAGCCCTGCTCGGGGTGGGCGGCGATGGTGCGTGCTGCCTCGCGGTCCGCTGCGTCCGCGGGCGGACAGGGCGGCTCATGCGGGCACATAGCGCGTGCCTCCGTCTTCTCTTCCCGTGGTGAATGTGGCGTACCACACATTGACAATTCCCAGTGTGGGGCGTCCACCTTCGTGGCGACATAGTCCCTTTGGACGGTTCCGTGTCGCCGGTGGGTGGGTCGTCCACCGCCCCAAACGCGGGGTCACCGCAATGTGGTCTAAACCACAAGGGTGCCTCGTGCAGGATAACGGAGCGGGCGCGACACGCCGCCGGACCGATAAACGAACGGTTACGTCCTCTTCCGGACGTGCGCGATCACACCGGCCCGCCCCGGGCGGCCCTCGTTCCGGGCCACGAGTGGGGCACAGTCTAGATCAGCGGCCACGGCCGCACGCCGGTTTCGCATGATCCTTTCGGGTGGTTCGGGGATCATGCCGGGATGGCCCTGCCGGGCCTCACACCGGGGTGGCCGCGCCGGGGGAGGCGGCGCCGGGGGCGAGGCCCGCGGCGAGGCCGGCGATGACGGCGTCGAGGCCGCGCTCGAACGCGGCCACCGCCTCGTCGGAGGACTCCACCGCCTCGCCGTTCCAGCCCGACCGCTGCACCTCGATCGCCACGCTCCCCATCACGTACGCGCGGATCGTGCGCAGCGCCTCGGCGGGGGCGGGCAGGCCCGCGTCGCCGAGCCGGTCGACGTGCTCCCGCAGCGCCGCGGCGGCCCGGCCGCGCGGCGGCCGCGTCATCGCCAGCGCGAGCACGCCGGGGTGGGCGAGCAGCGCGGCCCGGCAGGCCCGGGCCCAGGCGCGGGCGAGCTCCCGCCAGTCACCGCCTTCGGCGTCGACGGTGACCGTGGTGACGTGCTCGGCGAGGGCGTCGAGCAGCGCCTCCTTGCCCCCGGGGATGTGGTGGTAGATCGCCATCGCCTCGACCTGGAGGGCGTCGCCGAGCCGCCGCATGGTGAGGCGGCGCAGCCCCTGCCCGTCGGCGATGTGCAGCGCGGCCTCGATGATGCGCTCGCGGGACAGCGGGATCGGTGGGCGTTTCGCCGGCATGGCGCCCAGTCTCCCGCCCATGGCTTACTTTGTAAAGGGCGGCGCGCCGCACGGCCGCCCGGAGCCGGGGCGGCCCGGATGACACGGCCGCTTTCCGGACGGCGTACGCTACCTTTCGACGACGTCGCCGGAGGGCGAGAACGACAGGTGAGGAAGGGCTGACGATGGCGTTTTTCCGACCGCGGGTGAGCCGGGAGGCGGAGGTCCGCTACCACGCCGACCAGGAGGTCGGGAAGGGCTACGGGGAGCTGCTGGAGAAGGTCGCGCGCGCCGAGGAGGAGTTCCTCCGGGCGCAGGCGGAGCGGCGGCCCCTGGAGGAGCTGCACGCCGCGGCCGTCGCCCTTGACCGGGCGCTCACCGAGGCGCTGCGCGCGGCCGAGGCCGCCCAGCGCGCCACCTTCGGCGCCAAGGCGTACGACGACCGCATCCGGCGGCGCAAGGCCAAGGCCACGCCCGCGGGCGCGAAGTGGACCGCGGAGGTCGACCGCCTGCGCACCTGGCGCGAGCGGCACCGCCTCACCGGGATCCCGCGCCTGCCGCGCCGGGTCCCGTCCAAGGCGGCCTGACCGGAGACGGCCCCACGGACGAGTCCGCCCCGCCCGGGTACGGCCCGGGCGGGGCGGTGTGCCTTTCAAGCTCAGCTCGCCCAGTCGAGCAGCGGGCGGGTGTTGCTCGGGTGGCGCAGCTTGGACAGGGACTCCTTCTCCAGCTGCCGGATGCGCTCCCGGGTGAGCCCGAGCCGCTTGCCGATCTCGTCGAGGGTGTGCGGCTTGCCGTCGAGCAGGCCGAACCGCAGCGACATGATCTTGGCCTCGCGCGGGGACAGGTTGTCGAGCACCTCGCGGAGCTGGGCGGCGAGCAGCTGCCGGTCCACCACCTCGGAGGCCTCGGGGGAGTCGACGTCCTCGATGAGGTCGCCGATCCGGGTCTCGCCGTCCTCCCCGATCGTGGAGTCGAGGCTGATCGGCTGCCGGCTGGTGCGCAGCAGCTCCTCGATCTGGTCGGGGGTCTTGTCGAGCACCGCGGCGAGCTCCTCGGGAGTGGGCTCGCGGCCGAGCTGCTGGTGCATGTCACGCTCGACGCGGGACAGCTTGGACAGCATCTCCAGCACGTGCACGGGCAGCCGGATGGTGCGCGCCGAGTCCGCGAAGCCGCGCTGGATCGCCTGCCGGATCCACCACATCGCGTACGTGGAGAACTTGTAGCCCTTGGTGTAGTCGAACTTCTCCACGGCGCGGATCAGGCCGAGGTTGCCCTCCTGCACCACGTCGAGCAGCGACATGCCGCGGTCGGTGTACTTCTTCGCCACCGAGACCACCAGGCGCAGGTTCGCCTCGAGCATGTGGTCCTTGGCGCGGCGGCCGTCCTCGGCGATCCACTCCAGGTCCGCGCGGTCCTCCTCGGACAGGCCGGGCTCGTTCTCCAGCTTGTACTCGGCGTACAGGCCGGCCTCGATGCGCTTGGCGAGATCGACCTCCTGCTCGGCGGTGAGCAGGGTGCGGCGGCCGATCGACTTCAGGTACGTGTGCACCGAGTCGCCCATGACCGAGGTGTCGTCGTCGAGGTCCTCGGCGTCACCGGCGTCGTCCGCCACGTCCTCGGCCACCACGTCGTCCTCGGCCACCGCGTCCGTGACGGTCCCGTCCGTCACGGCGCCGTCCACGGCACCGGCCGGCGCGTCGACGGCGGTTACCTCGTCGGCGGCCTCGAGGTCGTCGGCCAGGACGTCGAGCTCGGCCTCGCCCGGCGCCCACCGCTCGTCGACGGCGGCGACGCGCTCGGCGCGGGCCCTGCCCCGGCCGCCGCCCGCGGCCTTGGCGTGGCCGGCGAGCACGGCGGCGCCGCCCGCCGACGCCGCGGACTTCGCGCCGGTCCGCGTGGTCGTGGCGGACTTCGCCGCCCCCTTGGTACGGCGGGCGGTGGTCCTGGTCCTGCTGGTCGTGGTGGTGTTGGCGGTCATCTCTGGCGCCTCCGCGCCGGTGTTCTCGGTCTCGGTGGCGAGGCGGACGCCCGCCTCGGCGAGTTCGCGTAGTATGGAGCGGGCCTGGGCGGAGTCGATGCCGGACCGCGTGAACGCGTCGCGTAGCTCCGACAGCGAAAGGTGACCCTGGGCTCGCCCGCGATCGAGGAGTTCGCCGAGGGTCGTCGGGCCGGTCGCACGCCCGGTCGAGGTCGCCGCGGCAGATCGGGGCATGAGGACACCTCCTCCGGGTCACGGAGCCGTCGTGGTGGGTGATCGGGTGGGGTGACTGCAAGGGCTCGGTGTTCGCGGCACCAGTGTTAATAACGCCCTCCGGCGCAGATTGTTCCCGACTGCGCCAAGAGAGGGGTTAGTGCGATTTGTCGCATTGATCGGCTTCGCTTGGCCGTACCGGCCCATCGGCCCACGCGTATCGGCGTTCTCCGCCGCGTCCGCCCAAACGGGGAACGGGCGCCGGAGGAGGCACGGCCGTCACCCGTGCACCCGTCGGGCGCCCTGACATCCGGCCGGCTCGTCCCGCCGAGCCGGCCTGCTCCATCGACCCGCCGATCGGCTACTGGGTCGGGTCGACGACGACCACCGGCATGGGGGCCGGACCGGCCTCGCGGATGCGCTCGTCGGTCCAGTACTGCAGCACGGCCTCCGGATCGGCCGTGATCACGCGGGAGACCACGGAGTCTCTCGCCGTCGCCGCGGAGCCGGACCCGGCGGGGCGCTCCCGCTTGGCCGAGCCGGGCGACGGGCTGGCGGAGGACGGCCCGGCCGGCCGGCCGTCCTGCCCGGTCTCGGCCGCGGGCTGCGGCTGCGCCCGGTCGATGCGCGCGGCGGAGGCCGCGACCGCGATCGACGCGCCTCCGGCGAGGATGAGGCCGGTGAGGCCGGCGGAGATCCACATCCTGCTGGTCGGTTTCATCGGCGCGTCCTCCCCTGGGTTCGTCCAATCGGTGTGACGTGGCGGCACGTGGTCCAGTTCCCCGCCGCCGGCCGGAACGTCCCGCCCCCGCGGCGCGCGCTCGGCCCGTGCGCTCGCCGTGGGGCCGGCCGGGCGTCGCGCCGCGGCGTTATCATGCCCGCTTCCTCGTAAAGAGAGCCTCAGGGTTCGGCCTGGTCCTGCAGGGGTGCGCCGACCGGCTCGGGGAGGGCGCCGCGGCGCAGCGCGGCGAGGTCGGGCTTGCCGTTGGGGAGCTGGGGGAGGGCGGGCACCAGCTCGAGGTCGCGCGGGGCGGCGTAGGCGGGCAGGCGCCGCTTGCAGTACGCGCGGATCTCCTCCAGGGTCGGGGGCGCGGCCGGGTCGGCGGGCACCGCCACGGCGACCACCCGCTCGCCCCACTCGGGGTCGGGCCGGCCCACCACGGCCACGTCGGCGATCGCCGGGTGCTCGGCGAGCAGGGCGGCCAGCGCGCCCGCCACCACCTTCTGGCCGCCGGTGATGATGACGTCGTCGGCGCGGCCGAGCACGCGCAGCCGCCCGCCGTCGAGCTCGCCGATGTCGGAGGTGACGAACCAGCCGTCCTCCAGGCAGCGGGCGGTCAGGTCGGGGCGCAGCCGGTAGCCGGCGAACAGCACCGGCCCGCGGATGCGGATGCGCCCGTCGTCCCCCACCTTCAGATCTACTTTGTAAAGGGGGCGGCCGTCGTACACGCACCCGCCGCACGTCTCGCTCATGCCGTACGTGGTGACCACCCGTGCGCCGGGCGCGGCGAGGCCGGCGCACTCCTCGAGCAGCCGGGAGGACGCGGCGGCGCCGCCGAGCAGGATGGTGCGGAACGCGGGCAGGCCGCCGCGGTCCGCGGCCGCGTCGAGCAGGCGGCGCAGCTGGGTGGGGACGAGCGACAGGTGGTCGATGCCGCCCGCGGCGAGCGCCTCGAGCACGTCCGCGGCGGAGAACCGGGGGTGGATGACCGGATCGGTGCCGCTCTCCAGGGAGCGCACCAGCACCTGCATGCCGGAGATGTGGGACACCGGCACGCAGCACAGCCACCGGTCGCCGGGGCGGGCGCCGATACGGCGCAGCGAGGCGGTGGCCGAGGCGCGCAGCGCCGCCGCGGTCAGCTCCACGCCCTTGGGGCGGCCGGTCGACCCCGAGGTGGCGATGATCACCGCGGTCTCCTCGTCCGCGGGCACGCCGTCCGGGCAGGGCCGTACCCCGTCGGGGGTGACCAGATGGGTGGGCCGCAGCGTCTCGAGGGCGGAGCGCAGCGCCGGGGCCGGGAGGTCGGGGGAGAGCGGCAGCACGGCCGGGCCCTCGCCGCTCAGCGCCCGCCGGACCGCCTCGAACAGCTCCGCCCCCGCAGGGAGTAGGAGGGCGTGCACGGGACGGGTCGACACGGTCGTAAGGTTAGTGCCAGCGGGCGCGGCCATAAGCACGCGAAACGGCGCACGCCGGGGCGCCGCCCCGGGCCGAGCCGCGCGCAAGGGAGCGCAGGGGCCGATCGGCGAAGGAGGGTCACGTGGGCGAGGGGAAAACCAGCGTGGGCCGGATTTCTCCCTGTCCGCCAGGAGTCGCCCTCCGGCCGGCCCGCAGGGTCGGGGAGGGCGGGTGAACCCGGCCACCGCACTCGCCACCGTCCTCATCGACGAGCTCGCCCGGTGCGGGCTGACCGACGTGGTGCTCGCCCCCGGGTCCCGCTCGGCGCCGCTCGCGCTCGCCGCGCACCAGGACGCGCGGGTGCGCATGCACGTGCGCATCGACGAGCGGTCCGCGGGCTTCCTCGCCCTCGGCCTCGCCCGGCGCTCCGAGCGCCCGGTCGCGGTGATCTGCACCTCGGGCACGGCCGCGGCGAACCTGCACCCGGCGGTGATCGAGGCGCACCACAGCAACGTGCCGCTGCTGCTGCTCACCGCGGACCGCCCGCCGGAGCTGCGCGACACCGGCGCCAACCAGACGATCGACCAGATCAAGCTGTACGGCTCGGCGGTGCGCTGGTTCGCCGAGGTGGGGGTGCCCGAGGAGCGCCCCGGCCAGGTGGCGTACTGGCGGTCGCTCGCCGCCCGCGCCTACCAGCGCGCCCTCGGTCCCGCCGACCCGGGACCGGTCCACCTCAACCTCGCGTTCCGCGAGCCGCTCATCCCCGACGGCGACACCAGCTGGTGCGAGTCCCTCGAGGGCGACGCCACCGGCCCGTGGGTGCGGGTGCGCAGGTACCCGCCGTCCGCGGCGCTGCACGTGCCGGCGACCCGGCGCGGCGTGCTCGTGGTCGGCGACGGCGCGACCAACGTGCGCCGGTACGTGGCCGCGGCCGGCATGGCGGGCTGGCCGGTGCTGTCCGAGCCGCACGGCGGCGGCCGGTACGGCGACCACGCGATCTCCACCTACCACTTCCTGCTCGGCATGCCGGAGTTCGCCGAGGCGCACCGGCCCGACGTGGTGGTCACGCTCGGCCGCCCCGGCCTGTCCCGGCCGCTGCTGTCCTGGCTCAAGCGGGCCGAGGAGCACATCGTGGTCGCGCCCGACCTGTCCCGCTGGCCCGACCCCACCCGCTCGGCGACCCAGGTCGCCCAGGCGGTGGAGATCCCGGTGGCGGCCGGCGGCGACGGCTGGCTGCGTTCCTGGCGGCGTGCCGAGGCGGTCGCGCGGGACGCGATCGACCGGGTGCTCGACGCCGGCGGGCTCACCGAGCCCCGCCTCGCCCGGGACCTCGCCGCGAGCCTGCCGAACGGCTCGCTGCTGTTCTGCGGCTCCTCGATGCCGGTGCGCGACCTCGACCAGGTGATGCGGCCCCGCCGCGGGCTGCGGGTGATGGCGAACCGCGGCGCCTCGGGCATCGACGGCCTGGTGTCCACCGCGATCGGCGCGGCGATCGCCCACGACGGCCCCGGGTACGCCCTGCTCGGTGACCTGTCGCTGCTGCACGACCAGAACGGGCTCATCCTCGGGCCGCGCGAGCCCCGGCCCGACCTGTGCCTGGTCGTGGTGAACAACGACGGCGGCGGCATCTTCTCGCTGCTGCCGCAGGCCGCGCTCACCGGCCCGTTCGAGCGGGTCTTCGGCACCCCGCACGGGGTGGACATCGGGTACCTCGCCGCCGCGACCGGCACGCCGTACACGCCGCTGGCGTCGATCGAGGACCTGCCCAAGGCGATCCGGGGCCAGGGGCTGCGCATCGTGGAGGCCCGCACCGACCGGGCGCAGAACGCGGCCGTGCACGCCGCGCTGCGCGACGCGGCCCAGGCGGCGGTCCGCGCCGCGCTCTGACGGCCAGGGGTCAGCGCTCGATGAGCGTGACCTCCAGCGAGTAGTGCGAGGCGCGGCACACGTGCGAGCCGTGCTCCACCGCCCGGCCCCGGTCGTCGTACGTGGTGCGTTCCATGGTGATCAGCGGGGCGCCGCGGCGGTCCTCCAGCAGCCGCGCCTCGGTGGGGGTGGCGGCCCGGGCGCCGACCCGCTGGTTCGCCACCCGCAGCCGCACCCCGGCCGCGCGCAGCAGCTCGTACAGGCCGCGCCGCTGCAGCGACTCGGCGGTGAGCGGGAGTAGGTCGGCGGGCAGCCAGTTGCGCAGCAGGGCGATCGGCTCCCCGCGGGCGTACCGCAGCCGCTCCATGCGCACCACCTCGGTCCCGGCCGGGACGCCGAGGGTGGCCGCGGTCCGCTCGTCCGCGGGCACCGTGGTGATCTCCAGCACCCGGGTGGACGGCTCCCGCCCGGCCCGGCGCAGGTCGTCGTGCAGGCCGGTGAGCTCGACCGGGCGCCTGACCTGGCCGTGCACCACCTGGGTGCCGACGCCGCGCTTGCGCACCAGCAGGCCCTTGTCCACCAGGTACTGGATCGCCTGGCGCACCGTGGGCCGCGACAGACCCAGCCGGTCGGCGAGCCGGATCTCGTTGTCGAGCCGGGCGCCCGGAGCGAGATCGCCGCGCCGGATCGCCTCGGAGATCTGCTCGGCCACCTGGAAGTAGAGCGGCACGGGGCTCGACCGGTCGAGGTCGAACTCGAGTCCGGAGGTCATCGTGTTCCTCGGGCGGTCATGGGGGATGCGATCAGGCCAGCGAAATCGTAATGTCCGGACATGAATCCGGCGCAGGCGGGGTGAATGGATCGGCCTCCGGGGCAGGGGAGCGCGCATGAGCCGACGCGAGCGACCCCCCGGCCCCGGCCGCGACGGACGGCCGGGCGCCCGCATCCGCCGCTGGCCGGTGCTGCGGCAGCTGCTCGGCCAGGACCCGCGGGCGGAGGCGGCCCGTTCGGCGCACACCGACGCGCTGCGCCCGCGCACCGAGGACGCCGACCACGTCGCCCGGTCGATCTGCCCGTACTGCGCGGTGGGCTGCGGCCAGCTCGTGTACGTCAAGGACGGGCGCGTCACCCAGATCGAGGGCGACCCCGGCTCGCCGATCTCCCGCGGCCGGCTCTGCCCGAAGGGCGCGGCGAGCCGCCAGCTCGTCACCCGGCCGAGCAGGCGCACCACGGTGCTGTACCGCAGGCCGTACGGGACCGAGTGGGAGACCCTCGACCTCGAGACCGCGATGGACATGATCGCCGACCGGGTGGTGGCGACCCGGCGGCGGACCTGGCAGGAGACCGACGCCGAGGGACGGGTCCTGCGGCGCACGCTCGGCATCGCGAGCCTGGGCGGGGCGACGCTGGACAACGAAGAGAACTACCTGATGAAGAAGCTGTACACCGCCCTCGGCGCGATCCAGATCGAGAACCAGGCCCGCATATGACACTCCGCCACCGTCCCCGGTCTGGGGACCAGCTTCGGGCGCGGCGGCGCGACCACGTTCCAGCAGGACCTCGCGAACGCCGACTGCATCGTCATCCAGGGGTCGAACATGGCCGAATGCCACCCGGTCGGCTTCCAGTGGGTGATGGAGGCGAAGGCGCGCGGCGCCACGGTGTTCCACATCGACCCGCGCTACACCCGCACCAGCGCGATGGCCGACGCCCACCTGCCGATCCGGGCGGGCACCGACATCGTGCTGCTCGGCGCGCTCATCAACCACGTGCTGTCCGGCGGGCACGAGTTCCGCGAGTACGTGCTCAACTACACCAACGCCGCCCACCTGGTGTCGGAGGACTTCCGCGACACCGAGGACCTCGACGGGCTGTTCTCCGGGTTCGACCCGGCCGGCCGTACCTATGACCCGGCGAGCTGGGCGTACGCGCACCGGGCGGACGCGCCGCCGCCGGGCGAGGCGGGCGGGGCCTCCGGGGCCGGGCGCGGGCGCGAGCACGCCGAGACGGCCGAGGCGGAGACGTACGGCTCGGGCGGTGCCGCGGCCGACGCGGCGGCGGCCGTCGATCCGACGCTGACCCATCCGCGGTGCGTGTTTCAGGTGCTCAAGCGGCACTTCGCCCGCTACACCCCGGAGCTGGTGGAGCGGGCCTGCGGCATCCCGCGGGCGGAGTTCGCCCGGCTGGCCGACACGGTCGTCGCCTGCTCCGGACGGGACCGCACCACCGCGTGGGTGTACTCGGTGGGCTGGACCCAGCACACCACCGGCGCCCAGTTCATCCGCGCCGCCGCCATCCTGCAGCTGCTGCTCGGCAACATCGGCCGCCCGGGCGGGGGCATCCTCGCGCTGCGCGGCCACGCCAGCATCCAGGGCTCGACCGACATCCCGACGCTGTTCAACATCCTCCCCGGCTACCTGCCGATGCCGCACGCCGGGCGGCACGAGACCCTGGACGCCTACCTGGCGAGCGCCGGGCCGGACACCGGGTTCTGGGGCCGCAAACGCGCCTACCTGGTGAGCCTGCTCAAGGCCTGGTGGGGGGAGGCCGCCACGGCGGACAACGACTTCTGCTTCGGGTACCTGCCGCGGCTCACCGGCGACCACGGCCACTACGCCACCGTGCTCGGCCAGATCGACGGCACGGTCAAGGGCTACTTCGTGATCGGCGAGAACCCGGCGGTCGGCTCCTCCGGCGGCCGCGCCCAGCGGTTCGGCCTGGCCAACCTCGACTGGCTCGTCGTCCGCGACCTGACCCTCGTGGAGACCGCCACGTTCTGGAAGGACGGCCCCGAGATCGCCACCGGCGAGATGCGCACCGAGGAGATCGGCACCGAGGTGTTCTTCCTGCCCGCCGCGAGCCACGTGGAGAAGGAGGGCACCTTCACCAACACCCAGCGGCTGCTGCAGTGGCGGGAGAAGGCCGTCGACCCGCCCGGCGACTGCCGAAGCGACCTGTGGTTCTACTACCACCTCGGCAAACGCGTCAAGGCCCGGATGACGGACGACGAGATCGACCGGCCGGTACGCGAGCTCGCCTGGGACTACCCGGAGGAGGGCCCGCACGCCGAGCCGTCCGCCGCGGCCGTGCTGCGCGAGATCGGCGGCATCGGCCCGGACGGCCGCGCCCTGGCCTCGTACACCGAGCTGCGCGACGACGGCTCCACCCGGTGCGGCTGCTGGATCTACTGCGGCTGCTACGCCGGGGAGGTCAACCGGCCCGCCCGCCGCGAGCCGCGCGGCGGCGCCGACCCGTGGATCGCCCCCGGCTGGGGCTGGGCCTGGCCCGCCAACCGGCGCATCCTCTACAACCGGGCCTCCGCCGACCCGGACGGCCGCCCGTGGAGCGAGGCCAAGGCGTGCGTCTGGTGGGACCCGGCCGCCGGCCGCTGGACCGGCCGCGACGTGCCCGACTGCGAGCCGGACAAGCCGCCCGGCCACCGTCCGCCGCCGGGCGCCCGCGCCGAGCAGGCGCTCTCCGGCACCGACCCGTTCATCATGCAGGCCGACGGCAAGGGCTGGCTGTACGCCCCGTTCGGGCTCGCCGACGGGCCGCTGCCCACCCACTACGAGCCGCACGAGTCCCCGGTGGCCAACCCGCTGTACGGCGTGCAGGCCAACCCGGCCCGGGTCGTCTACCCGCGGCCCGAGTCGCCGTACAACCCGCCGCGCTCGCCCCGGTTCCCGTACGTGCTCACCACCTACCGGCTCACCGAGCACCACACCGCGGGCGGCATGAGCCGGCCCCTGCCGTACCTCGCCGAGCTGCAGCCCGAGCTGTTCTGCGAGGTGTCGCCGGAGCTCGCCGCCGAGCGCGGCCTGGTCAACGGCGGCTGGGCGACGATCGTCACCTCACGCACCGCGATCGAGGCCCGGGTGCTGGTCACCGAGCGCATGCGGCCGCTGCGCATCGAGGGGCGGATCGTCCACCAGGTCGGCCTGCCGTACCACTGGGGCTGGGGCGGCGACGGGCTCGTCACCGGCGACGTCGCCAACGACCTGCTGCCGCTCGCGCTCGACCCGAACGTCTACATCCAGGAGAGCAAGGCCGCCACCTGCGACATCATCCCGGGCCGCCGCCCGACCGGCCCGGCCCTGCGCGAGCTGGTGCGGCGCTACCGGGAGGACGGCGATGGCTGAGCGGATGGGGTTCTTCACCGACACCAGCGTGTGCATCGGCTGCAAGGCGTGCGAGGTCGCCTGCAAGGAGTGGAACCAGGTGCCCGACGACGGGTTCGTGTTCCGCGCCACCTCGTACGACAACACCGGCGCGCTCGGCGCGAGCACCTGGCGGCACGTGGCGTTCATCGAGCCGGACCGGCCGGTGACCGGCGACGGCCTCGACGGCTGGCTGATGGCCTCGGACGTGTGCAAGCACTGCACCGAGGCCGGCTGCCTCGACGTGTGCCCGACCGGGGCGCTGTTCCGCACCGAGTTCGGCACGGTCGTGGTGCAGGCCGACGTGTGCAACGGCTGCGGGTACTGCGTGCCGGCCTGCCCGTTCGGCGTGATCGACCGCCGCGAGGGCGACGGCCGCGCGTTCAAGTGCACCCTGTGCTACGACCGGCTGCGCGGCGGCCTGGAACCCGCCTGCGCCAAGGCCTGCCCCACCGACTCGATCCAGTTCGGCCCGCTCGACGAGCTGCGCGAACGCGCCGAGGCCCGCCTCGACCGCCTGCACCGCGAGGGCCGGGCGAACGCGCGGCTGTACGGCGAGGACCCCGGCGACGGCATCGGCGGCGCGGGCGCGTTCTTCCTCCTGCTCGACGAGCCCGAGGTGTACGGCCTGCCACCCGACCCCGTGGTCCCCACCCGCGACCTGCCCCAGATGTGGCGCTGGGCCGCGGCCGCCGCGGCCACCCTCGCCACCGTCACCACCCTCGCCGTCCTGGGCAGGCGGTGATCGCGATGCGGCGCCCACCACGAGGCGACCTGCCCGGCCACGCGGCCGACCCGGCCACCGAGGCCCGGCCGGGACGCGGCGGGCGGCGGCGGTCGGCGGAACATGCGATGGTGCCCGAGGCCGAGTTCCGCTCCTACCACGGGCAGCCGATACTCAAGCGCCCGGTCTGGCACGAGCCGCACATGCCGCTCTACCTCTACCTCGGCGGCGTGTCCGGGGCCTCCTCGACCCTCGCCGCCGCGGCCCGCGCGACCGGGCGGCACCGCCTCGCGCTCGCCACGCGGATCATCGCCGCACTGTCCGGAGCCGCCGGGTCGGCGCTGCTCGTCGCCGAGCTGGGACGGCCCGAACGCTTCCTCAACATGCTCCGGGTGATCAAGCCCACCTCCCCGATGAGCCTCGGCTCGTGGATCCTCGCCCTGCAGGGCGGGCTCACCGCGGCCGCCGCCGGATCGGCCGTCACCGGCCTGCTCCCGGCCGCCGGGGATCTGGCGGGAGCCGCCGCCGCCGTGACCGGTCCGCTCATGGCCACCTACACCGCCGTACTGGTGAGCGACACCGCCATACCCGCCTGGCACGAGGCCCGCCGCGAGCTGCCGTTCCTCTTCGCGGGCAGCGCGCTCGCCGGGGCCGGTGCGCTCGCCATGCTCACCGTCCCACGTCCCGAGGCCGGACCCGCCCGAGCCATCGCCACCGCTGGCGCGGCGATCGAGCTCGCCGCCGAGCACGCCATCACCCACCGGCTCGGCATAGTCGCCGAGCCGTACACCACCGGCAGCGCGGGACGCCTGCTACGCGCCGCCCGCCTGCTCGCCGCCGCAGGCGGGGCGCTCGCCCCGCTCGCCGGGAGACACCGCGTACTCACCGCGGCCTCCGCGCTCGCGCTCACCGCCGGGGCGATCTGCACCCGGTTCGCCGTCCTGCGCGCCGGACGCGCCTCTGCAGCCGACCCGCGCTACACCGTGGTTCCGCAGCGGAAGCGTATCTATGGAACTCTTGAGATGCCGTAGTCACCACATCAGTTAGATGCTGTGCTCGGCTGATGCGTCCCTTGACATGTCTACGTGCGCCCCGTCGCCTGAGCACGGCGGATGACAGGACAAAGATCTAGGGGATCTCTCCCCTCAGAGGGGATTGTCCGTACGCCTCCTGGGATAGGTGACCGACCCAATCGTGTCGATCACCGGCTTCGCCGTCTTGCGAGCAGATGTCTCCAGCCGCAACGCGATGCACGTGCACGTGCAGCGGCGAGGTTGTTGCGAATGGCCTGGGTGTTGGGGTGGTCGGGGCCGAGGATGCGCTCGGCATCTGCGAGGGTGCGTTCGTACAGGGGGATGGCGCGTTTGAGGTCCCCGGCCGCTCGGTAGGCGTAGGCGAGGTTGTTGCGTGAGGCCAGGGTGTCGGGGTGGTTGGGGCCGAGGATGCGCTCGCGGTCGGCCAGGGTGCGTTCGAACAGGGGGATTGCCCGTCTGAGGTCAGCCAGCTCATACAGGTAACGACCACAGCGTGCGCGTAACCTCAACAGGTCTTCGGTAAGGGCATCATCGTTCGGTAGGTGCTGGTAGAGGGTGTCGGTCTGTTCGACCAGCATCTCGACGTCGGTGCGGGATTTCCAAAGTTGTGGTCCGTCCGGCAGCGTGTTATCGAAGGCGTCGAGCAGGGCGGAGGCCTGAGCTATCACCGAAAGCAGCTCGTTGTGGTGGGCGGCGCGTTCACGCAGTACGCGTTGGACCAAGCGGTGCATCAGTGCTGTGGTGCCATCCTTGCTGAAGGTGATTAACGAGGTGTCGGCTAGGTCGGCAAGCATGTTGCGGACGACAAGTTGGGGGTTCGCGTCGTCACTCAAGGTGTTCAGCATGGCCAGTGGAACACCGGCGGGTGATAGAACCGCAAGGATCGGCAATATCCGGCTGGCGATCGGAAGAGTGGCCTCGGCGTGAGTGACTGAGAGCAGGATGCTTCTGCGGTGCTGGTTGGGTAGGCGTCGCCGGACTCGGCGGTGAGATTTTCACTTAGCCTGACGCTTCGCAGCTGTTCCAGGTAAGCGGCATAGTCGATGCGAAGGCGGGCGATCACTGCAGCTGCCTGGGCCAAGGCCAGGGGGAGGTGTCCGAGTTCGGAGGCTACGGCTTTGGCGCCTTCGGCATCGGTTAGCCCAGTGCGTTCGCGGAGAAAGGCGATCGCCTGTTCTGGGGTGAAGACCTCGACCTCTAGAGGCTGGTAGGCGCGCAGAAACGCGCCGTGGCGGGTGGTGATGATCACCCGAGTGGCTCCGGTGGCCGGGGTCCATGAGCGGACTGCGGCGACGTCGGTCGCGTTGTCGAAGACCAGCAGCGCCGGGTGCGTGGTGGCTGCCAGCCAAGCCTTCGCGCGGGCGGCGGCCGTGGGCGTGTCATCGTCCGGGCGGCGTTCGCCGAGCCGGGAGGCGAGGGAGGCCAAGCCGGTGACGATTTGGTCGGTGGTTTCGGCGGGTATCCAGGCGATCACCGGCCATCCGGCGTCCTGGCACGCCCAGGCGTAGGAGGCGGCGAGCATGGTCTTGCCCACCCCCGGAATGCCGGCCATTGCGCAGATCGCCACCGCTCCGCCGGTGCCTTTCTCCTTCCCATGTCGGTTCTGCGGCTCGCTAAGTAGAGTGGACGGGCCGCCGAGGAGATCGGCGAGCCTTCGGAGTAATTCCTCGCGAGGCTGGAACCCCCGTGGCTTCTGCGGGATTTCACCTTCGACAATGTGGCCGGGTGACCGAGATGGCCGGGGAGGGTGGTAATGGTGGTGTTCAACGCCGACAGCTTTTTCGATGATGTTGTCGCGGAACGCGAAGTGGTCACCGGGGATACTGATCTGAGGATCGGCCGCGTTTATCGGCGTTGATGTCCGCGGAAGTCGGGGTTGGGAGGGTGGGATCAATGACTCTTTCGCCGGCGGCCTTGTCTCGGAAGAGACGGTGGTGGATCTCGATGTGGTCGCCGCCGTAGGTGCGCTGGCGTCAGTCCCTGAGGGGTGCTCGGACGATTCGGACTTGGCGGAAGGTTTTGTGCCGGTGCGCATCTGATGTAGAAGGGCCGCCACGGCGAGGGGCAGGCCGATGGCACCGATGAACATGCTCACCACGCTGGCCCGTTGATCCAGCGCACCCCATAGGTCGGGCGGAAGCCCAAACGGGTCGAAGAAGAAGGTGATCAACCCCCCTGCGAGCAGGGCGGCCAGCGCCACTATCCACGCGATCGTCACCCATCGCGCCAACCGCGATCGGTGTCTTGGCGCTGAAGGGTCTTTCCGCATACTTCTAGCTTGCTGTCCGTTGGGAGCGCCCGGCGCAGAGTGGCGAAAGTGTTACCTCTGACATCTCAGAGGGAATCGGCTGCAATCGGGGCTGCTGACCGCGAGCTGGATGGGTGTCGGCCGAGTCCCGTCGTGTCAACGGATGTCCTGTGCGACCCATATTCCTGACGGCACGTGGTAACGGTGCCGGCGCCGCCTACCTGTGGGTTGTTTAAACCGTTTCGCCATGAATGAGGGGAAGCTTCCGTTATTCGTGGTCCCGGGTGTGGAGGTGGACAGGACGGCTTCGGTCACCAGGTTCCGGGCAGCGGTCTGGTGGATGCGGGCGAGCGCGACCAGGACGCGCCTGGTGGGCCGGCGGCCGCGGTCGGGCCGGCGCTCGAAGTCCAGCAGGCGGCCCTCGCGCAGCGAGGCCGTGCCCCTCGGGTCGAGGGCGTTGAACTCGTCCGCGACGCCGGTGGCGGTCCGCCGTGCGCGAGCCGGTACAGCCGCAGCGGGCTGAACGGGTAGTGCAGCGCCGGCACCTCGGCGATCTGGTCCCCGGTGAACCCCTTGGCGTGCAGCCGCTCGCTCCATGACCGGCAGCGGAGCAGGGTCCGAGATCCCTGAGCGGACATCCGAGCCTCCTTCGGAAACCGTACGTCGCCAGCGTTGATCTACGGACCGTAGAGAAATCGTCACGCTGTGGTATGGCGAAATGCTCATGTGGTCTGCCGGTCCCGGCCGGCTCGCCCCGGGGAATCCGGGCGCGAGCGTATCCCGGCGGCCGAACGTGGGTTTCGGGCCCGGTCGCATGACGCCGGGGCGCGGCCGGAACCGCCGCCCCGTACGCCGGGCCGGGGCCTGACCGATCGGGTAGGTGCCCACCTCGCCTGCCGTACCGAAAAGGTCACCCACGGTACGGGATCGGCCTTCGGGATCTTCCGGGCGTGACGGACGTCACTTTACGGTCGCGGCATCCGGTGCCGACAGCGGCACGAGCGGGGCTCTCCGCGGCCCCGTCACCTGGGCGCGTCTCTGCTCAGAGAGGACGAAACATGAAGGTCGAAGAACTCATCAGGCCGTTCCCGATCAAGGAGTTCCACCCGTTCCCGCGGGCCCTCATGGGGCCGGGTGCCCACGAGCTGATCGGGCCGGAGGCCAAGAAGCTCGGGTTCCGCAGGACGCTGGTGATGACCTCGGGCCTGCGCGGCACCGACATCGTGCACCGGATCGTCGAGTCGATGAAGTACCACGGCCTCGAGGTCGTGGTGTACGACAAGGTCGAGTCCAACCCCAAGGACTACAACGTGATGGAGGCGGTCGCGCTCTACCAGGAGCACAAGTGCGACTCGTTCGTCTCCATCGGCGGCGGCTCCTCGCACGACGCCTGCAAGGGCGCGCGGGTGTCGATCGCGCACGACGGCCGCAACATCAACGAGTTCGAGGGCTTCAACAAGTCGGAGAACCCCAAGAACCCGCCGCACATCGCGGTGTCCACCACGGCCGGCACCGGGTCGGAGACCTCGTGGGCGTACGTCATCACCGACACCACCACCGACCCGGAGAACCCGCACAAGTACGTCGCGTTCGACGAGAGCTGCATCGCCACCCTCGCCATCGACGACCCGACGCTGTACTACGACTGTCCGATGGACTACACCGCGCAGTGCGGGTTCGACGTGCTCGCGCACGCCTCCGAGCCGTACGTGTCGCGGCTGAACTTCCAGCCGTCCCTCGGCAACGCGCTGCACGCGATCCGGCTCACCGCCCAGCACCTGCGCACCGCGGTGTGGAACGGGCAGGACCTCGCCGCCCGTGAGGGCATGATGTACGCCCAGTACATCGCCGCCCAGGCGTTCAACTCCGGCGGCCTCGGCATCATCCACTCGATCTCGCACGCGGTCAGCGCCTTCTACGACACCCACCACGGCCTCAACAACGCGATCGCGCTGCCGCGCGTGTGGGCGTTCAACATGCCGGTGATGTACGAGCGGTTCGCCGACATCGCCGAGGCGATGGGCATCGACACCCACGGCATGACCAAGGTGAAGGCGGCCGAGGCGGCCCTGGCCGCGGCGATCCGGCTGCTGCGCGACGTGGGCATCCCCGAGCGCTTCGTCGACGTCAAGCAGGACACCTACAGCAAGAACCGGCTCGGCAAGGGCCCCACCAAGTTCTACGAGAACTCCCCGGTGATCCGCGGCGACGACGCCGACATCGACCGCGTCACCAACCACGTGCTCGGCGACGCCTGCACCCCGGGTAACCCGAAGGAGTGCACCTTCGAGACGGTGCGGCCGGTCGTCGAGCACTGCTTCCACGGCGACCTGGACGACCTGCTCAGCTGACCCGCCCCGTCGTACCCGCCGCCCGGGCCGCGGTCTCCCCCGGGCGGCGGGCCATCCGGCCACCTGACCGGTGACCCATCGGCCGGCCCGACCGGCGCACCGTCCCGCCCAGGGCCGGCCGGCTCGCACCCCGCCGGGGTCCGGGCGTCCCCTTCCGCCCGGACCCCGGCGGGTTCCATCCCGGGGCGCGCCCGGCGGCGCCCCACCCCTTCCCGCACCCTGTCCACGCCGGCCGTACCACCCGGAGGAAGCGTGTCCGAGAACGTCAGCACCGCCGAGTTCGCGTCCGTCGAGGACGTCGTCGAGCGGCTCGCCGAGCAGGGCTACATCGCCGACCGCAGGCTCGCCACGGCCGTGTTCCTGCTTGCGCGGCTCAACCGGCCCGTGCTGCTCGAGGGGCCCGCCGGCGTGGGCAAGACCGAGCTGGCCAAGGCGCTCGCCAAGGCCACCGGGCGCAGGCTGCTGCGCCTGCAGTGCTACGAGGGCCAGGACGAGAGCAAGGCGCTGTACGAGTGGGACTACGGCAAGCAGCTGCTGTACACCCAGCTGCTGCGCGACAAGATCGGCGAGATCATCGCGGACGCACCCGACCTCGCCACCGCGGTGGAGCGCATCGGCGCGCAGGACAGCGTGTTCTTCTCCGACCGCTTCCTCGCCCCCCGGCCGCTGCTCGAGGCGATCCGCAGCGAGGAGCCGGTGCTGCTGCTCATCGACGAGGTGGACCGCGCCGACGAGGCGCTGGAGGCGGTGCTGCTCGAGTGCCTCGCCGAGCAGCAGGTGTCGGTCCCGGAGATCGGCACCTACACCGCCAAGACCCCGCCGTACGTGATCCTCACCTCGAACAACACCCGCGACCTGTCGGCCGCGCTCAAGCGCCGCTGCCTCTACCTGTTCCTCGACTACCCGGACGCCGAACGCGAGCTGGAGATCGTGATGGGCAAGCGGACCGGGCTCGCCGAGGCGACCGCCCGGGAGCTGGTGCGCATCGTGCGCGAGCTGCGCGGGCTGCGGCTGCGCAAGCACCCCAGCATCTCCGAGACCGTGGACTGGGCGCGCACGCTCGCCGTACTCGGGGTGCAGGAGCTGTCGGCCGAGGTGCTCGCCGACACGGTGAACGTGGTGCTCAAGTACGAGCGCGACATCGGCCTCGCGCTCGAGGCGCTGCCCCGGCTCGTCGACCCCAACCGGAACGTGCTGGAGGAGGCGGCCCACGGGCACGGACACGGTCACGGACACGGCCATGGCCATGGTCACGGCCACGGTCACGGGCACGATCACGATCACGCCCACGACCACGGGGGCGGGCACCACGGCGCCGACGTCCTCGACGTGGACGACGACGTCGACGGCGCCGCCGTACGGGAGGCGAAGGACCGGCCCGGGCGGCACGGCGAGAACTACTACGGCGGCCGCGGGCAGGGCATCAAGCCGCGGACGGACGCGGGCGGCGGCCAGGCACGGCGCGCGTTCGCCGCCATCGGGCGCCGGAACCGGTAGCGGGAGCGGGCACGTGGAGAGCAGCCTGCACCGCTTCGTCCGGCTGCTGCGGCTCGCCGGGATGCGGGTGTCGGTGTCCGAGGCCGCCGACGCGATGCGCGCCGCCGCGCAGCCCGGCCTGCTCGCCGACCGGGACGCGCTGCGCGAGGCCCTGCGGGTCACGTTGGTCAAGGACCGGCGCGACGACGAGATCTTCACCGAGCTGTACGACGCGTTCTTCGCGCTCCGGCGCGTCACCTTCGGGGGCGGCGACGAGGAGCACGGGCACGCGCACGACGACCTGGCCGACCTCGGCGAGACGACCGGGTTCACCGTCTCGGAGGAGCCGTCGCAGACGCCGCAGCAGGGCCACAGCCACGGCAAGCCCGCCGACATCCGCGACTTCTTCGACCCGCAGGACCTCGCCCAGCGGTACAACCTCCACCAGGAGGCCAACAAGATCGACCTCGCCGGGATGACCGAGGAGATCGTGCTGTCCGAGGGCGGCGGGATCGCGGGCGGGGACCGCTCCGCCGTACAGCTCACCACCGACCGGCTGCACAACGCCGGGGTGCCCGGCCGGCTCGCCCCCGACACCGGGCGGCGGGACGGGATCGAGCTGAGCGTCGCCCAGGACCACCACGCCCCGCCCGACCGGTCCGCCGATGTGGACGACGGGCCGGTCGGGGAGCGGGTCGACGGGTTCGTGGAGAACCTGTCCGAGCTGCTCAAACGGCACCTGGAACGGCTCGCCGAGCTGTCCGGGCTGGCGATCGAGAAGCCCGGCCCGCCCGGGCCCGGCCGGGTGGAGCGGGTCGACGAGCCGGAGCGGCGGCGCATGGAGGAGTCGCTGCGCCGCCTCGCCCGCACCCTCGACGGGGCGCTCACCCACCGCAGGCACCCCAACCGGCGCGGCAGGGTGCACCCGGCGCGGACCATGCGGCACAACATGCGCTACGACGGCGTGCCGTTCCGGCCGATCACGGTCAGCCGGAGCGAGGACCGGCCCCGGCTGCTGGTGCTCGCGGACGTGTCGCTGTCGGTGCGGGCCACCGCCCGGTTCACCCTCCACCTGGTGCACGGCATGCAGACGCTGTTCGGCCAGGTACGGTCGTTCGCGTTCGTCGACGAGCCGGTGGAGATCACCGAGCTGTTCGCCGAGCACCCGCTGGAGCGCGCCCTCGGGCTGGTGTTCGACGGGCTGCCCGCGGGCGGCCTGCTGGACGTGGACGGCACCTCCGACTACGGGCGTACGTTCCGTACGCTCCTGTCGGAGCACTCGGGGGCGCTCAACCGGCGCACCACGCTGCTCGTGCTCGGCGACGGGCGGGGCAACGGCAACGACCCGGAGTTCGCCACCTTCGAGGAGATCACCCGGCGGGTGCGCCGCACGATCTGGCTCACCCCGGAGCCGCGCTACTCGTGGCGGCTGGGCGCCTGCGACCTGCCGGGGTACGCCGAGATGTGCGACCGGGTCCAGGTGGTGTCGGACCTGTCCGGGCTGGAGCGCATGGCCCACCGCCTGGCGGCCGAGACGACCGGCCGCTGAACGCGGGCCGCACGGCCGAGGCGCTGCCGTCCGCGCCCGGCCGTACGGCCTGCTCGGCGGTCATGCCCGGGCGCCCCTGCCGGCCACGGCCGACGGGGGTACGGCAGGGCCGTCCGGCTGAGCGTGGCCGCCGCGCGGCCCGCCGTACCCGCGCGGTCAGATGACGCCGTTCTTGCTGGCCTCGTAGACCGCCTCGGCGCGGCTGGTGACCTCGAGCTTGCGCATGATGTTGCGGACGTGGAACTTGACCGTGGTCTCGGAGATGAACAGCTCGCGGCCGATGTCGCGGTTGCTCAGGCCGCGGGCGATCAGCCGCAGCACGTTCCGCTCCCGGTCGGTCAGCTCCGGCCGGCGGGTCCGTACCCGCAGCGAGCGGACCATCGCCGCCGCCGAGCGCGGGTCGAACGCGCTCTGGTTGCGCGCCACCGCCCGGATCGAGTTGACCAGCTCGGTGGTGTCGACGTCCTTGACCACGTAGCCGCGCGCCCCGCGCTGGATGGCCTCCATCACCAGCGCGTCGTCGAGGAACGTGGTGAGCACGAGCACGCCGACCGAGGGGTACCGCTCGGTGAGGATGCCGCACAGCTCCAGGCCCTCGGTGTCGGCGCCGGTGGACAGCTTCAGGTCGAGCAGCACGATGGCCGGCATGGTGCGGCGTACCACCGCCAGGGCCTCCTCACGCGTGCTCGCCTCCCCGACCACCCGCAGGTCGGGCTCGCGGTCGAGGATCGCGCGCAGCCCCTGCCGCACGATCGCGTGGTCGTCGACGAGGACGATGCTCGTCACGCCGTCCGGCCCCGGCTCGTGCGTCACCTGCCCCGGTACGGCCGCCGGAGCCTCCGCGGCCGCCCGCGCCGCCGTCGCCTTACCCCCGGTCATTCGGTGCCACTCCGTTTCGATCTCGGCCCTGTATCGGCAGCGGTATGCGCACCCGCACCGCGATGCCGCCCAGCCGGGAGCGGCGGATCGCCAGCGTCCCGCCGAGCTGCTCGGCGCGGGTCTGCATGTTGACGAGTCCTCGGTGCCGCCCGGCCAGGTCGGTGGTCTGCGCCAGGCGCAGCAGCCGCCGTACCGCGGCGGGGTCGCCGTCCCCGTCGTCGCTCACGGTCACCGTGACCGCGTCCGGCCGGTAGACCAGCAGCACCCGGGCCCGGGTGGCGTGCGCGTGCGCGGCGGTGTTGAACAGGGCCTCGCCGACGAGCCGCAGCAGCGACCGCTCGGCCTCGGCGGGCAGCGGGACCTGCCGCCCGCGCACCACCACCTCGACGGTGAGATCGGTCTTCAGGTGCACCGTGGACAGCCGGCGCAGCATCTCCGGCAGCGGCCCGGCCGGCTCGTCGGAGGTGTTGTGCAGCGCGTAGATCGCGCCGCGCAGCCGTTCCACGGCGATCCGGGTCAGGTCCTTGGCCGGGGCGAGCCGGCGCGCCACCTCCTGCGCCTCGGGGCCCATGCGCTCCAGGTCGGCCCGGCACACCTCGATCGTCATCCCGGCCGACAGCACGTGCTGGGCGACGGTGTCGTGCAGCTCGCGGGCGATGCGGTGCCGCTCGTCGTCGAGCGCCTGGCGGTGCATGGCGTCGACCAGCCGCCGCTGGGCCTCGGCGAGCTCGGCGTTCCGCGCGGCCAGGTCGCGTGCCTGCCGGGCGGCGGCCTCGGTGAGCCGCTCGGTACGGCCGCGCAGCCGCCTGGCCGACTCGTACAGGAACGAGTTGTACAGCGCCACGGCCGCCTGGTTGGCGAGGACGCGCAGGATCGCCAGGTCGGTGGCGGCCACCTCCAGCCCGGGGCCGGGGCGGGCCACGATGCCGCCGACCGGCTCGCCGTCGAGGAACATCGGGGCGCGCACCCAGCCGTCGCCGGTGTGGGCCCGGCCCACCTCCCAGGGCCGGTCGCGCACCACGGCCAGGTGCTCGCGGGCCTCGGCGGGCAGCAGCGCCTCGTCGTCGATGAGCCGGTCGCCGTCGCGCAGCAGGAAGCGGGGCCGTACCGCGGGGAGCGTGCCGTCGGCGACGGCGAGCAGCAGCCAGCGGGCGTGCAGGTGGTCGGCGGCGGCGTGCACCACGGCCTCGACCAGCGCCCGCGGCCCCTCGGAGGAGCGCACCAGCGCCTGGGAGATGCGGTCGAGCGCCTCGACGGCCCGCTCCAGGCGTTCCATCGAGCGGACGTAGGCGGGGTAGAAGGAGCGTTTGCCGGACCGTACGCCGGTGAGCGCGCCGAGGTCGGTCGGGCGGGCGGGAGGCTCCAGGGCGGGTGACGTCATCGGGTGCCTTCCGGGCCGGGCGGCGGGGCGTGCCGGGCACGGGCGGTCGTGCCCGCCTCGGCGCGTGCGCCCGAGGGGCGGGGTGGGTCGGCTCGCTCGCTCATGCCGCAGGGTGCCGTTCTCGCTGGGGCCGTTCTCAGGGGGCGGCTTCACGGTGTCGCATCGGGCTCCGATCGGTGGTCTCCGGAACCGGTCTACAGGGCCGCGCGGAACAGCGCCTCGATGTCGTCCCGGGTCGCGTCCCGCGGGTTGGTGGTCAGGCAGGCGTCCCGCATCGTGGTCTCCGCCAGCCGGGAAACGTCCTGCTCGGTCACCCCGAGCGCGGACAGCCCGCGCGGCACGCCGACCGCGTCGGCGAGCGCGCGCACCCGGTCGGCGAGCATGTCGGCGACCTCGGCCGGGGGCATGCGCCAGGCGTCCCGGATGCCGGCCGCCTCGGCGAGCGGTACGAACCTGGTGGGGTCGGCGGCCGCGTTGAACCGGATCACGTGCGGGAGCAGCACCCCGTTGATCAGCCCGTGCGGGGCGTCGAGCAGCCCGCCGACCTGGTGGCTCATCGCGTGCGTGGCGCCGAGGATCGCGTTGGTGAACGCCACCCCGGCCTCGAGCGCGCCCTGCGCCATGCCCAGCCGGGGCCCGGCGAGCCGCGGCCGCTCCACCGAGTGCCGCAGGTGCTCGGTGATCAGGCGTACGGCGTGCAGCGCGTGGTTGTCGGTGAGCGGGTTGTGCGCGCGGGACACGAACGACTCGATCGCGTGGGTGAGCGCGTCGAGCCCGGTGGAGGCGGTGAGCCAGTCCGGCATGGTGATGAGCAGCCGGGGGTCGATGATCGAGATCTCCGGCACCAGCGTCCGGCTGATGATGGTGATCTTGATGTGCTTGGCGGTGTCGGTGACGACCGCGAACTGCGACACGTCGGCGCCCGTGCCCGAGGTGGAGGGCACCATCACCGTGGGCGGGATCGGGTTCACCACCTTGTCCACGCCCTCGTAGCCGAGGATGCACCCGCCGTTGCCGGACAGGATCGCCACGCCCTTGGCCGCGTCGATGCACGACCCGCCGCCCAGCCCGATGATCACGTCGGCGCCGCTGTCGGCGTACTCGCCGTACGCGGCCTCGATCTCGTGGTCCTTGGGGTTGGGGGTGATCTCGTGCCACACCACCGGCCGCAGCCCGACCGCGCTCAGGTGGCCGAGCGCCTCGTCCAGCCAGCCCGCCTCGATCAGGCCCGGGTCGGTCACCAGGAACGGGCGCCGGGCTCCCACGCGCAGCGCGCAGTGGCCCAGCTCGGCGAGGGACCCGGGACCGAACACGATCTCGGGTGCGTGGAACTTCGCGAGGTTCGCCGGCTCGCGCGCGCCGACGGGCACCACACGCTGCGGGCCGGTCAGCTCGAGGGAGGCGTCCCGGATGCCGGGGGACGCCCAGCCATGGTCCACTTCGGCCGCCGCGGGGCCGTCCAGAACAGGCCGCAAAGGAACCCCCCTGTGCTGCGATGGGGCCGTCCCCATCGGTGATGGCACGTTACCGGAAGGCGGTGCCTTTTGTTACCAACGCATTGCGAGGAGTTGTCCATTAGCTGCCCTCTCGACGGTAGACCTCCTCGGGCTAGTCGTAAAACCGTCAAATTGGGCCATGGCACCTGTCCGATCGGGTAGGTGCGCCTACGGCGTATGTGCGGCATTATCACCCGCAAACCGCCGGTGACGTCCGCCGGTGGACACCATCGGGCGGACGACGGAGAGGGGCACATGATCGGTCTCGACGCCCTTCGCAGGCGGCGCGCCGAGCTGGAACACGAATGGTCCCGCCACGTGCCGGCGCGACGCCTGCCGCCCTCCGGCGGCGGCCCGGACCGGCTGCTCCGCGACGAGATCGTGGCCTCCTGGAGCCGGTCCCTGCCGCTGGTCGACCCCGCACGCGACAGCGCCCCGGTCGAGGACGACGTCTCGGCCCGCTGGCGGGAGTCCCCGCTGCGCCGCCCGGTCCTCGAGCTCGCCGACGAGCTGCGCACGATCGCCGACGACGCCGGGTTCATCGCCGCGGTCACCGACGAGTCCGGCACGATCCTGTGGACCTGCGGCGGCCGGGTGATGCGGCGCCGGGCCGAGCGGGTGAACTTCGCGCCCGGCGGCCGGTGGGACGAGACGGGCATGGGCACCAACGCGCTGTCCCTGGCGCTGCGCGGGCGGCCGGCGAAGGTGTTCTCCGCCGAGCACCTGGTCGCCGCGCTGCACGGCTGGGTGTGCTACTCGGCGCCGATCCGCTCCCCGGGCGGCCGCATCCTCGGCGTGCTCGACCTGTCGAGCACCTGGGATCGTTCCAACCCGCTCGCCATGTCCACGGTGCGCACCCTGGTCTCGGCGATCGAGTCCCGGCTCGCCACCATTGGGCTCGACGCCGGACGTCGCGAACCCGCCGGTCTGCGGCTCACCTGCCTCGGCGAGGGCCGGGCCTGGCGGGGCGGGGTGCCGCTGCGGCTGCGCCCGCGCCAGCTGGAGATCCTCACCCTGCTCGCGCTCGAGCCCGAGGGGTTCTCGCCGGAGCGGCTGCAGGCCGCGCTGTTCGGCGACCGGCCGGTCACCGCGGCCACGCTCAAGGCCCAGGTGTCCCACCTGCGCCGTGCCCTCGGCGGCGCGCTCGCGCAGCGCCGCTACCAGCTCACCGAGCCGATCGAGTGCGACGCCCGGAACGTGCTCGCCGCGCTCGACGCCGGGGACACCGCCGCGGCGGTCGAGGCGTACACCGGGCCGCTGCTGCCCGAGTCCGACGTGCCGGGCATCGTCGAGTGGCGCACCTACCTCGAGGTCGCGGTACGCGAGGCGGTGCTCGCCTCGTCCGACCCCGGCCTCGCCCTCCGGTACGGCACGGCCCACCCCTACGACGTGGCGGTCCACGAGCACGCCCACCGGCTGCTGCCCCCGGACGACGGCCGCCGCGGCATCGCCGCCGCCCGTATCCGGGCAGCGCTCTCCTGAAGCGGGGGATGGCCACGGCGCCCGTGCCGCGGACGCCGGATCGTCAGGGCGCCATCACCCGAAGCGGATCGTGGCGCCCTTGCTGGTGATGGCCAGCACGCGGAACGACAGCCTCTTCTTGCGGTTGGCGCGGATCCAGCCGCTGCCGCCCTCGCTCAGGTATGCCGTCGAGTTCCCCGCCCGCACCACGACCATGTCCTGGTCGAAGGTGGCGACGTATTGCTTGGAGACGTACACCCTGGAGAATCCGAAGAGCCTCGCCGAGACGCGGAAGCTCACGGGCCTCCGGAACGTGAACTTGCACGTCCCGTCGTAGCAGGCGCGGTAGCTGGGCGCGGCCGAGGCGGCGGCGGGGGTGGCGGCCACGGCGGGCGTCACGATCATGGCGCACGCCAGTGCCAAGGAGGAAAGGGTTCTACTGCGCACGGTCTTACCTTCAATCCTTTCCACGGGGGGCGATATCGTTTCTGGTTTCCACCCGTCGGTGGATCCCGGAAATTCGGACCGGGGGAGTTCTGGGCGAGCATGGAAACGAAGATGCCGGGGACGCGCGGCGGAAGGGCGGCTTTGTTCGCCGCGGCGACCGCGCCGTTGGGATTGCGCGCCGTGATCCTTGCGGGTGATCGGATTCCTACCGGAGATCACCCGCAGGGCTGGGAAGGGGAGCCTTGGTCTCTTGGGGGCGGTGGCGGTGCACCGCGGCGATCGCCGTCCGCGGGGGACGTGCGAGAGGCGATCGTGTAGCGACAACGAGGTGCAGGGGACACTCCTGCGGCTCAGCACCCATACGGTGATCCTTCTGCTCCCACACTCCTGAAGTGGGTGCCGCGGTTCGAATACCGCCGGGGCACCCCTCACCCTTTTCCCGGGTGCCTCTGGTCCGGGAATGCGCCAAAGGCACCGCTTTATTGTTGCCCGAAACCAGGCCGTCGACGCAATACCCCATCGGTTTTTATCTGATATGTGGGCTGTTCGTAAATTGCCTGGCTTATTGGAAAATGCCGCATTAGTGCGGGATGTGGTTGTGGAGGGCGCGGCGAACCGTGCTCCGGCCGTACCGCCACGGCCCTCCTGAGCCGCGAGGGACAGGAGCCGGTTCGCCGTACCCCACGCCGCGCCCCGGCATGCCCCGTGGCGGGGTGTGCCGGGGCGGATACCTTCCGGCAACCTCGCGGGCGCAGGGTGACGTGCAACACATCAGGGAGTCGGCCACCGGGCGGGTGGCCAACCCGCGAGGAGGCAACGTGGTCTACGTCAAGCCGGGTGAGGACGGCAGCATCGTCAGCTTCGCCAAGCGGTACGACAACTTCATCGGCGGCGAGTGGGTGGCCCCGGTCGAGGGACGCTACTTCGACAACCCCTCGCCGGTGGACGGCAAGGTGTTCTGCCAGGTGGCCCGGTCCACCGCCGCCGACATCGATCTCGCCCTCGACGCCGCGCACAACGCCGCCGACCGCTGGGGCCGTACCTCGGCCACCGAACGGGCCAACATCCTCAACAAGATCGCCGACCGGCTCGAGGAGAACCTCGAGAAGCTCGCGGTCGCCGAGACCTGGGAGAACGGCAAGCCGGTGCGTGAGACGCTCGCCGCCGACCTGCCGCTCGCCATCGACCACTTCCGCTACTTCGCCGGGGCGATCCGTGCCCAGGAGGGCGCGATCAGCGAGATCGACGCCGACACGGTCGCGTACCACTTCCACGAGCCGCTCGGCGTGGTCGCCCAGATCATCCCGTGGAACTTCCCCATCCTCATGGCCGCCTGGAAGCTCGCCCCCGCGCTCGCCGCCGGCAACTGCGTGGTGATCAAGCCGGCCGAGCAGACCCCGGCGAGCATCCTGCTGGTGATCGAGCTCATCGCCGACCTGCTCCCGCCCGGCGTGGTCAACGTGGTCAACGGCTTCGGCGTCGAGGCCGGCAAGCCGCTCGCCTCCAGCCCGCGGGTGGCCAAGGTCGCGTTCACCGGCGAGACCACCACCGGCCGGCTCATCATGCAGTACGCCAGCGAGAACATCGTGCCGGTCACCCTCGAGCTCGGCGGCAAGAGCCCGAACATCTTCCTGCCCGACGTCATGGCCGCCGACGACGACTTCCTCGACAAGGCGGTCGAGGGCTTCGTGATGTTCGCCCTCAACCAGGGCGAGGTGTGCACCTGCCCCTCCCGGGCGCTCATCCACTCGTCCATCTACGACGAGTTCATCTCCCGCTGCATCGCCCGCACCGAGGCGATCAAGAGCGGCAACCCGCTCGACCCGGAGACCATGATCGGCGCCCAGGCGAGCAACGACCAGTACGAGAAGATCCTCTCCTACATCGACATCGGCAAGAAGGAGGGCGCCGAGGTCCTCACCGGCGGCGGCTCGCGCACCGTGCCCGGCCTGGAGGGCGGCTACTACATCCAGCCCACCATCTTCCGCGGCACCAACGACATGCGGATCTTCCAGGAGGAGATCTTCGGCCCGGTCGTGTCGGTGACCACCTACGACTCCGTCGAGGAGGCCATCAAGATCGCCAACGACACGATGTACGGCCTCGGCGCCGGCGTGTGGACCCGGGACGGGAACACCGCCTACCGGCTCGGCCGCGAGATCAAGGCGGGCCGCGTGTGGACCAACTGCTACCACGCCTACCCGGCCCACGCCGCGTTCGGCGGCTACAAGAAGTCCGGCATCGGCCGCGAGACCCACAAGATGATGCTCGAGCACTACCAGCAGACGAAGAACCTGCTGGTCAGCTACTCGCCGCGGAAGCTGGGCTTCTTCTGATGACCGCACCGGAGCGCGCCGGGGCCGAGCCGGCCCCGGCGGGCGCCGCAGGCGCAGGAGGGGAGGCCCCCGGGGGCCGCGTGGAGCGGGTACGGCTCACCCCGGAGGCCGAACGCCTGCTCGCCCGCCTCATCGAACGGCACGGCCCGGTCATGTTCCACCAGTCCGGCGGCTGCTGCGACGGCAGCGCGCCGATGTGCTACCCGCGGGGGGAGTTCCGGGTCGGCGCGTCGGACGTGCTGCTCGGCACCGTCGCGCACGACACCCCGTTCTGGATCAGCGCCGACCAGTACCGGTATTGGTCGCACACCCACCTGACGGTGGACGTGGTGCCCGGCCGGGGCAGCGGGTTCTCGCTCGAGGCCCCCGAGGGCGTGCGGTTCCTGCTGCGCTCCCGGCTGTTCACCGACGAGGAGGCCGCCCGCATCGCGGCCGAACCCCCGCTGCCCACCGGCGCCGGCCTCTAGGCGCCGGCGGGCCCGGCGGCCACGGGCACGCGACACGCCACGGCCCCGGCACGAGACGTCCGGTGCCCGCCCCCGCGCCGCCCGCACCCACGGTGCGGGCACGCAACCAGACGACGGGTGGGGCTCCCTTTTCTGGCACCGGCGCGGGGCGGGCGCCGGGCCCACACCCTTCTTCTCAACGGGCCTTCCTCAGTGGGCGCCCGCGGCGTCGCCGAGCACGTACCTGCGGCCCCAGGCGCCGAGCGGCCCGAGCGCCTCGTTGAGCGCCTCACCGGCCGGGGAGAGCGAGTACTCCACGCGCGGCGGCACCTCGTCGTACACCTCGCGGCGCACGATCCCGTCGGCCTCCAGCTCGCGCAGGTGCGCGGCGAGCACCTTCTCGGTCACCCCCGGCAGCTCGCGGCGCAGCTCGCCGAACCGGCGCGGGCGCACCCCGAGCGCCCACAGGATCAGCACCTTCCACTTGCCGCCGATCACGCCCATCGCCGCGTCGATCCCGCAGACGTACGCGCCGGGCCTGCGCGCGACCCGCATCGCCACCCCCTCCCGCCCGGAGGCTTACCTTCGGGAAACCACGCACTTCAAAGTGCGTACTTGAGCGCCCTCGGGCCCGCCGACCAGCCTAGTCGCCATGACGACGATCGACCCGGCCCCGCGGGCCCTGTCGTTGCTCGGGCTCGGCGACATGGGCGCCGCGCTCGGGCACGCCTGGCTGGACGCGGGGCATCCGCTCACCGTGTGGAACCGTACGGCGGGCAAGGCCCGGCCGCTCGCCGCCAAGGGGGCGACGGTCGCGCCGACCGCCGCCGACGCCGTGGCCGCCGCGGACCTGGTGGTGGTGTGCCTGCTCGACGACGCCTCGGTTGACCAGGTCCTCGCCGGCACCGACATCTCCGGCAAGGACCTGGTCAACCTCACCACCGGCACCCCCGGCGAGGCCCGCGCCCGCGCCGCCTGGGCCGCCGAGCGCGGGGCGCGGCTGCTCGACGGCGGCATCATGGCCGTGCCGCCGATGATCGGCGTCCCGGACTCGGGCGCCTACGTCTTCTACAGCGGTCCCAAGGAGGTCTTCGAGGCCCACCGGGAGACGCTCGCCGTACCGGCCGGGGCCGTCCACGTCGGCGAGGACGCCGGCATGGCCGCGCTGCACGACGTGGCCCTGCTCAGCGCGATGCTCGGCATGATGTCCGGGATGGCCCACGCCTACGCGCTGTTCCGGCGGGAGAAGACGCCCCCGGCGCGCCTCGCCGGGCCGCTCGCCGACTGGGTCGCGGGCATGGCCGCCTCGTACGCCCGCGAGCTCGCCGAGCACCTGGAGTGCGGCGACTACACCAGGGACGTGACCTCCAACCTCGCCATGATGGTCCGGGCCAACGCCACCCTGCTGCGCACCGCCGAGGAGCAGGGCGTCGGCACCGAGCTGCTCGAGCCGTACATGCGGCTGATGGAGCGGCGCCTCGCCGAGGGCCACGCCGCCGAGGGCACCGCCGGCGTGGTCGACCTGCTGCTGCGCTGACCCGAGCCCCGGGCCGCTCCCCGCCGCACAACCCCGCGGAAAACCAGGTGAGATCACCGCGCGCGGGGCGGGAGAATGGGACGTTCCACTCTTCATGTCTCAAACCATCGGGGAGCGTTCGTGTCCAGCAGCGGTGTGCGGCAGGATCTCAGCCTTCTCCGTGACCGGCCGTTCACGCTGCTGCTGGTCGCCCGGACCCTGTCGATGCTCGGTGTGGCCTTCGGCCCCGTGGCCATCGCCTTCGGGGTGCTCGGCCTGCCCGGGTCCACCGCCACCACCCTGTCGGCGGTGCTCACCGCCGAGGCGCTGCCGATGGTCGGGTTCATGCTCGTCGGCGGCGTGGTCGCCGACCGGCTGCCCCGGCACCGGGTGATCGCCGTGTCCGAGACGGCGAACGCCCTCGCCTACGCCGGGCTCGCCGCCGCCATGCTCACCGGCCACACGCCGCTGCCGCTGCTGATCGCGCTCTGCGCCGTCTCGGGCACCGCGAGCGCGCTCCTCTACCCGGCGCTCACCGGGATCATCCCCGACGTGGTGCCGCCGGAGCGGCTGCAGACCGCCAACGCCCTGCTCGGGCTCGGGCAGAACTCCGCCCGGGTCGCCGGCACCGTGCTCAGCGGCGCCGCGGTGGCGCTGCTCGGCGCGGGGTGGGCGCTGGCGGCGAGCGGGGCGACGTTCGCGGTCTCCGCCGTGCTCGCCACGCTGCTCGGCCGCAGCCTGCGCGGCCGCGCCCGCGGCGGCGGAGGGTCGTCGATGCTCGCCGACCTGCGGGCGGGCTGGCATGAGTTCTTCTCCCGGCAGTGGCTGTGGGTGGTGGTGGCCCAGTTCTCGATCGTGGTGCTGGCGCTGCAGGCCGCCCACGGGGTGCTCGGGCCGCTGCTCGCGCGGGACGAGCTGGGCGGCGCCCCCGCCTGGTCGGCGGTGCTCGCCGCCCAGGCGTTCGGCATGGTCGTCGGCGTGCTGCTGGCGATGCGGGTCCGGCCGCGGCGGCCGATCTTCGTGGGCGTGCTGCTCACCTTCTCCGCGGCCGCGCCGAGCCTGCTGCTCGGGGTGGGCGCGCCGCTGTGGTCGGCGGTCGCCGGCGCGTTCCTGACCGGCGTCTGCTTCGACGTCTTCGGCGTGCTGTGGGCGACCACCATGCAGCGGGAGGTCCCGCCGGAGTCCCTGTCCCGGGTGGCCTCCTACGACGCGCTCGGCTCGCTCATGCTCGGGCCGGTCGGGCTCATGATCGCCGGGCCGGTGGCCGAGCTCGCCGGGGTCCGGCCCTCGCTGATCGGCTGCGCCGTGCTCATGGTGCTGGTCACCTTCGCCGCGCTGCTCGCCCCGGGGGTGCGCGGGCTGCGGGCCCCGGACCCGCGGGTGCCCGCGCCGAGCCCGGGCACCCCGGCCCCGCCCGCCTGACCGCGCGTGTACGTGCACGCGGGTCCGGTCACGCGCCGCCGGCGGCGAGCTCCCGGGCGCGGGCGAGCAGCTCGGCGGCGTCGGCCAGGTCCGCCTCGGTGGGGGCGTCGTCCTGGGTGAGCCGCACCCGCCAGTACCCGGAGAAGTCGATCGCCCGCTTGGGCACGCCCCGCTCGTCGACCAGGTGGCGGCGCAGCGCCCGCACCGCGCCCGCCTCCCCGGCGAGCCACGCGAACATCCGCCCCTCCGGCAGGCGGGCGGCGCGCACCGCCCGTACCAGCAGGTCGGTACGGCCGGCCGGGGCGTCGCCGCGGTGCAGCCAGTGCACGGTCAGCTCGCCGCGGGTGTGCAGCGGCTGCTCCTCGGCCGCGTCGCGCACCTCGACGAACGCCACCGCGCGGTGGCCGGGCGGCAGCGCCTCCACCAGGGTGCCGATCGCCGGGAGCGCGCTCTCGTCCCCGGCGAGCAGCAGCCAGTCGGCGGCCGCGATGGAGGCGGCAAGGGGCACCGGCCGCGCGAAGTCCGCCGAGGGGCCGAACATGCCGAGCACGTCGCCGGGCCCGGCCGACCTCGCCCACCGGGTCGCCGGCCCGGCGTCGTCGCCGTCGTGCAGCACGAAGTCGACGTCGATGGTGCCCGCCCGCGGGTCGTGGTTCCGGATGGTGTAGCTGCGCATCCACGGCCGCTCGGCCTCCGGGATGGCGGTGTAGGCCGTGTACCAGCGGGCCGGGTCGCCGTCGGGGCCGGGCTCGGGCAGGCGGGGCCGTACCTGGCCGGGCCTGGGGAAGTAGAGCTTGACCTGCTGGTCGGGGCCGTCGCAGACCAGGTCGGCGAGGTCGTCCCCGCCGAAGGTGACCCGCCGCATGTGCGGGGTGAGCGTGCGGGCCCGGGTGACGTGGACGTAGCGGACGGGCAGCGGACGTGGCACCGGAAACTCCCCTCGTCGATGGGACGCTGACGGCTCCGGCCGGATGCCACCTCAATCGTCTCATTGAACTTCCCAGTGAAACCTTTCCCATGATCTTGAGGAATCCCCGCAGGTCGATCCGTGGCGACTCTCAAACCGGGGAACACGGCCGGGTACGGCCGGCGCGGCCCCGGGGTAGAGGGGCGGGCATGGATCCGCGCAGGCGCGTGCCGCGCACCGACACACTCCTCGCCGACCCGCGGCTCGCCGGGGCGGTGCGGCGGCTCGGCCGCGCCCTGGTGAAGCAGGCCGTCGGCGAGGCGCAGGAACGGGCCAGGCGGGGGGAGATCCGGCCCGAGCAAGTCGCCGACGCGGCGGTGGCGGCGCTGCCCGAGCACCCCGCCGGGCTGCGGCCGGTCGTCAACGCCACCGGCGTGCTGCTCCACACCAACCTGGGCCGGGCGCCGCTGTCGGCCGCGGCCGTGGCGGCGATCGCCGCGGCCGCCGGGCCCACGGACGTCGAGTTCGACCTCGCCACGGGCGCGCGGGCGCGGCGGGGGAGGAGCGCGCTGGCGGCGCTCGCCGCCGCGGTGCCGCAGGCCGAGGCCGTGCACCTGGTGAACAACAACGCCGCCGCGCTCGTCCTCGTCGCCACCGCGCTCGCGGCCGGGCGGGAGATCGTGCTCAGCCGCGGCGAGATGGTGGAGATCGGCGACGGCTTCCGCATCCCCGAGCTGCTGCGGTCCACCGGCGCGCGGCTGCGCGAGGTGGGCACCACCAACCGCACCCGGCTCGCCGACTACGCCGACGCGATCGGCCCGGACACCGGGTTCGTGCTCAAGGTGCACCCCTCCAACTTCCGCATCGAGGGCTTCACCGGCGCGGTGGACGTCGCCGAGCTCGCCGGGATCGGCGTGCCCGTGGTCGTCGACATCGGATCCGGCCTGCTCGCCCCCGAGCCGCTGCTGCCCGGCGAGCCGGACGCCGCCACCACGCTGCGCGCCGGGGCCGACCTGGTGACCGCGAGCGGCGACAAGCTGCTCGGCGGCCCGCAGGCCGGGCTGCTGCTCGGCCGCCGCGACCTCGTCGAACGCTGCCGGCGGCACCCGCTCGCCCGGGCGCTGCGGGTGGACAAGCTCACCCTCGCCGCCG
The DNA here is from genome assembly GCF_006716785.1 of Thermopolyspora flexuosa. Lineage (NCBI taxonomy): Bacteria > Bacillati > Actinomycetota > Actinomycetes > Streptosporangiales > Streptosporangiaceae > Thermopolyspora > Thermopolyspora flexuosa. Next base: position 2,672,688 of record NZ_VFPQ01000001.1, on the reverse strand, counting down.
TCGAGGCCACCCTGCGCGGCCCCGCCACCCCCACCTTCGAGGCCCTGCACGCCCGCCCCGGGGAGCTGCTCGCCCGCGCCCGCGCGGTCGCCCGCACGCTCGCCGCGGCCGGGATCGACGCGCACGCCGTACCGTCCCAGGCCACGGTCGGCGGCGGGGGAGCGCCCGGGGTGACCCTGCCCAGCGCCGCGGTCAGCCTGCCCGGCCACCTCGCCGCCGCGCTGCGCACCGGCACCCCGCCGGTGGTCGGCCGGCTCGCCGACGGCCGCCTGCTGCTCGACCTGCGCGCCGTACCGCCCGAGCAGGACGATCTCATCGTGGCGGCGGTGGCCGCCCAGGCGCGGCGGGACGGCCCGCCGGTCGCCGGGTGAGACCGGGGCGTCACACGGCGGTCGCGGCGCCGTCCGGCTCGCCGGGGGTGCCCGCCTCGGCGGCGTCGCCCTCGAGGGCGTACCGCATGGCGCGGAACTTGGCCCGGGCCTCGGCGAGCTCGGCCTCCGGGTCGGAGTCGCCCATGATGCCGCAGCCGGCGAACAGGCGCGCCCGGTTCCCGGAGACGGCGGCGCAGCGCAGCGCGATGCCCCACTCGCCGTCGCCGCGCGCGTCGATCCAGCCCACCGGGCCCGCGTACCGGCCGCGGTCCATGCCCTCGATCTCGCGGATCAGCTCCAGCGCGGTGCCGGTCGGGGTGCCGCCGACCGCCGCGGTGGGGTGCATCGCCGCGACCACGTCGAGCACCGAGGCCCCGTCGGCGAGGCGGCCGGTGATCGGGCTCGCCAGGTGCTGGACGTTCGGCAGCACGAGCAGCTCGGGCTCGTCGGGCACCTGCAGCCACGAGCACAGCGGGGCGAGCGCCTCGCGCACCGAGGCGACCGCGCAGGCGTGCTCGTGCCGGTCCTTGCGTGAGGCGAACAGCGCCGCGCCGCGGGCCGCGTCCTCGGCCGCGTCGGCGCCGCGCTGGGTGGTGCCGGCGAGCACGAGCGACTCGATGCGGCTGCCGGTGTGCCGGACCAGCAGCTCGGGCGTGGAGCCGACCAGGCCGTCGCAGGAGAACGTGTAGCAGTCGGGGTAGCGGCGGGCGAGCCGGTCGAGCAGCACCCGCACGTCGATCAGGCGGTCGGCCCGCGCCACCAGGTCACGGGCGAGCACCACCTTCTCCAGCCGCCCGGACCGGATGTGCGCCACGGCCCGGGCCACCCGCTCACCCCACTCGGCGGCGGTGAGGCTGCCGTCCTCGTAGCGGATCCGGCCGGGGTCGACGCGCGGCGTCACCGCGCTGGGGCTCCCCCCGCCGATCGTGGTGAGCCAGGCCCGGCCGTCCCGCTTGGCGAGCACCACCTCGGGGACGACGAGCACCGAGCCGGGCCGCCGCGGGTCGAAGGTGAACGAGCCGAACGCCACCGGACCGGACCCGGGCACGCGCAGCTCGTCCTCGATGCGGGCCTCGGCGAAGAGCGTCGCGAGCCTGGCACGCGCCCAGGCGAAGGCGTCCTGACCCGGCGGCACCTCGAGGCGGACCGCCTCGCCCCAGCCCACCAGGCCCTCGCCGTGCCGGATCCAGGCGAACGCCGGTGACTGCGGGAGCCGCGCGAGGAGGTCGCCGGGGTCCGCGACCGGGACGGTGCGTACGAGCAGGGGGCGGGTCAGTCCGAGCGCGACACTCACTCCAGACACTTTATTCATCGGCCTGCCGCGGCCCGGCACCGGGGATGCCGACGCCCCGGGGATCCGGGAGCGTGCCGGGGCGCCGCGTCACCGCCCGCGGCGCGCGGGCCCGCCGTACCGGAGCTCACCGCAGGCCGCCGAGCGCCAGTCCGGCCCAGGCCGCGGCCAGCCCGGCGGCCACGCTTCCGGCCACGTTGAGCAGCGCGCGCCATCGTCTCCCCGACTCGAGGAGCCGCAGCGTCTCGTAGCCGAACGTCGAGTAGGTGGTGAGCCCGCCGCAGAAGCCCGCGCCCGCGTACGCCATGGTGCCCGGGCCGGCGGCGAGCCCGGCGAGCAGCCCGAGCAGGAACGACCCGGCCACGTTCACGATGAAGGTGCCCCACGGGAAGGCGGGGCGGAACCGCCTCTGCACCGCTCGGTCGACCAGGTAGCGCAGCGGGGCGCCGAGCGCGGCACCGAGCCCGACCAGCAGCACGCTCATCCCGCCGCCCTCCCGCGCCGGAGGGCCGGCCGGGTCACCCGTACGGCGAGCGCCACCGCGGCGAGGCCGGCGGCGAGGGTGGCCGCCAGGTAGCCGGCGGCGATGCCCGGCCGCCCGGCGTCGAGCAGCAGGTGGACGTCGTGGACGAACGCCGAGAACGTGGTGAACCCGCCGAGCACCCCGGTGCCGAGGAAGGGCCGCAGCAGCGGGCGGGCCCCGCGGCCCTCGCCGAGCGCCGCCATCAGCACGCCGATGAGCAGACAGCCGCCCACGTTGACGGCGAACAGCGTCCAGGGGAAGGCGCCGGGGGAGGCCGGGAACGCGAGGGTGAGGGCGTGCCGGGCCATCGCGCCGATCGCGCCACCGGCCGACACCGCGGCGATCACGCCCGCCGTACCGTCTCCCCGCCGCCGGGAGCGCGGCTCGGCGGCGCGCCGCGTGGCGGCGTCCCCGTGGACGGCGGGACCCTCCGGCACGACAACCCCCGACAGGACCTCTGCGCGTGACCGGCGCCCGGCTCGTGAGGGGAGAGGCGCCGTCAGGCGCCGGGGAGCCCGGGAGCCGTGCCCTCACGATACCGTCCTCCGCCCCGAACCCACGCCGGTGTCGGCCTCGCGCACCGTGTCGGCGGGGGCGTACGGCACCGGCGGCAGGGGGCGCGGCTAGAAATCTACAAAGTAAAGGCAGCGGCTTTGGCCGGCTCCCGTCCGCTCCGCTCGTGACCACCCCGGGCGGCGACCAGCTCGGCGAGAAGCCGGTCCCACTGCGGGATGATCGCCGCCGGCCGGTAGGCCTCGGCGGTGCGCAGGGCGTTGCGGCCGAGCCTCCGGCGCAGCGGCTCGTCCTCGATGAGGCGGCGGATCGCCTCGGCGAGGGCCGCCGGGGTGCCGGGCCGGACCAGCAGGCCGTCGTGCTCGTGGGTGATGATCTCGCGGGGGCCGTGCGGGCAGTCGAAGCTCACCACCGGCACGCCCTTGCTCATCGCCTCCAGGATCGTCATGCCGAAGCCCTCGTAGCGCGAGCTCACCACGTACAGCGACGCCTTGGCGAGCTCGACGCCCACCTCCGGGGTGCTGCCCAGGAACAGCACCTTGCCCTCCAGGCCGGCCTCGGCGATCTGCGCCCGCAGCCTCCTCTCGTTCTCCGGCGTGCCCGCGCCGAAGATCCGCAGCGTCCAGTCCGGGTGCGCGGCGGCGACGTGCCGCCAGGCCTGCACCAGCCGGTCGAAGCCCTTGGCGCGGACCACGCGCCCGATGGCGACCACGGCCTTCTCCTCCAGCCGGGACACGTCCCCGGCGAGCGGCGGGATCGCGTTCGGGATGCGCACCAGGCGGCGCGGCATGACCCCCTTAAGCTCGCGCCGGTAGTGCTTCAGGTCGGCGCGGGTGAGCGTGACCAGCGCGTCGAGCCTCCGGTACCGGCGGCGGATGCGCCTGACCAGGTCGGGGTGGTGCGACCTGAGCGTGACGTGCTCCTGGCCGACGCGGATCACGCCGGGCCGGGTGAAGGCGGCGGCGGCGAGGTTGAAGCCCGGGCGGGTGGTGATGAGCACCCCGGACCGCAGCGAGCGCAGGTAGCGCACGAGCAGCAGGTCGCTCCACAGCGTGCAGCGGTGGCGGGCCTTCTCGTGCCGGGGCATGAGCAGGCTCGGCAGCAGCGACAGCAGGCGGGCGGCCGGGCCGCGCGGGGCGAGGCGGTCGTCGAGCGCCGTGACGCGCACGCCCGGCGGGATCGGGAAGAACGGCTCGGGCCGCTCGCGGATGAGGCTGACCACCTCCACCTCGCGGTCGCGGGCGAGGTGACCGGCGAGGTTGAGCACCGTACGGATCGTGCCGCCCATGCCGTAGGCGTGCAGCAACAGCAGGCGCACGGTCTCGGCGTGCGGGGGAGGCGTGCCGCGCCTGCGTAACCGGTGGAGCGGCCCGAGCAGCGCCGACAGCACCCGCCGGGCCGCAACGCGGGCCACGGCCGTACGCCCCCGTCTTCTCATGTGCGGAGCCCCCTTTTTCCGCTTGTAGCCGGCCGCGACCGCCCGCGGTGCCCCCGTCCGGCCCGCGTGCCCCTCGTCCGTGGCGGGATATCCATTACGTCCGGTCACGGAGAGTAGTTACCCGTCTGCTGCTTGATATCCCTGATACGGCAGATCGCGCTTTTCGCTGTATCTTCTGCCGGTTAGACGCGCCCAGTTCCCTTTGTGTTGCGGCGGTGAGGAACACCTGGCGGGAGGGTGCGGTCCGCGGGCCGCTCGCGTGGTCATCGGCACTCCGCGGCGGCCGTAGGGTTTATCCGGACAAGGTCCGTCCGGATAACTAAGGAGCGATGCATGCAACACCCGGTGTCCCGGGTCTTGGCGATGCTGGAGCTCCTCCAGGCCCACCCCGGGATGACCGGTCCCGAGCTCGCCGTCCACCTGCGGGTGGACGAGCGCACCGTACGCCGCTACGCGACCCGGCTCGTCCAGATGGGCGTGCCGGTGGTGGCGGAGCGGGGCCGCCACGGCGGCTACCGGCTGGTGCCCGGCCACCGGCCGCCCCCGCTCATGCTCACCGGGGACGAGATCACGGCCGTGGTGCTCGGCCTGATCGCCGGGCAGCGGGCCGGCCTGCCGCTGGGCGAGGCGGCCGCCCGCAGCGCGCTCACCAAGATCGAGCGGCTGCTCCCGGCCGGCCTGCGGGACCGCATCCACGCCGCGGCGGGCCCCGGCGACCTCGCCCCGGCCGCGCCCGGCACGCCGTACCGGGTGCGCGTGGTGCTCGGCACGAGCCTGGAGGCGGCGCGGCGCCGCATCCCGCCGTCGGCGGGCACGCTCGCGGCGACGCCGGACGGGCAGAGCGTGCTGTTCACCACGCAGGCCGCGCGCCTGGACGCCGTGGCGCACCTGCTCGCCGGGCTCGGCCTCCCGTTCCGGGTCGTCGAGCCGGACGCGCTCCGGGCCGAGGTGCGGGCGCTCGCCGACCGGCTGCGCGCCTACGCCGACCGGTAGGCCCGACCCTCAGGGCAGGCGCCAGACGGTGACCGGCACGGTGTCCGCGGCCTCGAGCAGGCCGCACCCGGGCACCTCGTGCACGGCGACCCGGACGAACCGGTCCCGGGGCAGGTAGGCGCGCCCCGGATCGCCGACGACGACCCCGGCCCCGCGCCGCCGGGCGTGCTCGAGGTACCCCAGCATCCGGCGGGCCAGCGGCCGCTCGTAGAACACGTCGCCGGCGAGCACCACCTCGGCCGCCTCCGCCCCGGCCGGGCCGCGGCCCGGCGCGTCGAGCAGGTCCGCCACCAGCACGCTCACCGCCACGCCGTTCGCCGCCGCGTTGGCCGCGATCGCCGACCCGGCGAGCGGGTCGACGTCGACCGCGAGCACCGACGCGGCCCCCGCCCGGGCGGCGGCGATCGCCACCAGCCCGGACCCGGAGGCGAGGTCGAGCACGCGGCGGCCCGCCACCAGGCCGGGATGGTCGAGCACGTGCCGGGCAAGCGCCAGCCCGCCCGCCCACGCGAACGCCCAGTACGGCAACCGCCCGGTGCGCCCCCACAGCCCGAACACCTCGTCGGCGAGGCGCAGCCGTACCTCGGGCACGTACGGCGGCGCGGCCGTCCGCGTCCCGGCCGCCACCGGATCCGGCGGGGCCGTACGGCCGGGAGGCGGGCGGTCGCTCATCGCCGCGGCGGAAGCTTGGGGATCTGCAGCCGGGGACGGTCGGCCGGGTTGGGGGTGTGCGGCGGGGTCTGCGCCAGCCGCTCCAGCGCGACGTCGATGGCCCGGTCGAGCTGGGTGTCGATCCCCCGCGCGTAGTCCTGCGGCGTGATGTCCACCTCGATGTCGGGGTCGGTGCCGTAGTTCTCCACCCGCCAGCCCACGTCGTCGAACGCGAACGAGAACTCCGGCTGGGTGGTCACCGTGCCGTCGGCGAGCCGGTGCCGCGGCCAGATGCCGATCACGCCGCCCCAGGTGCGCTTGCCGACCAGCGGGCCGAGCTTGAGCAGCTTGAAGGTGTGGCTGAAGATGTCGCCGTCCGAGCCCGCCCACTCGTTGGTGATCGCCACCATCGGGCCGCGCGGCGACTCCGGCGGGTACGGCTCGGGCACGCCCCAGCGGGGGTAGTCGTAGCCGAGGCGGCGCCGGGCGAGCTTCTGCAGCAGCAGCGCCGACACGTGGCCGCCGCCGTTGAACCGCACGTCCACGATGAGGCCCTCGCGGTCGAACTCGGCGAGGAACCCGCGGTGGAACTCGGCGAAGCCCTCCGGCCCCATGTCCGGGATGTGGATGTAGCCGACGCGGCCGCCGGTGCGCTCGTGGGTGTGGGCGCGGTTCGCCTCCACCCAGTCGCGGTACCGGGCGGGCTGCTCGTCGGAGATCGCCCGCACCGTGACGGTGCGCGGCGGGCCGTCGCCGCGCCGTACCGTGAGCTGCACCTCCTGCCCGGCGAGGTTGACCAGGCGCTTGCCGGGGCTGTTGCCGGGACCGACCGGCTGGCCGTTGATGGCGAGCACCGCGTCGCCGGGGCGCACGTCCACGCCGAGCCGGTTGAGCGGCGAGGTGTGCTCCGGGTCCCAATAGTCGCCGCCGACGATGCGGCCGATCGTGTAGACGCCGTCGCGGTACTCCCAGTCCACCCCGAGCTTGCCCTGCCAGTAGTGCGGGCGCGGCCGGTACTCGCCGCCCATCTCGTAGGCGTGCGAGGTGCCGAGCTCGCCGTGCAGCTCCCACAGCAGGTCGGAGAACTCGCTGCGGGTGCTCACCCGGTCCACCAGCGGCAGGTAGCGCTCGTAGACGCCCTCCCAGTCGATGCCGGCCATGTCCTCGGTCCAGAAGTGCTCCTTCTGCAGCCGCCAGGCCTCGCGGAACATCTGCCGCCACTCCAGGTCCGGGCGGACCGACACCTTCACCCGGCCGAGGTCGATCCAGCCGCTGGAGCGGCTCGGGGTGTCGTCGTCCGGCGGGGTCTCCCCGGCCTTGATCACCCGCAGCCTGCGGTCGGACCGGTACAGCAGGGTGGCGAAGTCCGGGCCGAGGGCGAAGTCGGTGACGCCGCCGATGTAGTGGTCGTGCTTCTGTTTCTCGAAGTCGTAGATGCGCAGGCTGCCCGACGGGCCGTCGGAGTCGGAGAAGAAGCCGTCGCCGAGCGAGCCCTGCACCGGGTAGATCGAGTAGATCGCCTTGCCCTTGATGCCGACGATGCGGCCGTAGCGGCCCTCGGGCACGGGGAACGCGGCGACGCGGCGCTCGATGCCCTCGATCTCGATCTCCAGCGGCTTGTCGGCGTCGCCCTGGTCGCCGCCCTCGGCGGAGCCGCCGGATCCGTCCTTGCCCTGCGGCCCGTCGCCGCCCTTGGCCTCGGCGGCGCCGTCGGTGCCGTCGGCGGCTTCGGCGCTCTCGCCCTGGGCGCCGCCGCCCGGCTCCTTGCCCTTGTCGTCCTGCTCGGACTCCTTCAGCGGGCGCGGCTGCGGCACGAACGGGTCGGGCACGTCCGACCGGAGCGTGATCACGTACGGCCGGGTGCCGAGCGGGAAGCCGAGGTCGAACTGGAGCGAGTCGTAGACCGGGTTGAACACCCGCTCGCCGATGAAGTAGAGGTAGTCGCCGCCCGGGTCGAAGGCGGGGCGGCGGTCGCGCAGCACCGGCCGGGTGGCGTCGAAGGTCTCGCCGGTGGCGACCTTGTACAGCCGGATCGCGGTCATCTGCGCCGAGGTCGGGTAGGTGTAGGCGAGCCACGAGCCGTCCGGGGCCCAGGCCGGGTCGTCGATGCGGCCGTAGCGGCTGGAGTCGACCACCTTCATCGTCGCCTGGGCGGGGTCCTCGGCGGTGAGGTCGATGAGCAGCAGCTCGTTGCGGTGGTTGGTGACCGCGATCCGGTCGGCCTTGGGGGAGACGGCGAGGTTGGTGGCCCGGCCGGTGTCGAGGTGGGCGAGCTTGACCGGCCCGGCGGTGCCGTCGGCGGTGAGCACCACGAGCGTCTCGCGGTCGGACTCGTCGGCCGCGGCGGCGATCAGCCGCTTGCGGTCGTTGAGCCAGGTGAGCAGCCGGTAGCGCACGCCGTCGGGCTCGCCGTGCTGGAGCACCGGGCCCTCCCAGTTGGCGAACGAGTACGCCTTGCCGCGGGTGGTGATGGCCAGGCCGCTGCCGTCGTGGTTGAGCGCGGCGCTGTCGAGGAACCGCTCGGCGGGCACGAACCGGCGCTGCCGCTGGGTGGGGGAGCTGCCGAGCCGTACCGGGACGTGGCGGGCCTCGCCCTCCTCCGGGTCGAGCACGTACAGGTCGGCGCCGCAGTGGTAGACGAGGCGGCGGCCGTCGCTGGCCAGGTTGCGGGCGTAGTAGTCGGCGTGGTCGGTGTGCCGGCGGACGTCCGTGCCCTCGGGGGTGCAGGAGTAGACGTTGCCGATGCCCTCGTGGTCGGACAGGAAGTAGATGCGGTCGCCGACCCAGCAGGGGGAGGCGAGGTTGCCCTCGAGGGAGATCAGGCGGGTGAACTCGCCGGTGCCGTTCCGGTCGATCCACAGGTCGCCGACGGTGCCGCCGCGGTAGCGCTTCCAGCGGGCCGGGTCGGCGGTGTTGCGGCCCAGCACCACGCCGCCGCCGGGGCCGTAGGAGATGGAGTTCGCCGGGCCGTACGGCAGGCGGTGCGGGACGTCCTCGGGGTCGTCGGGGTTGATCCGGTACAGCCACTTGCGGCCCGCGAACGGCTGGCCGTCGTCGCTGGCGTAGATCACCGAGCCGCCGTCGTCCCAGGTGGTGACGGTGCAGCGGGCGCCCTGGTAGGTGACGCGGCGGGCGGGGCCGCCGTCGGCGGGCATCACGTAGACCTCGTCGGGGCCCTCCTCGCGGCCGACGAAGGCCAGCTGCCGGCCGTCGGGGGAGAACCGAGGGTAGCCCGCCTCCGCGACGCCCGCGGTGAGCCGCCAGGCGCGGCCGCCCTCCACGGGCACCATCCACAGATCATCCTCGGACACGAACACGACGAGGTCCCGGAAGATCGTCGGGAAGCGCACGTAGGCGGGCATCGGCTCCCTCGCGTTGGTGATCAGGCGGTCACCGGCACACTATAGACGCGCGTTCGGTCGTCGCGAATCGGTGTCGGCCGCCGGATTTCGCGTCAGTCCCGATTGATATCGGGCTCCGGTGTCATCTCCGCCCGTCTCGCCATCTTCTTGGCCTGCTTGGCCTCCCGGGACGCCTTGATCGCGGCCTTCTTCGCCTTGCCCGACAGTTTCGCCTTCTTGCGCTGGTCGCCCATGCCTTCCCCCCTGTGCATGGATGGCCGGGGCGCGGTGCGCGCCCCCTGGACAGCGCCGCGATTGATACCCCAGGAAAGCGGTCAATTGCCGCATTTCATCATGAATCAGATGATTCCCGGCATTTCTCTGACTCACAGCAGGGTGAGCTGCTCGGCCGGCGACACCGCGGACGGCAACGGCGCGGCCGCGCGGGAGGCGGCCCGGCCGCCGGTGCGCACCCCGTCGCGCGCCGCCGCGGCGCCGATGCCGTACCGCTCGGCCAGCCGCCGCACCTGGTCGGCGACGCGCTCCTGGTACGCCCTGGGCGCGTAGGCGCCCCGGCCGTACAGCTCCAGGTAACGGGGGACGAGGCGGGGGTGCTCCCGGGAGAGCCAGGCCATGAACCATTCACGCGCCCCCGGCCGCAGGTGCAGCACGATCGGCACGATCCGGACGGCCCCGGCCTCGGCGATCTCCCGGACCGCGGCCTCCAGGGCGCGCGGGCCGTCGGTGAGGTAGGGGAGGATCGGCGCCATCAGCACGCCGCAGCCGATGCCGCGCTCGTTGAGCCTGGCGCAGACCTCCAGGCGGGCGCGCGGCGAGGGCGTGCCGGGCTCGACCGGGCGCCAGGCGCGCTCGTCGGTGAACCCGACCGACACGTCCACCCCGACCCGGGTGACCTCGGCGGCCTCGGCGAGCAGGTCGATGTCGCGCAGGATCAGCGTGCCCTTGGTGAGGATGCCGAACGGCTGGGCCGCGTCGATCAGGGCGCGCAGGATGCCGGGCATGAGCCGGTAGCGGCCCTCGGCCCGCTGGTAGCAGTCGGCGTTCGGGCCGATCGCGACCACCGGGCGCGGGTCGGCGGCGCGCAGCCGCGGCGCGGCGAGCTCCCGGCGGGCGAGCTCGGCCGCGTTCACCTTGACGATGATCTTGGAGTCGAAGTCGCGGCCGGTGCCGAGGTCGAGGTAGGAGTGGGAGTTGCGGGCGAAGCAGTACACGCACGCGTGGGTGCAGCCCCGGTAGGGGTTGATCGTGTACTCGAACGGCACCCGGGAGGTCGCGGGCACCCGGTTGACGATCGACCGGGCGCGGACCTCGTAGAACGTGATCCCCCGGAACCCGGGCGCGTCGAAGGTCCGCGCCACCGCCCCCTCGGGGAACAGCGCGGGCGCCGGCCCCGGCTCGGCGGCGCCGGACGGCCGCAGATTGTCCCAGCGCACGCCTTGATTAGAACACATGTTCGGCGTTGACCGCAACACGAAAACCGGTCGTAAATAGCCGGTCGGGATACGGCTAATGATCTTCCTGCTTGGGGAGAACGTCGCTACACACCTTGCGTTGCGGGAGGTCCGGCATGGCCTGGTCGCAGGAGGAGGAGCGATTGCTCGCACAGATCGAGCGTCACCTGAGTGACGACGATCCACGACTCGCAGCGCGGCTGGAATCTCTCAACGAACGTCTCGAGCGCCGGGAGCTCAACGCGCGCCGCCGCGCCGCCCGCCGTCGCCCGAGCCGCGCCACGATCATCATCCTGGTGAGCTGGCTGCTGATCGCCACGCTGATCACCGCCCTGCTCATCGTGGCCTTCCGGCACGACGCCGCCGCCCTCGCGCTCTGACCGCGCCACGCCGGGCCGGGAGCCGTCACGGGGTGTCGAGGGCGCGCAGGAACCGCGCGGCCACGGGCGCGGCGACCTTCCCGCCACCGCCACCGCCCTCCACCACGACGGCGAACGCGACGTCGCCCCGGAAGCCGATGAACCAGGCGTGGCTGTCGAGCTCGGGGCCGGTGCCGTACTCGGCGGTGCCGGTCTTGCCCGCCGTGCCCTTGGGCAGGCCCGCCTCCTTCGCGGTGCCCTTGGTGACCACGGCGGCCATCATCGTGCGCAGGCGCTCGGCCACGCCGTCCGGCAGCCGCCGCGGGGACGCGATCTGCTCGCGCCCGGGCACCAGGGTGGGCGGCCGCCAGGTGCCGTCCGCGACCGCGGCGGCGACGGAGGCCATCACCAGCGGGCTCGCGGTGATTTTCGCCTGCCCGAACGACTCGGCGGCGAGCTCGGCGTCGCTGGTCGCCTCCGGCATGCTCGCCTTCGCCGCCGGCACGCCGATCTTCAGCGTCTGGTTGAACCCGAACCACTCGGCCGCCTCGCGCAGCTTGCGCGCGCTGAGCCGCTCGGCCGCGAGCGGGGCGAACGTGGTGTTGCACGAGTGGGCGAACGACTCCAGGAACGACACCCGGCCGAACGCCTCGTGGTTGGAGTTGCGGATCTTCAGGCCGCCCACGGTGACGTACTTGGGGCAGGTCACCGGCTCGGCCGGGTCGATCCCCTCGTTGAGCAGCGCCGCGGCGGTGATCGTCTTGAACGTCGAGCCCGGCGGGTAGGCGCCGTCGAGCGCCCGGTTGAACCCGCCCCGGTTGTTCACCACCGCGAGGATCTCCCCGGTCGACGGCCGGATCGCCACCAGGGAGGCGGGCTTGCCGAGCCCCTCCACCGCCTTGACCGCGGCCTGCTGCACGGTCAGGTCGAGCGAGGTGCGCAGCGGCTTGCCCGGCGCGCCCTTGATCGTGTCGAGCGTGCGGACGGCCTTGCCGTCCTCGCCCACCACCTGGATCTCCAGGCTCGGCCGGCCGGCGAGGCGCTCCTGGAAGGTCGCCTGCAGGCCCGCCTTGCCGACCGGGTCCCCCGCCCGGTACGGCGGGCCGAGCCGCTTGGCCTCCTTGGCGTCGGCCTTGTCGACGTACCCGACGATCTGCTGGATCGATCCGCCGGCGTCGCCCTGGTCGATGCGGCGGCCCGAGGCGTCGGTGATCGCCGCCCGCGTGGGCCAGACGGTCCTCAGCCGCAGCCGGTTGGTGCCGTCGAGCGCCGGGTGTACGGCGCGCGGGGACCAGTCGACCCGCCAGTGCCGGTCCTTGACGACGAGGGGGAGCGCCCCCCGGTAGCTCCACCGGCCGCCGTCGCGCAGGGTGAGCGTGGCGGTGTAGCCGGCGTCGGCGCGGTCGTCGCGGGGCTCGCTCACCCCGGTGAGCCGTACCTCGGTGGCGGTCACCCCCAGGTCCTTGGCGAGCCGCTCGTAGGCCGCCGCGTACGGCACGGACGGGTCGGCGAGCCAGGACCGCATCGCGGCGGTGTCGCCCCTGCTCCACGCCTGCACGAACGCCCGCGCGGTCTCCTGCGGCGTCCCCCGCGTCCGCAGCAGGTAGTAGGCGCCGCCCGCCCCCGCCCCGGCGACGAGGACCACGGCGACGGACGTGATCGCGATCGTACGGCCCCGCACCACGCGAATCCCCCCGGTCTCGGTGTCGTCAGCAGACTAGCCGTGCCCGGCCGCGCGGGTCCGGGCGCCACATATGAAGATTCGACGAGCCGAATCGCCGGTTTGTTCGCACCCGGGCAGATTAGTCCGACCTACTCCTTCATGCGGGCCTTGACGCTGGACGCGTACATCGGCACGTACTCCTGCCCGGAGAGCTTCTGGATCGCCCGCATCACCTGGTCGGTGACGTCCCGGCGGGTGCGGGCGTCGTTCGGGTCGCCGGTGAAGTACATCGGCTCGCCGATCCGCACCCCGATGCGGCCGAGGCGCGGGATGGCGCGGCCCGGCGGCAGCACCCGGTCGGTGCCGATCATCGCGACCGGCAGCACCGGGGCGCCGGTGGTGAGCGCGAGCCAGGCGACGCCGATCTTGCCCTTGTAGAGCCGGCCGTCGGGGGAGCGGGTGCCCTCCGGATAGATGCCGAACAGCTCGCCGCGGCGCAGCAGCTCGGCGGCGGCCTCGAGCACCGACCGGGCGGCCGAGGCGCTGTCCCGGTCGACCGCGATCTGGCCGGTGGCCCGCATGTACATGGCCGTGAGCGGGTTGCCGGTGAAGTACTCGGCCTTGGCCACGAAGCTGACCTTCCGCGGCAGCATCAGCGGCAGGAAGGTGGAGTCGGCGATCGACAGGTGGTTGGAGGCGAGGATCGCCGGGCCCGATGCGGGCACGTGCTCGGCCCCTTCGATGCGGGGACGCCACAGCAGGTGCAGGAACGGTCCAGTGACGATCTTCGTGAGCTGGTACAGCACGTGTGTCTCCCCATCTCGGCCGGCGAGTCAACCCTAACGGCCGTGCCCGGCGGGGCCGCGGGGCTCCGCCGCGCACGCAGCACCCCCGGAAGCGAAGTGCCCCCCGCGACCGTTGTCACGGGGGGCACGACGCCAAGGGGCCGATGTGGCGGTCGCCTCCTCGGCGAAAGGCACAACACGGCTCCAGCCGAACGGTATTCCGTGAAGGCAATGGTTGCGGCCCGGGGGACTCAGACCACATCGGCCACACGACTTTAACTCACTCTCATCGGTGGTTATTCCAGCCACGCCGTCCCGAGCTCACCGTTTCGGCCCCGATCGGCCGGGCTTTCCCAGGTAGGAGGGCATGCGCCCGGTCGGCGGCGGCATGAAAACACGGGGCGGAGCCTCCGGCGGGCCGATGCGCGGTGCGGCGGCCCGCCGCGTCGGCGTGCCGTCTCGCGTGTGGCCATCACCCGTGTGATCTACTTTGTAAAGGCGCGCGGTCGGTGCGCCTCCACCTCTCCAGTCCTCCCCAAACGCTCCCTCTCCCTACCTCAACTAAGGTGGAGGCCCCAAGCCGGTCGAAAGAGGGACCCATGCGGGTAGGTGACAAGGAACTCACCATCGGGCAGCTCGCCGAGCGCAGCGGCGTCGCGGTGAGCGCGCTGCGCTTCTACGAGTCCAAAGGGCTGATCAGCAGCAGGCGGACCTCGGGCAACCAGCGCCGCTACTCCCGGGACACCCTGCGCCGGGTCGCGTTCATCCGGGTGTCCCAGCGGGTGGGCATCCCGCTCAGCACGATCCGGGAGGCGCTGTCGAACCTGCCGGACGGGCGCACCCCGACCCGCCGGGACTGGAAGCGGCTGTCGGAGCGGTGGCGTGCCGAGCTCGACTACCGCATCGACCAGCTGGTACGGCTGCGCGACACGCTCACCGAGTGCATCGGCTGCGGATGCCTGAGCCTGGGCGCGTGCAAGCTGGCGAACCCCGGGGACCGGCTCGGCGCCGAGGGCGTCGGCCCGCGGCGGCTCATGGTGGAGCATCCCCGGCCGGCGCCGCCGGGGGACGACGGGGACTGCTGCCGCTGACGCCGTCCCGGCCTGCGCCCGCGCGGGACTCGATCAGCGCGGCGAGGCCGTCGAGCACGCGCTGCAATCCGAACCGGTAGGCGTGGTCGGGGTCGTACGCCGCGCCGTGGGCGAGCCCGGCCGCCGTGCCCACCCGCGTCGCCACCGGGAAGGCGCCCGGGTCGGCGACCTTGGCGAGCAGCGGACCGTAGGCCGCCCACCACTCGCCGTCGCCGGTGCCCGAGTCGCGCCGGGCGGCGCGCACGTTCGCCGCGGCGCGGGCGCAGGACTCGACGAACCCGAGCAGGAACGTCAGCGCGGCGTCCATCTCCACGTCGTCGAGGCCCAGGCCCTCGAGGGCGCGCAGCTCGTACTCGTACTTGGCGATCACCCCGGGGCCGAGCGGGGGCCGGGCGGTGGACACGGTGGCCAGCCACGGGTGGCGCTCGTAGAGGGCGCGGTTGTCGTGCGCGATCGCCTCGAGGCGGTCACGCCAGTGGTCGCTCGCCGGCTCGCGGCGCTCGATCTCGCCGCAGACCGTGTCGATCATCAGGTCGAGCAGCTCGGCCTTGCCGGGAATGTAGGTGTACAGCGACATCGCGGTGATGCCGAGCCGCTCGGCGACGCGGCGCATGGACAGCGCGGCCAGCCCTTCGCCGTCGGCGAGGTCGATCGCCGCCCTGGTGATCTGGGCGACCGAGAACCGGGGCTTGGGGCCGCGCCGGGGAGCGTCGCGCAGCCCCCAGAGCAGCTCGATGGTGCGGCCGGGGTCGCCGCCACCGCTGTACGCCGTGGTCACGCCCCTCATTCTCCCAGTGCCGTCCGCGGCGGAATTCCCTACTCCGTTGCCGGCCGGGGTTCCCGGCCGTCCGGATACCTGTCAGTGGTTGTCAGGGATGCCGTCTAGCCTGGAGCGGCGCCGCGCTCCAGGGGTGCCTCTGGGCCGGGCCGTACGGCTCGGCGCGCGCGGCCGGATGACCAGCGACCACCAGCGGATTGCCTGGAGCGGCCGATGGGTTACTACCGGACCTTGATCGCCGTGGCGGACGACTGCCCGGTCGACGCCTCCGTCGTGCCGAGCGGCGAGAGGAAGACGGTCGCCGCGCTGCAGTACGAGATGCTCGCCGCCGAGCCGTACCGGCTGACGCAGGAGGACGTGCTGTTCCTCATCTGGGTGCGCCGCCGGCCCGACTTCGGCGAGCTGGGCGAGAACGAGCTGGCCGCGCTGCGGGATGAGTTCTTCTCCAAGAGCCGGGCGTGCCTGCGCGCCTCGCCGCTGCCCAAGCGGTACGGGTTCGGGCTGCTGTTCGACGGCGAGGGGCGGATCGCCCTGTGCCCGATGGAGTCGGAGGAGTACCGGCGGATTGTGGCGGGCGGCGAGGGCTACACGGTGGTGAAGGCGATGCGCACCTCCCGCCGCTGATCACACCCGCGGCGCGGGGCCGTGTGCCGCGCAGCGACGGGCCGGCCACGCCGCCGCCGTCGCCGCCGACGGTGACCGTGGCCGCGTCTCCGGCGTGGGAGCTGCGTGGCGGATCGCGGCGAGGTTCGCCTCGAGGGGGCCGGCGTTGCGCACGGTCCGGCGGGTCGTGCCCGCCCGATGATCTCGGGGCGGATGGGCGTGGCGTCCGGTACCAGGCCCGCCGGCTCTCGCGCCGCCGGTCGGTCGGGCCGCTGCGCCACGGGTGACGCCGATCCCCGCCGCTGGGGAGCCACCACGAACCGTCGGGATGCCGCCCCCTTTCGGCCGTACGTCCCGGCACGGTCGTTGGCGATCCTATGGGGTTCGTGGTCAGCCGGGACGATGCCCGGCGGGCCGCGCCGAGGGCTCGTTCTCCTCCCCGGCCGGGCCCTGCGCGGAGGGGGTCGTGCCGGTGCCGTTGGGCTGCTGCGGGCCGGGCAGGGCGGCCGGGGGATGCGCGATGTGCGGGGCACGGGCGCCGTCGGGCCGGATGTGCGGGGACGGTGACCGCTCGCCGGGCGTGGGCGGCGCGGCGGGACGGGGCGGGTGGCCCGGGCGCCGGGACCGGCCCTGGTCGCCGTGGCCGTCGCTCGGCCTGGCGCCGCGGCGGCCGGTGGCGGTGGAGCCGATGGCGGGGAGCGGCGCGGCGGTGCGCTTCGGCGGCTCGGGGCCGCCGTCGTCGCCGAACCAGCGGGCGAGGCGGCCACCGCGGCTGACCGCGCGCAGCCGGCGTTCGGTGGCCTCGCGGACGGCCATCGTGGTGACGATGAGCAGCTCGTCGCCCTCGCGCAGCCGGGTGTCGGGCGTGGGGACGAAGCTGGAGCGGCGGTCGCGCACGATCAGCCCGATCGCCGAGGGGGCGGGCAGCCGCAGCTCGCCGACCTCGACGCCGTGCAGCCGGGAGCCGGGCGGGATGGTGACGGTGAGCAGCTCGGCGCCGAGCGCGTCGAGGGGCGCGGACTCGATGCCGATCTGCCGGGCCTGCTCGTCCTCGGCGAGGCCGAGTCTGCGGGCGACGACGGTCAGGGACGGGGCCTGGATCAGGGTGAAGACGGCGACGATGACGAAGACGATGTTGAGCAGGTGCCAGGCGCCGGGGACGTCGGCCACGATCGGGAAGGTGGTGAGCACGATCGGCACGGCCCCGCGCAGCCCGGCCCAGGAGATGAACGCCTGGGACCGCCAGGGCATGCGGAACGGCAGCAGGCAGAGCACCACCGAGATCGGGCGGGCGGCGAGCAGCAGGACCAGGCCGACGACCAGGCCGGGCACGAGCGCCGAGGGCAGGTCGCTGGGGTCGGCCAGCAGGCCGAGCATGACGAACAGGCCGATCTGGGCGAGCCAGGCGGCGCCTTCGGCGAAGGATCGGGTGGCCGCGCGGTGCGGCAGCTCGGAGTTGCCGAGGATGATGCCGGACAGGTAGGCGGCGACGATGCCGGAGGCGCCGGCCGCGCCCGCCGCGGCGAACGCGGTGATGCCCAGGCCCAGCGTGGCCAGCGGGTACAGGCCGCTGGCGGGGAGCGCGACGTACCGCAGCCCTTTGGCGCCGCCCCAGCCGAACAGCAGGCCGAACAGGATGCCGACGGCGATCTGGTAGACCATCTGCCAGCCGATCTCCAGCGGGCCGGGCAGGGCGCCGGCGGCGCTGAAGACGAGCACGAGGATGACGGTCGGCGCGTCGTTGAACCCGGACTCGGCCTCCACGAGCCCGGCGAGGCGGCGGGGCAGCGGCAGGCCGCGCAGCACCGAGAACACCGCGGCGGCGTCGGTGGAGGAGACGATCGCGCCGAGGAGTAAGGCGAGCCGCCACTCCATGCCGAGCAGCAGGTGGGCGCCCGCCGCGGTGACCAGGACGCTGATCACCACGCCGAGGGTGGCGAGGATGCCCGCCGGGGCGAGCATGCGCCGTATATCGTTCCAGCGCGTGCTGAGGCCACCTTCGACGAGGATGACCGCGAGCGCCCCGGCGCCGAGCGTCTGGGCGAGGGCGGCGTCGTCGAACGGGATGCCGAGCCCGTCCTCGCCGAGGAACACGCCAAGGGCGAGGAACAGCAGCAGGCTGGGGAGGCCGAGCCGCCCGGCGGTCCGTACGGCGGCGATTCCGGCGAACAGCACCAGGCCACCGACCAGCAGCACGATGTACAGCTGCGGCAGACTCATGCGTTCGCGTGCTCGCTTCCCGGCCGCCGTGCGGCGGCTGATCGTGTCGTGGTCTCCCTCATGCCGATGCCGACGGCGTCATCGCCGGGCGCCGCGGGCGCGGCCGGTGTGCACCCGGTGGTGGCGGACGGGACCGCCGTCCCGGCCCGTGTCCGCGCACCTGCTGCGGACCGGCGGGCGTATGTCGCCGGCACCCTGCGGTCGCGCTCCCGCCCGTGGCGGGAGACACCATAGTGGCCCAGCGTGGTGCAGTCTCACCGTACCTTCGCGGCGGCGCCCGAAGCCAGTCATGATTGCGGAGGATTTAGCAGCAACATGTAAAGAACACTCTATGTCGGGATAGCGGGTGATAGCGTCGGGGCGGCCGCCGCGGCCGCGCGGGCAGGCCCCGGACGAGTGCGTCGTACCCGGCAGGACAAGACGACGCGGCATCATCGCAGGCCGTCTCGCGGAGGTCGCCGACCCATGGCGTGGATCGTTCTGATCGTGTCGGGCATGCTCGAAACGGCGTGGGCCGTGGCGCTCGCCGAGTCCAAGGGCCTGACCCGGCCCTGGCCCACCGTGCTGTTCGGGATCTCTCTCGCGGCGAGCATGCTCGGCCTCGGCTACGCCCTGCGCTCGATCCCGGTCGGCACCGCGTACGCCGTGTGGGTGGGCATCGGGGCGGTCGGCACCGCGGTGTACGGCATGGTCATGCTCAACGAGCCGGCCACGGCCGGGCGGCTGATCTGCCTCACGCTGATCATCAGCGGGGTGGTCGGGCTCAAGCTGCTGCACTGACCCCGCCCTGCGGCGGCGCCGCCCGGACCGCACGGGCCCGGGCGGATGCCGGGCGTCACCCCTGCCGGGGCCAGTCCGGGACGCGGGCCCGGTTGAGGAACAGCACGCCGTCGATCAGGTCGAGGTGGGCCGGGTCGAGGGGGAAGTAGGCGTAGTGCGGCGACTCGCGCCTGGCGGGGCCGGGAACCGCCGCGGCGAGGGCGCGGGCGTCGGCGAGCGCGCGGTCGTACGGGAGCGTGGCGAGCGCGCCCTCGAGGGTGCCCGCGGGTGGGGCGTCGTCGCCGAACGTGCCCAGGGCCGAGGCGATGAACGCGTACCGGTCGCCCAGGTGCGCGCCGACGAGCGCGCCCGCGCTCCACCACTCCAGCTCCTGGTCGCCGAGCCGCATCGTGCTCCGGCTCCGCTGCAGGTGGAGGTTGTGGGAGAACACCAGGACCGGGCCGTGTGCGGCGATGGCGCGCAGGTTGGCGGCCATCAGCGCGTCCCGTACCGCCGACAGCCGGGACACCCGGGCCGGGGAGGTGTCGGCCATCCAGTGGTGGTAGCGCAGCAGGCCGACGGCGGTGCGCGCGTACAGCTCCGCGCGCTCCCGGTCCGCGGGGCTCAGCCGCGGCGCCTGGGTCTCCAGCAGCGTGACCAGATCGTCGGTGATCAGCCGCAGCCGCCGGGCCTGCTCGCTCTGGCCGACCGACTTCGCGGGGTCCATCACGGTGGCCGGGTCCGACCATCGCTCGTCCGGGCCGAGCAGCTCGTCGATCGTGTCCCAGGCGCAGGGCGGGCCGTCGACCAGCGCGTACAGGCCGGCGAGCGCCTCGCGCGGGCTGGCCGCCCAGTACTCCAGCGGGCCGTCGAAGCCGAAGAACCGGAGGCTGGTGCCGTGCCGCCGGTTGTGCTCGCGCATCCAGGCCACCAGCTCGCGGTTGGGGGCGAAGGCGCCGAAGCCGTGGCTGAAGCCGCGCTCCATGACCTCGTCGAGGTCACCGGCGCCGGTGGTGACGTACGCGTCGACCAGCAGCCCCTTGAGGCAGTCGCTCTCGATGGCGAACGCGCGGTAGCCCTCGTGCTCGACCAGGTACCGGAAGATCTCGTTGCGCGCCTCGCCCAGCTCGGTGACGAAGTGCACCGCCTCGCCGAGGCCGAGCAGGTCGGGCCGGGCCGGGAGCGAGCGCAGGAAGGCCGATACGCCCGCGCCGTCGAGCGGACGGGCCGAGTCCCTGATTTCCATACCTTTTACGGTATCGTTGAACCCTCGATGTAAACTTTCCGCGCTTTTCCAGGCGTTCGGGGCGGTGAACCTTCAATCGTCGAGGCAGCCATGAGGCCGGTGGACCTGGCGCGCGAGCACGGCCTGTCCACGCAGGCGGTGCGCAACTACGAGAGCGCGGGCATCCTGCCGCCCGCCGGGCGCACCGCCGCGGGCCACCGCGTCTACACCCCGCTGCACGCCACGGCGCTGCGGGCGTTTCTGTCGCTGGCGGCCGGGCACGGGCACGCCACGGCCACGGCGATCATGCAGGCGGTCAACCGGGGCGCGGTCGACGAGGCGCTGCGCCTCATCGACGAGAGCCACGGCCGGCTGCTGGAGGACCGCCGCACCCTCGAGGCGGTCGACGCCGCGCTGCGCGACCTTGTGCCCGCGCCGCCGCCCGAGCCGGGTGGGGTGCACATCGGCGCGCTCGCCCGCAGGCTGGGCGTGCGGCCCGCCACGCTGCGCAAGTGGGAGAAGGCCGGGCTGGTGTCGCCGCGCCGCGATCCGCGCACCGGCTACCGGGTGTACGGCGCGGCCGACGTGCGGGACGCCCGGCTGGTGCACCAGCTGCGGCGGGGCGGCTACCTGCTGGAGCAGATCGCCCCGCTGATCGCCCAGGTGCGGGCGGCCGGGGGCGTGGAGCCGCTGGAGTCGGCGATCCGCGGCTGGCGGGAGCGGCTGTCCGCCCGGGGCCGGGCGATGCTCGCCGGCGCCGCCGGCCTTCACGCCTACCTGCGCGCCCGGGAGGGCTGACCGGCCGGGCGGCGCGGCTCAGCCGCGCGGCGCGTACATGATCACCAGCACGCCGGCCATGCAGATCAGCGCGCCGATGACGTCCCAGCGGTCGGGGCGGAAGCCGTCGACGAGCACGCCCCACAGCAGCGATCCGGCGACGAACACCCCGCCGTAGGCGGCGAGCACGCGGCCGAAGTGCGGGTCGGGCTGCAGCGTGGCGGCCAGGCCGTACAGGCCGAGCGCGATGACGCCGGCGCCGGCCCAGATCAGGCCGCGCTGCTCGCGCAGGCCCTGCCAGACCAGCCAGGCGCCGCCGATCTCCAGCAGCGCGGCGAGGGCGAAGAGCGCAAGGGAACGCAGGATCGTCACGTCGGCCATTGCACCAGGCGGGTAGGGGTGGCCGCAGCGCAGGGTCGCGTGTGCCCGGGTGTGACCGGAACGTGACTTGACGTCCGCGACTCCCGTAATGAGTATTATTCCTACCCATAAAGTCGGAATAACCGGGAAAGGGGATGTGGTGCGATCGCTTATCCTGCTCGGCCTTGTCGGCTTCGCCGCGCAACTCGTGGACGGAAGCCTCGGCATGGCCTACGGCGTCACGTCCACCACGCTGCT
This sequence comes from Thermopolyspora flexuosa, assembly GCF_006716785.1. Lineage (NCBI taxonomy): Bacteria > Bacillati > Actinomycetota > Actinomycetes > Streptosporangiales > Streptosporangiaceae > Thermopolyspora > Thermopolyspora flexuosa. Next base: position 2,651,217 of record NZ_VFPQ01000001.1, on the reverse strand, counting down.
GCTCGCCATCGGCACGAACCCGGCGGCGGCATCGGCCACCGTGCACCTCGCCGAGATCGGCACCACGCTGGCCTCCGGCATCTCCCACTGGCGCTTCGACAACGTCGACTGGAAGGTGATCGCCAAGATCGGCATCCCCGGCGCGCTCGGCGCGTTCGCCGGCGCGACCTTCCTGTCCAGCCTGTCGACCGAGGTCGCCGCGCCGATCATGTCGATCATCCTGCTGGCCCTCGGCGTCTACATCCTCGTCCGCTTCACCGCCTTCGGCCTCAGCCGTGACAACCTCGGCAAGCCGCTGCGCAAGCGGTTCCTCGCCCCGCTCGGCCTGTTCGCCGGGTTCATCGACGCCACCGGCGGCGGTGGCTGGGGCCCGGTCGGCACCCCGGCCCTGCTGGCCAGCGGCCGCATCCCGCCCCGCAAGGTGATCGGCTCCATCGACACCAGCGAGTTCCTCATCGCGATCGCCGCCAGCATCGGCTTCTTCGTCGGCCTCGGCTCGGAGAACATCGACTTCGCCTGGGTGGCCGTGCTGCTCGCCGGCGGGGTGATCGCCGCCCCCATCGCCGCCTGGCTGGTCCGCCACATCCCCCCGCGCATCCTCGGCTCGGCGGTCGGCGGCCTGATCATCCTCACCAACACCCGCACCCTGCTGCGCAGCGACTGGGTCGACGCGCCCGGCAACGTCCAGACGATCGCGTACGTCGCCATCGCGGTGATCTGGGCCGCGGCCGTCGCCTACTCGGTGCGCGAGTACCGCCGCCACAAGGAGCAGGAGTCGGTCGAGGCGATCGAGGCCGAGCTGCGCAGGCGCGAGGCGGAGGAGCCCACCCCCGCCTGACCCCGCACCCGGCCGTACGGCCCCTCGTTCGGCCCGGTTCCGCCCCCGGAGCCGGGCCGAACCGCATTCGACACCGGCGGCACCGGCCGCACCCGACCCGACACGGATGCCCGATCCGCACGACGACCAGGAGTGATCCCGTGACCGCGACAGCCACCCACCACCGACTGCGACCCGCCCGTCCCGGCCGCCGCGCCCGCACCGCCGGCCTGCCGGCGCCGTGCCGTACCGCCGCGTGCCGGTGGGCGGCATGATGCGCATCTCCGCCCGGACCCAGTACGCGCTGCGCGCGATGGTGGCCCTGGCGGCGAGCGACGGGCTCATGCACGCCGAGAAGATCGCCGCGGACCAGGACATCCCGCGCCGGTTCTGCGACAACATCCTGCTGCACCTGCGCCGGGCCGGGCTGCTGGTGAGCCAGCGCGGCCCGGAGGGCGGCTACCGGCTCGCCCGCCCCGCGCACGAGATCACCCTCGCCGACGTGATCCGGGTGACCGAGGGCGTCGAGCCACCCGCGGCCCGCTTCTCCGGCGCCGCCGCCCCGCTGACCGAGATCCTGGAACGCCTCTACGACCACGAGAACGCCCTGCTCGGCGAGATCACGCTCGCCGACGTGGTCGCCTCCGCCCACGCCGCGGCGGCCGGGGGCGGCGCGACCTAGCCCCGTGGGATGATCGGCGCGTGCGGGAACGGTGGAGTACGGCCGAGCAGATCGCGGCGAAGATCGCGGAGTTCGAGGCGGCGCTGGGGCCGTCCTGGCGGCGGCCGGTCGCCCACGGCATCGGGCACCAGGCCGGCGGGCGGCCCGTCGTCGACCGGGTCAACGCCGGCACCGGCCACCTGCTGCCCGCGGTCGTGCTCGCCACGGTCACCGGCTACCGCTGCGGCGTGCGGGCGATCCCGATGACGGCCGCGGACCTCGACCGGGCGATCCGCCTGCTGGAGCCCGCCGAGGCCTACCCCGGGTCACGTCACCCGAACCTGCGGACCTGGCGGCGGCTGCGTGCGGAGATCGGCGACCACGGCACGGCCGTCGCGCTGTTCGCCGACCGGCTCGACGGCCCGGACGAGGGCGACGCGTTCGTGCGGGCCTTCCTGGCCGCGATCCGCCGGGACCGGCCCGGCCGCCCCGTGGCGTGATGAGCGTGGCGGCACGGCATGCAAGTGCCGGTGCGGCCCGGGAGCTCACCCGGTACGGCACGGCGATCGGCGTGGGCGCGGCCTCGGGCGATGAGGCGGCTCGCCGGCGTCCCCGCAAGCCAGGCCTCGCCTGCCAAGGGGGTACGACCACTGCCGTCACGGTCGGTGGCACGCCGGCATGGGCCACAGCTCAAGCTCCGGGCAAACATGCCCTGCTGGGCGGGTGTCGGCGGGGGTCCGACCGGCGCTCCGCGCTCCGCTCGTTCACAGCGGCGTGGCCGCCCGCGCCCGGCGATTCATGGGGAGCGCATGGTCGTGCTCGCCCCGAGCCGCGCACCCGCCGAAGCGCCGTTGCGACGCCGCACGGACAGGCCCGGAACGCCGGATCACCGAAGAGGCGGTGGCCGCGTTTGCCGCGACCGCGCCGCAGTGCGTGATCCGCATCACACCCTGTCACGCCGGTCGATGGCGCGGTGTCTTCAGGTCGAACCCTTGAGACGAAGGAGAGACCATGCCGCGAACCATCGAGGTGGCCGTGATCGGTGGCGGGTACGCGGGCGTGAGCGCCGCCAACCGCCTGGCCGGGCGTGACGATGTGGCGGTGACCCTGATCAACGCGCGCCCGCACTTCACCGAGCGGATCCGCCTGCACCAGCTCGCCGCCGGCACCCACGACGCGGTGGTCGAGTACCGGGACATCCTCGCCGACGGCGTCCGCCTCGTGGCCGGAACCGTGACCCGGATCGACGCCGCGGGCCGCGCCCTGGCACTGGCGGACGGGGACACGCTCGGCTACGACTACCTGATCTACGCGGTCGGCAGCGTCGGCGCCGATCCGGGCGTGCCCGGCGCGGCCGAGTTCGCCCGCCCCATCACCACCCTGGAGGAGGCGCACCGGCTGCGGGCGGACATCCGCACCACGCCTGTCTCCGCACCGCTGGTCGTGGTCGGCGGCGGGCCGACCGGCGTCGAGACCGCGTCCGAGCTGGCCGGGCAGGGCCGCCCGGTCACCCTGGTGTGCGGCGGCGATCTCGCCCCGTCGCTGCACGCCACCGGCCGCCGCGCGGTCGCCCGCCGGCTGGAGCGGCTCGGGGTACGGGTGCTCGCCGGCCCGGGCACCGAGGTGACCGCCGTCGCCTCCGGGCGGGTACGGCTCGCCGACGGGCGTGAGCTGCCCGCGGCGGTGATGATCTGGGCCGCCGGGTTCGTCGCGCCGGACCTGGCCGCGCGCAGCGGGCTGCGCACCGACGCGGCCGGCCGCCTGGTCACCGACGAGACGCTGACCTGCGTCGACGATCCGCGGATCGTGGCGGCCGGGGACGCGGCGGCGCCGTCCGCCTGGCCGTACCGGATGAGCTGCCAGGCGGCGATGCAGGTCGGGCCGCAGGCCGCCGAGACCGTGCTGGCCCGGATCCGGGGTACGGACCCGTCGCCGGTGAAGGTGTGGTTCGCCGCCCAGTGCATCAGCCTGGGCCGGGAGGCCGGGGTCGTGCAGATCTGCCGCAGGGACGACACCGCGACCCGCGCCTACGTCGGCGGGCGCTCGGGGGCGGCGTTGAAGGAGCTGGTCTGCCGCGGCACGCTGTGGCGGCTGGCCGGTGAGGCGCGCGGCGCGGCACGGCGCGGACGGCGGGCCGCGGGCGGCGCGACCCGGCAGCCCGCGCGCACCCGGCGGGAGAGGCAGCCGGTGCGCTGAGCCCCTGCCCCGGGCCGGGGAGACATCCCCGGCCCGGGGCGGGATCGGGGCCGGAGGAGGCGGGCGGCCGCGGTACGGCCGTGCGGGAACCGGAGAGAGGATCATGGGCGAGCGGGCCATCGACGCGGCGACCGCGGCGTTCGTCGCCCACCGCGACCTGCTGTTCACCATCGCCTACGAGATGCTCGGCTCGGCGGCCGACGCCGAGGACGTGCTGCAGGAGACCTGGCTGCGGTGGGTCGAGGTGGACGTGAGACGGGTGGACGACCCGCGCGCCTACCTGGTGCGGATCACCACCCGGCAGTCGCTCAACCGGCTGCGGGCGTTGAAGCGCCGCCGGGAGGCGTACGTCGGGCAGTGGCTGCCCGAGCCGCTGCTCACCTCGCCGGATGTGGCCGAGGACGTCGAGCTGGCCGAGAGCGTGTCGATGGCGTTGCTGGTCGTGCTGGAGACGCTGTCGCCGACCGAGCGCGCCGTCTTCGTGCTGCGCGAGGTGTTCGGCGCGCCGTACGAGGAGATCGCGGAGGCGGTCGGCAAGAGCCCGGCGGCGGTCCGGCAGATCGCGCACCGCGCCCGCCGGCACGTCGACGCACGCCGTCCCCGCCGGGCCGCCTCGCTGGGTGAGGCCCGGGAGGCGTCCGAGTCGTTCTGGCGCGCGATCGAGACCAGGGATCTGCAGGGCCTGTTCGACGTGCTCGCCCCGGACGTCGTCTGGGTGGGCGACGGCGGCGGGCTCCGGCAGGCCGCGCTGCACCCGATCGTCGGCGCCGGCAAGGTGGTCCGCCTCATCGCCGGCATCCTCGACAGGGCCGACGGCGTGGTCACCGCTCACCTCGCCCTGCTCAACGGCGGCCCCGCGCTCGTCGTCCGCGTCGGCGGCGAGCTGGACGGTGTCGTGGCGTTGCGGGTCGAGAACGGCCGCATCACCGGCATCTACTACGTCCGCAATCCGGAGAAGCTCACCCGCGTCGACCGCCAGACCCCGCTCACCCTGCGCTGACCCACCGGCGCGGCCGCACGGACGGGTCAGGAGAGGCGGGTTCGGTGCGGGCGGGGAGACGGCTACGGCTCGCGCCCGGCCCCTCCCCAGGATGACCGTACGGGAGACCCGGCCCCGCAGGCTCGGCGGCGTGCCCGGCGGCCGCAGGGAGATCAGCGCCAAGCCGCGGGGAGGAACGCACCCAAGTAGGGAGCCTCTGGTCCGGTGAGGAGCTCAGCGCGTCCGCCGAATGCGGCCGGAGAGACGGCCGGTTCTCCCATCGCGGCGGAGGCGATAGGGGCGGAGAGGTGTCGCCCGGGCCGCCCAACAGACCGGGCGTGCGGTCCGGGTCACGGGGCGGCCGCGTAGGCGGTTTACGGCTCGGCGCGGTCGGCCCGGTCCTGGTCGAGTCGGGCCAGCGCGGATTCGAACCGGCTGCCGAGGTGGTAGGCGGGGGAGCGGTCGAGCGCGCCGGCGGCGCGGTCGTAGCGGCGGGTGGTGCGCGGGTCGGCGTGCCCGGCCAGGTCCTGGACGATGTGCAGCGGGGTGCCGTCGGACAGCAGGTCGGTGATGACGCTGTGCCGGATGCTGTGCAGGGAGATCGGGAACGGCACCCCGGCGGCGCGCGCCACCCGGTTGATCATCTCGTGGAGGTACGGCTGGGTCAGCCGCCTGCCGGTGGAGGTGACGAACAGCGGGCCGGGGGCGGTGCCGCGTTCGGCGAGGTAGGCGTCGAGGGCCTCGCAGGCGAACGGGGGCAGCACCCAGCGTTTGGTGTGGCCGCCCTTGACCGGGGCGTCGAGGGTGCGGTGGCCGCGGTCGCTGCCGTAGCCGGACAGGTCGGCGCCGATGAGGGACGAGGCGCGGCAGGCGGTGACGACGAGCACGGCGAGGATCGCGTAGGTGCGGGCCGACTCGTGGCGGCGGGCGTGGTCGAGCATGCGGGCGAGCTCGTCGCGGGACAGGCCGCGGGTGGTGGAGTGCTTGGGCGCCTTGGGCCGGTCCATGCCGGCGAAGGGGTCTGTGGCGTCGCCGTGGCGGGCCAGGTAGCGGCTCCAGGAGGAGGCGGCGGAGATACGGCGGGCGCGGGTGGCGTCGGCGAGCCCGGCGGCGCGCAGCGCCCCGGCGTACAGGTCGGCCTCGGTGGCGGGCACCGTGAGCGGGTCGACGCCGCGGGCGGCGAGGTAGGCGAGCCACCAGGACAGGTCGCGGGCGTAGGCGTCGTGGGTGCGGGGTGAGCGGCGCCGGTCGCTGGACAGCCAGGCGGCGGTGCGGACCAGCACGTGCTGCGGCAGGCCGAGCCCGCGCATGAGGTCGGCGAGCTCCTGGGCGGTGCGCGCGGGCGGGCGCCCGCGCAGCGGGGTGGCGACGGGCACGAGGGCGCCCGTGGGCGGGGTCTGGGTGCGGTCCGGTTCCACGCTCGTCACGACACGATGATAACGGGCATTCTCATAATGTCTAACCGATCTTGATTTCTGCGTTCGCGAACGCACGCAAGCGTGTTTCGTTCGTTCGGAACGCTATGATGCGGGTGTGACGCAGGAGCAGACCGCCGAGACGCCCGCCGCCGACGGCGCGCCGGTCCCATCGGCGCCGCGCTGCGCCGGGCCGGGCTGCACCAACACCCTCCCGGGGCGCAGCAGCCGCGCCCGCTACTGCAGTGACGCCTGCCGCGCGGCCGCCTACCGTGCCCGCACCAGCGCGCACGCCGCCCCGGTCGCCGGTGCGCTGGCGCGCGCCCAGGAACTGCTCGGCCCGCTGCTGGAGGCGGGCGAGCGCTGGCAGGCCGCCCAGGACGCGCTGCGCGAACGGCTCACCGAGCTGAGCGGCGGCCTGCTGGCCCAGGCCGAGGCCGCCGAGCAGGCCGCCGAGGAGGCCCGCGCCGCCGCCGCGGCCGCCGAGCAGCGCGCCGTGGCCGCCGCCAACACCGCGGCCGCGCAGGTGAACGCCGCCCGCCGGGACCGGGAACGCGCCGAGCAGGAGCGCGACCGGGCCGAGGAACGCGCCCGCCAGGCCTGGCAGCAGGCCGGTGAGCACGCCAAGGCGCGTGACCTGGCCGAGCGCGCCGCCGAGGAGGCCCGCGCCGCCGCCGCGGCCGCCGAGGAACGCGCCCGCCAGGCCACGGCGGACCTCGAGGCCGAGCGGCGGCACGCCGCCGACCAGGCAGCCCGCCTGACCGCCCGGATCACCGAGCTGGAAAACGAGCTCGCCGCGCGCACCGGCGAGCTGGAGGCGGCGCGGCGCGAGCTGGCCGACCAGCGCGAGCGCGCCCGCGCCGCCGAGACCGAGCGCGACCAGGCACGCGGCATCGCCGAGGCCCGCGCCGAGGAGATCACCCGCCTGCGCGAGGCATTGGCCGCCGCCCAACGCGACCACGAGCGCGCCGTCACGGCGGCGGCCGCGGCGGAGCAGGCCGCAACCTCGGCCCGTGGTGAGGCCGAACGGCTCCGCGCCGAACTCGCCGAGGCACGCGAGTCGCTCGCCACGGCCCAGCGGGAACGCGAGCGTGCGGTCACGGCGGCAGCGGTGGCCGAGCAGGCCGCCGCCACCGCCCGCGGCGAGGCCGAGCGCCTGCGCGACGAACTCGACCGGCTCCGCGCGACCCTCGCCGGCACCCGCTCCCGGCACCAGGACGGCCCGCCGCACTCCGAAGCGGAACACCGCGACGCTCCCGAGGCCGATCCCGGGACGCCGTAGGCGGCGAAGCGGACCGCGTGACGGCGGACATCGGGCGGCGCGGCGCCGGCGCGCCCTCGATACCCGACATCGTCAGGAGTGGAGCGGCCACCGGACCCGCGGCGGGATCGGCGCGTCCCTGCGGCGTGCGGGGACGCGGCGGGTCGCCCGGGCGGCGTGGGCGAGGTCGAACAGGTATGCGCGTTCGTCCTGGTTCAGGCGCAGGGGCCCGGGCCACCGCCTCGAGCACCTCGTCCGGCACGCCGCCGATGTCGCCCTTCTCCAGCCGTGGTGTACCACTCGGTGCTCACAGGTGGCGCGCCGGCCGCCGCCGGGCGTTCGCCCGAGACTTCGCGCCGGCGTGCCGGCCGACACGCGCCTCGTCGCGGCGGCACGCCACGGCCACTGCGGGCCCGTCGCAGCGCCCTCCCGCCCGGCCCCGCCAGCGTGGTTCTCATATCTGGGATATTCTCTCTGATATGGGAGATCGCGGTGGTGCGGGGCAGGGTGCGGAGGTGGAGGCGCGGCTGGCCGGGCGGCTGGCACGGCTGCGCGAGGAACACGGCTGGTCACTGGAGGAGCTGGCCGGCCGTACGGGGGTGAGCCGCTCGACGCTGTCGCGGCTGGAGCGGGGGCAGATCAGCCCCACGGCGGCGCTGCTGAACAAGCTGTGCGCGGCCTACGGGCGGACGATGTCACGCCTGCTCGCCGAGGTGGAGCAGGAGCCGCCGAGGCTGATCGCGGCCGACCGGCAGCCGGTGTGGCGGGACGAGGGGTCGGGTTTCGTCCGGCGGTCGGTGTCGCCGCCCCACCCGGGGCTGCGCGGCGAGCTGGTGGAGGGCACGCTGCGGCCGGGCGCCGACATCCGCTACGACGAGCCGTCCGTGCCCGGGCTGGAGCAGCACATCTGGGTGCTCGACGGCGTGCTGGAGGTCACCGTCGGCGGCGACGTCCACCGCGTCGAGGCGGGGGACTGCCTGCGGTTCCGCCTGTGGGGCCCGACCCGGTTCCGCTGCCCCGGTCCCGGCCCGGTCCGCTACCTGCTGGCGGTGATCTCCCCATGAGCCGTCCGCGTCCTGCCGGGTGCACCGGAGCGCCCGGCCGTACCGCGCGGCATGCGGACCGCTCGCCGTGCGGCGAGGCAGAGCCCGGAGAGAGGGGAAGGGCCGTGCACACGATCGAGCGGCTGTCGCCGGAGGAGTTCGGCCGCCACGTGGAGGAGCTGGGCGGGCTGCTCGCCGACGTGGTCGCCGGCGGCGCGTCCGTGGGTTTCCTGGCGCCCTTCGACCGCCGCGCGGCCGCCGACTGGTGGCGGGAGCGGCAGCCGGAGGTGGCGGACGGCCGCCTCACCGTCTGGGTCGCCCGCGGCCCGTCCGGCATCGCCGGGACCGTCAGCCTGTCCCTGCCGCCGCAGGCGAACGCCGCGCACCGCGGCGAGATCGTCAAGCTCATGGTCCACCCCGACGCGCGCGGCCGGGGCCTCGGCCGCGCCCTGCTGCGCACGGCCGAGCAGGGCGCCGCGCAGGCCGGGCTCACCCTGTTGCTGCTGGACACCGTGGCCGGCAGCCCCGCCGATCACCTGTACGGCTCGGCGGGCTGGACCAGATACGGCGTGGTGCCCGGATATGCGACCGACCCGAACGGCGTGCCGGAGGACGCCGGCTTTTACTACAAGCGCCTGGTGTAGGCACCCGTGGGGGCGCCGCCGGATGGGATTGTTCATGGCGGCAGAGCGGAACCGCCCGTGATGCCCGGCCCTCTTCGGGTGTGCGTGCACACAGGGCGGGCCTGCGCGCGCCGATCGGTGCCGGGCGGTCGCAGGCCCGCCTCGCGGTTCGCCGGCGGCGTGACCGGTCTGGCCGGGCGGACGCGATGCGGTGAACCGAGCGGTCGCCCGCACCCGCCCGTCTTCGCCGCCGTCACGCGGCGTTCCGGTGCCGTACTCGGTCAGGTGGCCGCCTGTGCGCCCCTCCGGAGAGGGCTTCTGGAGATAGCGCTCGACTGCGCCGTGGCTCCCAGGTCCGGCAGCGGGGTTTGACGGGGTGGCCACTCGTCTTCTTGGCGCGCGGAAGGTGCAGGCCGGCCTGCGCCGCAGGATCGGCCTCGCCGATGTGAGCCGGGTGATCGAGAGCGTCACGTACGCATGCCGCGCCCGTCCCCCCACCCGGCGTCAGGACTCACGCACCTTTCCCTGCGCCGATCGCGTGCACAGCGATGACGGCACCGGTGAGCACGTCCACACACCGGCGGGTGCGCTTCCCGGGTTGCGCGCGGCCACGCGGTACGGCGGTCCGCCGCGGCAGGTGCCCGTCATGGCGCGCACAGGCCACACCGCGCGTACGGCCCACCAAGGGCTGGGCCGTTTCGACCGGTCCCGTTTGCCCGTCAGGTACCCCCCAGGGTATAAAGACAGGCAAGTGAGATACCCCTACGGGTATTCGAGATGGGGGAGCCATGAACCCTGACCACTCCTCACACGTCGACGCCGTCACCGCGCAGGCGCTGATCGCCACCAACCCCGACGTGCTCGTCGTCGACGTGCGCACCCCCGGCGAGTTCGAGTCCGCGCACATCGAGGGCGCGATCAACCTGCCGCTCGAGCAGGTCGACGACCACCTGCGGCGCGTCGTCGCCGACGCGGGCGGCACCGTGCTGCTCATCTGCCAGTCCGGGGCACGCGCCACCCGCGCCCACAAGCGGCTGTGCGAGGCCGGGATGTCCGGGGCCAAGGTGCTCTCCGGCGGCATGAACGCCTGGATCGCCGCCGGGGGACCGGTGGTCCGCGGCCGGCCGCGGTGGAGCCTGGAACGCCAGGTACGCCTCACCGCGGGCGCGATCGTGCTGGCCGCGCTCGTCGCCGACCTGTGGCTGCCCGGCCTGCGCCTGGCCGCCGCCGCGATCGGCGCCGGGCTGGTCGTCAGCGCCGTGACCGACACCTGCGCCCTGGGCGCCCTGCTCGCCCGCCTTCCCTACAACCGCGGCCGGGGCACCACCGCCGCCTGCCCCGCGCCCCGCGCCTGACCCGCGCCGCCGCCGTCACCGCGGCGCACCCCCGGCCCCGTTTCGCCACCACCACCCCGCCGGACGCACGCGCGGAGGTACGTACGCATGAGCCTTCCGGTCGTGGCCGGAGCCGTGGCCATCGGCGTCACGCTCGGCCTGTTCGGCGGCGGCGGGTCGATCCTCACCGTCCCGCTGCTGGTCTACCTGGCCGGCATGCCCGCCAAGCCCGCCATCGCCACCTCCCTGTTCGTCGTCGGCGTGACCAGCCTCGCCGGTCTGGCCGGCCACGCCCGCGCCGGGCGCATCCGCTGGCGCACCGGCCTGATCTTCGGCCTGGCCGGCATGGCCGGGGCGTACGGCGGAGGCCTGGTCGGCCCGCACCTGCCCGCGCCGCTGCTGCTGGCCGCCTTCGCGCTGATGATGCTCGCCACCGCCGTGGCGATGATCCGCGGCCGCCGTACCCCGCACCCGGCCCGCCGCCGCGACGGGGAACTCCCGCTTGCGCACGTGCTCGCCGAAGGGGCCGCGGTCGGGCTGGTCACCGGGCTGGTCGGCGCCGGCGGCGGATTCCTCGTGGTGCCCGCGCTGGTGCTGCTCGGCGGCATGCCGATGCCGGCCGCGGTGGCCACCTCGCTGGTGGTGATCGCGCTGAAGTCGTTCGCCGGGCTCGCCGGCTACCTGCACGCGGTCGCGATCGACTGGCCGGTCGCGCTGCCGGTCACCGCCGCGGCCGTGGCCGGCGCCGTCGCGGGCGGTCGGCTCGCCGCGCGGGTGCGGGCCGAGCGGCTGCGCCGGGCGTTCGGCTGGTTCGTGCTGGCCATGGGGGTGTTCGTGCTCGCCGGGCAGGCCCCGCCCGGCCTGGCCGCCGCGCTGCTCGGCACCGGCTGGGGCATCGCCGCGCTCGCCGCCGCCCTGGTAGTCGCCGCGGCCGCGCTGCTCGCCGCGAGACGGGCGGCCGGCCCCGCCGCGCGACGTGCCGGGAAACCCGAAAGGAGATCCACCATGTTCTTCGCCCGCTACTACCTCGACTGCCTCTCCCAGGCCTCCTACATGGTCGGCGACCGCGCCACCGGGCGCGCCGTCGTCGTCGACCCCCGCCGCGACATCGGCGAGTACCTCGCCGACGCCGAGCGGCACGGGCTGCGCATCGAAGGCGTGATCAACACCCACTTCCACGCCGACTTCCTCGCCGGCCACCTCGAGCTCGCCGCCGCCACCGGGGCGTGGATCGGCTACGGCAGCCGCGCCGAGGCCGAGTACCCCATCCGCAGGCTCGCCGACGGCGAGCGCATCGAGCTCGGCGACGTCGTGCTGGAGATCATGGAGACGCCGGGGCACACCCCCGAGTCGATCAGCATCCTCGTCTACGAGCACGCCACCGACCCCGCCCCGTACGGGGTGCTCACCGGCGACACGCTGTTCGTCGGCGACGTGGGCCGCCCCGACCTGCTCGCCTCGCTCGGGTACGGCGCCGGCGAGCTCGCCCGCATGCTCCACCGCAGCGTCCGGCGGCTGATGGAGCTGCCCGACGGCACCCGCGTCTACCCCGCCCACGGCGCCGGGTCGGCCTGCGGCAAGAACCTCTCGGCCGAGCCGTGGTCCACCATCGGCGAGCAGCGCCGTACCAACCACGCCTGCGCCCCGATGAGCGAGGAGGAGTTCGTCGCCCTCGTCACCCAGGGGCAGCCGCCCGCCCCCGGCTACTTCGGGTACGACGCGGTGCTCAACCGCAAGCGGCACGGGCTGCTGGACGTGACCGCCCGTGCCGTGCCGCTGACCGCCGAGGAGGTGATCGCCCGGCGCGACGGCGGCGCCGTCGTCCTCGACGCCCGCGACCCCCAGTCCTACGCCCTGGCCCACCTGCGCGGCTCGATCAACGTCGCCCTCGACGGCCGGTTCGCCGAGCGCGCCGGCATGGTCGTCGCCCCCGGCGCGGAGATCGTCGTCGTGGCCCCGCAGGACCGCGAGAGCGAGGTGGTCACCCGGCTGGCCCGGATCGGGTTCGACAACGTGGCCGGTTACCTGCGCGAACCGGAGGCCGCCTTCCTGGCCATGCCCGGCGAGGTCGCCCGCAGCCGCCGGATGACCGCGGCCGAGCTGCGCGCCGCCCTCGAGGGCGAGGCGCCGCCGTTCCTGCTCGATGTGCGCAACGAGGGGGAGGCCGCCGCCGACGGCGCCATCCAGGACGCGGGCGGCGGCGCGGCCCGGATCCCGCTCGCCGAGCTTCCCGCCCGGCTGGGGGAGGTCCCGGCCGACCGGCCGGTGGTCGTCTACTGCGCGAGCGGCGGCCGCTCGGTCACCGCGATGAGCCTGCTGGAGCGCGAGGGCCGCGGCGATGTGGCCGACCTGATCGGCGGCTACCAGGCCTGGAAGCGCACCGTCGCCCCCGCCGCCGCCTGACCGTTCCAGGCACGGTCCCGTGGCCGGGGCGCAGGGCCGGCCCGCCGCCCGCGCCCCGGCCACGGGACCCCTTTGCCGCCCCGCCGTACCGGGTCAGCGCTCGGGCGCGGCGGTACGGCGGGAGCGGGCCAGGGCCAGGCCGCCGAGGGCGATGGCGGCGGGCCCGATCACCAGGTCGATGACGCCGCCGACGATGCCGTACCCGGTGCCGGGGCCGCCCTCGGCCGCGGCCACCACCAGGGCGCCGATGATCGCGCAGGCCAGCCCCGCCGTCACGGCCGTCCCGGCCAGCCGTACCGTGACGGCCCGGGCGCGGACGGCGGCGCGGGCCAGGGCCAGGCCGCCGGTGACGACGCCCGCCAGGCCCGTCGTCCCCGCCACCACCGACCAGATGCGCCCGGGCGTCCAGTAGCCGACGCCCACGGGAGCGGGCTGCAGCCCGGCGTGCGCCGCGGCGGGCTCGGCGAACAGGGCCGTGGCCAGGAAAGCGGCGGCCAGGCCCGCACCGGCGGCGACCGCCGTACGCCCGGCGGATGCGAACCGGGAGGAAACGCTACGAACCGGCATGGCTGCTCCTTGGTGTCCTGCCGACTGCGATTCCGCCCGATGATGGGCGCCGGGCCCGGGCCGCGTCGTCCGCCCGGCGCGGACACTTCCCGCTGCCGCCGCCGCGGCGGCCCGGCTGCCGCACCCGCGGCAGCGGCCGCCCGCATACCGCGAACGCGGTAGCCGAGCCTCCTCCCCGCGGAAGATCCGCCCCCGCAGGCCCCCGGGTTAGAGTGCGCCCATGGGTACGGCACGGCCCGGCCTGCCCGCCGGCCTCCTCGACTGGGCGATCGCCGCCTGCGTGGCGGCGGTGCTGCTGGTGGTCGGCCTTCCCGGGCCGCACCCCGGCGCCCTGCCCGCCCCGGCCGGGTACGCGCTGCTGGCCACCGGCGGCCTGGCCCTGGGCCTGCGGCGCCGCCACCCGGTCGCCGTGCTGGCCGTCACCGGGCTGTGCGTGGCGGGCTACCAGGCGGCCGGGTTCGACGTGCCCGCCGTCGCGTTCCTGTTCGCGGTGTACTTCGCCGTCCGCGCCGGGCACCGCCGGGCCGCGGTGATCGCGGGCGTGGCACTGCCGGCCGGGCTGCTCCTGGCCGCCCTCGCCTCGGGCGCCGCCGGGGCCGCGGAGGCGTTCGCGCAGGCCCGCGGCGTGCTGGAGCTGGCCTGGCTGATCGCCGCGGGCGCCGCCGGGGAGGCGCTGCGGCAGGCCGAACGCCGGGCGGAGGAGGCCGAGCGCACCCGCGAGGAGACCGCCCGCCGCCGCGCCGACGAGGAGCGGCTGCGCATCGCGCGCGAGCTGCACGACTCGCTCACCCACCAGATCTCGATCATCAAGGTGCAGGCCGAGGTCGCCGTGCACGCCGCCCGCAAGCGGGGCGAGGAGGTGCCGGAGGCACTGCTGGTGATCCGGCAGGCCGTACGGGAGGCGAGCCGGGAGCTGCGCGCCACCCTGCAGGCGCTGCGCGACGACGCCACCGCCCCGCCCCGCGGCCTGGCCGACCTGTCCGAGCTGGTCGGACGCGCCCGCGACATGGGCCTTTCCGCCACGCTGACCGTCGACGGGCCGCAGCAGGAGGTGCCGGCCGCGGTGGGCCGCACCGTCTACCGCATCGTGCAGGAGGCGCTCACCAACACCGCCCGCCACGCCGGCGCGGCCACCGTGGCGGTGCGGGTCGAATGCCGCCCGGACGCGGTGACGGTCCGCGTCGACGACGACGGCACCGCCCGGCCGGGCGCCGACCCGGTGCCCGGGGTGGGCCTGCTCGGCATGCGGGAACGCGTCGCCGCCCTCGGCGGCCGCCTGCGCGCCGGGCCGCGCGAGCAGGGAGGGTTTGCCGTGGAGGCGGAGCTGCCCGTGGAGCGTGTGCCGTGATCCGTGTCCTGCTCGCCGACGACCAGCCGCTCATCCGCAGCGGGTTCCGCGCGCTGCTGGAGCTGGAGGACGACATCGAGGTGGTCGCCGAGGCCGGCGACGGCGCGGCGGCCGTCGAGCTGGCCCGCCGCCACCGGCCGGATGTGGCGCTCGTCGACATCCAGATGCCGGTCGTCGACGGCATCGAGGCGACCCGGCGGATCGCCGCCGACCCGGACCTGACCGGCGTGCACGTGGTGATTTTGACCAACTACGGCATGGACGAGTACGTGCTCGACGCGCTGCGCGCCGGGGCCGCCGGGTTCCTGGTCAAGGACGTGGTGCCCGAGGACCTGCTGCACGCCGTGCGGGTGGCGGCCCGCGGGGACGCGCTGCTGGCCCCGTCGATCACCCGCAGGCTCATCGCCCGCTACGTGCAGGAGGCGGAGCGGCCGCGCGGCCCCGCCCCGGCGGCCGGGCTGCAGGAGCTGACCAACCGGGAGCGGGAGGCGGTCGCCCTCGTCGCCCAGGGCCTGTCCAACGACGAGATCGCCGAGCGCATGGTGATCAGCCCGCTGACCGCGAAAACCCACGTCAACCGGGCGATGGCCAAGCTCGGCGCCCGCGACCGGGCGCAGCTTGTGGTGTTCGCCTACGAGTCCGGGCTGGTGTCGCCGCGCCGTACCCGCTGACCCCGGGGCGGGCATGGCACGGCCCCGCGGCGCGGGCGGGCCCGCCCGTCTTCTACCCTCCAACTCCAGACCAGACCGCAGATCGGCGGCGGCCTCCACGACCAGGACCGGGAGCCGCGCCGCTTGGAAGGATTGACCGCGTGAACATCGTGCTGTGGGTGATCGCCGGGCTGCTGTCGCTGATGTTCCTCGTCGCCGGCGTGATGAAGCTCGCCCGGTCGAAGCAGGACCTGGCCGCCTCCGGGATGACCTGGACCGAGGACTTCCCCGAACGCACCGTCAGGCTCATCGGCGTGCTGGAGGTGCTCGCCGCGGCCGGCCTGATCCTGCCCCCGGCCACCGGGATCGCGCCGGTGCTCGCGCCGCTGGCCGCGGCCGGTGTCGTGCTGCTGATGTGCGGCGCCGCCGTCGTCCACCTGCGCCGCAAGGAGCGCGCCCAGATCGCCGTCAACGTGGTGGCCGGGCTGCTCGCCGCCCTGGTGGCCTGGGGGCGGTTCGGCCCGTACGCGTTCTGACCCCGCGGCGGCCGTGCCGTACCGGGGGCGGCCCTGGTACGGCACGGCCGCCGCGGGTCAGACGGCGGGGCGGGTGGCCCGCACGTAGTGGAGCGCCACCGGCAGCTCCCCGGTCTCCTCCACCCGGAAGCCGGCCTGGGGGACGAGCTCGGCGAGCATGCGGCGCGTGTCCTCCCGCAGGGCCGGGCCGGCGAGCAGGTTGACCAGGCGGGCGAGCAGGGGGTTGGCGGGCGGGCGGAACTCGGCGACCAGAAGCCGCCCGCCGGGGCGCAGCACCCGGAACATCTCGGCCATGACCGCGGCCCGATGCTCCTGCGGGACGTGGTGCAGCGTGAGGCTGGAGACCACCACGTCGAACGACTCGTCGGGCAGCTCGAGCGACTGCCCCTCGCCCACCAGGTAGGTGCAGTTGGCCGGGGCCTGGCGGCGGGCGCGCCCGATCATGTCGGGCGAGGGGTCGACGCCGGTCACGTGCCCCTCGGGTCCGGCGACCGCCGCGAGGATGCGCGACAGGTACCCGGTGCCGCAGCCGACGTCCAGCACCCTGCGGCCCGGCCGTACCCCCGACAGCGCGGCCAGGCGCAGGTACATCTCCCGCCGCCGCCCGGCGAACAGCGTCTCGGCGGCCAGCTCGAACACGAGCGGGTGGTGGAACAGCCGCTCCCCGGCGTGCCCGGTGTGGCCGGTGGTGTGGTCATGCCGTGTCGCGAGGCCCATCGGATGTTCTCCTTGCCGACAACCCGTCCGGTCGCGGACACCCCGGCCCGCCGCGCGCCGCCAAGCCGTGTGTCCGGTCCGTCGCGTACTGCCGACCACTCTACGATCACGGCCGCCCGATCGCCCGGTGCGCGCCGTATCGCGGCGATCACACCTGCGCCGGGGCCGGTCGTACCCGGCGGAGTGCGCCCCGGGCCGGGCCGGTGCACCGAATCAGGCCCACGTCACGGGCAGCGAATGCACACCGAAGATCAGCATGTCGTTGCGCAGCGGCACCTGCCCGGCCGGTACGGCGAGCCGCAGCCGCGGCAGCCGGGCGACCAGCTCGCCCAGCCCCACCTGCAGCTCCACCCGCGCCAGCTGCTGGCCCAGGCACTGGTGCACCCCGTGCCCGAACGCCAGGTGCGGCGCGCGGGGGCGGCGCACGTCGAGCCGGTCGGGATCGTCCCAGTGGCGGGGGTCGCGGTTCGCCTCCGGCATCGCGATGACCACCGTGCCGCCGGCGGGGATCGTCACCCCGCCGAGCGTGACCTCCTCGACGGCCACCCGGGACACGCCCATCTGCACGATCGACAGGTAGCGCAGCAGCTCCTCCACCGCGGTCTCCAGCAGCGAGGGATCGGCGCGCAGCGCGGCGAGCTGCCCGGGGTGCTCCAGCAGCGCGAACGCGCCGAGCCCGAGCATGTTGGCGGTGGTCTCGTGCCCGGCGGCGAGCAGCAGCAACGCGATGTCCACCAGCTGGGCGTCGGACAGCGGCGGGTCGGCCTCGTGCGCCAGCCCCGAGAGCATGTCGTCGGCCGGGTGGGCCCGCTTGGCCGCGATCAGCCCCTGGATGAAGGCGTGCATCTCCAGCTGGGCGCGGGCGCGCTCCTGCTCGCTCGCCTTGACGTTGAGCGAGATCGCGGTGCGCTCCTGGAACCCGGCCCGGTCGGCGGGGTCGACGCCGAGCAGCTCGCAGATCACCAGTGAGGGGATGGGCAGCGCGTAGGCGGGCACGAGGTCGGCCTCGGTGCCGGCCGCGGTCATCTCCGCGATGAGGCCGGCCGCGATCTCGCGGATCCGGGACTCCAGCGCCTTCATGCGGCGCAGCGTGAACTGGCCGGTGAGCAGCCTGCGCAGCCGGGTGTGCTCGGGCGGGTCCATGAAGATGAACATCCCGTCGGTGCGCCGCTCGACGTGCGGCCGGGCCGGGGCGACGCCGGTGGCGGCGAAGGCCTCGGCCTCCTGCGGGCTCAGGCCGGTGGCGTCGGGGTGGCGGACCCGGTCGGCGCTGAAGCGCGGGTCGGACAGCACGGTGCGGGCCTCGTCCAGGCCGGTGACGAGCCAGGCGGGGGCGCCGTTGCGCAGCCGGAGCGGCTGCACCGGGCCCTGGCCGCGCCGCCGCAGCAGGCCGGGCGCCGGGTCGAAGGGCCTGCCGCCGCCGCGTTCCAGCAGGTCCTCCTCGAGCAGCCGGTGCATCAGCATGGGGGAGCCGGTCGCCTGGGCGGTGGCGGTGGTCTCGCCGGTGCTCGTCATCACCACACCCCTTTCCCTGTGATCCGTCGATGCGGCCGGTCGCCGGTGCCGGCGCCGCCCGGAACATTTCCGGCGATCGTGCACAACATGCACCGACGCGCGTCATGCACCTTTTGCCGCCGATCGGGAGTGGCCGGACGCGGCACCGCCGAATCCGGGCAGCGGTTGCCCTGATCACCTGCGCGAATCCGGGCAGTGCCTGCCCTGATCGCGCGTCCGAATCCGGGCAGCCGCTGCCCGGATGGCCACACCCGGCCGACCTCGCGGCGAACTCCAATTTCTGGAAATTGGAAATGCTAAATTTCGGGTCATGTCGCGCGGAGACGGTGCCCGACCGCCGGTGATCACGCCCTGCAGGTACTGCGGCTCACCGATCGAGCAGCGCGGCGGCCGCGGACGGCGCCGCGCCTACTGCCCGGACAAGGGCTGCCAGGCCGCCGCCAAACGGGAACGCGAGCTCCGCCGCGCCGCCCCCGGCCTCGAGGGCGCGCTCGCCCGGGCCGAGGAGCTGTACGAGCGCATGGAGAAAGGCCTCGCCGCCGCCATCGCCCCGCTCGCCGCCGCGCTCACCCAGGAGCTCAGCCCGGCCGGCGTCGAGGCCAAGATCAGCGCGGTGAAGGCCGAGGCCGCCGCCCGCGTCGCCGCCGCCTGGGCCGAACGCGAGCAGGCCGCCGAACAGGTACGGCTCGCCCGCCAGGCCGCCGAGGCCGCCCGCCGCGAGGCCGAGGCGGCGATCGCCGAACGCGACGCCGCCCTCGCCGACGCCGAGACCGCCCGCGAGCAGGCACTGGCCGCGCTGCGCGAGGCCGCCGCCACCGAACGCCGCGCCCAGGCCGCCGCCGACCAGGCGCTGCGCCGCGCCATGCTCGCCGAGCAGGCCCGCGACCAGGCGGTACGCGAGCTCGCCGACCGCGTCGACGCGGCGCTCGCCCAGGTCCGCGCCGCCGAGGAACGCGCCCGCCGCGCCATCGAGGCCGCCGAGCAGGCCCGGTCCCAGTCCGGCCGCGCCCACGACGGCGCCGAGCACGCCCGCCGCGCCGCCGAGAAGGCCGCCCGGGCCGGCGCCGCCGCCCAGGCCCGCGCCGAGACCGCCGAGGCCGAACGGCGCAAGGCGGTCGCCCGCGCGGAGGCAGCCGAGCAGGCCCGCGCCGAGGCCCTCGCCGACGCCGCCGCGGCCCGCGCCCGCGCCGAGATGGCCGAGGCGCAGGCGGCCAAGGCCGAACGCGAGGCAGCAGCCCGCGTCGCCGACGCCGAGCGGCGCGCACGCGAGGCCGAGGCCGAGCGCGACCGGCTGCGCCGGGAGCTGTCGGTCCACCAGGCCCTCGTCCGCGACCTGCGCGAGCAGCTCAAGGCCGCCCGCGCCGAGGCCGCCGAGCTGCGCGAACGCGCCGTCGCCGCCGAGCTGCGCGCCCGCCGGTCGTGACCGCCGTCCCCGCGACACCGCGGGCCGCGCTCCTTTTCCGGCCTTTTCCGCTGGATTTTCGAAGCGGTGCGCAGCCGCCCCGGCGCCGCCACCCGCCGCTCGTGTCCGGCACGCGCCGGGTCCGGCCGATCAGGGCGGGGACCCGGCCCGTGCGGGCTCCCCGGCCGCGAGGGGCGGCCGAGCGGACGCCGCCGGAGCGAGCCGATGCGGCGCGGCATGAGGACGCCGCTGCCGGGCGGCTCATCGTGCCCGAGGCGCCGGCACGCCACCAGCGGCCGCCCGCCGTACGGCCTGCTCGCGGGAAACGGAAGCCGACCGGCGGGGACCGTGCCCGCGCATCGGCCGGGGAGAGAGCTCTGCTCGCCGATTCCGCCTGCTCGCGATCGCCAGCGGAACGCTGGCGCCATCCGGACCCCCATCCTGGCTCTGCGGGCCACCCCGTCGGGCGGCCGCACCGCGTGGCCGTACGGAGATGAGGGCCGGATGCGCCGCCGCGAGCACACCGTGCCTCGGTGTCGTCACCGCCGCGCCCGCGACCGGCGGGCGGGCGGACCCCATGAGCTGCGGGCGGCCGGCCGCTCCCCGCGCCCGGAGGCCGGGCGGCACCGGCGGGTCAGGCCAGTGTTCCGTTGAGGGGTGCGCCAAGGTCGACCGGCTGGAGCCTGCCGGTGCGCACGTCGTAGATGGCGCCGCCGACCGGCATGCCCGGGGGCAGGAACGGGCTGCTGCGGATCTTGGTCAGGTCGTGGCGCAGCGCTTTTTCCTGGTCGGGGATGGTGTGGAAGTCGATGCTGCGGGTGTCCACCCCCTGGCGGGCGGTGAGCTCGTGCACGTCCGCGTCGGTCACCTTGGTCATGCCGCAGTCGGTGTGCGGCATCACCAGCACCCGTTCGACGCCCAGCAGGAACACCGCCAGCACCAGGGTGCGCAGCACGTCGTCGGTGACGCGGGCGCCCGCGTTCCGCAGGATCTTGGCGTCGCCCGGCCGCAGCCCCAGCAGGCCCAGCGGGTCGATGCGCGAGTCCATGCAGGTGACCACCGCAAGCCCTCGGGCGGCCTTCCCGGTCAGCCCGGAGTGCTCGAAGGCGGCGGCGTACTCGGCGTTGGCGGCAAGCAGGTCATCGAACGCATTCACGCATGTGAGGACAGCGCACCACGCCACCCGGTGTCAAAGATTTCGCGACGGCCGATGACCGAACCCCCGGCGGGCGGGGGCTTCCGGACGTCCCGGCGCGTCTCACCGCCGGGCCCGCGGCGAAGTGCGGCATAGGCCGGGGGTGCCTGCCGGGGCGCGGACGGGCCGGGAAATCATGGAGCATGAGCTTTGACGTCGCCCGGGTACGTGCCCTTTATCCCGCACTGTCCGACGGCTGGGCCTGGCTGGACGCCGCCGCCGGGACCCAGATGCCGCAGCCGGTCATCGACGCCATCGTCGCCGCCTACACCGCGGGCATCGGCAACGCCCACGGGGCGTTCGCCGCCAGCGCCCGATCCGACGCGATCGTCGCCGAGGCCCGCCGCGCCGTCGCCGACCTGGTCGGCGGCGACCCCGACGGGGTGGTGTTCGGCCCCAACATGACCACCCTCACCTACCGGTTCGCGGGCACCCTGGCCCGGCAGTGGCGCCCCGGGGACGAGATCATCGTCTCCCGCCTCGACCACGACGCCAACGTGCGCCCCTGGGTGCAGGCCGCCAAGGCCGCCGGCGCCGTGGTGCGCTGGGCCGAGGTGGAGGTGCCCTCCGGTGAGCTGCCCGCCGCCCAGTACGACGAGCTGCTTTCCGAACGCACCCGCCTGGTCGCCGTCACCGCCGCCAGCAACGTGCTCGGCACCATGCCCGACGTGCCGCGCATCGCCCGCAAGGCCCACGACGCCGGGGCGCTGGTGTACGTCGACGGCGTGCACGCCACCCCGCACACCCCGATCGACGTCCTCGCGCTCGGCGCCGACTTCTACGCCACCAGCGCCTACAAGTGGTGCGGCCCGCACGTCGGGGCGGTCATCGCCGCCCCGGCCCTGCTGGAGCGGCTGCGGCCGGACAAGCTCGCCTCCGCGCCCGACCACATCCCCGACCGGTTCGAGACCGGCACGCTGCCGTTCGCCGACCTGGCCGGGGTGGCCGCGGCCGTCGACCACCTGGCCGGGCTCGACCCGCACGCCACCGGGTCGCGCCGCCGCCGCGTGCTGACCTCGATGGCCGCGGTCGAGGCCTACGAGCAGGCCGAGCTCGCCTACCTGTGCGAGCGCCTGGCCGCGCTGCCGCACGTGCACCTGATCGGCTCCCCGGCCCGCCGTACCGCCACCGTCTACTTCACCGTCGACGGCCACAGCCCGCGCCGGGTCGCCGAGCACCTGGCCGCCCGCAAGATCAACGTGTGGGACGGGCACTGCTACGCCTGGGAGGTCACCGGCGCGTTCGGCATCCGCGACCACGGCTCGGCCGTACGGGCGGGGCTGGTGCACTACAACGACCGCTCCGACGTCGACCGGCTGCTGGCCGCGTTGGAGGAGCTGGCGCCCTGACCCTCCCGCGGGCGCACAGGTCCGGTACGGCGAGCATGACGCAGGCGGCAGGCCGTGGCGTCCGAGGGCCGCGGCGCGTCCCGGCCGGCCCCGGCCGGCACGCCGTTGCCGCCGCCGGGGCCACGCCCCGCTCTCGCCGTACCGGACCGGCGTGCCTCACCCGGCGGGCGGGTCGCGGTGGGGCTGCGGGGACGGCGCGCCCGGCCGCGCCTTCCGCAGCAGGACGGCGGCGAGCACGGCCGCGCAGGCCAGGACGGCGGCGGCGACCAGGCAGGTGACCCGCAGGCCGGAGACGAACGCGGCGAAGGCCGCCTCCAACATGGGTTCGCGCAGGTACGGCGGCGCCTGCGCGGCGGCGGCGACGGCCCCGGCGAGCGTCTCGCGGGCCGATGCCGCCGGCTCGCCGGGGACCTCGGGCAGGTACGGCGGCGCCGAACGCGCACGGTAGACGGCGGCGGCGATCGTGCCCAGCACGGCGACGCCCAGCGCCCCGCCCAGCTCGGTGCCCGCCTCCGACAGCGCCGAGACGCCGCCCGCCCGCTCCGGCGGCGCGCCCGCCACGACCGCATCGGTGGCCGACGTGGCGACCATCCCCACGCCCGCCGCGAGGACCCCAGCGCACCCCACCAGGAAGGCGGGGGAGGAGCCGACCTCAAGGCGCGTGGCCGCCAGCAGGCCGGCCACGGCCGTGGTGAGCCCGGTGGCGATGACCGCGCCCAGCGACAGGCGGCGCGCCAGCACCGTGGCCGCCGCCACCCCGGCCACCGTGGCGAGCATCGCGGGCAGCATCCACAGCGCGGCCGCCGGCGGGCCCAGCCCGGCGACCAGCTGCAGGTACTGCGCGGTGAACAGCATCACGCCCACCAGGGCGAACATGGTCAGCGAGTTGACGGCCAGCGGCACGGCGACCGTCCTGGAGCGCAGCAGCCCGGGGTCGATCAGCGGATGGGCCGAGCGCGCCTGGCGGCGGGCGAACAGCGCCCCGGCGGCGAGCCCGGACGCCACGGCGACCGGCGCCGCCCAGCCCGGATCGTCCTCGGCCAGCAGCTTCACCCCGTACACCACCGGGAGCACGGCGGCGAGCGAGAGCGCCACACCGGCCAGGTCGAGCCTGCCCGGCGCCGGGTCGCGATGCTCGGGGACCAGCAGCGGCGCCGCCACGAGCAGCGCCAGCATCACGGGGGTGTTGAGCAGGAACACCGACCCCCACCAGAAGCGCTCCAGCAGGAACCCGGCCAGCAGGAACCCGTAGACGTCGACGATCCACAACGTCTGCGTCGCGGTGGGGGCGAGGTCCGCGCTCAGCAGGGGGAGCGCGAGGTAGAGCACCGAGATGTCCATCGAGACCAGCACGCAGGGCAGGGTGAGCACCGCCAGCCCGGCCCAGTCCCTGGCGCCTGCCTTCGTCGGGTGCGCCAACGTCACTCCTTGCGTACGTCGTATGCAATGACGCATACACCGTACGTCCGGATAAGCATCTCCCGGATTTTGCGCGGTAAATCGAGATCTGATTGATTTACGTCACTAAAAACGTCACAATGAAGCGGGTTCGGGTTTCCTCACGGCACCACGGGGGGTGTGACGAAATCATGGCGGGCGAGACCGTGCGGAGCTGCCTGGTGTGCGGCGCGACGCTGGCCCCCGCCGCCCGGGGCCGCCGCCCGCGCTACTGCTCGCGGGCCTGCCAGGCGCGCGCCTACCGGGCACGCCTGGCCGAGCGTGCCGGACGGCGCGAGCAGGCACTGCGGCAGGACACACCCGCCGCCGGCCGCGCGCCGATCGACGCGCCGGGTGAGACCGGGCCGCAGGAGGCCGGCACCGGCCGGGAGGCGGACGGCAGGGACGCGCTCAGCCTGGACCGCATCGTCCGCGCCGCCCTCGAGATCGCCGACCGGGAGGGACTGGAGGCGCTGTCGATGCGCCGGGTGGCCGCCGCCCTGGGCGCCGGCACGATGTCGCTGTACCGCCACGTCTCCGGCAAGGACGACCTGGTCGACCTGATGGCCGAGGCCGTGCTGGAGCGGGCCGAGGTCGCCTCGTCCGCCGCCGGGCCGGACGGCTGGCGGGAACGGCTGGCCGCCTACGCCCGGGCCATGTGGGCGCTGTACCGGCGCCACCCCTGGCTGCTGCAGGTGCTGTCGGCGACCCGGCCGCGGCTGGTGCCGCGCGGGATGGCGACGACCGAGTGGCTGCTGCGCGCCGCCGAGGGGCTGAGCCACGATCCGCCCACCATGGTCAGGGCCGTGGTCACCGTGACCGGCTATGTGCAGGGCATGGCGATGTTCCTGGTCAACGACATGGACGCCGAGCGCCGCACCGGAATCGCCAAGGAGCGGTGGTGGGAGCTGAACCGCGAGCGCTGGCGCGCGCTGGCCACCAGCGGGCCGTACCCGCTGCTGGCGCGGATCGCCGCGGAGGACCAGGAGGACGTCGGACTGGACGAGGAGTTCGAGTTCGGCCTGCAGCGCATGCTCGACGGCCTCGCCCTCCACCTGGGCACACCGCCCGCGGAACGCCGCCCCTGACCTCCCCGCCGCCGCACCCGCCCCGGCTGCCGGCCCGGCCGTACGGCGCGGCGGCCATGGCCGTGGCGCGGCTCACCACACCCTAGGTTGCATGATCATGCATTGGTGTGCATATACTTTGGTCCGTGTCCAAGGTCCTTACCTCCCTGCCTGTCGGTGAACGTGTCGGCATCGCCTTCTCCGGCGGCCTCGACACCTCTGTAGCGGTCGCGTGGATGCGCGAGAAGGGGGCGGTGCCCTGCGCATACACCGCGGACGTCGGCCAGTACGACGAGCCCGACATCGCCTCGGTGCCCGGTCGCGCCACCGCCTACGGGGCGGAGGTGGCCCGGCTCGTCGACTGCAAGGCGGCCCTGGTGGAGGAAGGGCTGGCCGCCCTCGCCTGCGGCGCCTTCCACATCCGGTCCGGCGGCCGCGTCTACTTCAACACCACCCCGCTCGGCCGCGCCGTGACCGGCACCCTGCTGGTGCGCGCCATGCTCGAGGACGGCGTGCAGATCTGGGGCGACGGCTCCACCTTCAAGGGCAACGACATCGAGCGGTTCTACCGCTACGGCCTGCTCGCCAACCCGTCGCTGCGCATCTACAAGCCCTGGCTCGACCCGGCGTTCGTCGCCGAGCTGGGCGGCCGCACCGAGATGTCCAAGTGGCTCGCCGAGCGCGGCCTGCCGTACCGGGACAGCGTGGAGAAGGCCTACTCCACCGACGCCAACATCTGGGGCGCGACCCACGAGGCCAAGGCGCTGGAGCACCTCGACAACGGCATCGAGATCGTCGAGCCGATCATGGGCGTGCGGTTCTGGGACCCCAAGGTCGAGATCGAGCCCGAGGACGTCACGATCGGCTTCCAGCAGGGCCGGCCGGTCACCATCAACGGCAAGGAGTTCGCCTCGGCCGTCGACCTGGTCCTGGAGGCCAACGCCATCGGCGGCCGCCACGGCCTTGGCATGTCCGACCAGATCGAGAACCGCATCATCGAGGCCAAGAGCCGCGGCATCTACGAGGCGCCCGGGATGGCGCTGCTGCACATCGCCTACGAGCGGCTGGTCAACGCCATCCACAACGAGGACACCATCACCGCCTACCACGTCGAGGGCCGCCGCCTGGGCCGGCTGCTGTACGAGGGCCGCTGGCTCGACCCGCAGGCGCTCATGCTGCGCGAGGCGCTGCAGCGCTGGGTCGGCGCCGCGATCACCGGCGAGGTCACGCTCCGGCTGCGCCGCGGCGACGACTACTCGATCCTCGACACCCAGGGCGAGGGCTTCAGCTACCACCCGGACAAGCTGTCGATGGAGCGCGTCGAGGACGCCGCGTTCGGCCCGCTCGACCGCATCGGCCAGCTCACCATGCGCAACCTCGACATCGCCGACTCCCGCGCCAAGCTCGAGCGCTACGCCGAGCTCGGCATGGTCGGCAGCCCGCACCCGGCCCTGGTCGGGGCCGCGCCGGTCACCGCGAGCAAGCTGATCGGCACCATGCCCGCGGGCGGCGCCGAGGCGATCGCCTCCGGCGGCCCCGCCGAGACCGGTGACGAGCTGCTCGACAGCGCCGCGATGGAGTCCGGCACCGACTGACCGGCCGCACCACATCGCACCACGCCATCGCGCCCCGGGGCCTCACCACCCCCGGGGCGCGACGCGTTGCCTGGCACACCCGGCCCGGCGGGCTGCCCGGTTCCCCGGCCCCGGGGAGCACGGCCCCGTGGTGCGGCAGCGTGCCCGGTCCGGGCCGTGGCCAGGGCCGGGCCCCATGCCGCGCCGCGGGGCCGGTGACGCCGCCCGCCGGCGCGCGCTCGGCCGCGTCCCAGACCCGGCCCGTGCGTCCAACGGCGCGGCCGGTACGGCCTCGCCGGGCCCTAGCGCCTGATCGCGGCGGGGTCCTTGACCTTGTTCACGCAGCCGGGAACCGTGGCCGGGCCCGCGCAGTTGTCGGGGACGTTGCCGGTGACCCTGCTCTTCTGGAGGGTGACGGTCCCCACGGCGAAGATCCCGCCGCCCGTGGTCCTGGCCTTGTTGGCGGTGACGTGGCTCCTGAGGAACTCGGCGACGGCTGCGTTGTCGGCGTACAGCCCGCCGCCCGTGTCGGCGGTGTTCCGGGTGATCTTGCTGTCCCGGATCTGCACGCTCCCGCTGCTGACGATTCCGCCTCCCTCACCCAGTGCATGGTTGCCGGTGACGACGCTGCCGACCAGCTTGCTCTGCCCGCTCAGCGCCAGCGCCCCGCCGATCACGGCCGCGTTGCGGGTGAAGAGGGTGGCGATCGCCCGGAGGGTGCCCTGGAATGTGACCCCGCCGCCGCCGAGTGCGGCGGTGTTCCGCTGATCGTGCTGCGGTAAAGCAGCGTCAGCGAGCCCTCGGTGGCGGCGAAGCCGCCTCCGCTGCCGTTGCGGGCCTTGTTACCGGTGAGGGTGGTGAACTTCAGGGACAGGGTGCCCCGGTTGAGGATCCCTCCGCCGTTGCCGGTGGTGGAGCCGCCCCTGATGGTCACGCCGGTCAGCGAGAGGAAGCCGCTGGGAGCCACCTCGGCGATGCGGAAATCGGTGGCGGCGTTGGCGGAGCGGGCGATCACCGCGTTCTTGCCGGTTATCGCGATCCTGCCGGTGATGACGGGGAGGGCGTTGTTGCCTCCCCGCGGAGCGGTGAAGGTGTAGGTGCATCCCTTCTCCAGCTCGATGAGAGCGGAGCCCCCGTTGTTCTGCACCTGGTTGATCGCCTGGACGAGGCCGTCGGGTCCGCCGTTGGGGCCGCTGCAGGGCACGAACCGCGTGGCCTGCGCGTGGCCGGGCGTGATCGTCCCCGTCAGGGTCGCGGCCAGGGCGACGCCGCTCAGGCCGGAGGCCAGCAGAGAAGGTGAGCGCATGAAAATCCCCCGTAATAAATATCAATTTCCCCCGTGCGCCAATATCCTCCCGCATCGCGCCGCGAATTAAACACCGTCGGAAATGTGTCTGCATGGGATTTTCGGCGTTAATCGCGCATCAATACCACTCGGCGCGTATGGGGTTTAGCGGATTAAGGCGACATCTCGGGCGCGGGGCGTGCGCGCCTTCCTCGGGTGGACTTCGCCCAGGTGGCGGAGCCTGGCGCAGCCGGCCAGGGCAACAAACCGCCGGTCGGCGCCGTAGGCGCGCGAATCCACCTGCCACGCCGGCCGGATGGGCGGACGTGTCACGCGACCCGACAGGCCGATGCCGGCCGATACGGCGGCTCGCCCGTCGCAAATGCACGCAGGATGGTGAACAACGGAACACCGACGGGCGCCGGGAAACGCGGTATACCGCGCCGCGAGCCCGCCCGATATCCCCGGCACGCCGCCCTCGGTGCGATGCCCGCCGTATGCGGTGGCCCGGTGAGCGTGGGCCTGCGGCGGCGTACGGCCGGGCCGCACCCCGGCGGTGCCCCGCGGCTGCGCACACGGACGACATGCCCCGCGGCATGGGCCGGACGGAGGCCCCGCGGCGCGAACGCGGAACCGCCGGAGTGCCGCCTCACCCGGGCGGCCGGATGGCGGGGGACGGCCCGCCACCCGGCACCCGCCCCGGGCCGGCCGCACCGCGACGGCGCAGCGCCCGGCCCGGCAGGGGCGCGGCCTGCGGGCCGGGCGGGTCACCGCGGGGTTCAGAGCGGGATGAGGTCGGGCCCGACGATGTGGCCGCCGGTGTGGGCGGCCGGGTTGTTCTCGTCGTGCAGGAAGTGGCCCGCGTACCAGACGACCAGGTTGGCGCCGTCGATGTTCTCGCCGTTGACGAACGGGTCGATCCGGATGCGGGTCTCGGCCGGGTCGCCGCCGACGATGTCGACCCGGTCGGCCAGCTCGTCCGGGTGGTGGCGCAGGAACCACGCGTCGGCCACCCCGAACTCGTCCGCCCGGCCGTCCCGGGCCCCGGGCACGATCCGGTAGCCCGCGCCGCTCACCTTGTCGCGCACCCGCCACTCGCGCACGTCCGGACCCCGCCTGCGGGAGGTCTCCCGCACGATCGTGGTCCACCGGCCGTCCGCGCCGAGCTGCTCGACCGTATCCGAGGCGGCCCCGCCGATGTCGAAGTCGAACCGCCAGTAGGCGTGGTGATGGTGCCGCATGCAGGTGCGCGGGTTGCGCACGCCCGCGAAACCGAACCGGGGCCTGATCACGCCGTTGTCGGCGAGCCGCCAGTCCGAGACGTACCGGTACCAGCCGGCCTCCAGCTCGGACACGATCCGCAGCTCCCGCCCGTCGTGGTGGAGGGCCACGCCCTGGAAGTCGCCCTCGTCGTCCCCGGCCTCCAGGATCGTCTCCGGCGGCCGGTCGCACAGCCGCCACCCGTTGCCGACCGGGTCGCTGCCGTGCGCGCGGAACAGGGTCTCGCCGTTCTGCCAGTCGCGGTACGACACCCCGTCGTCGTACAGCACGTTGAGGATCGGCACGTGGGCCTGGCGCAGCACCAGCCGGCCCCGGTAGCGCACCTCGCGCAGCTCCACGCCCGACCCCTTGCCGTTCCACTGCGGCGCCGAGTCGCGGGGCCGTACCACCACCAGGTTCCACAGCTCCTCGCCCCCGGCCCGCACCACCCGGACCCGCACGGCGGCGTGCCCGCCCTGGTCCTCGATGGAGTCGACGCCGCGCGGCAGCCGCTCCTCGCAGTCGTTGTCGCTCGGCTCGTGGAGCCCTCTGGCGTCCCAGGCGACCTTGCGGGCGGCGATGTCGACGGCGGCGAACCGGTGGACCGGCCGGCCGGAGGGGTTGTAGACGCCCAGCACCGGGCGGCGCCTTCGGGTGCCGTCGGGCAGCTCCAGGTCGGCCAGCGGCGGCATCGGCCGGTAGACGATCACGCCGGAGGCGGCGGGGAACCCGGGGTCGGCGCGCAGGATCTCCGCGGCGGCGCGCAGCTCGGCGGCCGAGGGGAGGGGACGCAGCGTGCTCGGCACCACCTCGGCGTTGTCCAGGGCGTCAAGGCGGCCGCGCAGCTCGACCGCCACGTTGGCCTGGGGGTCGAACACCGCGGCCCGGAACGGCGCCTCCTCGGTGGGGTCGTGGCCGAGCGGCTCGGCGGGCCCCACCCTCAGGCGGTCCGCGTCCGGCTCGCCGCCCGTGCCCGAGAAGTGCGCGGCGGCCGCCGGGTGGGCCGCGGCGGCCTTGCGCAGCCGCTCGGCGGAGACCCCCGGTAACCGGACCGGCTCGATGATGACGTCCACCCTCTGGGACATCCGACCTCCCGCTCGTCCGCGGAGGGCGCAACCGCCCCCTCCGCCACCGAAAGTGACGGCAATGATTCTGTCCGTACACGCGTCCGCGCGGGGGCCGGTTTCGCGGACCACCCGGTCCATGTCCCGTCCCGGACAAGGGGAACCGGCACGTGCGCCGCGGCGGAAGCCGGGTACGCCGCGCCGCTCGGCCGGCGACGCCCCCGATCGCCGTGCGCAGCACCCGGCCCTCGAGGGCGCCGTGGGTGAGGCGGCCGGGCCGGTCAGTCGCGGCGCAGGCGGTGGGTGAGGCCGGTGTGGCGGCGGCCCGCGCCGCGGGTGCGCACCGCGTGCGCCAGCGCCCGCCGCGACCCGACGATCACCACCAGCCGCTTGGCCCGGGTGATCGCCGTGTAGAGCAGGTTGCGCTGCAGCATCATCCACGCGCTGGTGGCGAGCGGGATCACCACCGCCGGGTACTCGCTGCCCTGCGAGCGGTGGATGCTGACGGCGTAGGCGTGGGCGAGCTCGTCCAGCTCGTCGAAGGAGTAGTCGACGCTCTCGTCCTCGTCGGTGAGCACGGTCAGCGTGTGCTCCTCGGGGTTGATCGCGGTCACCACCCCGACCGTGCCGTTGAACACCCCGGCGGCGCCCTTCTCGTAGTTGTTGCGCAGCTGGGTGACCTTGTCGCCGACCCGGAACACCCGCCCGCCGTACCTGCGCTCGGGCACCCCCTCGCGGGCGGGGGTGAGCGCCTCCTGCAGGGCGGCGTTGAGCGCGGCCGCGCCCGCCACCCCGCGGTGCATGGGCACCAGCACCTGCACGTCCCGCCGCGGATCCAGGCCGAAGCGGCGCGGGATGCGGTTGGCCACCACGTCCACGGTCAGCTCGGCGATCCGCTCCGGCTCCTCGCAGGGGAACAGGAAGAAGTCCGGGTAGCCCTTGGTGTAGGGGTGCAGGCCCTGGTTGACCCGGTGGGCGTTGACCACCACGCCCGACTGCTGGGCCTGCCGGAAGATCTGCGTCAGCCGTACCCGGGGGATCTCGGGGGAGGCGAGCAGGTCGCGCAGCACCTCCCCGGCGCCGACCGACGGAAGCTGGTCCACGTCGCCGACGAACAGCAGGTGGGTGCCCGGCGCGATCGCCTTGACCAGCTTGTTGGCGAGCAGCAGGTCGAGCATGGAGGCCTCGTCGACCACCACCAGGTCCGCATCCAGCGGGTTGTCCCGGTCGTAGGCGGCGTCCCCGCCGGGCCGCAGCTGCAGCAGCCGGTGCACCGTGGTGGCCTCGTGCCCGGTCAGCTCGGAAAGGCGCTTGGCCGCCCGGCCGGTGGGGGCGGCGAGGATCACCTTGGCCTTCTTGGCCCGGGCGAGGGTGACGATCGACTTGACGGTGAAGCTCTTGCCGCAGCCCGGGCCGCCGGTGAGCACCGCCACCTTGCCGGTGAGCGCGAGCCTGACCGCCTCGGCCTGCTCGGGCGCCAGGCGCGCCCCGGTACGGCCGGCCACCCACGACAGCGCCGCGTCCCAGTCGACGCCGGCGAACGCGGCCAGCCGGTCGCGGAAGGTGGTCATCAGCGCGCGCAGTGAGGCGGCGAGCGACACCTCGGCCCGGTGGAACGGGGTCAGGTACACCGCGGGGATGCGGCCCTCCCCGCCGGCGGGGGCGGGGATGTCCTCGCACACCACGCCGCTGCCGTTCGACCCCGGCGCCTGCGGCTCCTGCTGCTCGGCCATCTCCCGCAGGCAGGCGGCCACCAGGTCCGCCGGCACCTGAAGGATCTTGACCGCGTCGGCGATCAGGTTGGGGGCGGGAAGGAAGCAGTGGCCGTCGTCGGCGGCCTGCGACAGCGTGTACCGCAGCCCCGCCTTGACCCGGTCGGGGCTGTCGTGCGGGATCCCGACGGCCTGGGCGATGGTGTCGGCGGTCTTGAACCCGATGCCCCACACGTCCTCGGCGAGCCGGTAGGGCTGGTTGCGCACCACCGAGATCGACGCCTCGCCGTACTGCTTGAAGATCCGCACCGCGATCGAGGTGGACACCCCCACGCCCTGGAGGAAGACCATCACCTCCTTGATGATCTTCTGCTCCTCCCAGGCGTCGGCGATCATCCTCTGGCGCTTGGGGCCCAGGCCCGGCACCTCGATGAGCCGCTCGGGGGTCTTCTCGATCACCTCGAGGGTGTCGGTGCCGAAGTGGGCGACGATCCGCTCGGCCATCTTCGGCCCGATCCCCTTGATCAGGCCCGAGCCGAGGTAGCGCTGGATGCCCTGGATGGTGGCCGGCAGCACCGTGGTGTACGACCACACCTCGAACTGGCGGCCGTAGCGGGGGTGCGAGGTCCACCGGCCGGTCAGCCGCAGGCTCTCGCCGACCTGCGCCCCCAGCAGCGGCCCGACCACGGTGGTCAGCTCGTCGCCGCCGCGCTCGGTGGCCACGCGCGCGATCGTGTAGCCGGTCTCCTCGTTGACGTAGGTGATGCGTTCCAGCACGGCCTGCAGGACCACCCCGGGCGGCCGGGCCGCCGGGCCGCCGGTCTCGGTGCGCTCACCCACGAGCCGCATTCTGCCGCAAACCCCGCCCCGGCCGCCCTTCGCGGCCGCATCACCCCCCTGGTGACCTTCGGTGACGCCCCGGCCGACCCCGGTGACGGGTCGGGTGTGTCGGGTTTCTGCGGTGAGGGCCGATAAATAGCGACGAAACCGTAATCTCACCGCGGGCTGAACGTTCCAATGCTCCGTTGTTACCCCTATTAGGGTTTTGAACGTGGTGTTGACCTTGGTCGGGAGAGTGCAGTGCCGTCCGTTGCCAAACGCCGAAGGATGCCGATCGCGGCCCTAGCCGCCGCAGCCGCCCTGCTGCTGGGCTCCTGCTCCGGCGGCGGCGAGCCCGTGGCCAGCGGCTTCCAGGGACACAAGCAGGAAAAGCCGGCACCCCCCACCATCTCCGTCGCCCCGGCCGAGGGCGCCAAGCGGGTACGCCCCGACAAGCGGGTCGTCGTGGCCGCCTCCGGCGGACGGCTCGAGAAGGTCGTCGTCCGCGCCGGCGGCAAGGTCGTCAACGGCCGCCTCGACGCATCCGGAACCCGCTGGCGCTCCACCGAACGCCTCCGCCCCGGCACCACCTACACGGTGGAGGCCCAGGCCACCGGGGACGGCGGCCCCACCCAGCTCACCAGCAGGTTCACCACGCTCAAGCCCCAGAACGAGCTCGCCGTCATCGACGTCACCCCCGCGATCAAGGGGGAGATCCTCGGCGTCGGCGCGCCGATCATCGTCACCTTCAACCGGCCGGTCGAGGACAAGGCCGCCGTCGAACGCGCCCTGGAGGTCGAGGCCGAAAAACCCGTCCCCGGCGCCTGGCGGTGGGTCAGCGACCGGCAGGTGATCTACCGCACCGCCCGCTTCTGGCCCGCCCACCAGAAGGTGCGCTTCACCGCCCGCATCGCCGGGGTACGCTCCGGACCCGGCACCTGGGGGGTGAGGAACGTCAGCCACACCCTGCGCATCGGCGCCGCCTGGATCAGCACGGTCAACGTCAAGACCCACACCATGGTCGTCCGCAAGGACGGCAAGGTGATGCGGACCATGCCGATCAGCGCGGGCAAGGCCACCACCCGCGAGTACACCACGACCAGCGGCATCCACCTCACCATGGAGCGCGGCAACCCGGTCGTGATGATCTCGCCGGGCCGCAAGCCGGGCGACCCCGGCTACTACCGCGAGGTCGTCAACCACGCGGTACGCATCTCCAGCAGCGGCGAGTACGTGCACGCCGCCCCCTGGTCGATCCACGCCCAGGGCCGCGCCAACGTCAGCCACGGCTGCATCAACGCCCACCCGCGCGACGCCAAGTGGTTCTACGACAACTTCCACCGCGGCGACGTCGTCAAGATCGTGGGCACCGACCGGCCGCTGGAGTGGAACAACGGCTGGGGGTTCTGGCAGCTGTCCTTCAAGGAGTGGAAGAAGGGCAGCGCCCTGGCCACCTGACCCAAGGGACCTGAGCGGTACGGCACCGCGCCGGGGCCCGCGCCACCACCCCCTCGACGGCGGCGCGAGCCCCGGCGCGGACCCTTTCTCAGCCCTGCCCCAGCACCCGGCGCAGCACCGCGGCGAACCCGTCCGGATCCCCCTGCACGCCGTACTCGCCGCCGAGGAACCCCGCGTGCCCGCCCGGGAACTCCACCGGCTCGGCGCCCAGCCGCTCGGCGGCCGCCACCGCCGCCCGGTAGGTGAGCTGACCGGCCGACTCCACCCCCACCCCGAACACCACCCGCGCCGGCGCCGCCCGCAGCGCCTCGAAATCCGGCTCGTAGTGGGTGCAGGTGATCAGGTTCTGGCCGAGCAGCGGGTCGTCGCGCGAGCCGTCGTCCCCCGGCGGGAACCCGAATGCGGCCGGATCCGGCATCGGCAGCTCGGCGAAGTCCGCCGGGATCTCCCCCTGGATCGAGGTGAGCGCGATGAAGCACGCCATGCCCGCGCCCAGCCCGTCCCGCTCGTAGACGCGGCGGATGTGCCCGACCGCGGCCAGCGCCCGCTCGCGGTCGGGCAGCAGCGTGAGCAGCGGCGGCTCGTGCGCCACCACCGTGCGCACCGCCCCCGGGTGGTGGGCGGCCAGCGCCAGCGCGTTCACCGCCCCGCCGCTGGAGGCGAACACGTCCACCGGCCCGCCGCCCACCGCCGCGATCACCCGGCTCAGGTCGTCGGCGTGGATCGGCGGCGACGGCACCGTGGCGTCGGTCCGCGCACTGCGGCCCGTCCCGCGCGGGTCGTAGGTCACCACCGTGCGCTCGGGGAACCGGGCCGCCAGGCTGACGAACCCGGTCGCGTCCATCGGCGACCCGATCATCAGCAGCGGCGGCTCCCCGTCCCCCGCGCCCTCACGCACGTCGTACTGCAACACGGCCCCCGGCACCTCGAGGGTGTGGGTCTTCGGCTCGGTCATCGCTCGCTCCTTCGTCGCACGACCTCTGCCCCTACAGACCCAAAAAAGCGGTGAAACTCATCGCCGCCCGCCCACGGAAATCCCGGTACGGCCTCGCGGCGCGGCCGGGCGTACCGGGCGGGGTCACAGCAGGGCGAGCTGGCGGGCGGGGGAGCGGCGCCGCCGCCACCGCCGCGCCGAACGCCCCACCCCGTACACCTCGGCCAGCCGCCCGACCTCCGCAACGATCCGCTCCCGATACCCCGCCGCGGCCGCCGGGCCCGCCGCGTACAGCTCGCCGTACCGGCGCACCAGGCCCGGATGCTCCTCCGCCAGCCACGCCAGATACCACTCCCGCGCCCCGGGCGGCAGCGTCAGCACCACCGGCGTCACCTCCACCGCCCCGGCCTCGGCCGCGCGCCGCACCGCCGCCTGCAGCTGGTCGAACGAGTCGGTCAGGCACGGCAGCACCGGCGCCAACAGCACCCCGCACGGCACCCCCGCCTCGTTCAGCGCCGCGCACACCTCCAGCCGCTTCTGCGGGGAGACCGCGCCCGGCTCCACCATGCGCCGCAGCCGGTCGTCGACGAACCCCACCGACACCATCACCCGCACCGGCACATACCGGGCCGCGTCGGCCAGCACCTCCACATCCCGCAGCACCAGCGGGCTCTTGGTCACCACCGTGAACGGGGTACCGGCGTCCCGCAGCGCCGCCACCACCCGCGGCATCAGCCGGTAGATCTCCTCGGCGCCCTGGTAGCAGTCCCCGGCGACCCCCACCGCCACCGGATCACCCGGCCACGACGGCCGGGCCAGCTCCGCCCGCAGCCGCCGCGCCGCGTTCACCCGCACCACGATCGCCTCGCCGTACCCCGGGCCCGCGTCCAGCCCCAGACGGCGATGCGACCCCCGCCCCGGGCAGTACCGGCACGCCGCCGCACACCCCCGGTACGGGTTCACCGACCAGCGGTAGGGCAGCCCGGTGGCCCGCGGCACCGCCTCGATCACCGACCGGGCCTGAACCTCGTAGAAGACGGTGGCGCCATGCGACCGCCGTACCGCACGGCGCTCGATCCGCGGCCGGGCGGGACCGGCGTCCACAAGCGAAGTCGCCTCCCACCGCATGCGCTTCAGTAGAACACGCATTCGACCCGGCTGCCAAGCCACCCCAAGGCGATGCGAAAGCCGCCGTTGCCCGGCGCGACAAAGCCGTGGCCCGGCGCAACAAAACCTGGCCACCCACCCGGGCGCCGGATACCCTCGCCACGTGCCGCGAGCCTGCGGCACCGCACCGGAGCCGGCCACACCCCCGCGGGAGACGGGCCCGCCGTGACCGGCCTGCACCGGCACGGGCTCGCAGGCGGCCACACCCCTGCACGCCACGCCGCCGACCCAGTCGTCTGCGGCCCGCCGCCGCATCCCCGCACCGAGCCAACCGGAACACACGATGCCCACCGCCTCCGCACCACCCGCCACCCCCACCCGGCGGCTGCGCCTGGCCCGCGCCGCCGTCGCCGCGCTGTTCCTCACCAACGGCGCGGTGTTCTTCAACGTCGTCCCGCGCTACCCCCAGATCAAAGACGACCTCGGCGTGGGCAACGCCGTCTTCGGCACCGCCCTGGCCGCGCACCCGGCCGGCGCCCTGCTCGCCGGGCTGCTCGCCGGGCTCGCCATCCGCCGCCTGGGCTCGGCACGCGTGGCGGCCTTCGGCATCGTCGCCACCGCCGCGGCCACGCTCGCCATCCCGTTCGCCCCGAACTGGGCCGTCTTCGGCGCCGCGCTCTTCGCCGTCGGCGCCCTGGACGCGGTCGTCGACGTCGCCCAGAACGCCCACGGCCTGCGCGTCCAGCGGCTGTACGGGCGCTCCATCGTCAACTCGCTGCACGGGGTGTGGAGCATCGGCGCGGTCCTGGGCGGCCTCATGGGCTCGGCCGCCGCCGGGCTCGGCCTGCCCCTCACCGTCCACCTGGGCGTCTCCGCCGCCCTGATCAGCCTCGTCGCCCTGGCCGCCCACCGCTTTCTGCTGCCCGGCCCCGACGACGCCGAACGCCCCTCCGGCCAGGACCGCGACCGCGGCGCACCCACCCGCGATCGCGGGCGCCGCCGCGTGACCCGGGCCGCGGCGCGGGCGCTCGCCGCGCTCGGCGTGCTCGCCGCCTGCGGGGCACTCGTGGAGGACGCCGGCGCCTCCTGGGGCGCCCTCTACCTCAGCGGCCTCGGCGCCGACGCCGCCACCGCCGGGCTCGCCGTGGTCGCCTTCCAGACCGCCATGACCGCGGGCCGCCTCACCGGCGACCGCGTCGTCGACCGCTTCGGCCAGCGCACCGTCACCCGCGCCGGGGGCGTCCTCACCGCCGCCGGCATGGGCGCCGCCCTCGCCCTGCCGTCCACCCCCGCCACCCTCGCCGGATTCACCCTCGCCGGGCTCGGCGTCGCCGTCCTCGTCCCCGCCGCCATGCACACCGCCGACGAGCTCCCCGGCCTGCCGCCGGGCACCGGCCTCACCGTGGTCAGCTGGCTGCTGCGCGGCGGCTTCCTGGTCTCCCCGCTGCTGGTCGGGGTCGTCGCCGATCTCGTCGGCCTGCGCGTCGGCCTGCTGTCGGTCGTCGCGGCCGGGATCGTCACCGCCGCCCTCGCCCGGG
This sequence comes from Thermopolyspora flexuosa, assembly GCF_006716785.1. Taxonomy (NCBI): domain Bacteria; kingdom Bacillati; phylum Actinomycetota; class Actinomycetes; order Streptosporangiales; family Streptosporangiaceae; genus Thermopolyspora; species Thermopolyspora flexuosa. The sequence continues at coordinate 2,613,951 of NZ_VFPQ01000001.1, read as the reverse complement.
CGCTGGCCGACCGCGTCCACGGCTGAACCCCAGACCCCGCGCGGCCACCCGCCCCGGGCCGACCGGCCTGCCGCGAGCCCGGGCCGCACCGGCGGGAACGCTCACCACCGCCGCTCGGGCCACCCGCGGCGCGCGCCGGCCCGGGGCCGGCACCGACGGCCGTGCGGCGTGCGGGCTTCGTGCGAACGGGACAGCGACCCCACACCCCACACCTCGGGGGCGGAAGGTGTGAAAGCACAAGATCGCGGTGGCTAGGCTGACGTCATGGAACTGGCCGAAGCACTCCAGTACTGGGAGCCCGACCCGGGCTACCTCAACACCGCGACCCACGGCCTGGCCCCCAAGCCCGCCGCCGACGCCCTGCGGACGGCGATCGACGAGTGGCGGCACGGCCCGGCCGGATGGGAGGCATGGGACGTGGCGACCCCACGCGCCCGCGCCGCCTTCGCCCGGCTCGTGGGCGCCGACCCCGGCGACATCGCCATCGGAGCCGCGGCATCCCAGCTCGTCTCGATCGTGGCCGCCTCGCTCCCGCCCGGCAGCCGCGTCCTCGTCCCCGAGGGCGAGTTCACCTCCAACCTGTTCCCGTGGGTGGTCGCCGACGCCAAGGTGGCGACCGTCCCGCTCGACCGGCTCGCCGACGCGATCGGCCCGCACACCGACGTGGTCGCCTTCAGCGTCGTGCAATCCGCCAACGGCCACATCGCGGCCGTCGACGACATCGTCACCGCCGCCCGCGACCACGACGCGCTCATCCTCGCCGACGCCACCCAGGCCTGCGGCTGGCTGCCCGTCGACGCCACCCGCTTCGACGTGCTCGTCTGCGCCGCCTACAAATGGCTCACCTGCCCACGCGGCACCGCCTTCGCCTACCTCGCCCCGCACGTCCGGGACCGGTTGCGCCCGTACTGCGCGAGCTGGTACGCGGGCGCCGACCGCGCCGCCTCCTACTACGGCCTGCCCATGCGCCTGGCCGAGGACGCCCGCGCCTTCGACGTCTCCCCGGCGTTCTTCAGCTACCTCGCCGCCGCCCCCGCCCTCGAACTGCTCAACGAGATCGGTATCGAGCGGATTCACCGGCACAACGTCGCCCTCGCCGACCGCTTCCTGGCCGCCCTCGGCCTGCCGCCCCGCGGCAGCGCCATCGTCTCCATCGAGGTGCCCGACGCCGAGCGCAGGCTCGCCGCGGCCGGGGTGCGCGCCGCCGCCCGCGGCGGCAGGACCCGGCTGTCGTTCCACCTCTACACCGGCGAGGCCGACCTGGAACGGGCCATCACCGCCCTCACCTGAAACGACCGGCGCCCGCCGGGCAGGACCGTGACCCTCGGTGCGCGCCCCGGGCCCCGGCCCGGGGCGCGCCATCCGCCGCCCCGCGCCGCGGCCGCGCCGTACCCGCGCGGAAGCGGGTGGTCACCGGGCACCCGCTAGGCGGAGGGCGGGACCGGCGGCCGGAAAGCCGGACCGCATGCGGGGGCGACGTCACCAAGGAGCGGGGGAGCGCGGCAACGTTGACGCCGGACGGCACGCCGACGCGCGGCACCTCGATGCGGGCATGCGGCGGCGCAGATGACGTACGGCGCCACCACGCCGGCCACGGCGGGCCGCCGGCCACGCCGCGTCGGCGGTGTCAGAGCAGGTGCGTGATGCGTGGACTCACGACGCACACCCCGGCTGTTCCGGTGCCTCCATGCCGCCGCCGTCAACCCGGCCACCCGCCCGGGCGGCTCTCGAAAAGGCCGTCCGCGCAGGCCTTTGTCTAGGCTGTACGGGTGCTCAAACCCGACTATCCGCTACGTACCGAGCGCCTGATCATCCGGCCGTTCAACCTCGGGGACCTGTACGACCTGCACGCCTTCCACTCCCTGCCCGAGGTCGCCCGGTACCTGTACTGGGAGGCACGCGACCTCGACCAGACCCGCCAGGCCCTGGAGGACAAGATCCTCCGCTCCGCCCTCTACGACGAAGGGCAGGCGCTCAGCCTCGCCGCCGAGCTCGCCGACAGCGGCGTCCTCGTCGGCGACCTCACCCTCTTCTGGCACAGCCGCACCCACCGCCACGGCGAGATCGGGTTCGTGTTCAACCCCGCCTACCACGGCCGCGGCCTGGCCACCGAGGCCGCCCGGGAACTGCTCCGCCTCGGCTTCGAGGAGCTCGGCCTGCACCGCGTCACCGGCCGCTGCGACGCCCGCAACATCCGCTCCGCCCGCGTCATGGAACGCCTGGGCATGCGCCGCGAGGCCCACTTCGTCGAGAACGAGTTCGTCAAGGGCGAGTGGACCGACGAGTACGTCTACGCCATCCTGCGCCGCGAGTGGCTGCGGCAGCGCGAGCCGGGAGCCTGAGCACCGCCGATCCGCGTCCTCGTCCTCGCCCCGGCGTGCGGGTGTTCCGCCCCGGCACGGCCGCACGGTCCGCTCAACCGCCGGGCCGCGTTCCGGCCGGAGGGCGGCGGGCCGCGGCCGGGGCGCGCTCGGGGCGGACACCCACCCCGATCATCCGGGCCGGCACCACCGAAAGCCCCGGCACCAGCCGGAGCAGCGGAGCCGCCACCGGCGCCACGCGAGGAAGCCGACCGGCCAGCAGCGGCCGGAACACCAGCCGATGCAACACCCGCTGCACCATCTGGGTGACCACGGTCGGCAGCAGCCGCCTGCGCCGTACCGCCGCGAGATCCCGCTCGGTGACCCGGCCGCGCAGCAGCGGACCGGCCAGCAGCCGCGCCGCCGCGACCGCGTCCTGCACGGCCAGGTTGATGCCCACCCCGCCCGCGGGGGACATGGCGTGGGCCGCATCCCCGATGCACAGCAGCCCGGGCAGATGCCAGCGGCGCAGCCGGTTGAGCCGCACGTCCAGCACGCGCACCTCGTCCCAGCCGCGGATCGTGCCGGCGACGCCCGCCGCCTCCGGGACCGCCGCGGCCAGATCCCGGCGGAAGGCATCCAGGCCACGGGCCCGCAGCCGGGCGTCGGCACCCTTGGGAATGAGGCGGGCGACCTGCACGTACCCCTCGCGCGGGATCAGCCCGAACACCGCACCGTCCCGCACCCGCGGCACCAGCGCGCCGCTCACCCCCGGCAGCGGCGGCAGCCGGAACCACCACACATCCAGCGGCACCGGGAACTCCCTCGGCCGCAGCCCTGCCTCGCGGCGCACCAGCGACCAGCGGCCGTCGCAGGCCACGGTCAGGTCGGCCCGCAGCTCGCCCGGCCCGTCACGGTCCCGGTACCGCACCCCCGCCACCCGGCCGTTCTCCCAAAGCAGCCCGGTCACCTCGGTGCTCATCCGCAGCGTGAAGCACGGCTCCTGTCCGGCCGCCTCGGCGAGCAGGCTGAGCAGGTCCCACTGCGGCACCATCGCCACATACCGGTACGGCGTCCGCAGCCGCCGGAAGTCGACCGCGGTCACCTCGCCACCGCCCGGCAGCGGAAACGCCAGCCGCTCCACCCGGGTGTGGGGGAGGGCGGCGAACCGCTCCCCGAGACCGAGCTCGTCGAGCAGCTCCAGCGTGCTGGGGTGCACGGTGTCACCGCGGAAGTCGCGCAGGAAGTCGGCGTGCTTCTCCAGTACGGTCACCCGCACACCCTGGCGGGCGAGCAGCAGCCCCAGCACCATCCCGGCCGGGCCGCCGCCGACGATCGCGCACGTCGTGGCCTGGCTCCGCATCGCGCCTCCTCCGGCCCCAATAGGACTTCATGACCGGTCGGCGGCGCCGTACACCCTCATGGCCCGGACCGGCCACACCCGGGGGAGAAGAGCCCTCCACAGGGCTCGGCCGATCGGCACCGGCCACCGACAAGGCCGGGCGGCGCCGGCGCGGGCCTCCCGGCTCGGCACGGGCCGGGGCGGTCACGGGCACATGTACCGGCCCAGCCGCCGGGACGCGACCCACAGCCCGCCCAGCACCATCACCAGCAGGTACGCCCCCGACACCAGCAGGTCCCACTCCAGCCGCCACAGCGCGAGCCCGCGCAGCAGCTCCACCGCGTGATACAGCGGCGTGAGCGTCACCACCACCTCCAGCACCGCCGGATAGTCCCGCACCGGGACGAACGTGCCGGAGAACAGAAACAGCGCGAACTGCCCCGTGGTGACCAGGTCGAAGTCCTCCCAGCCGCGCATGAACGTCGCGACCGCCGCGCCGAACCCGCCGAACGCCAGCCCCACCAGCAGCGCCGCCGGGAACGCCGCCACCGCGCCGACCGCGGGCACCAGCCCCATCGCCACCATCACGGCCAGGAAGATCCCCGCGTACAGCGCGCCGCGGATCATCGCCCAGGTCAGCTCGCCCAGCACCAGCTCGAACGGCCCCACCGGCGTCGCCAGCACCGCGTCGTAGATCCGCGCGTACTTCATCTTGTGGAAGAAATTGAAGGCGGTTTCCGCCAGCGCGCCCGACATCGCCGACACCGCAAGCATCGCCGGCGCCACGAACACCGCGTACGGCACCCGCGACCCGTCGTCCAGCTCCATCGTGCCGATCAGCGCACCCACGCCCACACCGATCGACAGCAGGTACAGCAGCGGCTCCACCAGCCCGGACAGCAGGACCAGCAGGTACGAGGGGCCCGAGCGCATCGCCCCGATGTTGCGGCCCACCACCGCACCCACCCGACCGGCCGACCGCCGCGCCGCCAGCAGCGCGATCACCACACACCCCTCACCCGTACAACCGCCTGCGGAAGACCACCGCCGCCAGCAGGCAGCCAGCCACGCCCCACACCGCCAGGTAGGCCAGGTGCGCCGCCACCGGCCACGCCGGCGGGATCCCCAGCGTCGCCGCCCGGTTCAGCTCCACCGCGTGCCACAGCGGCGTCGCCCGGGCCGCGGCCTGCGCCGCCGCCGGAAGCCGCTCCACCGGGAAGAACACCCCGGCGAACAGCGACGACGGCACCATCGCGAACCGGAACAGCAGCGCGAAGTAGGAGTCGTTGTCCACCGCGGCCGCCAGCGCCGTCACCGGCGAGGCCACCGCGACCGTGAGCACCAGGCACACCAGCGGCGTGACCACCGCCCACGCCGAGACCAGCCCGCCGAAGGCCGCCGCGACCACCAGGAACACCGCCACGGCGAAGACCACCCGCAGGATCAGGTACAGCAGCCAGCCCTGCAGGATCCCGGCCACCCCCACCGGCGTCACCGCGATCGCGTGATAGGCCCGCGTCCACTTGAAGTCGCTCATCACCGGGTAGGTCGACTCCACCAGCGCGATCTCGAACGCGCTCATCGACAGCAGCCCCGGCACGATCCACTGCAGGTACGGCACGCCCTCGAGCTCGCCGACATACCCGCCGACGCCGATCCCCATGCTCAGCAGGAACAGCACCGGCAGGATCAGCGACGAGAACGCCGAGCCGCGCCACACCCGCCGGTACAGCGCAAGCTGCCGCTCCAGCACGGCCAGCGTCTGGCCGAGCAGTCCGATGGCCGCGCCCCGCACCGGCGGCCGTGCGGCCACCGCCGTCACCGCCCCGCCGTACGGCTCGGCGGCGGGGGAGCGGTCGCCGGCCTGTGCTCCTTCGCGCCGCACCCGTGACATCCCTTCGTCGCCCCTCGGCCGCGCGCCCACGTCACTCCACCAGGGTCCGGCCGGTCAGGTGCAGGAACACGTCCTCCAGCGTCGCCCGCCGCACCAGCGTCGCCGACGGGATCAGGCCGCGGCGCTGCACCTCGGCCAGCGCCGCGTCCCCGTCGCCGGTGTACACCAGCAGCCGGTCCGGCAGCGGGTCGAGCCGTTCG